>NZ_JBPOGG010000018.1:0-31446 GCF_051251825.1 Nonlabens sp. | reverse complement strand
CCTGCTGTGCAGTTACCGCTTTCGCGAAAGCGAATACCAAAATTATAGTTAATAGTTTCTTCATCTTTTCTTGTATTTCAATAATCAGATTTGCAGCAAAATACTGCAAATCTGAGTTTTTTATGATTGATTATCTAACGTATAAGTAACCTGCGACTTGTTGAACATCTCCTTGATCATCCTTGTACTCAATGATGTAATAGTAAGTTCCAGTAGGTAACTTATCTCCTGCATCAATTGTTGTACGACCATTAGATATTCCTTCAAATCTACGATCAGCATTATTGTAATTATCTACGTTAAAGACTTCAACACCCCAACGATTGAATATACTCACGGTATTATCAAAGTTCTGGATTCCTTCAATGAAGAAGAAGTCATTTTGCATATTGCCATCTGGAGTTACTGCATTCCATATCGTTACTCTTCTAGGATCTGTATCTAGATAATCTGGAATACCATCATCATCACTATCATCATCTGATGGATCACCATTGTTATTAAGATCTTCATCTATAGTATCAACGCCATCATTATCATCATCATCATCACGATAGTTAGGTTCACCTTCACCATCAGTATTATTTAACTGACTAGGGTCTGCTGGATTGTCAACGATAATATCTCCGTTTGGATCCTCATAAGCATCACCAGGTGTTGCATCATATGCATCATCAATACCATCGTTATCAGAATCCTGACCTGAAGGATCCGTATCTGGAACACCATCCATGTTGAAGTCAAATGCTTCTGTATTATCAGGAATAGTATCACCATCAGAATCTAAGTCTAGGTAATCTGGAGTTCCATCACTGTCAGTATCTAATGGATTAACTCCATTACCTGCACCAGGAACTGTCTCATAGGCATCATCCAGACCATTACCGTCTAGGTCTTGTCCACTTGGGTTAATGTAACCATCAGTAGTTTGCCCTTCAATGTTATCAGGGATTCCATCACCATCACTGTCTTGATCTAAAGAATCTGGAATTCCATCTCCGTCAGTATCTTGATTACCTTCTACAACATCTAGTATTCCATCATTGTCATCATCGATGTCAATGTTATCAGTAATACCATCACCGTCAGTATCTCTATAAACAGTTGTGATATCGTCTGGCATTCCATCCATATCAATATCAACATTTGATGGGTCATTAGGATCATCAGAGATTACCGTTAATGGCATTCCCATAGGATTCTCACCAGTTACTGAAGCTTGATTATCAACAAATCCAGCTTCCAACTCTGCTGCCGAGACAATATGCTGAGCAGTTAGTGTTACTACTGCTCCTGGAGCAAGAGTCCCAACTAATCCACCACCTACAATTGTAGCATTAGGATCTGTAACAACCAAGTTAGATATCGTTAACTGACCAGTATTAGTCACTGTGATTTCATAAGTAATCACATCACCTACTTCATCAAAACTAGCGGTTAAGGCTGCTTTTTCCACAGTAAACTCAACAGGTCCCATCAATACAGTTTGAGTTATATCATCTGGATCACCGTCACCATCAGGATCAACATCTGCTGGATTATTAGGATCATCAGAATCATCAACTATTGGGTTACCTTGAGGATCATCAGAAATAACACTTGCTGAATTCAATACTTCACCAGCATCAAGATCTGCTTGAGTTATAATATGCTCTGCTGTAACTATAACTGTTTGTCCTGGATTTAATTGGGCAATAGGTAAACCACCAGTTATTGTTGCATTAGGATCTGTTACCACAACATTAGTCAAGGTTACATTTCCAACGTTAGTTACTCTCAGAGTATAAGTAATAATCTCACCTAATGAATCATACATTCCATCAGCTGCTGGATCAGCGGCTTTAGTCATTGTAATATCCGCAAGAGTATCAAGGTCTGTAATAGTAGGATCATCTGGAGTTGTTGTATCTGGATCATCAGAATCAACAGGCACTAGAGGATTACCTTGTGGATCGTCTCCTACTACACTTGCTGTATTCGTTACACTACCAGTATCTAAATCTGCTTGAGTAATAACGTGAGTAGCAATAGCAGTAACCGTAGCTCCTGGAGCAATACTAGCAACCGTTGATGGTGTAACAGTATTTGCATTAGGATCAGTAATTACCACGTTTGTAATTGTGGTATTACCTGTATTAGTTACTTCAATAGTATAATTAATCACTTCTCCAACTGTATCATAAGAACCATCAAGCGGTGCTTGATCAGTTTTAGTTATATCCAAACTAGAAGTTTGATCTACTACTGTTACCGTTGGATCTCCTGGATCACCATCTGCATCTGGTGCATCAAGTGGATTGTTAGGATCATCTGACTCATCTGTCGTTGGAACTCCATTAGGATCATTTCCTGTTACAGTCGCTACGTTTGTAAACATGCCTGCATCTACATCGCCTTGTGTTAATGTATGCGCAGCTGTTACTGTAACTGATGCTCCTGGAGCAAGAGTTGCAATCGTTGCTGGTGTAATCGATCCGGCATCTGCGCCTGGATCTGTTACAACTACATTAGTTAAGGTTACGTTTCCATCATTAGTCACTACAATAGTATAAGTAATTTGCTCACCTACCGTGTCATAACTTCCATCTGCTGGTGCGTCTGCTGCCTTAGTAATCAAAATCGTTGGATCTTGAGCTAATGGCTGTGATGTAACATCATCAGGATCACCATCACCATCTGGATCATTATCTAGCATGTTATCTGGATCATCTGATGTCTCATCAACAGTTTCTCCACCTGGCGTTGTTCCTGTTACTGATGCTTGGTTATCTACAACTCCTGCATCTAAGTCTGCTTGTGTAACTACATGCTCCGCTTGTACCGTGTGCATTGCTCCTGGCACAAGATCAGGAACTGGTAATCCGTTCACAATCGTTGCATTAGGATCTGTAATTGTTACTCCACTTATCGTTACGTTTCCTGTATTAGTAACTACGATATCATAAGTAATAACTCCATTCAATGCATAAGGTGCAGATGATGTGATTGCTTTTGTAAAGGCAAAACTTGGATCTTCATCTAACATCGTTACTGTTGGATCATCTGGATCCATATCGCCATCAGGATCTACATCTGCTGGGTTTGTTGGATCATCTGAATCATCAGTTGCTATTTCATTACCTAAAGTATCTTCTCCAGTTGCTGTTGCTGTATTGATTACTTGACCTGCATTTAAGTCTGCTTGAGTAATCGCATGCTCTGCAGCTAAAGTAACACTTGCGCCTGGCGCTAATGTTGCGATAGGTAAAGCACTCGTTATGGTTCCGTTTGGATCTGTAACGTTTACATTATTCAAGGTTGTATTACCATTGTTTGTTACAACAAGTACATAAGTAATCAACTCTCCTACCGTGTCATAACTTCCATCTGCAGCTGCTTCACTTAACTTAGTGATGCTGATGTCTGGAGTCATTACTATTGGTGTAATCGTAGGATCATCACTCGCTGGTGTATCTGGATCATCAGAAACTACTGGAGTTAATGGATTCCCTTGTGGATCATCACCGTCTATAGTTGCTACGTTTGTTACAGTTCCTAGGTCGATATCAGCTTGCGTAATGTTGTGCGTTGCTGTTACCGTTACTACTGCTCCTGGTGCCATCGTTCCGATGTTACTTGGAGTAATAGTGTCTGCCGTTGGATCAGATACTACTACATTATCTAATGTTGTTGTTCCTGTGTTAGTTACAACTATAGTATATGTAATTACTTCTCCTACCGTATCATAAGCTCCATCTGCAGCTGGATTATCAGCCTTAGTAATCGTAAATGAATCTGTTTGATCTATTACGGTTACTGTTGGATCTCCTGGATCACCATCTGCATCTGGTGCATCAAGTGGATTGTTAGGATCATCTGACTCATCTGTCGTTGGAACTCCATTAGGATCATTTCCTGTTACAGTCGCTACGTTTGTAAACATGCCTGCATCTACATCGCCTTGTGTTAATGTATGCGCAGCTGTTACTGTAACTGATGCTCCTGGAGCAAGAGTTGCAATCGTTGCTGGTGTAATCGATCCGGCATCTGCGCCTGGATCTGTTACAACTACATTAGTTAAGGTTACGTTTCCATCATTAGTCACTACAATAGTATAAGTGATTTGCTCTCCTACCGTGTCATAACTTCCATCTGCCGGTGCGTCTGCTGCCTTAGTGATTAGTACACTTGGATCTGTAACAGTATTAATTACTGTAGGATCATCTGGATCATTATCATTATCTGGATCAACATCTGCCGGGTTATTAGGATCATCAGAGTCTTCTTCAATCCTCACACCGCTTGGAGTTTCACCAGAAACAGTTGCGATATTAACTACCGTTCCTGCATCAAGATCAGCTTGAGTAATCGTGTGAACAGCAACAACCGTTACTGCATTTGCAACACCTGGATCTAAACTAGTTATAGTTGAAGGTGTTACTGAGTCAGCATTTGCATCACCAATTACAACATTAGTCAGCGTTACGTTACTTGTATTAGTTACTACAATATCATAAGTCACTTGTTGACCTACTGTATCATAAGGACCAGTACTTGTAACTGCTTTAGTAATATCAAAACTAGGTGTTTCATCTAGCGGAGTAATCGTAGGATCATCATCGGCTGGAGTGTTAGGATCATCAGAAGCTACTGGACCTACTGGATTACCTTGAGGATCTTCACCTGTACCGATTGCTACGTTTAACACGCTTCCATTATTAAGATCTGCTTGATCTATAATATGAGAAGCTGTTACTACCGCACTCATTCCTGGATTAAGAACCGCAATTGGGTTTCCACCTGTGATAGTTGCATTTGCGTCAGTAATGTTGATGTTAGTTAATACCGTGTTACCAGTATTAGTTACCGTGATTAAATAATCAATTGATTCACCAACGGTGTCATAAGAGCCATCGCCACCTGTTGTAACTTTCTCAATATCAAACTCATCTGTTTGATCGATTATAGTTACTGTTGGGTCATCTGGATCGTTATCATTGTTAGGATCGTCATTTGTAGGATTATCAGGATCATCAGAATTATCTGTTACTATTGTTCCATTAGGATCTTCACCCGTTGCTACCGCCACATTTGTCACCATTCCAGCGTCAATATCTGCTTGAGTGATAATGTGAACCGCTGTAGCTGTCACTGTTGCTCCTGGCGCTAGAGTTGCAACACTTGAAGGTGTTACACTGCTTGCGTTTACATCAGTAATTGCCACATTAGTTAATGTAACGTTACCGGTGTTAGTAACTACAATAGTATAAGAGATTTGTTCTCCTACTGTATCATAAGAACCATCTGCTGGTGCATTTTGAGCTTTAGTAATCGAGATATCTCCTGTAGGAACTAATGGTGTATTAGTTGCATCATCTGGAGTACCAGTATCTGGATCATCAGAAACAATAGGACCAGCTGGATCACCATTAGGATCATCTCCACTTACACTAGCTTGATTATCTACTGAACCAGCATCAAGATCTGCTTGTGTAATTGCATGAGTTGCAACTGCAACCGTGCTCATTCCAGCACCAAGACTAGCAATTGTAGCCGGTGTAATAGAATCTGCATTTGAATCTGTAACTACTATGTTGCTGATCGTTGTATTACCAGTATTAGTAATAGTGATATCATAAGTGATTACTTCACCTACTGTATCATAAGCACCATCTACAGCAGCTCTATCTACTTTAGTTACCGTGTAAGACGTTGTAATGTCCATAGGTACTACAGTCGGATCATCAACTTGAGGAGTATTAGGATCATCAGACCCGATAGGTCCAATAGGATCGCCTTGTGGATCGTCCGCTTTCGCGAAAGCGGTATTAACCACACTTCCTGCATCTAAATCAGCCTGTGTAACTACGTGTGTAGCTGTTGCTGTTACCGCATTTGCAGCTCCTGGAAGCACACTTGCAAAGAACGAAGGTGATAACGTGTCTGCATTTGCATCAGTCACAACTACGTTTGAAGCTGTTACATTTCCTGTATTTGTAATCACTATTGTATAAGTAATCACTTGACCGACTGTATTGAATGTACCAGGCGTTGCTGCTTTGGTAATATCAATTTCAGCATTCTGATCAATAGGTGTTACCGTAGGATCATCTGGATCATTATCTCCATTTGGATCAGCATTTGTAGGGTTGTTAGGATCATCAGAATCATCTGTTACCACTGTTCCATTAGGATCAGTTCCCGTTACCACTGCTGTGTTAGTTACTGAACCTAAATCAAGATCTGCTTGAGAAATTGTATGGGTTGCAGAAACATTAACACTAGCGCCTGGTGCAATGCTTGCAATTGTTGCTGGAGTAATACTTCCCGCATCAGCATTAGCATCTGTTACCGAAACGTTAGTAAGTGTCGTGTTACCAGTGTTAGTTACTACTAAATTATAAGTAATAACTTGGTTCAACGCATTATACGTACCTGGTTGTTGTTCCTTAGTAATAGTAATATCACTTTGTGGAGCTAGAACAGTTACTGTAGGATCATCTGGGTCACCGTCATTATTAGGATCATCATTCGCTGTGTCCGTTGGGTCATCTGACTTATCAGTAACTGGCGTTCCGTTAGGATCAAAACCAGTAGCTGTCGCTTGATTACTAAATTCACCTGCATCAACGTCGGCCTGTGAAACCGTGTAAGTTGCTGTGAATGTTGTGTTATCTACATCACCTGGCTCTAGTGTTACTGGAGCACCCATGATTCCAACTCCTGGATCACTGATGAATACATTAGTTAATGTCTGATTACCATTATTAGTAACTGTAAATACATAACTAATCGTTTCACCAACCTGTGCAATTCCATCATTATTTGTGTCATTGAACGTTGCTTCCTTAATTAAAGTAATCGATGGGTCAGCTGGTAATAGAGTTACCGTATCATCATCTGGATCACCATCATTATCTGGATCATCATTTGCTGGATTATTAGGATCATCTGAACGATCTGTAACAGGATTGTTATTAGGATCTTGACCTGTTCCAGTTGCTGTATTCACAATTGAGCCAGAGTTAACCTGCGCTTGAGTCAAGGTTAAAGTTGCAACAAATGTTGTGTTATCAACCTGACCTGGAGTCAATGTTATAGTCGTTGCTGGAACAGCTACTAGAGCATCTGTTACTGCAATGTTACTCACTGTTACATTTCCTGTATTTCTTACCGTAAATGTATAAGTGATTGTTTCATTTACCTGAGCAACGCCATCATTATTCTCATCGTTGAACACTCCTACTTTAGTAAGTGAGATCATAGGATCTACACCTAAAGTAGTCGTAGTTGCATCATCTGGAGTTGTTGTCGTCGGATCATCAGATGTATCACTTACTGGATCACCATTAGGATCATTTCCTTGAGCTGTCGCAAGATTAGTTACATCACCATTATTTATATCACTTTGTAAAAGTGAATAAACAGCAGTAAAGGTTACTGAATCAGACTGACCTGGATCAAGATCGATAGGTCCACCTGAAAGCACAATGCCTGGCAAAGGATCTGAAATCATGATACCTGTAACCGTTTGGTTTCCTGTATTGGTCACCTCAAAGGCATAAACAATTGTTTCTCCTACTTGAGCAATTCCATCACCATTTTGATCTTGGAAAGTACCGGTTTTAGTAAGTACAATTTCTGCATTAGGAACTAACGGTGTGATCGTTGGGTCCATATCTGGAGTCGTTGCGTCATCTGGATCATCAGAAACAACTGGACCAGCAGGATTACCATCAGGATCGTTTGCATTTACTGTAGCTTGATTGCTTACTTGTTCAGCATTTAAGTCAGCTAACGTAATTGCATGAGTTGCTGTAACATCTACAGAATCACCAGCCGCAAGAGTTGTTATACTACTAGGATTCACTGAGTCTGCATTAGGATCTGTTATTGCTAGACCGCTTAATGTAGTGTTACCAGTATTTGTAACTGTTATTGTATAAGTAATAACTTCTCCAACGGTATCATAAGCACCATCAGTTGCTAGAGCGTCTGTTTTAGAAACTGTATAACTTGATGTTTGAGTTATAGTAGTATTTGTTGGGTCATTATCACTAGTAGGATCAGCTGGATCATCAGATTGATCTGTTACATTGTTACCGTCAGGATCTTTTCCTGTAGCATCTGCTTGGTTAGTAACAACACCAGCATCAATATCTGTCTGTGTTACTGTGTGCGTAGCAGTAGCATTTACAACATCTCCAGGATTCATTGTTGCAATTGTAGCTGGAGTAATTGAACCAGCGTCAGCATTTGCATCAGTAATATTTACACCTGTAAGAGTCGTTGTTCCAGAGTTAGTTACTGTGATATCATAAGTTATCACATCACCAACAGCTGTAAACGTACCAGCTCTTGCCACTTTAACTACAGTGATCTCATCTGTTTGATCAATAGGAGTTACCGTTGGATCATCTGGTTCACCATCGTTATTATTATCAACATCTGGTGTTCCAGCTGTTGGATCATCAGAATCATCTGTTACGGTCATTCCATCTGGAGTATTCGCTGTAACAACTGCTTGATTAGTTACAGTTCCTGCATCAATATCTGCCTGAGTTACTGTATGCGTAGCTGTTACCGTTGCCGTCATACCAGGATCTATAGATGCTACGGTGGCAGGAGTAATTGAACCAGCGTCAGCATTTGCATCAGTCACCATTACGTTAGTCAATGTTGTAGAACCAGTATTAGTTACAATCATTGTATAAGTAATAACATCATTTACAGCTGTAAATGGACCAGCGCTCGCCGCTTTAGTTATCGTTACACTATTATCTAATGGACCTAAGTTAGTTATCGTAGGATCATCAGGCGTTATCGTAGTTGGATCATCAGAAGTGTCAGTTACTGGACCATCTGGTGCAGTAGCATCAACTGTTGCTGTGTTTGTCACAGTTCCTAAATCAATATCTGCTTGTACTAATGAATAAGTTGCTGTGAAAGTCGTCATGTCTGAAGCACCAGGTGCTAAAGTTGCAATAGGACCACCTGCAACAGGAACTATAGGATCACTAACGGTTACTCCAGTTAATGTTGTATTTCCAGTATTAGTTACTACAAATACATAAGAAATAGTCTCATTCACTTGTGCAAATCCGTCTCCGTTTTCATCATTGAAAGTACTTTGCTTCGTAATTTCAACTGAAGAGTTAGGTGTCAACGGCGTTACCGTAGGATCATCATCTGCAGGAGTTGATGGATCGTCAGATGGTTCTGGCGTTAAAGGATTTCCACTTGGGTCATTACCATTAGCTGTTGCTTGATTTTGCACTTGACCTGCATCAATATCAGCTTGTGTAATAGTATAAGTCGCTACAAAAGTGGTATTATCACTAGTGTTAGGATTCAATGTTATTGAACCTGGTGTAGGAATTAATGGATCTGTAACCGTTACATTACTGATCGTTTGATTACCAGTATTTGTTACAGTAATTACATAGTCAATAGTTTCACCAGCATCTGCCACTCCATTTGCAATGACGTCATCATTAAGTGTTGCCACTTTAGTAACTTCAAAAGCAGAGTTTGCAGGTAGTGCTGTTACCGTAGGATCATCTGGCTCACCATCAGCATTATTATCATTATCTGGTGTTCCAGGAGTTGGATCATCAGATGTATCTGTGGTCACCGTTCCATTAGGATCATTACCTCTTACTGTAGCTTGATTCTCAAATGAACCATTGTTTATATCAGCTTGAGTTATTACGTAAGTTGCTGTAAATGACGTATTATCTACACCATTTGGAGCAAGTGTTATCGGTCCACCAGATACATTAACTAATGGATCGTTAATTACTACATTACTTAATGAAACGTTACCAGTATTTGTTACTTCAAACACATAAGTAATAGTTTCTCCTACCTCAGCAATTCCATCGCCATCATCGTTGAATGTACCAGTTTTAGTCAATTCAATTGATGGAGCTGGAGCAAGTGGTGTTACTGTAGGATCATCTGGATCACCATCATTATCTAAATCTGTATTTACAGGGTTAGAAGGATCATCAGAAAAGTCACTTACGTTAGTCACAACATTACCATCATTATCTGTTCCTGAAACAGTTGCCGTATTTGTTAACTGTCCATTATCGATATCAGACTGAAGAACTACATAAGTACCAGTGAATGTCGTGTTATCAGTTGCTAGAGGAGCTAATGTCGGTATAGGTCCACCTACCACTGTTATTAATGGATCAGAAACTGAAACATTAGTTAAAGTCGTATTACCAGTATTCACTACGATGAACTGGTAAGAAATTGTTTCTCCTGCTTGAGGAATACCATCTCCGTTTTCATCATTAAATGTTCCTACTTTCCCTAAAGAAATATCTGGATCTCTTACTAATGGCGTAGTTGTAGGATCTTCAGCTACAACAGTAGTTGGATCATCAGACATATCTGTTGTTCCACCATCTGCAGTACCAGTTGCTCTGTTGATTACTTCACCAGAATCTACATCAGATTGTAATAAAGTATATACACCAGTAATAGAATTATCACTAGCACCTGGAGCAAGTGACGCTATTGTTCCTGTTACAACAACTCCTGGTAATGGATCAGTTACAACTATATTAGTAAGTGTCGTATTTCCTGTATTGATAACATTAAACACGTAGTTGATCGTTTCACCAGCTTCAGAAATACCATCTCCGTTTGTATCCACCCAAGAACCTATTTTCTCTAATGTGAAACTAGGAGCTCCGTTAAGTGGAGTGATTGTAGGATCATCACCTGTAGGCGTGTCTGGATCATCAGATACGATAGGTGTTAATGGTGTTCCATTAGGTGGAGTTCCAGAAACCGTTGCTTGGTTGCTGAATGATCCACTATCAATATCTGTTTGAGAAATTACATAGGTCCCTACAAATGCCGTTGTGTTCACTTCACTAGGATCTAAATCAATAGTTCCTCCTACTACTGTTACGCCAGCTTGTTCTGTAACATCTATATCAGTAATAGTTGTGTTACCGTCATTTTCAATTCTGAAGTTATAAGTAATCGTCTCGTTAGCATCTGCTGTACCGTTACCGTTTTCATCGTTGAACGTATCTGTTTTAGTTATAGTTAGACTATCAGTTTGAGTGATAGGAGTTACCGTAGGATCTTCTGTTCCACCTGGAACCGGATCATCAGATTTCACTGGTCCTACTGGAGTTCCAGAAGGATTTTGAGCCGTTACTGTAGCTTGATTTACTACTTCACCTGCATCTATATCTGCTTGAGTAAGTGTATGTGTTGCAGTAACTGTCACTGCATTTGCAGTTCCAGGAGCAATACTAGCAATTGTAGATGGAGAAATACTTCCAGCATCTGCGATTGGGTCACTTATCGTTAAGTTTGATAACGTACTTGTTCCTGTATTCTCAACAGTTATCGTATAAGTTATCACATCACCTACTGCACTAAATGGTCCAGCACTTGCCGTTTTTGTTACCGTAAAACTATCAGTTGAAGGTAATGGCGTTGTTGTTGGATCATTATTAGTAGTTGTGTTAGGATCATCAGAATCATCCATTACATTATTACCATCTGGATCAGTACCTGTAGCGGTCGCTGTGTTGATAATAGAACCATTATCTATATCAGCCTGTGTGATGGTATATGTATAAGTAACCGTGCCTGTATTATTAGGTGCTGCTGGTGTCAATGGATTAGGCGTTACTACTAGAGCAGGAACGATAGTTCCATCAATTCCGATAGTAGCATCTGTAATAGTAGTTCCTGTAACATCTACGTTACCAGTGTTAGTTACCACAAATGTATAATCGATAGTATCTCCAGCATTAAGAACAGCATCTGCTCCTAAATTAATCACTGATGACTTTGTTAATTCAATCACTGGCTTTTGAGCTAGTGGAGTCACTGTATCATCATCTGGATTAGTATCTGCATCTGGACCATCCACATCTGCTGGATTGTCTGGATCATCAGAATCTACTGGATCTAATGTTCTAGGTGTTCCTAAAGGACCAGCCTGCGCATTTACTGTTGCACTGTTAGTTACTTCACCTGCATTAAGGTCAGTTTGAGTAACATTATGTGTTGCTGTAAAGTCAAAACTAGCACCTGGCGCTAAACCATTTGTAACTGCTGGTGTTATAGAGTCTGCATTCACATCAGTTACTACTACATTATTTAAGGTAGTTCCACCTGTGTTAGTCACCGTTATGGTATAAGTGATCACATCAGTAGTTGAATCGTAAGATCCATCTGCTGCTGGTAAATCAACTTTAGTTACCGTGAAAGCATCATTAGTAGTTAATGGAGTATCCGTAGGATCACTATCTGGAGTAGTAGGATCATCTGGATCATCAGATAACTGCGGCGTAATAGGTCCCATAGGATCATTTGCCGTTACGGTTGCTTGGTTAGTTACTTCACCTGCGTCAACATCTGCTTGAGTAAGAATATATGTAGCAGAGAAAGCCGTTGAATTAGTCTCTCCTGGTTGCAAGGTCAGTGGACCACCAGTTACAGTAACCATTGGATCATTTACGGTAACTAATGTTAAGGTCGTATTTCCTGTGTTTTCTACTGTAAAACTATAAGTAATAGTCTCTCCTGCATCAGCAAAGCCGTTACTATTGATATCGTTGAATGTATCCGCTTTCGCGAAAGCGATATCACTAACTGTAGTAAACGTAGTTACAGTAGGATCGTCATCACTATTAGGATTATCTGGATCATCAGAATCATCAGTCACACGGTTTGCATTTACATCAATACCGTCTGCTAATGCCTGGTTCTCAAATTCACCTGCATTGATATCATCTTGTGTTACTGTATAAGTAGCTGTAAAGGTTGCACTGTCAGAAGCACCACCAGCCAAGCTGATAGGTCCACCAGAAACAGTAACCTTAGGGTCTGTTACTTTAATATCATTAATAGTAACGTTACCTGTATTTGTAACCGTGAATACATAAGTAATCGTGTCACCAGCGTTTAATCCAGTAGGAGCTACATCATTATAGGTATCTACTTTAGTGATTTCTATACTACTCTGTGGAGTAATTGTGAATACCGTAGGATCTTCTGGTTGTGGTGTTCCTGGATCATCAGAATCAACCGTGATAGGCGTTCCTGGATTCAATGGATCATCAAAATTAGCAACTGCTTGGTTTTCATAAGAACCTGAATCAACCTCAGCCTGAGTCAATATGTGCGTAGCCGCTGTTGTAAAGGCTGGATCAGTCACCGCTAGATCAAAAGGCCCAGCGTTTACAAGTGTTGCATTAACATCAGTAAGCGTAATACCTGTTAAGTCAACATTTCCTGTATTTGAAACAGAGATAGTATAGTTAATTCTATCACCTGCACTAACGATTCCATTAGCATCTAAATCATCGTAGTCACCAGGTGCTGCGTTTACAATTTTCTCAACTGAGATATCTGGTTGTCTCAAGTCTGTAACGGTAGGACCATCTGGATCTCCATCATTATCAGGATCTGTAACATCAGCATCTGTAGGATCATCAGAAACATCACTTGTAGTCACTCCATTTCCAGTACCTGTTGCTGTAGCAGAATTCACTACTTGTGCAGCAGTAACGTCTGCAGCGGTAATTGCATAAGTTGCTGTGAATGAAGTCGTGTCTGTAGTTCCAGCAGGAACATTAACCGCAGTTGCTGGTGTTACGACAACACCTGGCAGTATGTCTGCAATTGTTACCGCCATATCTGATAAACCTTCATTTTGTACACTGAAAGAATATAAAATAGTATCACCTACATCAATAGTTCCATTACCGTTTGCATCTACATACTGAGATGTTTTTTGCAATGTAATTTTCTCAAATTCTCTCCAGTTTTGCTCGCCACCAACCAAGTCTGTGTCAGGGAAAGTTGCATCATCTGGACGGTCACCACCATTTGTGGCATCATTATCTGCAGTATCATTATCAAACGCATCATCAAGACCGTCATTATCAAGATCAGTAGGAGTAGTTACTACAGTGTCTGCAATCCCATCATCATCAGTATCATAAGCTTCAATATTATCACTTTCACCATCATTATCAGAATCAAGGTCCAAGTAATCTGGATTATCTGCATTATCTGTATTTACTGGCACAACTGAATCTCCTGGTCCAAATCCTAAACCGACTTGAGTCCTATCATCAGAATCATATGCATCATCAATACCATCCATATCAGCATCATTACCTGAAGGTGGACTGAAATCTCCGGTAGCCTGAGCCTCAACATTATCAACGATACCATCATCATCAGAATCGATATCTAAATGGTTAGGTCTATCATCCGTATCGCTATTTGTAATAGGTAAATTAGTTCCAGGCACACTCATACTTGTATCAGTGTCTGCAGGAGTATCTGCAATTCCATCACCAGTAGTATCTACAACAGGATCATCAGAAAGTCCATCGCCATCTGCATCAGTCATTGAACTAGGATCTCCAGCAACTGGGTAATCCACTTCACCATCATTATCTGCATCAATCCCACCTGCTTCAACGATATCAGGGATTCCATCACCATCTGCATCTAAATCTAGGTGATCAAAAATACCATCGCCATCTGTATCAGGAATTAAAATATTACCTGAGTTACAAGAAGCCCCATCATTATTTGAAGTAGCAACAGTGTTGAAAACAAATTTAAGCGAAGGCGCATTTGTTGTAAAATCAACTATTTGATAAAGTCCACCTGCATTGTTAGAGACGAAAAAGTCATCGTATCTAAATAAAAACCCTGCACCATAAGCATCAACTGGTGTATTCACTGAAACTGGAATAGTAGCAGCTGGAAGCGGTGTGGTAGTCATCGTAGGTGTCGCAAGCGAAATATCTATTTTATATAATAAATTTGCATGCACCCCATAAGCTACATCATTGAGAATTACGAAATCTCTAGGAAAGAATCTTCCAGATGTTGCATCATCATAAATAGTTGTAGTTACTCCTGTAGTAATGTTATAAGCAATAAGATCTCTAAGGTCAGATAAATAATAAATATCTCCAACAATAAACCCTGCAGCCGCATTAAAAGTAGAACCTACATTACCAATTTTATTTGTTTCTCCATTAAATGCATTAATAGTAATTACGTCTCCTCTAGTTACTGAGTCTCCAGAAGAATCTGTAGAACCGGATCCATTATTACGAACATAACCGTAGAACTGATCTTCAACTTGACTGTAAGCTAAACCATTATAAACTAAATTTTGAATAGGCCCGATAGCATCATAATTACCATTTGTTTCGTTGAGAACGAATAATTGGTTTGCAATCACTTGAAAAACACCATTTCTACATTCAGCATCTACAAATCCTTCATCTACATCTGGAATACCATCATTATCATCATCTAAATCTACTGAGTCAAGCACTCCATCACCATCAGTATCTAATGGTTCTTCATTATCTCTCCAGTTAGGTTCACCACCAACCATATCAGTATCTGGGTAACCTCTAGGAATTTCTCCACCATCAGTAGGACCGCTTACATTTACAGTTCCAGTCCCATCTGTGTCATAAGCATCATCAAGTCCATCATTATCACTATCGTTTCCAGAAGCTACTATATTAGGTACACCATCACCTGGACCATCTGTATCATAAGCTTCAATATTATCACTTTCACCATCACCGTCTGAATCTAAATCAATATAATCTGGAGTAGCGTCTGCTCCTGTAGGTGCTGAACCGTCAGTATTAACTGGTATTATATAAGTTCCAGCTCCAGGATCAGGATTCGTAGTTGAAAGCGGTCCATCATGTAATGGATCATAAGAATCATCTATTCCATCACCGTCTGAATCATTGCCAGTAGGTGGGATATAAGTAAAGGTTCCTTGAGCTTCATTGTTATCAACGATTCCGTCGTTATCTGAATCTATATCTAAGAAATTAGGTAAGTTATCAGAATCACTATTTGGATTTGGCGTTGTATCAGCTCCACCATCTGTATTGCTCTCAGTTGTGTCTGGACGACCATTGGATCCTACTCCACCATCTGCTCTACCGTCCATATCAACATCTAGTGCTTCATTTCCTGACTCTACTACATCTGTAATACCGTCGTTGTCTGAGTCTAAGTCAAGATTATTTGGGATACCATCACCATCTACGTCGATACAGGATGGATTAGGAATAAACCATACCTGGTCAAACCTTTCCGCTATTGATGAAGTCCCATTCGTATTCGTTGAATAGGATATACTTGTAAACGTACCTAAAAATTGTATCACAACTCCATCTTCGTCTCCCGCTACAGTGTTTCCCGTTACGACTAGTGTAGAGCCAGGAGTTGAAACCATATCATCATAACTATCTATAAGAATAAAAGGATCAGAAAAAGATACTGTACGAACATTTCCAGAGCCACCTAAAGATGTTAGCACCAATATAGGGTTAATAACCGGAGTACTAAAGGTTTGATTTATTATGGTAGCTTGAACTGAAGGTCTAAAACCTATACCACTAGCGCCATTAGCATCAGTAAATGTATTAAAAGTATTTCCTCCTTGAAATAATGGCATCTGTTCAGCCAATTGTCCAGGAGTAGGTGTTACAGTTACTGTCGTTGTAACAATTGTTCCATTAACGTTTAGTTCACCATTTATTGTATCTGTATAAGGTCCAGCTGTTCCTAAATAGTCTTCAATTATGTATTGATTAGGTGCGCAAGCTGAAAGATCTAATTCCTCTGTATCTAAAATACCATCATTATCGTTATCTACATCTAAACTGTCAGGGATCCCATCATTATCATAGTCTTGAATAGACCTGAAATCGACATCTGGTGTATCCAGATCTGTTTCATTAGTATCACTTGCCCCATTATCTTGATCATCATTAACATCGTAATTCATGTTATCCTGATCAAATCCATCATCAAGACCATCACCATCAGTATCTGAACCTACAAAAAATCCAACGCCTGATTCTACCGTGTCAGTAAGACCATCACCGTCAGAATCAGTATCAAGGTAATCAGGTATGGTGTCATTACCAGTTACAAGAGTACCATCTGTATTTACTGGAGTAATAGGAGTACTTCCCGTGAAGTCTGCATCATATTGATTATCAATTCCATCATTATCATCATCTGCTCCAAGTGGTGCTTGATAACCTGCTGTAGTTTGTGCCTCTACATTGTCAGGAATTCCATCATCATCTGCATCGATATCAAGGAAGTCTGGACCGCCGTTTCCATCTGTATTAGGAATAGGGTTTGTTAGATTTCCAGATTCTGGTGCGTCTTCAACAGCATCTGGCAATCCGTTATTTCCTTGAGGACCATCAACCATACCATCACCGTCAGTATCAAGTGCTGCATTACCAGATTCTACTACATCAAGAATACCATCGTTATCACTATCAAGATCAAAACGGTTAGGAATACCATCACCATCAAAATCACATGCAGTAACTGTTACTCTATTGTCATCAATTATTATCTCACCATTTGCATCACTATCACCATAAACATATAGTCTAATAGAATACGTTGAATTAGGATCTAATGAAAATGGAGTCGTAAGAGGTTGCGTGTTCATTACTGCTAGTCTAATCCCGAAATTAGGGTTTGCAACTATCGTAGTATTTGGATCTGTTTCATCACCATATTCTCTTTCAGAAACTACAACAATTCCTGGTGTCGCAAAATTGTCTGCAGAAATCATCATTGTGTAGTTGAAATTTCCAGCAATTGCAGTTGTATTATCAGACTGTCTCCAATGAGAATATCCAAAAGAGTTTAAAGTAGTCACATCTGTAAATGCACCTGTTGTAAAGTCCCATTGTGCATAATCGCCATCAGTCATTGCACCTGCCAGAGTTGTTTGATCTGCACCGTTTAATTGTGCCGCAGTACTTAAACCGTAGGCAGAAGCTGCTATTGCTGAAACACCAGGTCCAAAAGATTGACCATCGTTTGAAAGAATATAGAATCCATCTGCTCCATCTGGGTTAGCCTCAGTTAATTGTGTTGCGCTTGCAGAGTTATTATGGCTGTAATTACCAATTAATCCAGGCAACGTATTACCACCAGAACATTCATCTGCATCTGGAATACCATCATTATCATTATCAAGGTCTGCATTATCTGGAACTCCGTCCATGTCTGTGTCCTGAATTTCTCTAAAATCAACCTCAGGAGTTCCAGGCACATCATCATTATTAGTACTTGCTGCCCCTGCCTCTTGATCATCATTTACGTCAAATGAGGTATTGTTTTGATCAAAAGCATCATCCAGTCCATCACCGTCAGCATCAGTTCCTGAAAAACCACCTACTCCAGATTCTTGAGTATCAGAAAGTCCATCGCCATCAGAGTCAGTATCGAGATAATCAGGAATCGTATCGCTACCATTAGCGAAAGCGCCATCTGTATTAATAGGATTTAATCCATTAGGATATAAAATAACAACACCATTTGAGTTTACATCTGCAGATGTTAAGACACCATTATTAAGAGGAGCTATATAACCAGCTGTTGATTGAGCCTCCACATTATCAGGAATCCCATCATCATCAGCATCAATGTCATAAGGATTTGGATTATCATCAGGATTAGAATCAGAATTTAATGCATTTGCTGCAATCCCGTTACCATCAACGCCTCCATCTTCAGAAGAATCAGGAATTCCATTAGGTCCTACCGTATCATCATTACGACCATTTCCATCTGAATCTAAAGCTGCATTACCATTCTCAACGATATCGAAGATCCCGTCATTATCACTATCTAAGTCAAATTGGTTAGGCACGCCATCACCATCAAAGTCACAACCAGTAAATGTAGCTACACTTATGTCATCAATATATAAATCGTTACCAAATCCTCCTGGTGAATTATTAACCAATCGAAACACCAAATCGGTTTCTTGAGCAGTAAATGTAATAGTCGTTTGTACCCAGCCATCGACTAATGCTATATTTCCTGTACTCTTACTTTCATATTGAACACCTGCAGTGTTCTCTATGATAAATGTTACATTCACTGGAATAGGTGCAGCGCTATTACGTCCATCTCTGGCCCAACCAGTGAATTCATATCTGTCGCCTATTGTTAAGCCCGTGAGTGTTCTTTGATAAAAAGTTCCAGGATCAAAACTTGCGTTTACTAACAAAACCTTTCCACCAGTGTCTCCAGAAGTGTGATCTGGATCTACGTTATTCCACCAACCGCCATCTCTAGTAGTTTGTAAGTTTTGGGGATCTATTATTGCATACTCGGTATCTTGAATCTGGGTAGTTGGCCCAGCACTACCAGTACCATCTTCATAAGTATAAGCTCCAATTCCTGTAGTAGGTACAAATGTACTAGATGATCTAGCGCCTACTCCAAATGTCTCTCTGAATAAGAAATTATTTGTAGATGCATCTTGACAATACATATTCTCTTCAACATCAGTAATTCCGTCGTTATCATCATCTTCATCAACGCTGTCTGGAATACCATCCATATCAAAATCCTTAGTAGCATCTCTAAAGTCCACTTCTGGAGTCAAAGAATTTTGAAGGTTTGGTAATGTCGAAGCTCCTGTATCTAAATCATCATTTGAGTCAAATGCTACATTATTATCATCATAAGCATCTAATAAACCATCACCATCTATGTCTGTATTAGTTGCAGCTGATGCATATCCGGCTTCAATACCATCATTTGCACCTTCATTATCTGAGTTCAAATCTAAATAGTCTGGTGTAAAGTCGCTGTCAGAATCTAATGGAGTTAAACCATCATCACCAGCACCTTCATAAACATCTAGTAATCCATCCATATCTGAGTCACCTCCAGCAGGAGCTATATATCCAGCAGGATCAGTAACTTGTGCTTCAACATTATCAGGAATACCATCATTATCTGAATCGATATCTGTCTCATCAGTAAAGCCATCGCCATCTGAATCAATACCATCAGTAACCACGTAATCATAATCATTACCACCTGTTGCAAAGCGAGATACAGAACAAACGTTGAAATCAATTGACAAAAAATTGTTATTACCAGTCATCGTCGTATTAGTAGCAGATGCTGTAAAATTGAATTCTGATGTGCGGAAATAAGCTGCATATACAGCGATATCATTTCTTAAATCAACTCCAGGATACGTAATTTCAGGGCCTTTAAATTCAACTCCAGCCACTGTAGTGTTAATATCTAATTGAGTTGCTTCATCAACTACATAAATCCCAGGATTTGAGAGTATTATAGTCTCATTTGCATTTACTCCATCAATATCATTGAATGTGGCAGAGAATCGTGATACTGGATATACCGTTTGAGTACCTTGATACACAAGTTCCACTTTAAATTGAACGATTCCAGTTTCACCAGCTGGAACATCGTAACGAGGTTGCCAGTAAGAAGCATCACCACCTGCAGCTGGCGCATCGTTATCTATTTGAAAAGTTGCCTCAGAAACATTTGCAGTAGCAGAGACAATTGTAACACGAGCGTCAAGAATTGTTCCCGCGATGTTTACTACTTCTTCAAAAGTAAATACATCATTTTCTAAACCACCTGCTGCATCTGTTGTTTTAGAAACTCGAGTTGCATCAAAATTAGGTGTCGGGAAAATACATGTTGCAGGATTTGCAGGATCAAAAGCTAATGATTCTACGATATCTAAAATACCATCATTATCATCATCAATATCATTTAAGTCAGAAATTCCATCACCATCAAAATCTGGGGAAGATCTGTAATCAACGTCAAGGGCATTTCCATCAGCCTCCGTATAATCTGTAGCTGGGTTTGAAACATTACCTTGAGGTAATGTGTAAATCAATGTGTCGTTTGCAGGATCATCAGCTGCATCATCAAGTCCATTGCCATTTGTATCTAAACCTGAAAGTGTAACTCCAGACTCTTCACTATCTGGAATGTTGTCATTATCAGAATCTGTATCTAAATAGTCAGGCGTTCCATCACCATCTGTATCTTCTACATTTGAAGCTGAAAATGGTGTAAATCCAACAGGATAAGGTAATCCCGGGAACGGATCTCCTATTTGCTGCACATTTGATGTGTCTGGCGCTGTCCATCCAGCAGTTGTTTGTGCCTCTACATTATCAGGAATCCCATCATTATCAACATCTAAATCTAGACTATTGATAATTCCATCAAGATCATCATCACATTCTGGGAACAGTGCGAAATTAACTGCGTTACCGAATGAAGTATTATTAGTTGTATAAAACTCAATACCGGTCGATGGTCCATCAGAGAACCAAATCATTTGCTGAGTTCCATCAGTAAGAGTTTCATCTATTACCTCACAGAAATAATTATTTACTATATTATTGAAAGCGTAACCAGATTCAACTGTTGAAGTTGCTACATAAGTTGCACCACCTAGGTCAATGAAACCATCACGATCTCCATTATCAGTAAGTGCAGATCCATGACCTGGTCTTGCATAAACTGGTAATGTTCCTGTAAATTCAAAACGAGTAGGGAAACCTGTCGAAACTCTCCAACCTGTATTTCCACCAGCTTCAACTGTATTACCATTAACTACAGTTACTATAATTGAACCTGTAGGTAAACCAAATTTTGAACTCACATCTGCAGTTGCGTTCACTGAATTTGTCGTAGAAGTTCCAGAAACACCAAGATCAGCAGGTGTAATAAAAATATAATTTGATCTCACTGGTGGATTACATTCTGCGCCATCTAAAATTCCATCATTGTCATCATCCACATCTACTGAATCAGGAATTCCATCATTATCATTATCTGGTAATGATCTGTAATCTACGTCACCGCTATTTCCATCTGCATTTCTAAAATCTGTCGATGGGTCTGTGATGTTACCTTGTGGCTTTGTATACGGTGCCATAAGTGTATTATCTGAGCTATCATCAACATCATCAAGTCCATTATTGTTTGCGTCAATACCTGAAAGATCGATTCCACTCTCAACGCTATCAGGCATTCCATCGTTGTCAGAATCTAAATCTAAATAATCTGGTGTTGTGTCTGTATCTGTGTTTTCTGGAGTGATTGCATTTGTAGGGTAACCAGTTCCAGTGGTATATGCTGTGTCTAATCCAGGGAAATTAGGATCTGAAGCTGGAAGAACTGTTCCAGAAGGCATGATCCAACCAGCAGTTGTTTGTGCTTCTACATTATCTGGGATACCATCGCCGTCACTGTCAAGATCAAAGCTATTTATTATTCCATCATTATCTGTATCTGTACCACAAGAGGCAAGTCCAACTGAATATCCATCGGCACCAGTAGTTCCAGTTCCAGTAGCAACTAGATTTGATACTGGATTTAAAAATTCTATCGTTCCATTACCATCTTCACCACCTGCCAATGAACTTCTAAGCACATTTCCTGGATCCTGAAACAACGCACTACCAATAGGTCCTGTACTTACAATTCTAAAAGGCTCTGAAAATGTCAATGGCCCAGCAAGCTGGTTGATGTGCAATCTTAAATTTGTAACAGGTGTTGAAAGATTGATTGTAAAATCTGCTCCTGCATCTAAATTTACTATTTGAGCACTTGTACCTGGATTAGGTTCTTGTGCTAAACCAGATGCATCTGTAGTAGTTATACTAATAGGAGTTCCACCAAAGGACTGCCCGTTAAGGACAAAAGAATTACCATCCTGAGTTCCTTCAATTTGATTATCTCCAGTTGTGGAATCAGTTAAAATTGCCTGAGAACAAACTTCATCTACATCCAAGACACCATCATTATCGTCATCTACATCTACTGTGTCTGGCACTCCATCACCATCATTATCTGGTTGATTATCTGTAGCATCTCGATAATCTACATCTCCTGTTGTGGCGTCAGCATTGGTCAAACCTAAATCTCCATCTAAATCTGGAAGAGTTTGTGGGTTATCTAATGTACCATTAGGATCTGTATAAGTTTCTGCATAAGGACCAGAAACCTCAGCACTATCTAGTAAGGAATCACCATCACTATCTGTATCTAAATAATCTGGTGTAGTGTCAGCATTCGCGAAAGCGCTATCTGTATTCACCGGCGTTACTGGACTACCGTTTGTATCATAAGCGTCATTTACACCATTTCCATCAGTATCTGCCTCATTAATAGTAGTTGTTGCTGGGTCATCCTCTACAGGTAATACATAACCAATCGTGGTCTGTGCTTCTACGTTATCTGGAATCGTATCATCGTCACTGTCTAGGTCTAGATAATCTGGTAGGTTATCTCCAGCAGTATTGAAAGAGTCCACTGGATTTGTATAAGCCACTGTACTGACTAAACCAGTAGGTGTTTGAGCACCATCTGCTCGACCATCTTGGTCAGCGTCAACTGCATTTGTTCCAGACTCTATAACGTCATAAATACCGTCGTTATCACTATCAAGATCATCTACATCTTTAATTCCGTCGCCATCAGTATCAGGATCTGGTACGTTTGTACCACCGTCAGTAGTATCTACTAGATTACTAAAACCGTCACCATCAGTATCTGTAATTGCTCCACTTCCTATAATACCGTCATTATCTGCATCTACCCCACCAGCTTCAATGACATCATAAATACCGTCATTATCACTGTCTAAGTCTTGACTATCTAATAAGCCATCACCGTCTGCATCTGTATTAGAGAAAGCTGTTCCTCCATTATCTGAATCTGTGATATCACTCCATCCATCTTGATCAGTATCAATTACAACTCCTGTTCCAATAACACCATCACCATCTGGATCAGTTCCTCCAGATTCTACAACATCTGATATTCCATCATTATCGCTATCTCTATCTAAGTAATCTGGATTACCATTTGAGTCTGAATTAGGAACCGGCAACTGACTTGCTGTATTCAAGGCCGTATCTGTTGTTCCGTCTCTATCGTCATAAGGATCTATGGCGTCTATAAGACCATCTGCATCACTATCATTTGATGAACCAGGACCGAAACGACCATCATTATCTGCGTCAGTACCACCAGCTTCTATGGTGTCTGGAATACCGTCGTTATCTGAATCTAAATCTAAGAAATCATCTAATCCATCACCATCAAAATCTCCTGGGATTAACACGATAGATGCACCACTTATTAATGGACTACCTAAAGCATCAACTTCGGCAGCGTCTGCTAGTACTCCAGTGCCTGGCTGACCATTTCCATCAGGATCATTAGTTCCACCAGCTTCTGCATAATCAGTAATCCCATCATTATCACTGTCTAAATCAAAAATATCTAGAATACCATCTCCATCGCTATCAATAGCTTCACAACTAAATCCACCTATAAAAAAGCCGTCTCCACTATTACCATTTCCTGTAATAGTTAAACTTGAAATAGGTTGTAAAAACTCAATAGTTCCACTCTCATCATTACCACCACCTAAAGCTGGTGTAGCAACACTATTAGATGTAGGAGAAGTGAAGTTAGGCTCACTAATAATAATATTTAAATCTCTTGCAACACCACCTTCAGTAAAGGTTAAAGTCGTATTATTAATCCCTCTAATGTTTAATCTTAAGTTTTCTACTGGACCATTAGGAAAATTTAATGTTGCTGTTAAAGCACCATCTAGGACTGCTGATGTTAATGCGGTACCTGCAGGATCAAATGCCGTAGTATTTGTAAAATCTACATTTGTAAATAATTCACTTCTTGTATCTACAACAAGTGTAAAAGGCTCTCCATTAAAACTACCTGAGAAAGTTCCACCTGGGTTTGAAGTAACCGAATTAAATGTAAATTCATAACAACCTTCTCTACCATCAGTAATTCCATCATTATCATCATCAATATCTACATTATCTGGAATTCCATCACCATCATTATCTGGCAATAACAATTCTCTCCAGTCTCTTTCGGCCGTTGCAGCTAGTTGTGTATTAGGTTGCGATTGTGGGTTTTGCCCGCCGTTTGTAACATTTGCAAGTGTTCCATTACCGTTAGACAAATCAAAAACATCTGAGATCCCATCACCGTCAGCATCACTAAATGCCGATGCATCTAGAACTCCATCGTTATTTGCATCTACTTCAGATCCAGCAAGAGTTCCTGAAGGACCGAAGAAGTTTTCACTTAAATCATTAGGGTCTCCACCAGCACCATCTTGATCGTCTGCGTTTGTATCTGCATAATCTGGTGCACTACCACCATCTGTATTTGCATAACCGTTTGCAATTCCTCCCGTAGTTACATCATAACTATCATCAATTCCATCACCATCACTATCATTATTTGCAGGTGCAACGTAAGATGTAGTAGGTAATCCTTCTATATTATCTATGATACCGTCATTATCAGTATCAAGGTCTAAGTAATTTTTAACTCCATCACCATCACGGTCTTGATTGAAACCAAAACCACTGATCACATTTCCAGCAGCGTCAGGATCATTAGAATCTGCAAGTCCATCGCCATCACTATCAACTGGAGTACCAGTTCCTACTATACCATCATTATCACCATCTGCCACTTGAAAGTTTCCTTCAAACGTATCTGGCAATCCATCACCATCACTATCTAGATCACAGTGATTAGGAACACCATCATAATCTGTGCTTGCTACCGATGAAACTCCTGCCCATACTGTTGTTGCTGAGTTATCCCATCCATCATTATCTGGATCTGAAATTGTTCCATTTACTGTTCCTGTATTCCCAGCGTCTCCTATAGATGCGTTATTAGCCCATGCTTCTTCAGCATCAGTAATACCATCGTTATCTGAATCTACATCTTTGTAATCTAATAATTTTCTAAAGCCAAATTCATCTCCATCCTTGTTAGGCGGGAAATAATTTGCTGCACCAGTTGTCGTGTCATTTGTTTCCACTAGCGAGTAAAAACCATTTGTTCCTAAAGAACCTGGATCACTATCATCTAGCCTACCATCATTATTAGTATCTAACGCACCATTACCAGCTTCAAATACATCAGGCAAACCGTCATTATCTGAATCTAGATCTAAGTGATCAGGAACACCATCATTATCAAAATCCAACCCATCAACAATTACTAAATCTGGATCTGTATATTCAGATGCTGTACATTCATCTATATTTAATGAGAACTGTCTTGTGGTCCCATAACTTCTATTTCCTCTTTTATATTGGAGTCTAAACACGAACTCAGTTACGCCTTGATAGTGAAAGAATGCTCTAATACGAGGATTTGTATCAATAGATGGACCTTGAATTGAACCAGCTGTAAAATCAAAACCATCACCATAAGTAGGATCTTGAACTTGACTCGTACTCAAACCAGTATCGCTTTCTAAAATAAATGCCCCAAGACCATAATAGACCTGAGACTCTTTTTCATTTGTACCATCAATATCATAAGCTGATCCACCAAAACTTGTTAATGCAGTAGCTGGAGTATTAGTGCCTGCGTTTACAAAATCCATTTTAAAGGTGATTCCAGGAGTACCACTAGCTGTAAATCTAATCTCGGGATTAAAGGCTTCTCTCAAACCAGTCGTTTGTCTATCAATCGTATTAAGAGTTGCACCAGTTCTTTCTAAAATAGTAACTCTGGCATCTACTCCTGAAGCTGCATTTGAATAAAGGTAAGTTGCCCCTACCTGACCGTCTGCCCCTGCAATTAAGGTAGGATTATTACTAAAATCAAATGGTGGAAGATCACATAAACCGGCATCTGGACCTTGTGCTGGGAACCCAAAATATTCTATATCATCTGGGATACCATCGTTATCATCATCAAGATCACTAACATTAGGTACACCATCATTATCATCATCAAAATCAAAAACATTTGCAAACGATAAATTTGCTATCCCTATACGTTGTGTAGAATTTCTTGTAGCATCTATATTATTATAAATAAACTCAATACGTTCCACCTCCTCAGGAAAAGTTAAGTCAAGAATTCCACCAGTATCTCCACTAGGCGCATTTCCATTTATTCCTAAGAATCTATTATTACCTGTATAAGCTACGTGAAAACCTAGTGTTCCACCATAATTTGACGCGGTTATAGGAATAATAGTACCATTAGGTCTATAAGCATTTACAAAAACCTCATCTTCAAACGCTCCAGATATCTCATCTATATCTTGCATAGAGAACGTAAGGTTTCTTACTGGGTTAGAGAAAGCAAATGTGGTTGTAGAACCGCCTGCACTTCCAAACGCATTCTCAATCTCTAAAATATTACCAAAACCAAAACCGTTAACTACAGATATCTCATTTATAGAATTATTGAGATTATCATTTGAAACGGTGACGGTAGTTCCATCTTTAGAGGCAGAGGTTACTGGAAAATCGTTTTGCCAGTTTGCTCGAGTTCCCGTGAAACCAAAATCTTCTTCCCAAACAATAACTCCAGAGCCTGCAAAAAAGTCTTCATAAGCTGCCTTCATTTTATTAGAAACATCATCTAGGCCTATAAAAGCGGTAAGAGAGAAGATGGATATAAATACAACTGCCACAAATGCAAATAGCTTTGTGAACGACACATTGGTTGATTTATTAGTCATAATGTATAAAGTAAAATTATTCTATAAAGTCTATGTTAGTTCGCTTTCGCGAAAGCGTAATCTCAATAATATAAGCTACGAAAATAGTTAATATTTACCTAGAGAAACAAGTCAATCTCAAATTATCATGATTAATAAAGATTAAAAGCTTAAATAACCGACATAATTCAAGTAAATTTCCATTCGTCTAAACGTAGGTGTATCAAGAATACTCTGTGATTGTGAGCCAGTAATAGTTTCATTATTCTATTTTTGCAGCGCAAAAGAAAATAAATGAAGTTCAAGGAAGAAATAGCACGTAGAAGGACCTTTGGGATTGTTTCTCACCCAGATGCGGGAAAAACAACACTAACTGAAAAACTACTTTTATATGGTGGAGCCATACAAGAAGCTGGAGCGGTAAAGTCTAACAAGATTAAGAAAGGTGCTGCCAGTGATTTTATGGAGATTGAGCGCCAGCGCGGGATATCTGTTGCGACATCTGTACTTGCGTTTGAATACAATGGAATTAAGGTAAACATTCTCGATACTCCTGGTCACAAAGATTTTGCTGAGGACACCTTTAGAACCTTAACAGCTGTGGATAGTGTGATCGTTGTGATAGACGTAGCAAAAGGTGTAGAGGAACAGACTGAAAAGCTGGTCAAAGTATGCCGCATGCGCAATATCCCTATTATCGTTTTTATTAATAAGATGGATCGTGAAGGTAAAGATGCGTTTGACCTACTGGATGAAATAGAGCAAAAGCTTGAATTAAGAGTGACTCCTCTAAGTTTCCCTATAGGAATGGGTTATGATTTAAAAGGTATTTATAATATCCATAAAAAGAATATTAACCTTTTTACTGGTGAGTCCTCAAAGGATATACACGCTACTACTGCTGTTAACGATCTTTCTAGCACTGAACTGGATGAACTGATAGGTGATAAAGCGGCATACACTTTGAGAGAAGAACTTGAGCTGGTGGAAGGAATCTATCCTGAGTTTGAGAGAAATGAATATCTGGAAGGAACATTACAGCCTGTGTTTTTTGGTAGTGCGTTGCACAACTTTGGAGTTATGGAATTGCTGGATGGTTTTATCGAGATTGCTCCAGCGCCACGTCCTAAAAAGGCTGAGGAACGACTCGTAGAACCTAGCGAGAAAGAATTTAGCGGTTTTGTTTTTAAGATTCATGCAAATATGGATCCTAAACATAGAGATCGACTTGCCTTTATTAAAATCGTGAGTGGAACCTTTGAAAGAAACAAGGCATATAAACACGTACGACTGAATAAGAATCTTAAGTTCTCTAGTCCTAACGCGTTTTTTGCAGAGAAAAAAGAAATCGTGGATGAGTCTTTTCCAGGTGATATCGTAGGATTGCATGATACTGGTAACTTTAAAATAGGCGATACATTAACCGCTGGAGAAGTATTGCATTACATAGGAATACCTTCTTTTTCTCCCGAGCACTTTAGATATATCAATAATGCAGATCCACTTAAATCTAAGCAACTAGCTAAAGGAATAGACCAGTTAATGGATGAAGGTGTTGCACAGCTGTTTACTCTAGAACTTAATGGTCGTAAAGTAGTAGGTACGGTAGGCGCTTTACAATTTGAAGTAATTCAATACCGACTGGAGCATGAATATACAGCATCGTGTTCTTATGAAAACCTTAATGTTCACAAGGCATGCTGGATCGATGCCGTAGATAGAAATAGTGATGAGTTCAAGGATTTCAAACGAGTAAAAGCAAAGTTCCTTGCAAAAGACAAGAGAGGTCAACTGGTCTTTTTTGCAGATAGTGCCTTCTCTTTACAGATGACACAGCAGAAATACCCAAGTATTAAATTCCATTTTGTATCAGAATTTGAGCCCGCAACCGCTTCATAGATTTTAATTAAACACATAAAGCCTGCAATAGCAGGCTTTATGTGTTTAATTAAAAGTTACTATTGTCTTTTAATCACAGTCTCCATAGTTCCCTAATCCAGAAACTATAAACTCTGATCTTCTATTTAACTGGTGTTCTTCTACAGAACATGGAACACCGTTTGAACAGCGATTTACTAATTGTCTTTCTCCATAACCTCTAGCTGTTAATCGAGAAGCATCAATACCTCTTTGTATAAGCCAATTACGAGTACTTTGAGCACGTTTCTCTGATAATCTATCGTTATATGCGTCTGGCGCTCTACTATCTGTATGAGACCTTATTTCAACAGCTGTTTGAGGATATAATTCCATGAACGCTTGAATCTTTGATAATTCTAACGCTGCGTCCTGTCTGATATTGAATCTATCAAAGTCAAAATAAATATCTTTAATATTTAACAATGGAGCAATGTCATCACAGTCTACAACTGGTATTTTTTCATTTACCATAGATAACGGAACGTCTAAGAAGTCACTCTGTGTAGGTGTTGTGAATAAATCTTCGTCAGAACTGTAGTCGTCCTTTTCTGTTCTAACAAAGTATTGTTTACCACATTCCAGTTTGAAAACGTATTTACCATTTGCTTTAGTAACTAGTTCATCTACCTTATTATTATTTGCATCCATTACCATCACGGTAGCTTGATCCATAGGCTCACCGGTCTTATCATCTGTAACGGTACCTGTTAAGATAACTTCGCAAGCATCTCTCAAATCTTCTAACTGAACAAAGCGATAGATATCATCATCTCCTTCTCCACCTGGTCTGTTTGAAGTGAAGTAACCTATATTAGTATCATCATTAATGATAAAAGCAAAGTCGTCATCAATGGTATTTGCAGGTTTCCCAATGTTCACCGGCTTACTTAATGTACCGTCTGGATTAATGGAACTAGCAAAAATATCTAGCCCACCAAGTCCTTGGTGTCCTGATGATGCGAAGTACAAGATTCCTTTTTTACTTACAAATGGGAACGTTTCTCTACCAGCTGTATTGATTTCAGTAAGATTTCTAGGCTCACCAAATGAACCATCATCGTTAACATCTACTACCCACAAATCTGATTTAGTAAATTCTTCATCAATATCATACCCTACACTTCCAGGCATATCACTTGAAAAGTACATACGTTTTCCATCTGGTGATAGCGCTGGGTGCGCAACAGAATATTCATCGTTATTGAAAGGCAATTCCACAGGAGTACTCCATGACTTACCTTCTTTATTTGATCGATATATTTTTAGTTTATTAATACCATCTAAGTCTTGTCTATACACTCCACGATTATAATTGTTACGTGTGAAATAGACCGTATTACCGTCTGCGGTAAAAGCAGGTGTACTTTCATGGAACTTTGAGTTTAAGACTTTTGAGAATCTCTTTTCATTAGACAATTTACCTGACGCATCAGCATCAGACGTGTATAGTTGTAAGAATGATTGCCCATTCCAGCTGTGCGTTCTATTAGAAAGAGAGTTTGTATCTCTAGCTGTTGCATAGACTACTTGGTTTTTTGCATCATAGAAAGCTGGTCCAAAATCTGTAGTATAAGAGTTGATTTTTCTTGTATTTTCCACTTCAAATCTACCTGACTGAAAGTCAATTATTTGCAAATAATCAGGTTGGTCGCTATAGCTTTTAGAACGTGTATCATATCCTTTAAAGGTGTTGAACTTTGCCATAAGAGCATCTGCCTCAGCATATCTTCTTACTGCTTTTAATGATTGAGCGTATCTGAAGTAATATTCAGGAGAAATTACATCGTTATCCATTTCAAATAACTGGCTGTAATATTTATATGCCTCTTCTAATTCATCATTAAAGTAGTACGTATCTCCTAGCTTTGAAAGTATTTCTTCATTTTTATAGCCGCTCTCTACTACTTTTAGATAGATTTCTCTTGCGTCTATAAACGCTAAGTTTTCGTAATCCTTATTGGCCTTTTTCACTGTCTTATTCTGAGCTAAACCCATAACAGAAAAAGCAAAAACAAGTATAATCGATATATTTTTAATCATTTTCATCTTATTATGTATTAGAAGAATCGAGGTGTTATAATCTTATCGTAGCTGTTGAACAACTCAAATCGCATGAACAATTCATAACTACCATCATT
>NZ_JBPOGG010000017.1:0-33455 GCF_051251825.1 Nonlabens sp. | reverse complement strand
GACTGAAGTCTGCCGCTGTGAATTTGTTCTGTCGCCTGCGGCGTTCTTTTTATTTGCGCCGACTGAAGTCGGCTTTTCTAATCTTTCATTCCGCCATTCCGCGATTGATGTGGAATCTGCTAGTAATGGAATAAGATGATCATTCCACCTCATTTTCCATAATTACTTATTCATTGCTGGCAGACTGAAGTCTGCCGCTGTGAATTTGTTCTGTCGCCTGCGGCGTTCTTTTTATTTGCGCCGACTGAAGTCGGCTTTTTACGTTTATAGTCGTAAAAGACCTTAGTTTATTGACAACTTTTCAATTTTTTAACCTGTTCTCGACTGCGCTCGAACTGACATTTTGTTTTTTACCTCATTCCTCATTCCTCATTCCTCATTCCTCATTCCTCATTTAATGTAATCGATCACCACGTACCTCAAGATCTCCTATAAAACTAGCTTCATAATCAAGCCAGTAGTTCCATCGTACCATAACATCGTCTTCTGGGAAATGCATTTTTGCGAGCTTAAGGAATAATTTATAATGTGCAGCCTCGGCTACCATGAATTTATAATAGAACTCTTGTAAATCTTCGTCTTCTAGGTTTTGCCATAGCGTTTTAAAACGTTCACAACTACGTGCTTCAATCATGGCACAAATCAATAGTTGATCGAGGAAATACCCATCACGGCTTTGACCTTTTTTCTTTCCTTTAACCAGTTTTTTTACATACTCATCTTGACGCTGTAAACCCAGTTCAAGTCCGCGTTCTTTTAACTTAGCAATTACCATTCTAAAATGTCCCCATTCCTCAGTCACTACAGGTGATAAATGCTCTACAATTCCTTCACGTTCAGAATATTGCTGAATTAAAGAAATGATATTACTGGTTGCCTTTTGCTCACAAAATGCATGATCTGTAAGGATGTGCTGTAAGCTGATCGTAGAGATGTTTGCCCATCGTGGATCAGTAGGTAATTTAAGTCCTAATGTAAATTTTTTCTCGGCTTGCATTTTCATAAAACAAAGGTCGTTCATGCAGCGCTGTTAAGCAAGTGAGGACTTATGAATTCATGAAGTTTTAGTTTCAACTGTTTAGAAGTTTTCATAAATTTAGAGAATCTATTAAACTAAAATATCATGACAACACAAGAAGTAGCAAACAAACTGGTAGAATATTGCCGTAGTAATCAAGAAGATAAAGCCTATGAAGAGCTTTATAGCCCTGAAATTACAAGCGTAGAAATGGCAGAACCTATGAAAGAAGTCCAAGGATTTGAAGGACTAGCAAAAAAAGGAGCCTGGTGGAAAGAAAATTTTGAAGTTCACGGTAATAAAGTTTCTGAACCTCTAGTGGCAGACAATCACTTTACCGTAAGTTTCTGGATGGATACCACACATAAACCTAGCGGACAACGTTCTCAAATGAACGAGCTTGCGGTTTACCAGGTAAAAGACGGTAAAATATGGAGAGAGCAATTTTTCTATGATACTCAAGAATAGACTTCAATCGAGCTCATTCAGTAAAGTGTCCAGGTCATAAGTTAACCTAAAGGAACTTGTTTTAGATTTTTGAAAGAAATTCTAAGACAAGTTCTACTTGTTTAGGATCTAAATCTTTAATGAGTCCTTCTTCACGAGCATCTATTGCATCGTCTAGTTTATCTAATACATCTAATCCAGCGATGGTAATCCTAAGTTCAATTTGTCTACGATCTGTTGGACTTTGAATGCGGTTCACAAATTTCTTAGTAATTAATTTATCTATAACTCTTGTAGTATTACTGTTAGAATGAATCATTTGTTCACTTACATCCTGCAAGCTAGCAGCCTCACCTTTACGACCTCTTAAAATACGTAAAACGTTGAATTGCTGTATGGTAAGGCCTTCTGTTTTAACAACTTCACTCACCGAGTCTGTCATTTCAGTACCTTTTTTAATTAAAGTGGTCACAACTCGTCGGGATAGTGGAATATCAGATTCTTTCATTTAGATTTAATTACAATTGAGATAAATACAATATTTGTAACTACAAATTTAAACAGTGTTCTATAAACTAATGTTAATTAATTAACAAAAAAATGTTATCGAGCAAACCTTAAAGTGTAACAATTCACAGAATAAATTATCTTTATTTTACGTTTTATAAAAAAGTGTATTAAAAAAAAGAATTATGAAAAATTTATTTATTGCTATAATCTTATTATTTGCTACCGTTTCACAAGCTCAAACAGATGGTGGTTTTGGTTTAAAAGCTGGATTGAACTACGGCTCAAATGGTGACCTGAGACAAAACGGGCAGACCATCATTGATGATCCAGATGCAAATTTTGGATACCATGTTGGGTTATTTGGTAAAGTGGATTTAGGAGCCTTTTATTTACGTCCAGAGTTGTCTTATACCGTTCTCAATAGTGAATATGACAGTAGCGCTCTTGAGGTTAAAAAGCTGGATGCGCCTGTTCTAGTAGGATTTCATATCGCTGGACCATTGCATGTTTTTGCCGGTCCATCTTTTCAGTATATTCTTGATACCGAATTAGAAAATGTGGAATTACAAGATGTAAAAGAAGATTTTACAATAGGAATGCAGGTAGGAATAGGTGTTGATTTAGGAAATCTAGGAATAGACGTGCGCTATGAACGTGGACTTTCTTCAAATGAGGCTGAGTTCACTAACCTTGGTCAGCTAGGAACCTTAGACACCAGACCGCAACAAATTATTGTAGGTCTTAGTTTAAAATTATAGTAGTACAGTTGTTAGTAATCCGCTTTCGCGAAAGCGTAACTCTACAAACTAAAATTATCATTTACATCTTCAGGATATCCTAATTCTTTTTGCTCCTTTATATGGAGAATGACCATGACGAGCATGATTAAAAAGTGAATTTGAAGATAATCTGCTACGGCGTAATGTAGAAAGGTACTGGTCGTTTGTATAATGACAACAAAGGCATAAATCAACTTGAGCCAGTCCAGTATTTTCTTGTATGGTTTTTTAATGAAGGACAGCGTGTAACAGCCTAATATCCATACGTAACCAAGGATTACAGCAATCTCACCGCCATAATAATGCATGATTTTAAGTAAAGCACCTATTAGAATTATAGCAATTCCGATGCGTGCATATCGATAAAACCGAGTTCTTTTAAACGTTCCAGAGGTGATTAAAAGGTAAAGTCCTGCAAGCTGAGATAGTGCTAGCGCGATTCCTAGATCATCTATAAATAAAACATCACCATCTATGAAATTCCATACCATGATTGCAATAGTTGCTACGTATCCTATGGCAATGATGACATAATTTGTGAAGTGTTTAGAATGTATAATGTTTGCCATTTATGGGATGTTTTCACCTAAAGATGCGACATAAATTTCAAACCATTGTTCTAGATTGAGTTGGGTATCTAAGGCGCTAACTGCAGTCTTCAATCTATTAATTTTTCCAGTTCCTATAACGGGAATGATGTGTGAAGGATGCATCAATAGCCACGCATAAATTACTTTAGATAAATCGCTTTCGCCGATTTGATTTGCGACTTTTTTTAAGGCATCGTGAATCCTTTTTGATTTTTCATCTTGAGGATTCAATAGAGAACCACCGGCAAGAGGCGACCACGCCATAGGTGATATGCGTTTTTCAATTAAATGATCTAGGTTTCCGTTATCAAAATGTTCCAGTTGAGCAGGCGAAATTTCAATCTGATTAGTAACTAAAGGTTCATTGATGTAAGACTGTAATGATTCAAACTGAATAGGTGTAAAATTTGACACTCCTAAGTGATTTACTTTTCCGCTGGTTTTTAAATCTTCAAATGCACTTGCCACTTCCATAGGGTTAAAAAACGGTGATGGACGATGGAGCAATAGAACATCTACATAATCTGTTTTTAAATTTGCAAGAGATTGTTCTACTTGATTAATGATATAGTCTTTACTGTAATCATAATATTTCACTTGACGTTCTGGAAATTTAGCACTCTTGAGCTTGATACCGCATTTAGTAATTAACTGCATTTGTGAACGTAGCGATGGATCTAACTGTAAGGCTTTCCCAAAAGCGGCTTCACATTCATAATCTCCATAAATGTCGGCATGATCAAATGTGGTGACTCCTGCATCAATAGATTGTTTGAGGTAAGTGAGCAACTCTTGATCGCTCATGTTCCAATCCATTAATCTCCAGATTCCTAAGACGATTCTTGAAATTTCTAGTTGTGGTGCAAGTTTTATAGTAGCCATAGTAGTTTAAAGCAACAAATATACAATCAATAATAGATGAAATTTCAACTATTAAATTTCAAAATAGACTCATTTGTATGCTTAAATATTTCCTATAATAGTCGATATTTATATGAACATTATTAAGTCTAATTAAGCCTAGTTTTTATAGAAATTATATGCAAGATCAAGAAAGAGTAGCTGAGTTTAAAAAATCTGTACAGAATAAGTTTAATGTCTATAACAGTCTGTTTTTAAATCTGCCTTACAGTAATATTGAAAACATTGGAATGTTAATACCACTATTAGCAGATCAATCTAAAAAAGGTTTAAGTAATGGTTTGAACCCTAAAGAGATAATGGAATCATTCTTTGAAAATTTTGCATCTGTTCATACTGAGCAAGACCGTATTGATTTCATGTTTAGAGTTATTCAGTATGTGGAACGTCAGGTAGTTCTTTATGATAGTGTTGAAGACGCAGCGTTCCCTAAACTTCAAAAGCACAGTAAGAATTTATCACTTAAGGATTATTTCCAGCTGGTAGAAAAGAATAATTCGTGGACCGCTATAGAAAAGCAATTGAACAGTTTTAGTGCTCGTATAGTTCTCACTGCCCATCCTACGCAATTTTACACGCCAGCTGTACTTGATATTATCGCAAATTTAAGATCGTGCATTAATGATGATAACATAGATGATATAGATGTGGCACTGCAACAATTAGGATTAACGTCACTTGTTAATTCTAAGAAACCTACACCACTTGATGAGGCTAAAAATATTATTCATACACTGCGTCATGTTTATTATGATGCGATAGGAGAGATGTATCGACATATTAAATCAAGCGTAGGAAATGCTCAATTTGATAATCATGATATAGTGAAATTAGGGTTTTGGCCTGGTGGAGATCGAGATGGTAATCCTTTTGTAACCGCAAAAATCACTAAAGAAGTGATGAACGAGTTGCGAGTGACACTTATGAAATGTTACTATAATGAGCTTAAGGAATTACAACGTAAATTAAGTTTCAGGGATATTCAAGATCCTATTGCTCAACTGAGAACCACGTTATATGACGCGATGATTGATGCTAATTATCATATCACTTACAATGATATTATTGAACCACTTCAAGAAATAAGAGTTTCATTAATTGAGAATTATCATGGGTTATATATCAACGACCTTGACGCTTTTATAGATAAAGTAATGATTTTTAAAACACATTTTGCAACTATAGACATACGCCAGGATCATAGCATACATAGCAAAGTGATAGATGCTATTCTTATTAAAAAAGGTTTCATAAAAAATAGTGCCACAGAGTTAGATCAACAACAACTAGTAGATATTTTAATTAATGAAAAATTTGAATTGCAACCTGATGATTTTGAAGAAGCAATCGTAAAGGATACGATTCTCAACATATCGCAACTATCTTCAATTCAAAAAAGTAATGGAGTAGAAGGCTGTAATAGATACATCATCAGTAATTCTGAAGATATTTTTAGTGTTCTTTATGTTTATGCATTATTCAATTGGTGTGGCTGGGCTGATCGAACTATAACATTTGATATAGTTCCGCTGTTTGAAACCATGAAAGGTATGAGAGATGCTCGAGCAACGATGGAACAATTATTCCAATTAGACACGTATAAGAATCACATAATATCTAGAGAAAGCAAACAAACAATCATGCTAGGATTCTCTGACGGAACTAAAGATGGAGGATACCTTAAAGCAAACTGGTCGATTTTAAAAACTAAAGAAACACTGTCTGAAGTTTGTGATGAGCATGAAGTTGCCGCAATATTTTTTGATGGTAGAGGTGGACCACCAGCTCGTGGTGGAGGAAAAACACATAGATTCTATGCGGCGCAACCTAGTAAAGTTGCAAATAATGAGATACAGTTAACCATTCAAGGTCAAACCATCACGAGTACTTATGGAACTAAAGAACAGTTCATTCACAATAGCGAACAACTATTAACTGCAGGACTCTCAAATACTATTTTAAATAAAGAAATTACAATATCCTCTAGCCATAGAGCAATTATTGAAGAATTATCTGAGTTAAGCTTTACTAAGTATGACGCTCTTAAACACCATGATAAATTCATGCCTTATCTGGAACATATGAGTACTTTAAAATATTACTCAAATGCAAACATAGGCAGTAGACCAGGCAAACGTGGTAATAAGGCAAAATTAGAACTCTCAGATTTAAGAGCCATATCCTTTGTAGGTTCCTGGAGCCAGTTAAAGCAAAATGTACCAGGTTATTTTGGGATAGGTAGTGCATTGAAATCTTTTGAAGATCAAGGTCGATTTAATGAAGTAATTCAAATGTATCATGAGGTACCTTTCTTTCAAGCCTTAATGTTTAATAGCATGATGAGTCTTGCTAAATGCTATTTTGAACTCACCAGTTACATGAAGGAAAACCCAGAATATGGAGCGTTCTGGCAAGTGCTGCTTGATGAATATGAACTTTCTAAAAAAATGTTGTTGCAGTTATCTGGAATGAAAGTATTAATGGAGAAAGAAATGATTTCAAGGGAATCCATTAAAATTAGAGAAAGCATCGTACTTCCATTACTTGTAATACAGCAGTATGCACTGCAAATGGTGGCTGTAGATAATGAATTCAAACCATTATATGAAAAAATAGTTACGCGGTCACTTTATGGAAATATTAATGCGAGTAGGAATTCTGCTTAGAGATTTAGTTTTTTTTATACGCTTTCGCGGAAGCGTATTTCAACATCTAAATTACAGTAACACTCAGGTTGACTAACTATGAACAGAAGTTTCATAAGGACTCCATAATCGTAGAAAATTAAAGACTTAACAATAAAAAATAGCCCAAAGACAATTAAATCTTTGGGCTATTTTTATATTCAGAAAGGTTTTACTTCAATCTTTCTAGAAGAATCTCAGCTACTCTTTCTGAAGATGCAGGATTTTGTCCTGTAATTAAAAGTCCATCTTCTACAGCGTAGGTATTCCAGTCATCTTTTCTAGAATAGATAGCGCCATTCTCGATAAGCATGTCTTCCACTAAGAAAGGAACAATGTCTGTAAGTTGAACGGCTTCTTCTTCACTGTTTGTGAATCCAGTAACTTTTTTACCTTTTACAAGTGGTGATCCATCTGTGTTTTTAGTGTTCTTAAATATGGCTGGTGCGTGGCATACAGCGGCTACCGTTTTATTGTTATTGTAAAAAGACTCGATTAAATTGATAGAATCTTTATCCTCAGCTAGATCCCATAATGGTCCATGACCACCTGGATAGAAAACCGCATCATAATCAGCCTCTTTGATTTTACTCAATTCAGTTGTTTTAGATAATTTTTCTTGAGTTTCTTGATCTTCAAAGTATCTTTTACTTGCTGTAGTTTGAGCATCGGGTTGCGTGCTTTTAGGATCTATAGGTGGTTGTCCACCTTTAGGAGAAGCTAGTGTTACGTTAACTCCTTTATCAGTTAAAAGATAATAAGGTGCTGCAAATTCCTCTACCCAAAATCCCGTTTTATCTCCAGTATTTCCTAATTCCTCATGACTGGTTAATACAAATAATACATTTTTCATAGCGTGTGTGTTTTAATATCAGCAAGTTAGTATGTGATGATACTGCCTAGGCTATGATTCACACAACTTTATGTGCTAGGGAAAAGTTAAAAATGATCAAAAGGTAGAACTTTAGAAGCTACTTGAACCAGAACAATAAAATCCAAAATAAATAAGGGAATATTCCAAATAGGAAAAATCCGATTGCAGCAATCCAGAACTGATAATTCCTTGTTTCTTTTTTAACGACACTTATAATCACGTAAATAAGAGTCGCTATTAACAATACAATGGATAATAGGTATAAAGCACTCGCAACTTGTGGTATACTGTCTTGAATTCTAGGAAAGTTAGCATAGTTTGATAATAGAAATAGTTTTATCAAATTGATAATCACCACCCAAATGATAAAGTGAAAAGCCCATTTTTTATAGTTGATGTTGTTCATTTTTTGGTTTTCATTTTTTTTCGACAGTCGATCTGAAATAGATTTTTCTTGAAGTAAAAGACTAATTCACCTTCTTAAAAACCAAGATTTATCATTGAGTTCATCTAAACTTATTCCTGGTTCACCATTCAACTCTTTCATCTTCTCACAAATCTGATCAAAAGTAGCTCCGTCAATCATTGACATGTCAGTGATACGATCAGTTTCTCCAAATCCGCCAGCTCCGATTAGTAATTCTGCTGAAGATCTGAAAACATCACAATAAGCATTTAGGATTTTGAATAATTGTTCAGAGATAATTCTTTCTTTGAATGATAAACTAGAAAACCGTTCTGCACTTCCTAAATTTATAATATTCTCGTAAACGGTTAGAAAAAAGCCATTTCCTTCTCCTATTGTATGTTCGGGATATTTATCACATTTAGGAACATGATTAAATAACCATTTCCCATTAACTTTAGATGTAAACTGTCCATACCTTTCTAAATGTTCAAAGTCAGATTTAAATTTTATAAATACTTCCTCAAACTGTTTTTCAATTTCTTCAATTGAGAGCTCTCTTTCTTTTGGAATAAAACAATCTATAGTTGTTCCCACGACACTTAATTTTTTAATCAATTAAAATTAATTCCCCTAACCTCATATCTATATCACCATATTTTTATTTGACTAATTCGATGGTAAGTTTAATAAAGTGCTTGGACTGTTTTAATTGACCATTTATTTCTTCCTTCTAATTCCCTTTACATAACGTTGCCCGTCTTGTTTTATGACTCTTAAATTAGGGTTTGCATCTTTCAGTTCTTGAATGTTTTGATCACTTATAATCTCATGGTCGACTAATAAATGAGTGAGGTTTTCCAAGTGTGCTACTTCAATAGGAATTGAAGGTATGTTATTATTATGTAACCATAGACTTCTCATTGATTTAAGCTCTATTAATTCACTAGGAAACTCTTTTAGCCTATTAAAGTCCAGAGAAATAGTCTCAAGGTTTTGAAGGTTTTTAAAGGATGAAGGCAACATTTGTATTTCATTACTTCCTAACGATAAATCTTCTAAATACCTTAATTCACCTATTTCTTCAGGAATTGTTTCTATTTTGTTTGCGGCTAGATTAGCATAACGTAGTCTTTTCAATAAGTTAATATCTTTGGGTAAGGTTTTTATTTGAGAAGCGTTACCTATTATGGCATACAAATTATAACAATAGGCAAGTTCATTTCTTAATCTCTTGATACCACCTCCAGAAACATCGAGAACATTGAGGTTCTTTAAATATCTTATTTCTTTAGGTAAATCATGTAAACGGCTATTTCCTCTTAAACTTAAATAACTTAAATTCTTCAAATGCGATATTTCTGCAGGTAGACTTTTAATATTACAACGGTCCATAGAAATACCTTTAATGTTTTTAAGCAATTTTATAGAAGAGGATAGGTTTTTCAAATTAACTCTATTCAAGCTCACAAATTCAAGATTTTCAAATTCTGAGAGATCATTAAAAAGTTGATTTAAGTCTTTAAAATTATTTCCAGAAAGATTTATTCCTTTTAAATTTTTGAATCTTTTTGTTTCTTTAGGTAACGCAGTTAGATTGAGGTTTGAAAGATTGAGTATTTCTATTTCTTTGTTGACACTATTTAAATCATTCAGATTGTGTTTTTTACTTTGAAAAAGATACCTTTGATATAAAGGTCTATACAGTCTATCGTAAGGTAAGCCTATGTCTATCTTAAAATGTTCAATAAATTCCGGAATATCAATATCAAAATGAATTTCATTATAGTCCTCATATATTAGACTTCCTTCATTTATTTGATCCATCAGACTAGGGTTCTCGTTAAGTCCGTAATTAGGTAAAAATGCGGTATCCCAAATAGCTCCACTCTTATTACCATCGAAATATTTAGAATAAATTTTATAATAGTAAACATCTTTAAACTTGAATGTGTTTATAGGATACATAGCAACTTCTTCAAAATAGAAAGCTGCTTTAACAAAATCTTTATTTAGAAAAGAGGAGTACGCCTTGAGCAATAATGTTTTATTTGTGATACCGTAATAAGACTCAATTATCTCTATTTCCTCTAATGCTTTTAAATGTTCTTTTGACTTATAATGAATACCATATTTAAAAAGTCTAGCTTCGATAGACTTATGATTATAAGCGAGATAGATATCTAAATTATTAATAATTTCTGAATGAGAATCAGGATTTTTTAATTGATTAAGATAAGTTGCTTTGCTATAATATAAAGTGGTGTCTTGTGGATTCCTTTTAAGAAGTTCATCCACACATTTGATAGCTTTTGTCCAATTTTCATTATTTACAGCTTCTTGGCAAGCAGCTTTTAATGACGGATCTGACAAGTTTTCCACACAGGATGAGCTGGCTAGTACCACAGCTAAGAAAATGATTCTATAAATAAATCTCATTATAGTAAACTTAAACAAGAATTGAATGGCATCTCATATTACTTCTTCTCCTTCTTCAAATCCACCATTTCAAAGATATAAGGATCTGTTCCTAGCATAATGAAATCTACTTGCATCGTAAACATCACATTCTTCTGTGATTTATCTTTAAAGATGAGTAAGCCTTCATAGCCTGGCTGTCCGAGTTTAAATACAGCTCTCGTTTTATATAGAAAATCTACAAACTCTATTTTCTTCCAGTTGATGTTGAACTTTTTAGCTGCTTCTCTTATTGCGTCATGATCTTCCTTGAGAAGCTCTGAATATCGAGTTCTGGAAACACCTTTAATAATTGCTTTATCCTCAGCACTCATTAATAACTCAGGAGAATCTGCTGCTTTATTTAAAAGAATTAAAGAAACCATGTGACTCTTATAAGTCGATAGACCAAAAGCTTCTTTATCGCTGATGTCCTCAATCATTTCATAAGCTTTCTTCTTCATCAAGTTCAGCGTTTCATTTTGCGCGGTGCTGATTTGGAAAAGGAAGAGTAGAAGTAGGGTTGTAGTTATGTTTTTCATAGATTAATTACAAATTATAAAATCAAAGATAAAGCTTGTGATTATCTTGATCCTGTCATGCTGAATTTATTTCAGCAACTTTTGTTGTGTAGTTTTAAATATTTTCAAGATCGATTACCGCCGAATCTGCTCTGCAGCAGATTGACATTTGAAAACTGTTCTCGACTGCGCTCGAACTGACAAATAATTCCCTAACCAACTTCTGCGCAAGCGAAAAAAACACAAACAAAAAAAATCCCCAAACCAAAAGTTCAGGGATTTTCAATATGATTGTTTACTGTCACTGCGACTGTAAACTAAATAAGCGTATTTAAAAAGGCTCTGAAATTATCCAGAGCCTTTCATTTTATAAAAGCAGATCCTAAATCTGCGCTATCGCTTGTTTAGGATAAGCGATACGTAAAGTTTTGCAATTACAAAACTAACGTTCTGCTTACTTCACTTCTTCAAAATCTACATCTTCCACATCACTTGTGTCGTCAGTAGCATCAGCGCCAGCGTCTGGTCCAGGTTGTGCACCTTCAGCTTGAGCTTTATACATTTCTTCACTTGCACCTGTCCAAACTGTGTTTAGTTTTTCTAGTGCAGGATCAATAACTGCGATGTCTCTAGTTTCATAAGCTGCTTTCAACTCGTTAAGCGCTTCTTCGATAGGTGCTTTCTTGTCAGCTGGTAACTTATCACCAAATTCTTCTAACTGAGATTCAGTTTGGAAAATCATTTGGTCTGCCGCGTTCAGCTTGTCTGCAGTTTCTTTTGCTTTTGCATCAGCATCAGCATTTGCAGCAGCGTCTTGCTTCATTTTCTCGATTTCTTCCTCGCTTAAACCTGAAGAAGCCTCGATACGGATATCTTGTTTCTTACCAGTTGCTTTATCCTCAGCACTTACTTTAATGATACCGTTAGCATCTATATCAAAGGTTACCTCGATTTGTGGCGTTCCTCTTCTTGCTGGTGGAATGTCAGATAAGTGGAAACGACCTATCGTTTTATTATCTGCCGCCATAGAGCGTTCTCCTTGAATAACGTGAATCTCAACACTTGGTTGATTATCTGCCGCCGTAGAGAATACTTGTGACTTTTTAGTTGGTATTGTTGTGTTAGACTCAATTAATTTAGTCATAACACCACCCATAGTTTCAATTCCTAGAGAAAGTGGAGTCACGTCAAGTAAAAGAACATCTTTTACATCACCTGTTAAAACACCACCTTGAATAGCAGCACCTACAGCAACAACTTCATCAGGATTTACACCTTTAGATGGAGCTTTACCGAAGAATTTCTCAACAGCTTCTTGTACAGCAGGAATACGAGTAGAACCACCTACAAGGATAACCTCATCGATATCTCCAGTTGAAAGACCTGCGTTTTTCAATGCAGTCTGACATGGCTCAATCGTTCTTTTTACTAGATCGTTGATTAATTTTTCAAATGCAGACTTAGTTAATGTCTTTACTAAGTGCTTAGGACCACTTGCAGTAGCCGTTACATATGGTAAGTTAATTTCAGTTTGTGCACTTGAAGAAAGCTCAATCTTTGCTTTTTCAGCAGCTTCTTTAAGACGTTGTAAAGCCATAGGATCTTTTCTAAGATCGATATCTTCAGCAGCTTTAAATTCGTCAGCTAACCAGTCTATGATTTTTTCATCAACATCATCACCACCTAAGTGAGTATCACCGTCAGTTGCAAGTACTTCAAAAACTCCGTCACCTAACTCAAGGATAGAAACGTCATGCGTTCCACCACCAAAGTCAAATACCACAATCTTCTGATCTGTATCTTTCTTATCCATACCATAAGCTAGTGCAGCAGCAGTAGGCTCATTAATGATACGTTCTACTTTAAGACCTGCGATCTCACCAGCTTCTTTAGTCGCTTGGCGTTGAGAATCGTTAAAGTATGCAGGTACTGTAATTACAGCTCCAGTTACTTCATGACCTAGGTAATCTTCTGCTGTTTTCTTCATTTTTTGAAGAATCATAGCACTTAATTCTTGTGGCGTGTAAAGACGACCATCGATATCCACACGTGGCGTATCGTTATCTCCTTTTACCACTTTATACGGTACACGTCCAGCTTCGTTTGAAACCTCGCTGAATTTGTTACCCATAAAACGCTTGATAGAAGCAACCGTTTTAGTAGGGTTAGTTACCGCTTGTCTTTTTGCAGGATCTCCTACTTTAATCTCGCCACCTTCTACAAAGGCGATCACAGATGGAGTCGTGCGTTTTCCTTCAGCATTAGGAATTACTACAGGCTCGCTTCCTTCCATTACAGAAACACAGCTGTTTGTTGTCCCTAAGTCTATTCCGATAATTTTACTCATTATAATTGTATTTTAATTTTTGTTTGCAATTTTTTACACTTTCCATAAGTCAATGTTTGTGCCATGACATTCATCGTGACATGATGTCATTTTAGTTGTAAAACTGTCACTTAATGGAGTGTTAATAATCACGCTTTCGCGAAAGCGTATTCTTGAAGTTTTTGTAGTGTTTCATTGTTGTTATAACATCCCATCGTGTATCCAACCACTCCTGATACTCCTTCGACAAGCGAAGGATCATCTGTCCTCGCCTTTTCTAAGGCGAGGAGCTTTTACAGAAAAGAACCCAAAAGCTCCTTTCCTCAGATGAGGAAAGGTGGGCAAAGTGAGCGAAAGCGAATTTTGGTCGGAAAGGTTGATTCACGGATTTTAATTTTGAAAATCTTCTGGGTATCATCGCTCTAAATCACCCCATGCCAATCGGCAGGCAGGCTTCCCAAGAAGACTTTTAAAAAGTAATTGTAAAAGCATTTCCCTTCAGACGAAGGGAAAACAGATACTTCAGCTTGCTGAATATCAAAAGGGTTTGACTCACGAATCTATTATGGAACAAAGATTCATTTAAAAACAGAAACTAATTCTTTTAATTGAAAACTAAAATGAATGTTACCAAAGCTAGTTATAAACACAAATAATATAAATTTTTAAAACCACAATAACTACTATATTTGACGCTAGTAATAACGTTATAGTAGTACTAAAATAAGAGCATTCCTAGTTTATGATTGAACCAGCAAAAAAGATAGAATCCATAAGTGTATTTGATATGCTTAAAATAGGTGTCGGACCATCGAGTTCGCACACACTTGGACCATGGCGTGCTGCAGGACGATTTATTCAAAAACTTAAAGACACTCAAAAAATAGGACTGGTTAAAGGAATAGAAGTAGATCTTTACGGTTCTTTATCTCTTACAGGAATAGGGCACGCCACTGACATTGCTGTGATCATGGGATTGCTAGGTGCAGATCCAGAGACTTGCGAGATTGAACAAATTCCTGACGAAGTTGCTTATCTCAAAGAACAAAAGAAATTACAAATCGATGGAGTTTATCTCATCGACTTTAATCCAGCTGCTCATATTCATTTCCATAAGAAGTTTTTACCATATCATCCTAACGGTATGCGTTTTAGAGCATTTCTAGATAATGGAAAAACCATTTCAGAGAAATATTATTCCATCGGTGGTGGTTTTGTAGTTCAAGAAGAACGTAAACGTGCCAAGCAAAAACGATTGGATTTTGAATGTTTTCCCAGACCTATAGAAAAAGCCAAAGACCTTGAAGATTATTGTAAACGTGAAGTACGCAATGTGTCTGACATTATTTTAGAAAACGAGCGCTACTTACATACCGATGAGGAAATAGATGCTCGATTGAAAGATATCTGGGATGTGATGCTGGATTCCATGTACATAGGTTGTCATACTGAAGGAACACTTCCTGGCGGATTAAATGTGCGACGTCGTGCTTATGACACGCACATGAAACTCAAAAAAGGAGCTGAGTATAAGGATAAATATGAATGGATTGATTCCATTAGAGGAACTGAAGTAAAATTCCGTGAGATCTTAAAATGGGTTTCTTGTTTTGCACTTGCCGTTAATGAAGTTAATGCTTCACTAGGTAGAGTAGTAACTGCACCTACTAATGGTAGCGCTGGAGTCATTCCTGCCGTGATGATGTATTATATGGTCATAGAAAATCACGATGCAGATTTTGAAGACATTAAAAAATATTTACTGGTTGCTGGAGCAATAGGATCTTTATTTAAAAAAGGAGCTACGATAAGCGCAGCTATGGGCGGTTGTCAAGCAGAGATAGGAGTGAGTAGTGCCATGGCCGCTGGAGCACTTACAGAACTCATGGGTGGAACACCTGCACAAGTACTTATGGCAAGTGAAATTGCTATGGAACATCATTTAGGAATGACTTGCGATCCTATAGGTGGACTCGTTCAAGTTCCATGTATAGAAAGAAATGCTATGGGTGCGATAAAAGCAATTAACGCCTGTGAAATGGCACTCGATGCAGATGCTGCTCATGCTAAAGTTCCTCTAGATAAAGTCATTGAAACCATGTGGCAAACCGCTCAAGACATGAATACCAAATATAAAGAAACCAGCGAAGGTGGACTTGCGGTTAACGTTGGGTTATCTGATTGTTAAATAGCCATAGATTCATCATAGATTTTAAGAAAATCCTATAATTCTTTTGTGTGGATTGTAGATACCTTTGTTGTATATTAAAAATTCATGCAACATAAATACTCTTCTCACATATTAATAGGTTTTTTACTATGTCTTTTTATAACTTCTTGCGCCGTTAAGAAACTTCAAGTTTCACAAGACGCATCAGGTATTTCTTCAACTACAGGAACTGAGTACCGCAGTTTTTTCTTGTTAGGTAATCTCAATTCTAAAAAATCTCCCAGCGATAATTTTAAAGCTATTATCAACGATATTAAATCTCGCACCACAGAGAATGATTACACGTTGATATTAGGTGATAATGTAGATTCTGAAAATTTCAACAGAAAAGATAAAGACGACAAAGACAAAAAAGCTTTTCAAGAACGTCTTAATCTACTTAAAGAGATTAAGAACAATCTTTATGTGCTACCAGGAAATGAGGACTGGAATGATGAAGGACTTAAAGGATTAAAAAATATAGAAGAAATGGTGGAAGATGCGCTCGATAATAACGAAGCATTTCAACCAGAAAATGGATGTCCTCTCGAAGACATAGAGATATCTGATTCTATGCATTTATTTATTGTGGACACACAATGGTATATCGAGGACTGGAATAAGAATCCTAAATTTAATGATGAATGCGAAATTAACACCAGAGAAAAATTCATCACTGCACTCTCTGACGAGATGCGTAAACAGCGCCACAAAACCGTAATTGTTGCGATGCACCATCCTTTATATTCAAATGGTGTTTATGGTGGACAAATGAGTTTGAGAAATGTCTATAAACCTAGTAGTGAGAACTTTTATGTTCCAGTTGTGGGAAGTACATGGAGTTTTATACGATCACAAGGTGGCGTTTCTCGACAGGATCGCCATAATCCATTAATGAATGAAATGATGGAACAAATCAAGGCAGCCTGTAGTGATATAGATCGTGTGTTTTTTGTGAGTGCTCATGAAAATACTTTGCAATTTGTGGATGATGGAAATATCAAGCAAATCGTTTCTGGAACTGCTGTTAATGAAGGGTTTTCAAGCCTAGGTAAAAAAGGTTTATTGAGCAGTGGACAAGTTGGTTATGCAGAGCTTCGAGTGTTTAAGGATAAATCATCTCAAGTGATTTTCTATCATGCGGTGGATGGTAAAATTGAAGAGGTATATGCTGGTAACGCTTTCGCGAAAGCGGAAAAATTCAACACAGATTCACTACCGACTATCACAGATAAATTCAAGTTCTCCTCGGTTTATTCAAAAGAAGAAACTAAAAAGGATCAAGAATATGAAGAATTCTACGGGAAACATTACCGAAATTTATATGGTATAGACGTAAAAGCTCCAGTAGTAATGCTAGACACGTTATATGGTGGCTTGAAAGTGGAGCGCGCCGGTGGAGGAAATCAAACGCAAGGTTTGCGATTAGTGGATAGCCTAGATAGAGAATTTAACATGAGAGCACTTGAAAAAGATGCGATCCAATTCTTGAAAAGTGCTGGATATGGAACTGTAGATGTGGAGGAATACTTTGGTGGTACTTTTCCTCAAGAGTTGATTAGAGACTTTTACACAGCGGCACATCCGTATGGAGCGTTTGCAGTGCCTAGACTTGCAGGTGCCATCGATTTAAATCATACACATCCCAAATTGTTTTATGTTCCTAAACAAGAAACTTTAGGAGATTTTAATGAAACTCACGGTGATAGATTGTATATGATTGTGGAGAAACCAGATAAGTCTTTTGATAGCAGACACATGTTCGGTGATAATCAAGATGTGGAGAGTACACCAGACATGTTTGAAAAAATACGAGAAGATGAGAAACAACGTGTGGATGAGCAACTGTATGTGCGCGCTCGCATCTTTGATATGTTGCTAGGAGATTGGGATCGACATGAAGATCAATGGCGCTGGGCAGAAATCGCAGATCCTGATGATGAAGATAAACTCACCTTTATTGCAGTACCTCGTGATCGTGACCAAGTATTTGCACGATTTGACGGAAAGCTGTTAGACCTTATGAGGAAATATGTGAAAGGCGCAAGGCAATTTGGCGTTTATGGACCAGACATACCACATATAGAACAATTTAGTCAGAGTGCGATTAAATTAGATCGAGCAGTGTTACAGCGTAGTGATTTAGAGGTATGGCAACAAGAGGTTGCTTATATCCAGAATAATTTAACTCCAGAGATTGTTGAAAAAGCGTTTAATGAAATGCCAGATGCCGTAAAAGATGATTTGTGGAAACAGACACAACAAGACTTACTGGCTAGGAAAGAAAACTTACCAGATATAGTAAATCGTTATTACAAACATTTCCTAGAATTTCAAACTTTAAAAGGAACTGATAAAGATGATCATTTTATCATCACTAGATTACCTCAAGGAATCACTAAAATTGAAGCTTACCGAATTAAAGATGGAGAAAAAGGAACTGAGCTATTCTCACGTACATTTGATATTAAAACGACTCAAGAAATCTGGATTTATGGTCTGGATGATGATGATGTTTTTGAGGTAAAGGGAAAAGGAGATCATCCTATTAAAATAGTACTCTCAGGTGGTAAAGGAGATGATCAATATCTCGTTGAAAATGGAAAGAAAATTTCCATCTATGATTATAAGTCTGAAGAAAATGAATTGGATGATAAGAATGGTGCCAAAGCAATATTCAGAGATGATTATGACATCAATCATTACGATACTGAAAAAGTACCGACTACCGGCGGAAAACCGACTCTAGATTTCCAGTACAATCCTGATCATGGATTTACTCCTACAGTAGGATTAATGAAAACCAAAATAGGTTATGAAAGCAATCCATATTCTAGTATGTATGGTTTTAAGGCACAATATTATTCCTTAACTCAGGCTGCAAAATTTGATCTTTATGCAGGAATAGGAAATGCAATAGGTCATTGGAATCTAGAATTTAAAGGCTTGATTACTACAAATAATTATACCGAAAACTTCTTTGGCTACGGTAATGACACAGAATTTGATAATGATACCGACTACGATGTGAATCGAGTTCAATTACAACGTCAGGAAGCTGGCTTTCATTTAATCAAAGATGGAAATTATGGAAGCACTTTTGATTTAGGAATAGGATATCAAGGAGTGGTATTTGATCCAGAGGTTTTAAATAATCCAGGTGTTATTCAGAACAGAGACAATTATTTAAATTATCATTTTAACTATAGTTATAATAGTGTTGACAATGAGAGATTCCCGACTAGAGGAATGGCGTTTCAAGCACACACATCATTTACAGACGATTTATCCAATGGTAGAAACTTTTTTTCCATTGATCCAGATGTGACTTTCTGGAATGCTATTAATGATGAACGTACGATAGTTCTAAAAACAAATCTAGGAATTCAAACTCGATTAGGCGATGATCCATTCTTTTATCAGGCAGCTGTGTTAGGTGCTCAACGTGGATTAAGAAGTTTTAGAAATGAGCGATTTGCTGCAAACTATGCAATGAATGCCAGTGGAGATGTTGTTTTTGATTTAAAACCTATGAAGACTTCATTTTTGCCTGTTCGCATTACACCATATGTGGGATATGATATAGGTAAAGTATGGCTCGATGATAGAGGTAGTTCTAGATTTCATAATAGTTATGGTGGTGGATTCCAGTTAGGAATGACTGGATTGTTTACTTCAAACATGTCTTATTTCTATGGCGATGAAGGCGGTAGATTGCAATTTGGTCTTACATTTTCTAAATAATTGTAGTTTTTAAATATGAGCATTTGTACAACTTTGGATTTAGATTTATAAAATCGTAACAAAAGATCAATTTTTGATACCTATTAAACATGATGACAAACGACCAAATTCTCTCAGGACAATTACCATTTATTGAACAAAGTGATTTTGAAAAACATCCCAAGCGTTTTTTAAATAAGAAGTTGATTGCAAAATTGGTTTTTTTCATTCCTCTGATTGTAGGAATTGTGTTTTTGTTCATTTATGCAGACTATTGGATTGCCTGGGCAGCCTTAGGAGCATGGTTTTTATTGTTGCTTATTGCTCTATTTGTTTCTTATAAAGAATTCTTTGTGCGTGGATATGTATTGAGAGAAAATGATATTACTTATCGACATGGCTGGTTATTTCATCATCAAATAACGATTCCTTTCAACCGCATTCAGCATACAGAGATTAATCATGGGCCTATAGATCGATTTTTCAAACTTTGTGAGTTAGATATCTACACCGCTGGTGGCTCTGCAAGTGATTTAAGTATCTCTGGTCTAGATCCAGAAAAGGCGGCAAGCATTAAAGAATACATTTCAGAAAAGACGGCACAACATGCTTGATATTTCTCAACCTACCAGACAGAGCAAATTATCGATTCTTTTATATCTCTTTAAAGGAATAAAAGGGCTTATTGCTTTTGTGTTTTTTGCGGCATTTTCTATGCGCTCATGGACCAGTACTCTTGCGGTAATAGGAGTTTCTACTTTTGTGGTAATCGCCACACTCATATCACCTGTTTTAAAATATCTCTTTTTTAAATTTCATGTGGAAAAGGATGAATTGATAATTCAAAAAGGTTGGCTTTTTAAAGAGCGCAAAGCCATTCCTATAGATCGTATTCAATCTATTAATATTACACAAAATGTAGTGCAGCGTGTCTTGGGTCTTGTAGCTGTAGAAATAGACACTGCAGGTTCCAAAGCTAAAGAACTTGAAATCCCAGCTCTCGATCGTCACTTTGCAGAGCAATTGAAAAGCTTGCTAGGAAAAAAGAAGAAAGAGGTACAACTTACTGATGTTGTTCAAATAGATGAATCTGGTGAGGTGATAAATGAAGAATTAAAGCACCAAGAAACGGTTTCTAAATCTATTCTCAAATTAGATATTATAGATTTATTAAAAGTAGGGATTACTCAAAATCACTTGCGCAGCGGTGGACTGGCGATAGGTGTGGTAATTGGATTCTGGTATAAAATCAAAGATGTGGTTGAGAACTATTTTGGAGATATTTTTGAGTCTGTTGAAGTAGATATGGAGCAAGCTGTTAAAGCTCCTGAGTCTTTTGGAACTTCGGTTTTGGTTTTTTTAAGTATTGGTGTTGTGTCATTTATCATTGTTTCTGTAATCGTGAGTTTAATAATGGCGATTAATAAGTTCTATGATTATGAAATGAAATTAAAGGATGATTATTTGGAAATTACTATGGGATTATTGAATAAGAAGGAAATTAAAATACCGCTTTCAAAAATCCAGATTCTAGAGTTTCATTCCAATCCTTTACGGAAGTTATTAGGTTTTAAAACTGCTCGCTTGTTTCAAGCACAAACTCAAAATAATCAAGTTTCAAATGTAGAAGTTCCTGCTTGTCATCCAGATTTACAAAAGCAATTACAACATTTGATTTTTAATGAACCCGTAGAACAGCCTGAAAAAGTATTGTTACCTAATCCATGGTCTCACGCACGATTTGATATGTACGTAGCGAGCGCATTTGCAGTACCACTCATAGCCGTTGCAGCTTATTTTGAATATTACTGGGCGATTGCGATTCCGTTGCTATTTGTACTGTTTATAGGATTTATGGGCTATAAATATGGTTCAAATAGCAAAGTATTGAGAGATGATGATTTTGTGGTGTTTTACAAAGGCTGGTTATTTAACTCTGTAATTATCTCACCAGTTTATAAAACACAAGCTGTGGAGAAATGGCGTAGTATCTTTATAAAGCGTAGAGGAGAAGCACACCTTCAAGTGCATACCGCTGGCGGTTCTAGACAGTTAAAGTACCTCAAAGCCACAGAAATAAATGCCATGCAAAATGACATTAATAATGCGGTGATTCAATCTAGTAAAAGCTGGATGTAAAAAGTGATTAATCCTTAAGGATATTGTCTCGTGTCAGCAATAGAAGCTACTTTCCACTTATCATCTATATAAAGAAGCGTGAAAACATTCACTCCACTATGAGTGAAATCATCGTTCATAAAAAACTCATAGGTTGCATTTACAGATGCGATATCCTCACTATTTGTAACTCTTATTTGAATCAATCGTTCTTCAAATTTCACGCTATCTGCGATTTGTGCGATTCCTTTAAGAAATTCTGCAATAGGAGTGTTGATGACTCTTTTACCGCGACTTTCTGATATGATTAATGAGTTCAGCGATGCGTTTTCTATAATCATCGCTCTGAGTGCTGTGGTGTCTTTTTTATGAAAATGGTTGAAAAATTCCTTCACAGCATCAGCTGGTTTTTGTTTCTCTATGACCGGTTCAGCGACTGTAAGACTGTCTGTGGCAGTAGGTTGTTGTGCATTAGCTTTCGCGAAAGCGAGAACCATAAATCCTATCAATAATAAAGAGCTTCTCATGTTGTTCTATTTAATGTGGTAATATTAGTATTTTTACTGAATATATACTGCCAAAATTATGTCAACAGCTAAGAAACAATATAAAAGAATCACAGTAAAAACACTTACTGAGATGAAAGCCAATAACGAGAAAATATCAATGCTCACCGCATATGATTACACTATGGCTCGAATTATAGATAGCGGTAACGTGGACGTGATTCTGGTAGGAGATAGTGCGAGTAATGTAATGGCTGGACATGAAACGACGCTGCCTATAACGCTGGATCAAATGATTTATCACGCAAGCAGTGTGGTGCGTGCTGTGGATCGTGCTCTTGTAGTGGTGGATTTACCCTTCGGTAGTTATCAAAGTGATCCTAAAGAAGCCTTACGTAGCGCAATACGCATTATGAAGGAAAGTGGTGGACATTCTGTAAAACTAGAAGGTGGAAGCGAAGTAAAGGATTCTATCAAGCGTATTCTTCATGCAGGAATTCCTGTTATGGGACACCTAGGTCTTACTCCACAATCAATTTACAAGTTTGGAACGTACACTGTGCGTGCAAAAGAAAAGGCTGAGGCCGATAAACTTAAAGAAGATGCGCTAGCTCTAGAACGTTGGGGTTGTTTTGCGCTTGTGCTTGAGAAGGTTCCTGCAGCACTTGCTCAGGAAGTGGCAGAAAGCTTAACGATTCCTGTCATAGGAATAGGTGCTGGTAGTGGTGTAGATGGTCAAGTGCTGGTTTCTCATGACATGTTTGGGATGACTCACGAGTTCAATCCACGTTTTTTACGTCGTTATTTAAATCTTTATGAAGACATGGGAAATGCCGTTTCTGAATATGTGAAAGATGTAAAAGCAGTTGATTTCCCTAACGATAAAGAGCAGTATTAATTACTGGATACTAGACTTTGTAAAATTTTAAAGTCATTAGGATTTTTAATATCACGTTCTGCATCCTGCATCATTAATTCTAACTGATGATCAAGTGTGCTCTGGTAGTCTGGATCGACGCATTTGCAAGCTTTGAGTCTTTTCATCATTTCTATGAGTGCCATCATAACTGTGTAATCATGACTACAGTAATTCCTATATGGTGCAAGAATGTTATGCATCAAATGATTAAATGGAGTCATTTTTAATTTGATTAATGGCGTTCCATCTAATCTGACTAGTGAAGAATTTGAACGCAGTAATCGCATTGCAAATAAATCAGTAAGAAAGTTAATCGTGTTAATAGCAGTACCTGGATCATTGATTCCTGGAGACATGGCTTTAATACCTATTTCGGCAATCTGTTTAAATCCTAGTGTGTAATTATCTTTAACAATTTCTGATTCTTGATATAAGAAGTTTTTTAAAATTTCTTGAATTTGATCTTTTTCAAGAGTTTTACTGGACTTAAATAAAGGTGTGCCTTCAATGAGATATTCTCCTTTACAAAATAAAATTTCTAATTTAAGATCATATTCCTCACAATAACTTTTAAGTCCTGCATTGCTAATATTCTGTATTGTTCCGGCTTGTTGTGAATTATATGTTTTCCAAGACGAAGAATCTGGAAAGGTATCTTTATCCAAATCATTTTCTATTTGAGATTGAAGTTGATCCTTTGAATTGATGTAAATATTATCCAGAATATTATTGATTTGAATACTTGAAGAGATGCTGTGTATAAAATAAACAAAGGCTCCTAACGCTACAAGAGCGGTGATAATACCTATAAGTACTGAGAATCCAGGTAATTGATAATCATCTCCGACTGGTTGAATCCCTATCACCGTAATGATGTTATAAACGATACTTGATAAAAATGCTCCGAGAATAAATTGGTGCGTTTTATTTGAAATCAAACTAGGCAATACACGAGGTGAGTAATTTGTTGCTGCCTGACTTAATAAAAGCATCACCATTGAAAATGAGAATACGAGAATACTAATTCCACCAGCGATGAGCGTGGTCATTATATTTCTAGCGGTATCAAGATCATTCACGACAAGAGCAGAAAAGTTGTTCTGTAAGAATCTAGAGATTCCCATGGACTCTGCCCATTTCATTATAAAGGCAAATATAAACGCGATAAACGCATATAACGAAGGGTAGAAGGCTATACTTCCCGTAATGGAGTTGATAAAAGACTTGATTCTTAAGTAGAGTGATTTCATGATGTCAATTTACTACTTGCAAGTTTATCGTGCGGTTAAATAAATCATAACTGTCATGAAATAAAATTACTTCAAATTGATCCATGTGCGGTAAAAAGCAGGGAACGTAGCGCTCCATTGAGCCTCATTATGCTGTGCATTTTGCATTTCTAAATAATACATCACTGCATTCTTTTTGAGCATAAGATTGTGCATTTTCCTCATATCAGGTAACATTTCATCGCCTTCTTCAGTTCCCGCAGTAAAAAAGAAATGTTGATGATTAAGGCTGCTGTGATTTTCTACTAAGTTGTAAACTTCATCACTCCACCAAAATGATGGTGAGAATACTCCAGCCGTTTGAAAATACTCTGGATGTTGCAATGCTGCATAATGTGCAAATAATCCACCTAATGAACTGCCAGCGATAGCTCTTTTATTAGTATCAACTCTCAGTTTATATCTATCAATAGTTTGTGGTAATACTTTCTCCATCATCCACTCGAGAAAACCTGCTGCATTACCACCACCATATTTATCATTTTTATAAGCTGTGAGTTCTTCCATTCTTAAGTTATTACCATGGTCTATAGCAAAGACTATGGCTTGCTGGTTGAGAGGTAAGGAGCTTATAGTTTCATCGATTTTCCATTCACCTGCGTAACTTGTTTTCTCCTCAAATAAGTTTTGTCCGTCCATCATTACTAGTAAAGGAAGTTCGCGAGCCTCGTAATTATCAGGAAGAAATAATCGCACGATGCGATGACCATCTTTATAGGGAATAGAGTCTAAAACGACGTTCTGAGCTACTGAAAATAGCGAAGTAACAAGTATAAAAAGCGTGAGTAGAGATCGCATTCTAGTTTTAGTTTAAAGTTATAAAATCTCAAGAGTTAAAGTACATGAATCGATTTAAAATAAAAGTTTAATTTTACAATATGACTTACACAGATCAAGAAAAAATAGCAATTTTAAGTGAGCTTGTTTTAATGGCTCATGCAGACTCGAAAATAAAGAAAGAAGAACTCTCATTTTTACATGCTATAAGTAAACGGCTGGATTTAGATAAAGACCTTCTAGGGCAGATGTTAGAAAACCCAAAAGATTTAAAAATTGAAATTCCACAACATTTTATAAAACGTGTGGTTCATTTTCATAGGTTGATGTTAATGATGCATATCGATGGTGATGTCGATAAAGCAGAATTACAACTGCTTTATGAAACAGCATTACGTTATGGAATACGCAAATCAACAGTTGATACATTAATTAGTACCATGGAAAAGTATCCTCATGGAGAGATTCCACCGACAGAATTACTGTCTATACATCAACGGGATAACAATTAATTGACATAATGTCATTTAAAAACACATAAACCACGACAACTTGTCGTGGTTTTTTTATTGGTATTTATTTTGACTAGAACTAAGCAAGTTTAACTTTTAAAAATATACAATTATGAAACTTGCACATAGAACAACAAACAACTGGTTACCATCATTAATAGATGAAATGTTTACTAATGATTTTATGGGTGGAACCGCACCTGTTAAGTCATGGACTCCAGCGGTAAATGTCTCTGAGGCCGACGATAAGTTTGAACTCGAGATGATTATTCCTGGATTTAAAAAAGAAGATGTAACCATCGAAGTAGATCAAGACTTATTGACTATTTCAAGTGAGGTAAAACAAGAAAGCGAAGAGAAAACAGAGCAGTTTACTCGTAAAGAATTCTCTTTAAAGTCATTCAAGCGTAGTTTTAATTTACCTGATACGGTGAATCAAGATGATATAGACGCATCTTATCAAGATGGTATTTTAAGCATTACACTTCCTAAAAAGGATGAGGCACTGCCACAACCAAAGAGAATGATTTCTTTGAAGTAAAAAGAGCGTGATAAACTCTTTATAGTTATGAGGTTTTTGGTTAGTTAGTAAAGTCCTTATTCATAACGTAAGGCAAAAAAAATCCCAGCCGATAGGCTGGGATTTTTATATAAAATAGTATGATAATTATTTATTAGAAGCCCCAAGATCCATATATCCAATTCACACCATCACTAAAAACTTTTAAAGTTTTTGTGTTGTTGTTTGGGTCAGAAGAAATATTACCACTAGTAGCACTTGAATTACTTGCTTGAAATCTGTTTCCAGGAGTTGCAGGATCATTATCTCTGTAGATAACTGCAGTTACAGTTGTACTCGTGTTAAATAGAACATAAGATCTTCCAGGAACTGCCGTAGGATCTGGTAATAAAAATTCTACATTTCCTGCGGTGGGATTCATGCGTATAAAATAATTATCTCCTACTGGAGTCGCACTCAATGATGGACCACCATTGACAGAAGCTACTGTTTGTGTTAAAGTATTTGCTGTTGCAATATTAATAAAACCACCAGCAATGTTTTGAGAAATAGAAATTCCAGAATTTGCTTGCGCTCTAATTGTTACTTTAGTTTCGTTTGCACCTGCATCAGAAACTATCCCAGCTTGATCTGTCCCTTCATTGGTAACAGTTAGATTACCTTCGTTGTTGCTATCTCCATCACCATCGGCAGTTAGTGTTGACCATGCAGCAACTCCAGTACCATCTGTCGTTAAAACTTGTCCAGCTGTTCCAGAATCAACTGGTAAAGTATATCCGTCAGTGCTATCAGAATTTCTTATAGCAAAAGCAGGTCCTTGAAACCAGCCTGAATAAGCATTTTCGGTTCCTGTATTTGCTACTGCACTAAATACACCGTATTTAGTTCCTCGAGCTGTGGCTCCACCTATATTAGCATATAGCCCATAGTTGGTTTGACTAGCTGCCGTGTTATCGCCTAATTCTGTATGGTATCCGTAGCTTGTACTAGCACCACCAACGTTTCCTACCTCAGAGCGCACACCGTATACAGTACTACCACCTGGCGCTCCATTTCTAGTCAATACATGAACTCCAGCTGTTACACTAGCGGGATTTGAAGGAGTAATCTCTGAGTATAAACCTGTTTTATCTCCTAAACTATTAGGTCCTATGTCAGCATAAACGCCATAAGAAATTGCAGTTGCATCGCCACTAGCACCATCATGATTTACTTGTATTCCATAATAGTCATCGGTACCATCATAATCACCAAGTATTCGTATACCACGTCTATTAAAAGAACTAGTTCCAGTATTATCAAGTGTAAGCATAGCCGCATTAGAACTTGTTCCTATACTTATTCTTCCTGATCGCTCTATTGGACCAGTAGTATTTTCTGCAATAGTCGTCGTTCCGGCTTGATAAAAAGTACCTATACCATTATCAGAAAGTATATCTGTTACATTTTGAAAAGCAGTTCCATTGCTGAAATAAAATCCTGCAGTTGAAGAACCTGAATCTAAATACAGAATAGTTCCCGATGGAGGAACAGTGGAAGGTAATGATGTAACTTTTGGAATTGTAACACCATTATAATCTGCTCCAGTGACTCCTGTGCGAGCTACGATTTCTAAATCTGCGTTTGGTGAAACTGTTCCTATTCCTACTTGAGCATAAGTAGTGAATGCCATACACAGAGCTATTGCTGCGACGTATAATTTTTTCATGAAATTTCCCTTTGAGGCTTTCAAGATAATTGATTTACTCTTAGTAAAAGTCGGTGAATTCCGCTGTTGCTCTTTTTGAGGTATACACAACGAGTTAATTGTCCATACAACGAAAAAAAACGTTGAAACTAGATATAAATTCGACGAAAAAATGTACTGATTTTAAGCTTCTTTCACTTTTTCTTGAAGCATTTTGATTTGGTCGCGTAATCGTGCTGCTTCCATAAAGTCAAGTTCTTTAGCCGCTTTCTCCATTTTCTTACGACTATCTCTAATTTTTTGCTCTAGTTTATCTTTACTCAGGTAAGTAGCTTCTTCCTCTGCTGCAGCTAGATTGAGCGTTTCTTCAATCTCATAAGTAGCTTTGCGTTTGTTTGCTAGTGCTGTCTCTAGAGACTTTTTAATAGCCATAGGTTTTAAACCATGTGCTTCATTATATTCAATTTGCTTGGATCTTCTGTAATCGGTTTGATCCATGGTCTGTTGCATACTATTTGTAATCTTATCTGCATAGAGAATGGCAAGTCCATTAACGTTACGTGCTGCACGACCTATAGTTTGAGTTAAGGAACGATTATTTCTCAGAAATCCTTCTTTATCGGCATCTAGAATGGCTACTAGTGATACTTCTGGTAAGTCCAGTCCTTCACGCAATAAGTTTACACCTATAAGGACATCAAATATTCCACTACGCAAATCGTGCATAATTTCCACACGTTCTAGCGTATCTACATCACTATGTATATAGCGACATCTTATAGAAATACGAGATAAATATTTAGTGAGTTCCTCAGCCATTCTTTTAGTAAGCGTAGTAACCAGTACACGCTCATCTTTTTCTACGCGTTTATGTATTTCCTCAACGAGATCGTCGATTTGATTTTGGCTCGGTCTCACTTCTATAATTGGATCAAGTAATCCAGTAGGTCTTATAATTTGTTCTGTGTAAACTCCTTCAGTTTTAGTCAGTTCATAGTCTGCTGGTGTGGCGCTTACATATAGTACTTGATTTTGTAGCTGTTCAAATTCTTCAAATTTCAACGGTCTATTATCCATCGCCGCTGGTAATCGGAATCCATAATCAACTAGATTCTCTTTACGAGAACGGTCACCACCATACATGGCACTTACTTGAGGAACTGTAACATGACTCTCATCGATGACCATTAAAAAATCCTCTGGAAAATAATCCAGCAAGCAGAACGGTCTTGTTCCAGGCAATCTTCCATCTAGATAACGGCTATAGTTTTCAATACCAGAGCAATAACCTAATTCTCTAATCATTTCTAGGTCAAATTCTGTACGTTCTTGAAGTCGTTTTGCCTCAAGTGGTTTTCCTATTTCCTTGAAGTAATCCACTTGCTTTACAAGATCTTCTTGAATTGAGTGAATGGCATTCTGTAACACATCTGGTGATGTTACAAACATATTTGCCGGGTAAATGGTAATTTGATTCCATTGTTCTAGCAATCTACCATCAACAGGATTAAAGGTTTCTATAAGTTCTATTTCATCTCCAAAAAAGTGAACCTTAAACGCATAATCTGCATAACTAGGGAAGATATCTATAGTGTCTCCTTTGATTCTGAAATTACCGCGATTAAAATCGGCAGTGGTTCTAGAATAAAGACTTTGTACAAGCATTTTAAGTAATTGAGTACGCGCAATGACTTGATCACGCTGTATTCTAATTACGTTTTTTTGAAATTCAACAGGATTTCCTATACCATATAAGCAAGAAACAGACGCTACTACAATTACATCACGACGACCTGATAATAAAGCAGACGTGGTGCTCAAGCGCATTTTTTCGATTTCCTCGTTTATGGAAAGATCTTTTTCTATATAAGTTCCGCTACTCGGGATAAAAGCTTCTGGCTGGTAATAGTCATAATAAGACACAAAATATTCAACCGCATTGTCAGGGAAAAAAGACTTCATCTCAGAGTATAGTTGCGCCGCAAGAGTTTTATTGTGTGAAAGAATTAAAGTAGGTCTTTGTGTTTGCTGAATCACATTTGCAGCCGTAAACGTTTTTCCACTACCAGTAACACCGAGCAGCGTCTGGTAATGTTCCCCATTATTAATTCCATCCACTAGAGATTTTATCGCTTTAGGCTGATCTCCAGTAGGTTTAAACTCTGATTGTAACTTGAATTCCATGAGTTGTAAAAATAAGATTTTTTGAAGTCCGCTTTCGCGAAAGCGAAGTTAAAACTACCTCTTTAAACTAAAGTGTCCTCTAAAAGATTGACCATCATTGAGCTCTACTTTGAACCAATAATCGGAACTAGGCATGGGATTTCCATTATACATTCCATCCCAACCAGGACCAGTAGGTGAAATTTGCTTGAGTAATTTACCATAACGATCAAAAATGTAAATATTTGCGTCCGGTTCTGTTTCAATGGCGATGACTTGCCAGTAGTCATGAAATCCATCTTGGTTAGGCGTGAAAAAATTAGGCGCAGCGATAATTGTAGCAGGAGCAGTTACAAAATCGCAACCATTTAATGATCGTACATAAACGGTATAATAGCCAGGTAACAAACCTGTGAAAACTGGAGAAGATTGATAATGGAAGTCATCGATACTATATTCCCACGGACCACTGCCAGTAACACTTACTTCTATACGATTATCTCGTACGGTGAACTGTCGCACAGCAATATTAGTAATTATAGTAGGAGCGTAGTTAGAGACTGTAATAGACTCAGAATCTGTACATCCATTTGAGTCTGTCACGGTCACTGTATAATTTCCTGCAGCAGTGATGTCTATTTGAGAAGTTGTTTCACCGTTACTCCATAAATATGCTGCGAAACCTGAGGTTGCATTAATAGTAACTAGATCATCCTCACATTTCAAAATGTCTTGCGGTAATTGAACCACTGGATGTGGAAAAACAGTTAGTTGCACAGGAGCAATTTCATAGCAATTGATTTGCATATCGTTTTCTAATCGTATCCATAGAATGGAACTACCACTATCAATTGCACTCGCCAGCGGATTCATTCCTGAGTCAGCTTCATTCATAGTATTATGATAAGTTATGTTGAAACTGGCCGGCTGAGTGCCTAAAATTTGAGCATTAAGTTGATTTAAATTAAAAATTTCTAGACCATCATTACTCTCATCATCACATAGTTCTATATCATCTAGCGTAGGAATCTCGGGTTGTTGCACTAAGTTTAAGGTAAAAGAATCCACTTCATAGCATGATGTATTATTCACATTTTCTATTCTGATCCAGATGATTTCGTTTGGACTAGTATTATCGTAAAATGGATTGAGCGCGTTTGAATTTGAATCTGCATCATTCATTGAGTTATGAAAAGAAACATCAAATAATAATGGATCTTGATTTCCTAATGCTTGAATTCCTGCGTTGTTCAAATCAAAATTCTCAACACCATCATTCCCTAAATCACATAGGTATAAATCGTCTATAGGATTAATTACCGGTAGCTGATTAATAATAATATCAAATGATGTGGTTTCAAAACACCCGTTTGAAACACGACTGTCTATCCTTGCAAAGTATGTTCCAGTAGTTGCGCTATAATTATCGGGTAAAGCATTAAAATCATTTTGAGCTTCTACTATAGTTTCATGAATTGTAACTTGAAAATCTGTAGCTACTTGTGTTCCTAAAATAGTGGTGTAAATAGGAGTGAGATCTATAATTTCGGTTCCATCATTACTTGAATCATCACAGACTAAAATGTCATTTACAGGATTTACTGTAGGTTGAGGAACTATAGTTATATCTTTACTTGTTATATAAGTTCCTCTTATAGTTGTGATGCTTAATGTAACCGTAAAGGTACCGGTACTCGTATATAAGTGAGTTGGATCTGGTAAAGTTGATGTGTTATTTGAACTACCTACATCTCCAAAATCCCAAACCACACTACTTCCAGGACAGTTTGCAATTGCGTCTGCAAAAAAGGTGCTGTTATTATTTTGACAAGCTTCTACAAATGAGAACGACGGATTAAAGAATGCATTATAAAATGGTGGTAATCCTTCATTTACTTGAGTTCCGGCAATTACTTGTACGCCATCTAGAATAAAATTACTCGCGGCACCTATTTGATTAGGAGAATCGATTATACTAAGCCATTCCGTGGATTTACGCGTATAGTAAATTTTATTATCTGGACTTATTTGTAGAGCGCCACGCGCCACGTCATCATTAGAGTCTGCTGGGTCTGTGGCATAAATACTTACTGGTGAGTTTGAAAAATTAGGATCATTTAGATTGTATTGTAATAAAATACGATCGCCTAGCATCCCATTACTTGCTGTGTTTATATCTAAATAAAGTTTATTTGAATCAGGTGAAAATTCTGCACCATACGCCTGATGTGTTAGAGGGAAATTTAATCGCACAGGATTACTTGCAGTTCCGTTAGTATTATTAAAATCGAGTAACCATGCGCCACGACCAGTTTGATTTGTAGAGTTAGGAGTAACGGGTAATTGAGTGACTAGTGCTAGTTGAGAACCATCAGGTGCAATTCTTAGGTAACCTCTACGATCGTCTGCTTGCACATTGTTAAATGTAGTTGCCGCAGTAGCACTTAAATCCATTCCACTTGCAGTTAATTTAAAAGCGTAGATGGTATTGAATATTCCTGAGCCTATGACTTCTTCGGCATATGTGATTACCCAAGCCGCATCACCAGAACTAGTTACTGCTGCGGCAATCTTTTCAGTACTATCAGCTATGAGGTTGATGTTTTTTTGAGCTGGAACGATATCTCCTAAACCGCCATTTAGTGTCATATCCACAACACTATAGTTTAAACCGTTTATAGGATTAAAATCTCCAACTGTATAGATATAATAAACATCTTGAGAATCTGGTTGCGGAATTATTATTGCAGATTGTGTGCTGGACGGATCTCCTAAAAGATTCATTCCATTAGGCATAATAGTATGATTTCGATTCCATACCGTAATACCATCTGTGTAAAATAGAAGTGCTCCACAAGCATCGGCTATAGAAGCGCAACCTTCAGTAGTACTTAATTGACCTAAGTTATTTGCAACCGGAACTCCAGAGTTGAAATCCAGTCCGGCATTATCTCCAAAAAACCACCAGTTAGCCTGATTCTGACTGTACGCCATCGCAGATAGTAGGAGGAAAGTAAAATAGAATAGTTGTCTTTTCACATTTATAAAAATAGAGAATAGTTTTCTATTAATGTTATCGCTTTCGCGAAAGCGTAATTACCATTTACATATGAACTTATCAGAATAGTTCACTTGTTGAAATTACAGTTCCAATTGAACAAAAAAAAAGCGAGCCGAAGCTCGCTTTTTTCTTATTGTGAAGTGATTATCTCTTCAAGGCAAAATGCCCTTTGAAACTACGACCATCACTTAATTCTACTAAATACCAGTAATCACTAGATGGCATAGGTGCTCCGTTATAAGTTCCGTCCCAACCTATTCCTTGCGCATCGATTTGCTTGATTAGCTTACCGTATCGATCAAAGATGTAGATGTTAGCATCTGGTACAGTCTCGATAGCTATTACTTGCCATGTGTCGTGGTATCCATCTTGGTTAGGTGTGAAATATGGTGGTCCACCTATAATCACAGCATCCATAGAAACTGTTCCACAACCATT
>NZ_JBPOGG010000016.1:0-37577 GCF_051251825.1 Nonlabens sp. | reverse complement strand
AGTTTGTGAGTTTGTGAGTTTGTGAGTTTGTGAGTTTGTGAGTTTGTGAGTTTGTGAGTTTGTGAGTTTGTGAGTTTAAAGAAAAATAAATCCAAGTCTATTGCAGATCAAGAACAGGTGTTTTTCTACAACAATTATTCACGGTTAGGATTTAAAAAGCCGATTTCAGTCAGCGCAAATAGAGAGAACGCCATAGGCGACAGAATCAATTCACAGCGGTAGACTTTTGTCTGCCAGCTTGTTGGGAATAATTAAAAAATCAGATAATTCAAATCGTGATTTACAAGGCTGAACAATCTTTCTTTTGCAATCATAAGCAGATCCCGCATCAAGTGCGTGATGGTTGATTACATAAATCTCGCGATATCAATCTCAGGATTCAATGGCTCATCATTAAACATACGGTTGATCATTTGATTTGCCGCCCATGGAGCTAATAAGACAGCTCTGCTACCCATTCCATTAAAAATCCATAGATTCTTATGAGAAGCATCATGACCTACAAATGGTCTTCTATCCATTGTAGTAGGACGTATACCGTGTTTATGGTCTACAATCTCATATGGTAATTTCATAAAACGTTCTAACCGCGACGTTAAGAACTCACGCCCATCAAACGTTGCAGTGTCTTCTAAATCGTCTCTATCATAAGTAGCGCCTACCCAAAATAAATCGTCCTTAAAAGGCATTAAAAAAACAGATGATTTGATAATATGGTCTAATTTCAGTCCTGGAATTTTCACGATTAACACCTCACCCTTATTTCCTTGCAATGGTAAATGGTTGAAGTATGGATTATCGAGCATGCGGTAGCCTTCAGCAAAAACAAGGTTTTTAAATTCGAAGGCTTTGTAATTAACAATTCCATTTTGCACTTGAAGTAAATTATTATCAAAAGATTCATAAAGGACATTATTTGAAGAATCAAAAAAACGCAGGGTTTTTTTCATAAAACTAGTTGCATCAACCCATCCAGTTCCATTTACAAAACCATAACCTGAATCAGCCTCAATTCCATCAATGGATAATCTTTGAATCTTAGAATTCATAAAACTGCATAGATCTTCCCTAGAAGATTTCTTTACCCAAGTATTACTTTCCTTTACATCATGAAATCTCCTGGCAATAGTAATTGGTGTGCGACAATCTAATCCAATATGAGCAGAAACATGATCATACATTTGATTCATTACATGGAGTTGCTCTTGAGCTTTCCAAACCGCTGTAAAACGTTTCAAAACCATGGGATTATAAACTCCAGCAGCAACATCGCTACTACCCTTTTTCAAATCCGTAATGATTACAAATGACTTTCCTTGTTCATGCAATTGCCAGGCAAGTGAACAAGCTGCAATTCCACTACCTATTATCAAAACATCTTTCATGGCTCAAAGGTACTATCAATTTGATTATGGTGCATAAAAAAACGCCTTGCAGAGCAAGGCGTTTTTAATTCTATAATAATAAGAACTAGTAATTCCACATATCGATTTCTTTATTCCTAACGATGTCTTTCAAACGTTCCGACTCAAGCAATTGCATCATAGAGTTATCTGCGATGTAGGCTTCAACCTTACGGTCACCGTGAACGTTATCCATTTTATAGATAACACCACTGAACCTTCTTGCATTTAAAATATGATCAAATGAAATAGGCTTAGCCGAATTCAAAGTATTAAAAGCTTTTGCATTATGCAATAACTCACGTACATCAGGATAGTAAATCCAGAATAACTCAATACCTTTAGGGTCATCCATAAAGTTAACATCTGGAGTTACCGGAGCGATTCCTAAAATACGATACCTCATTTCACCTTGACGAGTATCTAAATACCATAAACCTCTAACGTTGTAAGCAGAAACATTATCTGCACCAATTGAAGTTTTAGTAATATACTCAGCGTCAACACGACCTTCAGCATTTAATTGCTCAATACCATAGTCTGAAGTATCTACTCTTGAAAGAGATGTTTCAATATCAGAAAACTTTCTTTTATCATTAAAATATGAATCACCATATAACTCAATTTCTCCAGATCTAGCGGCAGCAGCTATTACGTGAAATAAAGAACGACGCTCTTTACCTACATAATTAGTATCTACTGGATAGTACAAAGGAAAATTCACTCTTTCATCAAGATCTATCTTTTCCCAAGTAGTCCTAGACCAAAGAACATCACGATCACCAATAAACCCATAAGGAAGAGGTGTATCATTATCATTTTCCATTTGAGAAGCGGTCTTCTTACCTATCTCTCCTGGATCCTTTGCATTAAGAATATTGTTTTGCGCAAATGCAGACGAAGTCAGCATTACACCCAATACAAAAACAAACAGCTTATTCATATCTCTTTTTTTCAAAATTAATCTAATAATTCTACCGCTACTGGAGTCACTGCCTTAAGCTTCACTCCTGGAACAGTTGCTCTAATACCAGCAAACTGTACGATATCTCCCTTACGAGCTTTTCTCAAATTACTTTGAGCAGCTCCATTTAATTTAGTTCCTGAAATCTTAACTGAAGGTGCTCCTGGCACTTTAAATAAGAACTCAGTTACACGTGGTGTTAATTCAAAATCAAAATCATCACCGAATGTCGCACCTACAGTAGATACCGCAAGGTTAGATCTATTTTTCTTAACATCAATATACTCTCTACTAATAGTACCGATTGGTCTAGGTAAATCTTTAATTCTAAAGTTTTCAGAATCAGAAACTTTACTTCCATCAGGAAGCGTTCCTGTAACTGTGATCTTAACTTCTTTACCTGAAGTAGGCTTCATCACATAACCATTACCACTTCTCACTAAACCAGGAGCTGAGGCATTAACTTTGTTACTTGGAATTCCAGCAAAACTTACAGTCATAGGGTTATCAACACCACGATAAACAACGTTCATCTTATCTGCTTTAATAGTAGCAGAATTAGGCTTAGGTATAACAGCATATGTTGACTTAATAGGAATAGTAATGGTACTATCGTTCTCTACGAACTCCATATAACCAGTAATTTTCTTTTCACCTACTCCACCTGAACCAAGTTTTAATTGCACTTTTCCGTTTACAATCTCACTTTCTGGAATTGTACGACCGTTGATAACTACTTTATTAGGAACCGTAGTATCATCGTAACGACCTAATGAAATAGAACCAGTAACAGACTCACCATTAAAGAAAGCAGATTTGTCTAGGCTCACAATTGACTCATAGTTATTCATAGATGCGATTTGAATAAGCTCACCTTGTAAAAGTTGACTCATCACATCAGACTCTATATTACGCACCTCATTTTGCAATAAAGTAAGTTTTGTTTTAGAAGCAATCAATGGATAACCTTTATAATTGTACTCCATGTACTCTCTTGATAAACCTTCACGATCAGTTTCATCAGACGTATCAAATTTACCATTAAGTTCAGCCTTTACTTCAGGATAACCTTCACCTAAAGCAGCAATCATGCTGTTCTTATATTCGTTCATTTTTGTTTTAAACTCTTCTCCTTCTGGCTTTAATTTATCACCTACAAAGAATTGATTATCTAAAATGTCCGTTTTATCTTGTACTTGATAATCCTTTTCAGAACCAGGTTCGATAGTTGCTGTAAGCATGTCTTTAATACTACCTAGGTAAGTATTATATTCATTACTTAAATCAGAAACTTTTTGAGCCGTAGCAGCAACTTTTTCATACTGCTTTGCATTAGTAGAAGCTTTTTTATTCAAATCTTCTAATGATGCGCTATTAACTGTTGCAAGTGCTGTATTACTTGCGCTTAAATTTTCCTCTATTAATCCAAAAGCTTGAAGAACCTCTTTACTCATGTTTAATGCAAGCATTGCAATAAATACAAGATACATCAGGTTAATCATCTTCTGTCTTGGGGACTGTTTTCCTCCTGCCATAATATTCTAATTAGCTATTATTAATAATTGTTTTAAATATAATTATTGCTAATTATCCTTTCATTGCACCTAACATGTTTCCATAAACGCCGTTTAAAGAAGACAAGTTGTTAGTAAGACCAGCCATTTGCTCTTGAAGTTTTGTAGCGTTTTCAGCAATTGCTTCGTTAGCTTGAGCTTGACGAGTAGAACTTTCTACCTGTACTTTATAAAGACTGTTTAATGATTCCATTTGCGCTGCAGCAAGAGCCATTTCTTCAGAATACTTTTTAGTAGATGACATTGCTTCAGCAGTTGGAGCAATACCTTTTGCAGCTCCTTCAAAAGAACGGATGCTGTTTCCTAAGCTAGACATTAATTCACCATCTAATTTAGCTTCTTTAAGCATTTCATCTAATTTCTTAGAAAGTAATCCTTGAGCATCTTGTGGCTCTTCTTTCTTTCCTTTTTTGTTTACCATTTGTCCACCAGCCAATTCTGGGTAAACAAGTGACCAATCTAATTCATCTTCTACTGGCTCAAATGCCGAGATGAAGAAAATGATTGCTTCAGTAATCAAACCGATAGCTAGTAAAGTACCACCACCTAGTTTTGCAAAACCTAAATCAAGTTCCCAGTGAAGGATTTTGAAAAGTGCTCCGATGATTACAATTGAGGCTCCGATACCGTAAGCCATGTTAAATAATTTCTTTGTTGTTTTAGACTGTGCCATTTTAATTAGGGTTTAGTTAAGTTGAATTTAGTTTTGGTAATTTTTAGTTAGTTGCTGCATTAAGAGTAACGTCAGTTCCCATGTAAGATTGTACAGTACGGAAACCAATATAACTTCTTGCAGAATCTGCATACTCATAGTCACGTGTTCCTACCTGTAAGAAATAAGAAATATCTTTCCAAGAACCACCACGTACACCTTTACGCATGTTATTTTCATCATTTACTACTGGACTCATAGAAGACATGAACTCGTAAGATCCTGCATCATAAGATGAATTCACCCATTCTGACACATTACCAGACATGTTGAACAAGTTATACTCATTAGGCTCATAAGAACGAGCTTCAACAGTATAAAGTGCTTGATCTGCTGCATAATCTCCACGTAATGGTTTGAAATTTGCAAGGAAACAACCTCTGTCGTTCTTTGCATATGGTCCACCCCATGGGTAAGTAGCTCCTTCTAGACCACCACGAGCTGCATATTCCCATTCTGCCTCAGTAGGTAAACGGTAAGAATTTACATTATGACGACCACGTTGCTTTCTAAATGAGTTGTGATATAAAGTTCTCCACTGACAGAAAGCTTTTGCTTGCTTCCAGTTAACTCCTACTACTGGATAATCACTATATGCTTCATGCCAGAAATAGTCATTATGCATAGGCTCGTTATACGAGTAGTTGAAATCACGGATCCAAACTGTAGTGTCAGGATAAATCTGAACTGGAGTTTGAGTGATGAACTCACTTCTTTTCTTCTTAGGATTACGAGCCGCTTTAGCGATATCCATTTCTGAATAAGTAAAGACTAGCTTCTTCACATCAAGAGTACGCTGTCCATTATACATTTCTTCAAAAGGAATATACATTGAATCGTACACCTCAGCATAGAATTCATCTGGAATATCTTCAGTATCCCAAATCAAGTCTGCGTCCTTGTTTAATTTACGACCTTCATATCCAGTTTCTCCCATACCAGCATAGTTATCCTGATAATACTGCTCCCAAGGCGATAAATCTGCGCTATCATCTGCATCCAAGAATGCAAATTCACCGATCCCATCATCTCCTGGAGTAGCTCCATTATCGTCTGCCATAATAGCAAGGCGAGTTCTGAAGATTGAGTCTCTTACCCAGTAAACGAACTGGCGATACTCAGCATTTGTGATTTCAGTTTCATCCATGTAAAATGATGGAACTGTCACTGTTTTTGTTGGCGCATTATTAGTTGCGGCAAAATCGTCATCACTTTTTCCCATGATAAACGCGCCACCAGGCACTAATGTCATACCATAAGGCTTTTCAGGATGCCAAGCTTTTCCTTTAGCTCCTACTACCATTCCACGGTCTCCACGACCACAACTTGCTAGAAATACAACTACTGCTGCAAGGATAAATAACTTTTTCATAAGGGTATTTTATGTTTTCTTTATGAATTAAGGGCGTAAACCTATTTAAAACATTTCTATCTGGCAACTTTTTTTTACCAAATAAATTTAGTTTGACAAATTACGCATTAAATCGCTAAACTTCATTCTTTCTTCTCGCTTTTAACCATCGCTCTGGAATATTTTGATCACATGCCAGTTCATAATCCTTGCGAGTACATGGTAATAACGTATGTTGTTTTAGTTTATTATTAACATTTGAAATAAAAGGTAATTCTATCCACCATCTACCGGTAGCACTGGACTTATAGAAGGTAAGAACATCGTTTTCTATAGGTACATTGTACTTTAAAAAGCCATTTTTAACGTTTACAGGATGCTCTCCTGCTCGATAATTATAACCTTCGATAAAATACCACATCATTTCTGCAATAAGTTGCGAACCGGTTATTGAAGGCTCCACAGGTATTTCAAAAATCCCAAAAACTTTTGTGCGATCACTTATACCAGCATATCTCGATAAACTACATATCTGTTTACCATTGAGTCCGTTTGGATTCGCTTTCGCGAAAGCGCTATCTCCAGCTTTAACAACGGCTATATCTACACCTACCACATCTGCGTCGCGCATTACAGGCTCGGCTTGCTTAATATCATCATCTAGCATCCCTAAACGTGTCGCGTCAAAAAACATGCGCTCTAACAACTCAATCTCATCCTGACTGTTAAAATAAGTCTGGAATCCTAAATTACTATAATTGAACAAATTATAAGGCTGTTCCGTCACCATTTTCCCTACATAACTACGTGAGGAGATAGGTGCTTCTATATCACCTACGTCAAATCGACAATCAACATTGACCACATTTATCATGTGCTGTATATCGTCAAATGCTCTATAGATAGGATACATCAAGTCCTGACTACCGCCTAAATAAATCGGAATAATATTTTTAATAAGAAGATGAGAAGTCAATTGTTTGAGAACGTAATAGGTATCCTCAACCGTATCTCCAGGATGGATATCTCCCAAATCAACAATATTGAGTGCCCAATTGCCAGGAAACAGCTCATAGAATTGCTTTCTTACCGGATCGACATTTTGAATTTGCAATAAAGCATTCTCATCATGTCGATTTTCTAAAACACCAATCAACACCATCTGTACGCCATCTAATTGTGGCAATCCTGTATGACTAGTATGTATTTTAATTACATTCCCTATACTGTGCTGTGGTTGCAACATCGCATGTGCTTGTGCTGCATCATTAACCGGTTTTAAGAATTCAAACGCCATTTAAATTACTTCTTAGTCGTTTTCTTTTTTGCGGCTGGTTTTTTCTTTGCAGCTGGCTTTTTCTTTGCAGCGGCTTTCTTTTTAGGAGCTTTTTTTGCAAGAAGGTCTTGCGCTTTTTCTAAGGTAATCTTTAAAGGATCTACATCTTTGGATAATTCAACTTTAGTTTTTCCCTTGATTATATTATGTCGTCCCCATCGAGCTTTCTCGATACGTATTCCTTCTTCTTCCCAATCCACAATCAATTTATCCTTTTCTTTCTGGATTTTATCTTTAATTAATTGCTCGATATCATCATTTGAAAGATTATCAAAATCATATTTCTTATTTACAGAGATAAACATTCCTGCCCATTTAATAAACGGACCAAAACGACCTACACCTTTTGTAACAGGCTGTTCATCATACATGTATATAGGAGCATCTGCTTTTTCTTTCATTTGAATCAACTCTGCAGCTCTTTCAAAAGTCAACGTCATAGGATCATCTCCTTCTTCAAGAGAAACAAAAGTCTTCTCGTTAAATTTCACATAAGGACCGAAACGCCCTTGATTTACCTCAACGGGATGTCCATTATATTCTCCGACTGTTCTAGGAAGTTTAAATAAGTCCATTACTTCTTCAAGTGTAATGGTATTTAAAGATTGTGATGGAAGCAAACTCGCAAATTGAGGCTTTTCCTCATCTTCTACACTACCTATTTGTGCCATAGCGCCAAAACGTCCTAAACGCACACTGATAGGTTTTCCTGTTTTCTCATCAGTTCCTAAGATTCTTTCTCCTACTTCACGTTCTGCGTTTTCTGCAACGTCTTGAACTTTAGGATGAAAACCTTTGTAGAAATGATTCATCATATCCGTCCACTCTTCTTTACCTTCGGCGATGTTATCAAAGGACTCTTCTACCTTTGCGGTAAAGTTGTAATCTAGAATGTTGCTAAAGTGCTCCACAAGAAAATCATTTACAACACGACCTACATCTGTCGGGACAAGTTTTCCTTTATCTGCTCCTGTTTTTTCAGTAAGCTCTTTTTCTTTAATGTCATCTTTTGCAAGGATTAATTGCTTGTAAGCACGTTCTTCTCCTTGGGAAATTCCTTTTTCTACGTACTTTCTATTCTGCACCGTAGTAATAGTAGGTGCATAAGTAGATGGACGACCTATTCCTAATTCCTCAAGCTGCTTTACTAGAGAAGCTTCAGTATAACGATATGGCGGTCTTGAGAAACGCTCAGTTGCAGTAATTTTTTTATTTAATAAATCTTGACCTACGGTTAATGCAGGCAATAATCCTTGTTGTTCTAGATCTTCATCATCAGTACTTTCTAGATATACTTTTAAGAACCCTTCAAACTTTACAATCTCTCCACTCGCTGTGAATCTCTTATCATGAGTGTTTGCGCTTATAGAAACGTTAGTACGTTCTAGTTTTGCATCACTCATTTGACTTGCAATGGCTCGTTTCCAAATCAACTCATATAAACGAGTTTGATCTTTATCAAGTCCAGCACTATGCACGCCAAAATCAGTAGGTCGGATCGCTTCGTGAGCCTCTTGAGCACCTTTAGACTTTCCTTTATAGTTACGTTCTTTATGGAATTTTTCTCCATAAGCACTTTCAATCTCAGCTTGAGCACCTTTTTTTGCTTCATTACTTAAGTTGACAGAATCTGTTCTCATGTAAGTAATCAGTCCAGCTTCATATAATCGTTGTGCTAGTTGCATGGTACGACTTACATTAAAGAACAACTTACGAGAAGCTTCTTGCTGTAAAGTAGATGTTGTAAACGGCGGAGCAGGACTTTTGGTAGCTGGCTTTTTAGTTAAGTCAGCTACTTCAAACTGTGCTCCTTTGTTTAATTCCAGGAAACTTTGTGCCTCTTTAAGCGAGTTTAAGTTTCCAGGTAATTTTGCTTTTAATAAACTTCCTTCTTTAGTATTAAAATCTGCATCTATTCTAAAGAAATTACTGCTTTTAAAGTTGATGATCTCGTTCTCACGCTCCACGATTAATCGCACTGCAACAGATTGTACACGGCCAGCACTAGCGCCACCTTTTACTTTTCTCCATAAAATAGGTGATATTTCATAACCTACAATACGATCTAAAATTCTACGTGCTTGTTGCGCATTTACTAAATCATAATCAATCTGACGTGGATTTTCAATCGCTTTTTGAATCGCACTTTTAGTAATCGCGTTAAAAACGATACGTTTAGTTTTCTCCTTCTTTAAGTCTAGTTGCTCAGCAAGGTGCCAAGCAATCGCTTCTCCTTCTCGATCCTCATCACTCGCTAGCCATACCATTTCTGAGTCAGCAGCCATTTTTTTGAGTTTCTTAACCAGATCTTTTTTATCTGAACTTACTACATATTTAGGCAGGAAGTCTTTATCCACATCTACACCTAACTCTTTAGAAGGAAGATCAGCGATATGACCAAAACTAGATGCTACTTTATAGTCTTTACCTAAGAATTTTTCTATGGTTTTTGCCTTTGCAGGCGACTCTACGATTACAAGATTCTTTGCCATTCAGATTTGAATTTTTGGACTGCAAAGGTATGTGTATTTTTTTATTAAAACCTAACTATCTGTAATTCAATAAATTAAATTAGTTCATTAAAACTCAATAGGTTCAAAATAGGCAGGTTATATATTAAAGAGTCGAACAGCAACAGTAAATCTATTGCTTATAGTCTAGTTTTTAAGATAGAAACAAACCAATTTTATTTTTAGCACACTCCAACATCCATCCCAACCTTCCTTCAAAGGAAGGAGTCTATATATTGCTATAATCAGCAATTAGTTACTAAATTTTTAATGAATCTGTGAATTGTTGTTTGAAGTGTTTTATATACACGCTTTCGCGAAAGCGTAATTAAAACAATCATTTATATGACAATATGTCACAAAATAAGCGAAATGATTATCTTTGCACGCTTATTAATGGAGATACGTAGATGGAAAAGATTATAGAAGAAGAAAAACAAGGAACGACGATACAGCTGGAAAATAACAGCAAGAATGGTCGTAAATTATTTATAGAGAGTTATGGTTGCCAGATGAATTTTTCGGATTCAGAAATCGTGGCGTCTATACTTGCTAAAGAAGGTTTTAATACTACCAATAAACTAGAAGAAGCAGATCTAGTACTCGTAAACACTTGCTCGATAAGAGATAAGGCTGAGCAAACGGTGCGCAAACGTCTTGAGAAATACAATCGAGTTAAGGAACGTCAAAATCCTAATATGAAAGTAGGTGTTCTAGGTTGTATGGCTGAGCGCTTGAAGGCAAAGTTCCTAGAAGAAGAAAAGATTGTGGATATGGTTGTAGGACCAGATGCTTACAAGGATTTACCTAACCTAGTTGCTGAGATTGATGAAGGTCGCGACGCTGTAAACGTACTACTTTCTAAAGAAGAAACTTATGGAGATATTGCTCCAGTACGATTGAATTCTAATGGAGTCACTGCTTTTGTTTCCATAACACGTGGTTGTGATAATATGTGTACGTTTTGTGTAGTTCCATTTACTCGCGGTCGAGAACGCAGCCGTGATCCACAAAGTATTCTTGAAGAAATAAACGATCTAGTTAGTAAAGGCTTTAAAGAGGTAACACTATTAGGCCAGAATGTAGATTCTTACCTATGGTATGGTGGCGGACTGAAAAAGGACTTTTCAAAAGCTACACCAATGGCACAAGCTACTGCCGTAGATTTTGCTCAATTATTGAATCAAGTAGCAATCGCACAACCGGATTTAAGAGTACGTTTTGCGACTAGCAATCCGCAGGATATAAGTGATGATGTGCTGCATGCTATTGCTCAACATAGAAACATTTGTAATTATATCCACTTGCCAGTGCAGTCAGGTAGTGATCGCATTTTAAAAGAGATGAATCGTTTACATACTCGTGAGGAATATATGAGACTGATCGATCGTGTTCACGCTATTATTCCAGAATGTGCAGTTTCTCAAGATATGATTACTGGTTTCCCTACTGAGACTGAAGAAGATCATCAAGACACTTTAAGTCTTATGGAATATGTAAAATATGACTACGGTTTTATGTTTGCTTATTCTGAGCGACCAGGAACACTTGCCGCGCGTAAAATGGAAGATGATGTTCCAGAGGAAGTGAAAAGTCGTCGTCTTAATGAAATTATAGCAGTTCAACGTCGTACAGGATTAGAACGTGCACAATACTTTATAGGTAAAACTGTAGAATGTCTTATTGAAAAGGAATCAAAAAAATCTGATTTACAATGGGCTGGTCGTAATTCACAAAATTATGTCGCTGTATTCCCTAAAGAACATTATAAGGTAGGTGATTTTGTAAATGTAAAAATTACTGATTGTACTAGTGCCACATTAATAGGTGAAGCGGTAGGATACTCAGACATGAAAGGTCCACTAACTATAGATACTAAGTAATATGGAAAGTGTACAATCTATAAAACAGCGTTTTGAACTCATAGGAAATGATCCTGGATTCAATCGTGCGATAGAAAAAGCGATTCAGGTTGCGCCTACTGATATTTCTGTTCTCGTAACTGGTGAAAGTGGAGTAGGAAAGGAAAGTATTCCTAAAATTATTCACGCTCAATCACACCGTAAACATGGTAAATACATTGCGGTAAACTGTGGTGCAATTCCTGAGGGAACGATAGATTCAGAGCTTTTTGGACATGAAAAAGGTGCTTTTACCGGAGCTACTTCTACCCGATCGGGATATTTTGAAGTGGCAGATGGTGGTACTATTTTCCTAGATGAAGTAGGAGAACTTCCATTACCTACGCAAGTAAGATTACTACGTGTACTAGAGAATGGGGAATTTTTAAAAGTAGGATCCTCAGCAACCCAAAAGACTAATGTACGCATAGTCGCGGCGACAAACGTGCGCATGACTGATGCGATTGAGAAAGGAAAGTTTAGAGAAGATTTATTTTATAGATTAAGTACGGTAGATATTCATTTACCACCACTACGTGAGCGTAAAGGAGATATTCATTTGTTATTCCGCAAGTTTGCGTCAGACTTTGCTATGAAATATAAAATGCCTACTCTACGACTAGATGAAGGTGCTATTTCTTTATTAGAGAGTTATCGCTGGAGCGGTAACATACGACAACTGCGCAACATTGCAGAGCAAGTAAGCGTTCTTGAAAAAGAACGTCATATTAATGCTGCTACACTGCGTAATTACTTGCCAGACGCTGGAAAGAATTTACCAGCAGTAATAGGTTCTAATAAGAAGAGCGATAGTGAGTTTGCAAACGAGCGTGAGATTCTTTACAAGGTGCTTTTTGATATGAAAAACGACTTGAATGATCTTAAAAAATTAACTAATAAGTTAATGGTTAATGGTGATATCAATGAGGTTCAAGAGGAGAACAAAAGTCTCATCAAGCGTATTTACGGTGAAGACACAAGTGGTGATGATTATGAAGATGTGATCGATCAAGCATATGAGATCAATCAGGTGGAATCTTCATCTTATGACGCGCAGCCTACTCCTACATATAATGAGCCTGTTTCACAAAATGACCGTTATGACTTTGCTCAAGAGGTTCAAGAAGAGGAATCATTATCTTTAATGGATAAGGAAATAGAGCTTATTAAAAAGTCGCTAGAACGTCACAAAGGAAAACGTAAAGCCGCTGCAGACGACCTAGGAATATCAGAGCGTACATTATATCGCAAAATCAAACAATATGATTTATAGAAGTTTAAAATCCGTTCTTGTGATCGTTATTTTTATGACGATTACTTCTTGTGGTTTTGGTTATAGTCTATCTGGTGTTTCTATTCCTGATAATATTAAAACATACCAAGTTGATTTTTTTCAAAATCAAGCTTCTTACGTAGAACCTGGAATTGAAAGAACATTTACGTTACAATTACAAGACCTAATTTTAAATCAGAGTAGTCTTGATCTTGTCAATAAAAAAGGAGATTATATCTATCAAGGAGAAATCACTCGATTTTACATAGCACCTATGACTGCGACTGCAAATAATACAGCATCGCAAAACCGAGTGACTATAGAAGTAAATTTAAGGTTTACAAATACTAAAGACGATGAAGCTAGTTTTGAAAAAAAATATAGTTTCTTCTATGACTATAGCTCTACAACACAATTGCAAGGTCCGGCGCTGGATACTGCTCTAGAGGTGATATTTGATCAGATCACTCAAGACATATTTGCAGATACTCTCGCACAATGGTAACACAAAACACTCGTATCAATGAATTACTAAGCGCACCAGAAACTATGGTTGCAGACGATTTATTGGTTCTCGAAAAAGCTATAAATAATCACTCTTGGTTTCAAGCCGCGCGTAGTGTTTACCTCAAAGGCTTACATAATGAAAGTAGTCCTTTATATAATAAGGAGCTTCAAGTAACTGCAACTCATACGGGTGATAGAGGTGTTTTATTTGACTTTATTACTTCGCCAGTTTTTATTCAAAATAGAATCAGTGAGCAAATTAAAAAACAACAGGATTATTTAAAGGACATTCCTGTAGAAGTAGAAACCTTAGAATTACAAGAAGAAGATTTAAACAGTAGTGTGGATTTTAAAAACACACTGGATCCTCATTTATTTGAGCGACCACAAGCTTCTATTGTAGAAGAACCTATACAATTTGACGCTCAAGAGACCTACAGTTTTGCTGAGTGGCTCAAGTTAACGACTTTAAAGCCTATAGTCAGAACTGAACCTGCAACTCAACAAGTTCAAGTAAAGGAAAAGGAATTAAAAGAAGTGGTTCCACTAGATAAAGATCGTGCTGAAAAAATGGCAATCATCGATCAATTTCTTGCCGATAAACCTAAAATCAAGCCTAGAAAAGATAAAATTTCTAGTACAAACATAGCCGATTTTACCACAAGCTCGGAACAACTAATGACGGAAACACTGGCGCAAGTCTATCTCGCTCAAAATAACTATGCTAAAGCTATTCAAGCTTATGAAGTTTTAGTTTTGCACCATCCAGAAAAAAGTGGTTTCTTTGCAGACCGAATTCGGGAAATTAAGAACATTCAAAGCAATACATAAATGAGCACATTATTTTATCTTTTTTTAGGATTAATCGTAGTGGTATCCTTTTTACTAGTAGTAGTAATCATGGTACAAAATCCTAAAGGTGGCGGACTTTCATCAAGTTTTGGTGGTGGTGGCACACAACAATTAGGTGGTGTTAAGAAAACAGGAGACTTTTTAGATAAAAGTACATGGGTTCTTTCTACACTTCTATTAGTATTAATTCTAGCTGCTAGTTCTGTGCTTATTACAGAGAAGACCAGCGCAAACAGAGAAATTATAGACACAAATAATGTTGAAGTTCCTGCAAACCTACCTACTCCAGCAGCAACTACTAATGATACTGCTACTCCAGTAGATGGACAGTAGTCATAACGACATTTCAACTGACAAAATATCCAACCATAACGGTTGGATATTTTTTTTGTATGATGTTTTGTCAGTCCATTTTAAATGGCATACTTATAGAGCATAGGAGTTCAAAATAAATCAATTAAAATTCTATTATAATGGCATTAAAAATTCAACCTTTATCAGACAGAGTGCTTATCGAGCCTATGGCAGCTGAGCAAAAAACTGCATCGGGACTTTACATTCCTGACACTGCAAAAGAGAAACCTCAACAAGGGAAAGTCGTAGCAGTAGGGAAAGGAAAAAAGGATCACGATATGACAGTAAAAGTAGGAGACACTGTTCTTTATGGAAAATACAGCGGTACTGAACTTAAACTGGATGGTGCTGAGTATTTAATGATGCGCGAGGACGATATCCTAGCAATCGTTTAATTTGATTTCGCTTTCGCGAAAGCGAGATGCAACAATCAAATTCATTATTAAGAATATAGAATACTAATATCAAAAGTACTACTGCAGTACTTTTACTAAACAAAATCAAAATGGCTAAAGAAATAAAATTTGACTTAGAAGCAAGAGATGGAATCAAGCGCGGTGTTGATGCGCTTGCAAATGCTGTTAAAGTAACTTTAGGTCCTAAAGGACGCAATGTAATTATTGGGAAATCTTTTGGTGCGCCAGTGGTAACTAAAGATGGTGTATCTGTGGCAAAAGAAATTGAGCTTGCAGATGAGCTTGAGAACATGGGAGCTCAAATGGTAAAAGAAGTTGCTTCAAGAACTAATGATCTTGCTGGTGATGGAACAACTACCGCAACAGTTCTTGCACAAGCAATCGTAAAAGAAGGATTAAAAAACGTAGCTGCTGGTGCAAATCCTATGGATTTAAAGCGCGGTATCGATAAAGCTGTTGAGGCTATAACTGCTGATCTTGATAAGCAATCTAAAAAAGTAGGTGGCTCTAGTGAAATGATCAAACAGGTTGCGTCTATATCTGCAAATAATGATGATGTGGTAGGTGATCTTATCGCAAAAGCATTTAGCAAAGTAGGAAAAGAAGGTGTTATAACTGTAGAAGAAGCAAAAGGAACTGAAACTTATGTGGACGTTGTAGAAGGAATGCAGTTTGACCGTGGATACCTTTCTCCATACTTTGTAACTAACTCTGAGAAAATGACTACTGAGTTAGACAATCCTTATATCTTATTGTTTGATAAGAAAATCTCAACAATGAAAGAATTGATGCCAGTTCTTGAGCCAGTTGCTCAAACAGGTAAGCCACTTCTTATTATTGCCGAAGATGTAGATGGAGAAGCTCTTGCAACTCTAGTAGTCAATAAATTAAGAGGTTCTCTTAAAATTGCTGCTGTTAAAGCACCAGGTTTTGGAGATCGTAGAAAAGCAATGTTAGAAGACATCGCTATTCTTACAGGTGGAACCGTAATCTCTGAAGAAAGAGGATTTACTCTTGAGAACACAACACTTGAAATGTTAGGTACTGCAGAGAAAGTAGATATCAATAAAGACAACACGACTCTAGTAAATGGAAGCGGTAAAGCTGCAGACATCAAATCTCGTGTAGGACAAATAAAATCTCAAATCGAGAACACTACGTCTGACTATGATAAAGAAAAACTTCAAGAACGTCTAGCTAAGCTAGCTGGTGGTGTTGCGGTACTTTATGTAGGTGCAGCAAGTGAAGTAGAAATGAAAGAAAAGAAAGACCGTGTAGATGATGCATTAAATGCGACTCGTGCTGCGGTTGAAGAAGGAATAGTTGCTGGTGGTGGAGTTGCTCTTGTACGCGCTAAGGCTGCATTGAGTAAATTGAAAGCTGTAAATGCTGACGAGGAAACAGGAATAGCTATTGTAGCACGCGCTGTTGAGGCACCTTTAAGAACTATCGTTGAAAATGCTGGTGGTGAAGGAAGCGTTGTAATTTCTAAGATTCTTGAATCAAAAGGAAATCAAGGTTATGATGCAAAAAATGATGCTTATGTAGATATGTTGAAAGCTGGTATCATCGATCCTAAAAAAGTAACTCGTGTAGCACTTGAAAATGCAGCATCTGTTTCAGGAATGATCCTTACTACTGAGTGTGCTCTTGTAGAGATTAAAGAAGATAACGCCGGTGGCGGAATGCCAGGTGGAATGCCAGGCGGCATGGGTGGAATGATGTAAGCATCACTTCATTAATTTATAGAAAGCCATCTCTCATGAGATGGCTTTTTTAGTTTTTAATAAATGATACAATCTCTTCTTGTTGATTTGACTCTAGTTTAAGGAAGTAAACACCTGTAGGGAATTCAGCAATATAAATAGGATTTGAAATGGTGATTGCACCGTTGAGAATAACTCTTCCCGAAACGTCTAAAATTTGGTATTTATAATCATCATTAATACCTGCAACATTAATATAGGCAGAGGAAGGATTAGGGTAAATGGAGATTTGTTTTTTAAATTCAGTTGTGTTAGACAACGTGTAACTATTTAATTCAGCTACGTAAGCATCAACTTGCGCTCCATCATCTACTCCACTCCAGTCTGAACCAAATAGTAATCTCGTTCCAGAAGGACTTATGGTCACATGAGGTTCTCCCCAATAATCAAACTCTACCTCATCAGATCTATGATGAGCTACTCTATAGACACTAGCACTGGTAGGACCAGCTTGAGCGATAAAAAGTTCTTGATCTAAAATATCTTGCCCGTCGAGATCATATCCCATACAAGAAACTGCTACCCAGCCATCTTGACTGTTCTTATGTGCGAGCGCAGATATATGAGTACCCGATTGGGTATAGGTGTAATTTGCAATAGGTGTCGCGTCATAACAACTTCCGGTAGTCGCATCGTGGACCACAAGTGTAGCAACACAACCACCATTAGGACCTGAAGCAAATGCAACTGCATAATAAGCGTCATTTCCATTGCTCAATTTACCTAAGCATGAATGTTCCACATTACTGACATTTAAGTCACGTACATAATTCCCAGCAGCATCATAAACTTTATTTCTATGAAAGAATAAATTCCCACTAGGAAAAGGCATAGGCGCTGTGCTATTAATATTCGTAATGTTAAATTGAACCAGACTTGCTGTAGAAATTCTATAATAGTAAGCAGCGTTATTACCACATCTAAACGTGATAACATCACTATCCCAAGACATCATTTGGACATCATTCCCGCTAGTAATAGTTCCACTACAAGATGTGATATTACTCAAATTCACTAGTGTTGTTTTAGCTAAAGTTCGTGCATTATATGATATTAATTCAGAATTTGTATCATCTATATAATACAAAATATCTGCATTATTAAAATCCCAAAACAGTGTTTCAACATCATCAGGATTAATGTCGTTCATGACTCTTATAGGTGCATAAGTAGCACCATCAAGTAAATAATGAGACCCATTACCATATATAATCATAAGACTTTCGTCTGCATTCCAGGATTGAATTGTACTATACATAGGTACTCTTACGGTACCTACTGCCGCATCACTTATTCTACGTATGGTCGTAGCTGGAAAAGACGGATCACTAAAAGATTGTAAATAAGTAGGCTTTGCGGCTGATTGCATAGGTCTTAATGAAGTGTCGTTGAGACTATAACCACTACCCAAATTTTGAGCGCACATGAAGTTTACACTTAATAAAGTAACAACAAATAGGATAGGATATAATATACGAAGCATAGCTGAAGATTTAAAGTGAGAATAGATTCTATAAAACTCTATTTATATAGGATTTCATCATTCCGAAGCGAAATTTAATACTTTCTAACCGTTAACTCGACGTTAAGATATTATTAGCAGATTTGACAATATCTTACCACCACTAAAAATCTTATAACATGCGTATAGTAAAATTACTCTTCTTGCTTGTTTTTGCGGCTACCCTAACTGTGAGTTGCGGTTCTAAAAAATCAAGTAAAAAATCAGGCGCAAGCACTGAAAAGAAAAAACCTAAAAAAGGTGGAATCCAGCCTTATACTAAGGTAATTACCAAAGAAGCCAAAAGTGACGAAGGTCTCTTTACAGTTCATCAAGTAGAAGATAAGTACTTCTATGAAATCCCAGACAGTCTTTTTAATAGAGAGATGTTAATGGTAACACGTATTGCAAAAACTGCAGCTGGATTAGGTTTCGGTGGTGGAAAGCAAAATACAGAAACACTAAGATGGCAACGTAAAAATGACAATGTACTTTTAAGAGTTGTTTCTCATCACGTCGTCGCTGCAGATTCATTACCAGTAAGTATGGCTGTAGAGAATTCAAACTTTGAGCCTATCCTCTACTCTTTCCCTATTGAAGCGATTAAAAAAGATAGCATCAATAATAACGTGGTTATAGATGTAACAGATTTCTTTTCAAAAGATGTTCCTTCTATAGGATTCCCTAAAAGAGCTCGCACAAGATATAAAGCTACTCGTTTAGATGACAAACGATCTTATATAGACACGTTACGTTCATACCCATTGAACATAGAATCTAGACATGTAAAAACTTATCTAGCAAGTGCTGCACCATCTAACAGCAGTACAGGATCTATTTCTTTAGAGATGAGTAATTCTATGATTTTACTTCCTAAAGAACCTATGAAGCGTCGTTACTTTGATCAACGTGTAGGATGGTTTGCAAGAGGTCAACAAGATTACGGTCTAGACGCTCAAGAAACTAAAACCGTACGTTATTTGGATCGCTGGAGACTTGAAGTAAAAGATGAAGATATTGAGAAATATAAAGCTGGCGAACTTGTTGAGCCTAAGAAACAAATCGTTTACTATATCGATCCAGCAACTCCTAAGCAGTGGAGAAAATATATCAAGCAAGGTATAGAAGACTGGCAAGTAGCATTTGAAGCTGCAGGATTTAAAAATGCCATCATCGCTGCCGATGCTCCTACTAAAGAAGAAGATCCAGACTGGAGCCCTGAAGATGTGCGTTACTCCGTGGTACGCTATTTAGCTTCTCCTATCCCTAATGCAAACGGTCCTCACGTATCTGATCCACGCAGTGGTGAGATTCTTGAATCTGATATTAACTGGTATCACAACGTGATGACCTTATTAAGAAACTGGTTCTTTGTTCAAACAGCAGCTATTAATCCCGATGCGCAGTCCACTGAATTTGACGAAGCAGTAATGGGACGTTTGATACGCTTCGTGAGCTCTCATGAAGTAGGTCACACACTTGGATTACCACATAATATGGGTAGCTCTGTAGCTTATAATGTTGAAGATTTACGCAATCCAGAGTTCACTGAAAAATATGGAACAGCACCATCTATCATGGATTATGCTCGTTTCAACTATATCGCTCAACCAGGTGATGGAGACGTTGCTTTAATGCCTAACATCGGGCCGTATGATAAATATTCTATCGCATGGGGTTATAAACCTATTCTTGATAAAACTGCCAAAGAAGAAAAGACAATTCTAGACCAATGGATTCTTGAAAAGGCAGGAGATCCTATGTATCGATTCGGTCGTCAGCAATTTGGTGTCATCGATCATACTAGTCAGACTGAAGATCTAGGTGATGACTCTATGAGAGCAAGTTCTTATGGAATTAAAAACCTTCAAAGAATTATTCCTAATTTAACGAAGTGGACTGGAAAAGAAGGTGAAAACTATGATGACCTTGAAACTATGTATGGTCAAGTTCTAGGACAATTCAATAGATACATGGGACACGTAACTGGAAACATAGGTGGAGTAAAGGAAACCTATAAAGCTTATGGTCAGGAAGGTGCCGTTTATGAGCATGCGTCTAGAGATAAGCAAACTAGAGCAATGGCATTTTTACAAAATGAATTGTTCACTACTCCTGAGTGGTTAATTGATCAAAACATTTTTAACAAATTTGAATCAGATGGTGCTATTGATCGCATACGTAGCACACAAGTTCGTACACTAAACAACCTATTAGACTTTGGGCGTATGGCTCGTTTGATGGAAAATGAAGAGGTGAATGGAGACGCAGCTTACGGACTTCTAGAGATGATGGAAGACTTAAGAAAAGGAATCTTCAGTGAACTTTCTAAGGGTCAGGAAATCGATCGTTACCGTCGTAATTTACAACGCGCTTATGTGGAACGTTTAGAGTTTATCATGAATAATGAAAAACCTAATAGTAGATTTGGCGGTAGTAACATCGACGTTGTTCAAAGTGATATCCGTCCTATCGTACGTGCAGAGTTGAAACAACTTAAGGCAGATTCTAGAAGAGCAATCGGTCGTACGAGAGATCAACTTTCTAAGATCCACCTAGAAGATCTTGTAGAACGTATCGACATGATTCTGGACCCTAAATAATGTAATTACGCTTTCGCGAAAGCGTATAACCAAATCATAAATTTTCTATAACTGCCTTCCATTGTGAAGGCAGTTTTTTTTATACTTGAATCTAGAAAAGATTATCTTGCACACATGAATACCCTACTCTACATAGATCCTAACATAGGAATGATGATTGCGCAAGGCGCTGTGGCTGCATTTGCAGGTTTTGTGCTTTTTTACAAAACTGTAATTGCGACAATTAAGGGCTGGCTAGGTATGAACAAAGATGACGATTCTAGCTTTGACGACATGTATGATGAACAGGAATTAAAAGATGATTAATGCTCAGGCATCCAGCATCTTATCGCGATCCATCTGGTTTTATTTTTAAAAAAAACCATCTCTTTTTAAGACAAATTAATCCGTCTTATTTTGAGGAGTATAATGCTATTAAATCGGCCGGGATTTATGAGCAACTGTGGAAAAAAAACTGGCTAATTTCTCATGAAGAAATTGAAAAGTCGGATGATAAAATAATTATTCAACCCGATCAGCTAGATTTTGTGACCTATCCTTATGAATGGTCATTTACAGCATATAAACATGCTGCTCAACTTACTTTAAGATTACAATTATTTTTACTAGAACAAGGATTTTCTCTTAAAGATGGTAGCGCATTTAATATCACATTCCATCAAGGAAAAGCGCTTTTCATAGATACGTTGAGTATTGAAAAATATCGGGAGAATGAACCGTGGAAAGCTCTTAAACAATTTAATGAGCACTTTTTTGCACCTCTAGTTCTTGCACAAGAACATGGTAGTTTTTATTTAAAAACTTTACAGCACCGCATTGATGGTTTTCCTTTAAAAGAAGCATCCCGATTACTATCGTGGAAATCAAAATTCAATCCTACTATTTATTCTCACATTCACTTTCTAGGAAAAAAAGAGAATAAAAATACGGGTGAGCTTGTGGAAGACACAAATAGTAAAGGACTTTCTAAAGCTGCTCAAATTAAAATGCTCAAATCACTAGAACTTCATATCTCTGAAATGTCCTTGAAAGAAAACACAGAATGGAGCGCATACTACCAGCAAACAAATTATCAGGACGAAGCATTTGAGATTAAAAAGAAGTTAGTTGCAAACTGGACTCATGAGATTAATGCTCAAAAAGTAATTGATTTAGGAGGCAATGATGGAACCTTTGGTAAAGAAGCCTTGAAACATGCTAGCCAAGTAATCGTGAGCGACATTGATCAGAGTGCTGTTGATAGTTGCTATACTAACACATTAAAAATCAAAGAAACTCGCATAATCCCGATTGTAACAGATTTAATGCAGCCTGCCGCAGGAATAGGTTTCAATAATGAGGAACGCGATTCTTTTATTGAGCGTGTTAAAGGTTATAGTCCTGATCTAAGTATGGCTCTCGCATTAATTCATCATATCACCTTGTCAGGTAACGTTCCGTTTGAGATGAGTGCTGTTTTTTTTAAATCACTAAGCCCATATTTGATTATTGAATTCCCTGATCGTGAAGACAGTTGGGTTCAATTTATACTAGATAGTAAGCGAGATGCGCGTCATTTATTTGACGATTATAACTTGGCTCATTTTGAAGAATCTTATGCAAAGCATTATAGTATTGTAAAAAAAGAACAGATCCCAAACACGCATCGCACTTTATTCCTTTTGAAACGTCATGAAGGATAAAATCGTTGCATATCTCAATAACAATCAACATTACTGGTGGACGGTAGGATTGCTTCCTGGTTTATATGCATTAAGTTATTTGTATCTTAATAATTACACTCTTGTAAATTCGTGGACACAATTCCTGTACTTAGGCTTATACATGATTGTATTGCCTAGCTTAGTGGTTGTAGTCATCAATTACTTCATTAGAAATAAAAGTTCAAGAATTAAATACACTTTTAATTCAAGTGCACTTATTATTCTTACTGCCATTACACTATCCATCGTAATTTACTTAGGATGGCGATGGAAAGCTTTAATACTAGTAGCAATTATTGCTATATCAGGTAGTTGGTTTTTAGGCAAACACTACAAGAAATTAGTTTTGCTTTTAGGATTCATGACTTTCATAAGTATAGCCCAATTTACTTATTACCTTGTTACAGATGTATTGCAAAAAAATGATTGGGTCAAAGAAAGTGCGTTACCAAATTTACATTTTAAAAAGAAGCCCAACGTTTATTATATACAGCCAGATGGTTATGCGAGTAAACCTGCACTAGAAAACAAGTATTACAACTATGATAATACTGACTTCTATGAAGAGCTAAAGCCTAGAGGCTTTTTCATTAATCATGAGTACCGCAGTAACTATCCTTCAACATTAACTTCAAACGCTACACTTTTTACAGGTCAACATCACTTCTATGATGATGATACTTTAAAAAATGAGCTGTTTAATGCACGAGATCTCATAATGGGAAATAATCCCGTACTTGAAACTTTTAAAAATAATGGTTACCAGACCACAGCCGTATTACAGCACAAGTATTTATTACTTAATCATCCTCAAGTAGCTTATGACCGACTTAATATTACCGAAGATGAACTAACTATTTTACCAGATTACTGGCTGGATACCGACTATTTTAATGACCTAAAAGATGCTATGAGCACAGCTACTGATGCTCCACAGTTTTATTTTGTAGAAATATTGGAACCTAGTCATATCCCAGGACTTCCTTCTTCTAATACAACTAGCGCAGAGGAACGAAACAGTTATATTAAAAGGCTCAATGACACTAGCCTCAAACTCTTACACATGGTAGTTCATATTCAAAAGAATGATCCAGATGCAATAATCATTATTGCTGCAGACCATGGAGGTTTTGTAGGTTTTAATTATGCCACTGAGAGTTATGAAAAACCTACAAATGATGTAACATTGCAACAGGGAATATTTGGTGCGCTATTTGCAATTAATGCTCCAGCAGATTTTACAGCATATAGACAGAATATTAAAAGTAGCATAAGTCTATTCCCTACACTATTCAGTTATCTCGCAGAACAGCCGAGTGCTGAAGTGGAGATAGATAACAGCAGCTACCAATTGATTAAGAATGGCACGCAACGTGGTATTTATAGATATTATGATGATGAAGGAAACTCAGTTACAGAAAAACTACCATAAATTCTTTATGGTATTCCTATTGCTAGGAATGACATTTATATCTCAAGCGCAATCTTGTGTTTGTTTTCAAAACCACTTTTTAACTGACTATAAAGAGGCAGATTTTATCGCGCAAGTAACAATACTAGAGGTAGATAAAAACTACAGAACACTTGATGAAGATCGTGTCAAGTTTTCTACTACAAGTGTTTTTAAAGGTGAAGCAAGCACTCCACTATTTATTAAGCAAGCAATAGGCAATAGTATCGATAACTCTAGATGTCAATTATTTGTAAAACCTGGTGATGAACTTATCATTTTTGCACAATTAGTTTGCGGTGAACTAGTCACTACGCCATGTATGCGTAATAGTTTTATTTATAAAGATGATCCTAAATTTCATTTAGACAACATTAATTTATTGAGCACACTAGAAGACCTTTCTCAATTCAATCAACAGATAGCAGAAACCTCTATCAACTGTACTACTCTTAAAAAGGATACTGACGTTGTTAAACAAATAGGTAAAATGCAGCTGGAAGGTGAACAATCACATTTTGGCTTGTATAATGTGAAATTTGATGAGAATAATGATATCGAATTTATAGGTGTGGTTTCACCCTTTAATAAAGAAATTGATAAGAAAATTAGAATTTTACTCATTAAAAAGTCATGGGATATATGCGAGCTTAATGAGAACCGCGAGCTTCTTGTAGGGTATTTCTATCATCCATCGAGTGAATACAGAAAGGGATATTTGAGCACTTTTTAAGTGAGTTTGTTGCCTTTAGTTTTCAAGAAGTAAAACCCAGCGACAAGCACAAATAATAGAATAGGATGGATTAAAAACCTACGTATATAAAAGAGCGCCATTTTCATAAAATCAGAATCGGCATCTAGGAGTAAGGTGAAAAGTAGTATCAAGATTCCATAGGCAAATAAATACACCCATAACGCAGCATTGATATAGCTCACCTTTTTATATAGGAACCAGATAATCCATAATGAGATGACCATATTAAAAAAGAATCTCAAACTCGTACCAGCGATTACTTTCCAGACAGAAATATTTGGCATATCATTAAACTGGAAATTTGAACGATAATAATCGTTAAGAGGATCATTGAAAAGTTCTACTTCAAACAGTCGCACAAACACTAGCAACATTACCAATAGCACAATCATTACAGCCGATATGATTCTAGAAACCGTCATGATTTTTTAGGGTTTTTAATCCATAAAATCCATAGTAATATTACTGACCCGTAAATTACAGCAGGAAATATAATATCGTGCGAGATGTGGTTGTACTGAGGATATTTATGTATAATAACAGCTAGCGCTACGAGCCTTAAAATATTCACGATGTAAATAAATAGCAATCCACCTAGAATGAATAAAGCTGTTTTTTTCCACGTTTTCGCGAAAGCGAGAACAAAAGCCACAAAAAGAATCATCACACTGATAGCATTACAACCTTCTATTACTCGGAAGACGACATTCTTTTCTAAAAACATATACACCGAAGGGTTGTCTGCTACATTTGTAATACGAGCGTCATAACCTAGGGATATAAGAATTTGTTGTGTTTGATAAGAAATTTGAGATGTTACAGGATCTGGATAATTCATCCCGATATAATCTTGCTGCAAATAACCATAATACAACAGTGATAGAGTGATATAAATCACACCAAACGTGGCAACAAATTTAAAAACAGGAATATAGGGACGTATCTTACTCAAATAGGAAATATTTATAACAAAGTTAATTATTAAAAGGTACCATAGACTTAATTTTACAGACTTTTAAAATTTGATTATGCAATTTGATTCTTTGAAGTCTGAAATCATCCAGATTATTAATAAGCCCGATGCTGATGTACTACCTAAAATGCAAGCAATTTGTGATGTACTGCAGGCAAACATCTCTTACTATGATTGGGTAGGTTTTTATATGGCGCACGCTACAGAGCCTACACTGCACTTGTGGTCACAGGCTGGAGAACCTACAGATCATACGGTGATACCTTTTGGGAAAGGAATTTGTGGTCAAGTTGCTGTTTCAAATAAAAATTTTGTGGTAGATGATGTTCATGCACAGGATAATTACATAGCCTGTAGTATTCATGTAAAAAGCGAAGTAGTGATACCACTATTTAAAGATGGCAAAAACATAGGCCAAATCGATATAGACAGCAACACCGCAAAAGCGTTTACAGCAAGTGATGAGCGTTTCCTAGAATGGGTGAATGAACAAGTGGCGACTATCCTTTAAGTATGGAAAAAGAGCGAGTTATAGTTAGGGACAATGCACCAAATTTATTCTTCAATTTATTAGGCGCCGTTGCAATAATGGTATTCTTTACGCTGGTTGTAACCGCTTTTACATCCTCTGATTTTACCAAAGACGCTGGGTGGAAGCAATGGGCTGGGATGATTTTTAGCGCTATACTAGTTCTAGCCTATGGTCTTAAACCCATACTGGTTCAGCAGGTGCAGCTGGACTTAAATAAAAATAAATATCAAAAGGGCTATTTACTAGGTCCAGTTTCACTTGGGAAATGGAACGATCTCCCAGTTCCAGATTACATCTCAATTTTTAGACAACCGCTTAAAAATGGTAAGTTCAACTTTGAAATGAACTTATGGTATGATGACATTAGACATATAGAATTATTCTATTTTGATGATGGAATAATAGGATACGATGCGTCTTTACAAGTAGCTCGAGCACTAAAAGTAACACTCGTTGATGCAAGAGTCCCTAACGAAACTATCGAAATACCTTTTAAAGATTAATCTTTAGATCTCACATTTTTTTCCCATTGCCATGCACTCGCTAGAGAATCTTCTAGAGAATATTGAGCTTTCCAACCTAGAACTTTATTGGCGCGTTCCGTATGAGCATATGCCGCAGTAACATCTCCTTCTCTTCTAGGAACTATTTTATAATTCAAATCCACTCCAGTAGCAGATTCAAAAGCATTTACAACTTCTAGCACGGTAGAACCTGTTCCTGTTCCTATATTAAAGGTCTCAAAATTTGAACTCGACTTTTTGTTCATTAAACGCTCTAAGGCAACTACATGAGCTGCCGCAAGATCCATTACGTGGATATAATCTCTTATTGCCGTACCATCACGGGTAGGATAATCATCTCCAAAAACAGATAGCTGTTCTCTCAGACCTATTGCTGTTTGAGTGATATAAGGAACTAGGTTTTGCGGTGTTCCTAAGGGCAACTCACCTATATGACCTGTATGATGAGCACCAACAGGATTAAAATAACGTAATGCGATAGCTTTTAACGCTGGCTTTACTTTACAAACATCTTGTATGATTTCTTCACCTATTTGTTTTGTGTTTCCATAAGGAGATTCTGCTGGCTTTACTGGAGCAGACTCTGTTATAGGTAACTCGTCTGCTTGACCATAAACGGTACAGGAAGAACTGAATATTAAATGTGCTTCTTCTTTATCCTGTAATTCTTGAAGTAGATAAACGAGTGCATTTATGTTATTCTCATAATAAAGCAAAGGATTCTCAACGCTTTCTCCTACGGCCTTAGATGCAGCAAAATGTATGACACCTTGAACATTTTGATTTCTTTTGAAAAAGTCGTTCAACTCACCTTTATCGCGAACATCTATTTTCTCAAAATCGGGCTTTTTACCACAAATATTCTCAATTCCATCAAGAACTTTTAACGAAGAGTTTGATAAATTATCAATTACTAATACATCGTAATTTCTATTTAAAAGCTCCACCACAACGTGAGAACCTATATAACCTAAACCACCTGTTACTAAAATCTTCATAAGCTCATTTATAGACGTTAAAAATACTGAATTACAAGTTCATCAAGTAATAAATTGAAATAGGATTTTTAAAATAGGGAATAAAAAAAGACCTTCAAAAATGAAGGTCTTTTAATTAAGTGGGCGCTAAGGGATTCGAACCCCTGAACCTCCCGATGTAAAATCGGGATGCTCTGAACTAACTAAGCTAAGCGTTTATTAACTTTTCAATCATTACTCTACTTTTCCATTTTTTAATTTGGTTTTCTCGTTTTAAAGCTTCAGTTCTTGTATCATATTGTTCTGTATGTTTCACTTCCCAGTCTTTAGCTTTTGAAGTAAATCCTTTTTTACTAGCTAAGTGCTTTTTCAAACGCTCATCCACATCATTACTAGAGCCTATATAGTAACGATTCATGTTTTGAGAAAATAATATGTAAACGTAATATTTCATAAAACAAAAAAAGACCTTCATTTCTGAAGGTCTTTTAATTATGTGGGCGCTAAGGGATTCGAACCCCTGACCCCTTGGGTGTAAACCAAGTGCTCTGAACCAACTGAGCTAAGCGCCCGATTTAAATCGGAATGCTTTTAAAGTAGTGCTGTGAAGCACTCTAAAAGCGGATGCAAATATAAAAGCTTTCTTTGAACTTGCAAGTATTATTTTTAAAAAAATCAAATAACTTCTGCTACTACAAAAACACTTCCTGTAACAACGATCAAATCATCCTTGTGCGCCAGCTTTTTAGCTTCTTCAAGAGCAGTGTTAACAGATGTATATTTTTTATAATTAAGCTTATTTTCATCAAAAAAAGTTGCCAAAACTTCTACATCCATCCCTCGAGGTACGTCGGGTTTTGAAATATGATATAAAGCATTACTAGGCAAAAGACTCAATACTTGACTTACGTCTTTATCTGCCACCATACCTAAGACAATATGTAATTGATTATAGGTTTCATTTCCTAATTGTTTTACTAGCGTTTTAATTCCTGCAGGATTATGAGCCGTTTCTGCGATGACTCGAGGTTCTCGCTGCAACAATTCATAGCGACCTCTTAAACCTGAGTTTTTTACCACATGAAGCAAACCCTTTTCTAGTTGTTCTTGAGTGAACTCAAACTGAGTATTTTCTTTTAAAACGTTAAGCGCGGTTATGGCTGTACGAGCATTATCTTTTTGATAACTACCTTTCAAGTCAGACGGTAATACTTTTAAACGATGATTTACTTGATGATATGGAGCGTTTTTTTGAATAGCGCTTTCGCGAAAGCGTTTCCTCAACATACTACGTCGCTCACCTACTACCACAGGAGTCTTTGCCTTAATAATCCCTGCCTTTTCTCCAGCAATTTTTAATAACGTATTGCCGAGCATAGCAACATGATCTTTATCAATGGAAGTAATTACAGAAACTAATGGTGTAATAATATTAGTAGAATCAAGTCTTCCACCTAATCCTGTTTCTATGATTGCAATATCAACTTTCTCATGCTTGAAATACTGAAAGGCCATACCGACCGTCATTTCAAAAAATGATAATTGGTTGTCTTTAAAAAAATCCTGATGGGCTGCTACAAATTCAACTACAAAGTCTTGGGCTACTACTTCACCATTAATCCTAATGCGCTCTCTGAAGTCTTTTAAATGTGGTGAAGTATATAATCCTACTTTATAACCAGCTTCTTGTAGAACACTTGCTATCATGTGACAGGTGCTTCCTTTACCGTTTGTGCCGGCTACATGGATAGTTTGAAATGAATGGTGTGGATTACCTAGATGATTATCTAGTAAAATTGTATTATCAAGATTTGCTTTATAAGCTGCTTTTCCCACACGCTGGTACATGGGCAACTGGCTGAAAAGCCATTCTAGAGTTTGAGGATAGTTCAAGACTACTCGCCTACTTTAAAAATTACTTCTACAAATCCTATTTGGATATCCTTAGCATCTGCAGCTGGGCTGAATCTGTAAGTCTCTGCGCTTTTCTTTGCAGCTGTTAATAGACAAGCGGCTCTATTAGTTGTCCCTTTTTTACCAGGTATGGCTTGTACTACTTTACCACTTCTATCTACGTGAATTTCTACAATGACAGTTCCTGTTTGAAAACAATCTGGCTCTGCTCCTTTTCCACTAAGCGCTGTTCTACCACCTAATCCTGCTCCACGTCCACTTTGCCCAGAACCTGGTGCACCGTAGTATGTGTTTGCATAAGGATTACCATTAATATCTCCTTTATTACCTGGTCCATCTCCTGGCCCTTCACCGCTATTATCTGCACCATCAGTAGGTGTAGCTCCTGTGACATTACTCAAAGCATCGAGTACGGACTGGTCTGGTTTAGGCTCAGGTTTTTTTACTGGTTCTGGATCAGGCTTAGTTATTGGTTTAGTAACCGTAGGATCAGAATTAATAACTGGTGCATCTGTATTATCTTGTGTTAATACATTATCTACTTGTGGTGTATTTTGTTCTACTGGAACTGGATTTGATTCTGGTGTTACTTTTGTAGCCTCAGCCGGTTCAACTGGCCCAGAACCAATAGCTGTATTACCAAAATTAATTGCTATACCGCTTTCTTCTGGCGGTTCAATGACGTTGATTACTGAGACAAATTTAAATAAGAGGATTAATACAAGAATTAGTGATACACTAACCCCAGCAGCTATTTTCTGTTCTTTAGTCTCTAAGTAACTCATATCTATTTATTTTTTACAGCCAGCACAATCTGTATTTTATTTCGATTTGCAATATCCATTACTCTAACAGAATAACTTACCGCAGCATCTTTATCAGATCGTAACATTATTGTAGGCTTTTCTGTACCATCCAAAATTTCTAGTATTTTACTTTCTAAGTTTTCTTCAGTCGCTTTATCAGTGTTAACAGCAAAATCTCCATCTTTTGAAATACTCACGGTAACCTTTCCTTGTGTTTGAGTTTTTCCTCCAGCATTAGGTAATACTAAATCTAACGCTTCTGGAGTTACAGAAGAAGAAGTAATTATAAAAAACACTAATAAGAGAAACACAATGTCAGTCATGGACGACATCGAGAATTCTGGACTCACTTTATTTCTACCTCTTAAATTCATAATTAGGCAGGTTCGTTTAAAAGATCTAAGAAATCAGACGCATTTTCTTCCATCTGATGCACTACTTTATCTGTCTTAACTACTAGATGATTGTAACCTATATATGCTACAATTCCAACTATAAGTCCAGCAACCGTAGTAAGCATAGCAGTTTGAATACCACCTGCAAGATTTGCTATATCTGCACTTCCTTTTTCAGCTGCTAACTCTCTAAAAGTAATAATCATACCAATTACCGTACCTAGAAACCCTATCATAGGTGCAGCACCAGCAATGGTTGCAAGCATACTCACGTTTTTCTCTAGTTTATAAACTTCTAGTTTACCAGCATTTTCTATGGCACTGTTAATATCTTCGAGAGGTGAACCTATGCGGCTTATACCCTTTTCAGTGAGACGTGCTACTGGAGAATCTTCTTTTGCACAAAGCATTTTTGCACTGTCTAATCGACCATTAGAAATATGATCCTTTATTTGCAGCATGAAATTACTGTCTATTTTGGAGCTTGCCTTAATTTTCATAAGTCGCTCAAAATAAATATAAAGAGCAAATAATAATAATAATGTAAGTACACTAATAATTATCATTCCTGCCGGACCACCGGATTTTATTAATTCTATTAAAGATTCAGATTCTTCATGAACAAGAGTCACTGCCTCTGTAGTATTATCTGCTGTTTCTTGAATAAATAGGCTCATTAATTTCTATGTTAGTTAGGTTAGTAACGCTTATTAAGGGTTAAAGATTGTGTGATTATCTAGGTTGTTGAGTAAATGCTTTCGCGAAAGCGTAGCCCAAAACAACATATACAATATTACTGAATTATTATAAGAACATCATCACGCAGGCAAGACCTACTAAAGTCAAGACTATAGTGTATGGAAATGCCATCTTTGCCATTTTACCGTACGATAGGTTAATTACTGGCGCAAGAGATGAGGTCAATAGAAATAAGAATGCTGCCTGACCGTTAGGCGTTGCAACACTCGGTAAATTAGTCCCGGTATTTATCGCTATTGCCAAGTGTTCATAGGTTTCTTTTGAAATTTTACCTGCGTTATAAGCCATTTCTACTTCTCCAATATATACAGTTGCCACAAATACGTTATCTGAAATCATACTAAGCACACCGTTTGCAAGATAAAATATAGCTGGTTGATTTGCTGGATCCTGGTTAAGTGCCCAGTCTATAATAGGTTTAAATAAATGCTGATCATGAATCATAGCTACGATTACAAAAAACACAACCAACAGCCCTGTAAACGGCAATGCTTCTTCAAATGCTTTTCCTAAAGAATGTTCTTCTATAATACCCATGAATGCTGTTTGAATTACAATCAAACCTAGACCTATGAATCCAACTGGCGCAATGTGTAAAGCTAATCCTGCGATTAGTAACACGGCTGAAACGGCTTGAACCACAAGTGCGTATTTCTCTTTTTGGGTACGCTCAGAATCACGCTTCTCCATCCATCCTTCAATAATTTGACGTACTACTGGCGGCATGGTCTGACCGAAACCAAATATTTTAGTTGTTTCAAGAAAGACAGTCGTGAGCAGTCCTGCAAAGAAAACAGGAATAGTGATAGGTGCCATTTTCATGAAAAATTCTACAAATTCCCAATCCATTTTACTTCCAATCAACAAGTTTTGTGGCTCACCTACAATCGTACAAACTCCACCTAATGCAGTTCCTACTACACCGTGCATCACTAGACTACGTAAAAAAGATCTAAACTCCTCAAGTGTTTCACCACTTAATTGTTCCCTGTCCAATGTATTATCTTGATCTAAATCTAAATCACTCGAGTGAATTTTATGATACACATTATAAAAACCAAGTCCTACGCTTATCAATACTGCTGTTACCGTTAAAGCATCTAAGAATGCTGATAGTACAGCACTAATTACCACGAAAAATAAAGAAAGTACTAATTTAGACTTCACTTTAGTAAACAACTTGGTAAAGATGTACATGAGCAGTGGTTTCATGAAATAGATACCTGCCACCATAAAGACGAGAAGTAGAATTACTTCAAGATTTTGAGACACTTCATAATATACACCATGTGTTTCTCCAGGTGATCCAGCGGTTGTAAGACCTAACACTAAAACTTGAATAGCGAGTAATCCACCTGATTGCAGTGGATAACACTTAAGCGCCATAGCTAAACAGAAAATAAACTCAGCTATAAAAATCCAGCCCATTACTGTTCCACTTAGAACAAAATATGCCACTGTATTAAATACTAAAAATGCCAAAATGGTTGATTTGAACCAAGATGGACTATTACCTAAAAATGATTTAAACATTATACGAGTTGATTTAAAGCGATTTCAAAAGCTGTAGAGCTGATTTGAGTACGCGAACTGTTATTATTATATGTGTTTTGAATTGCATTACGTATGGTCATGCTGGTATCATTGAAGATGGCCTCATCCGTCATTTGAACACGACGCTCCATGAAATATGCAAAAACTCTTGCCATTCCACAGTTTGAAATAAAGTCTGGAATAAGACTTACTTTCTCGTCTGTATGCTCCATTATAGATCCAAAGAATATTTCTTTATCTGCAAAAGGAACGTTTGCTCCACAAGAAATAACTTCAAGTCCTGAGGAAATCATTTGATCGATTTGATCCTGACTTATTAATCGGGATGCTGCACAAGGTGCAAAAACCTCAGTATTTAAAGACCAAATCTTATCATTTACTTCTTCAAAAGGGATTAAATTTTTTGCTCTTAATGTATTACCATCTTTATTAAGAAACATTTCTCGTATTTCTTCAAACGAGAATCCGTCTTCATTAATAAGACCACCGGCACGATCTATAATCCCTACTACTTTTGCGCCCATTTGCGCGAGATAATAGGCTGCGGCACTACCTACATTACCAAATCCTTGCACGACAGCACGTTTCCCTTTAACGTCACCGCCATATATATCATAGAAATGCTTTACAGCTTCGGCAACGCCATATCCAGTAATCATGTCGGCCACTGTATATTTCCTAGAAACGTCTGGTGAATAAATAGGATTCTCTATTACCTTAATAACGCCTTGACGCAGCTGACCTATACGGTTGATCTTATCTGCCTCAGTAGGTGAGAAATGCCCATTAAAGACTCCTTCTTGAGGATGCCACACACCGCAATCTTCAGTCATAGGAATTACTTCATGGATTTCATCTACGTTTAAATCACCACCTGTACCATAATAACTCTTGAGTAAAGGAGAAACAGCTTTATACCATCTTTCAAGAACACCTTTTTTACGAGGATCTTGAGGATCGAAGTTTATACCACTTTTTGCACCACCTATCGCTGGTCCAGAAACGGTAAATTTGATTTCCATTGTTTTTGCAAGTGAGAGGACTTCATTTTTATCTAATCCTACTCTCATACGAGTTCCACCACCGGCGGCTCCACCTCTCAAACTATTGATGACTGTCCAGCCTTGAGCATCAGTCTCTGGGTCGTTCCAGTGGAATACGATTTCGGGTTCAGCGTTTTCATAACGCTTTAAAAGTTCCTTCATATTGAGGTTTCAGGTTATTACAGACAAATATAAAAAACCTATACCAGTATATGCGATTTTTACAATTTCTTAAGGAAGATAAATTTCACCACTTGAATGATCTCTCGATGCACCTGTAACAGATGCTAAACAATTATTTTCATTTCTTAATCGCAATACTCCTAACAGCGCAAAAATCAATGCTTCTTTGTATTCCACAAGTTGTTTATCGGGAACGATTAAAGAAGCGTTGCAATGATATCTTATTCTTTCTAGCAGGAAGATATTATAGGCTCCACCACCAGTTACAAGGACCGTTGAATTGGGATTAAACACTTTGGCAATTTGTATTGCCGCATGCTCCGTAAATGTTGCTAGCGCATCATTTACATCATTTATGTGAGATAGTATTTGCCAGATTTCGCTATTCACCCATTCTATCCCTAGCGATTTAGGAGCTTGAAGATTGTAATATTCGAGAATATTAAGTTGATTAAGAATTTGAGTGTTGATTGATCCTGCTTTCGCGAAAGCGCCTTTATCATCATATTCTGCCCCTAACTTATTTGCAAGATTATTAAGAACTACGTTAACTGGTGCTATATCATAAGCTATGCGTATCTCGTTGTTATCATAAGAAACATTTGCAAAACCACCAAGATTAAGACAGAAGTCATATTGCGAAAAAAGGAGTTTATCACCTATAGGAACTAACGGAGCTCCTTGCCCACCATACTTTACATCTTGCACCCTAAAATCACAAACTACTCTAGTATTAAGTAATCGTGCAAGATCAGGTAGATTTCCTATTTGGAATGTGAAGCCATTTTGCGGTTGATGATGGACTGTATGTCCATGACTGCAAATCGCTAATAATTTATTGACATTACATTCATTAACAAACGCATTAATAGATTGTGCTAAAAAATGGGTGTAATCTTTATTGAGAACTTTTAGGTTATTTTCATCTAAACGAACGGCATTTGAGAGCCGTTCTCTCCAAAGATTAGTATAATCAATAGATTTAGCGGCTTTAACATGAAAGCTCCATGATACATCACGTACTAATTCAACATTAACGATATCAATAGCATCAAGGGAAGTTCCAGACATGACACCGATAACGTTATAGCACTGATGTTTCATAGAAATATTGTATTGAATATACCCTTAAATAAGCTTAGATTTGCAAAGATAAATGAAGTATTAATCATATTATAAATACATGGATTTTAGTTTAACAGAAGAGCATTTAATGATACGTGATGCAGCAAGAGATTTTGCTCGCACAGAATTACTTCCTGGAGTAATTGAAAGAGATAGAGAACAGCATTTCCCTAAAGAACTCATTAACAAAATGGGTGAAGTAGGTTTCTTAGGCATGATGGTTGACCCAAAATACGGCGGTGGCGGAATGGATACAACTAGTTACGTACTAGTAATGGAAGAGCTTTCAAAGATTGATGCCAGTGCTAGTGTAATTGTTTCGGTTAATAATTCATTAGTTTGTTATGGACTAGAAACCTATGGTAGCGAAGATCAAAAACAAAAATATCTCACGAAGCTTGCCTCTGGTAAATCAATAGGAGCCTTTTGTCTAAGTGAACCTGAAGCTGGAAGTGATGCTACCATGCAGAGAACGACTGCTATAGATATGGGAGACCACTATATACTAAACGGAACAAAGAATTGGATTACCAATGGAAACTCAGCTGATTATTATCTTGTAATCGCTCAGACTGATAAGGAGAAGAAGCATCGTGGAATAAATGCTTTTATTGTTGAGAAAGGTTGGGAAGGTTTTGAAGTAGGACCTAAAGAAGATAAATTAGGAATAAGAGGTAGTGACACACACTCATTAAACTTTAATGATGTAAAGGTTCCTAAAGAAAATAGAATTGGTGAAGATGGTTTTGGTTTCAAGTTTGCGATGAAAACATTAGCAGGAGGAAGAATCGGTATTGCTGCTCAAGCTCTAGGAATTGCAGGAGGCGCTTTTGAACTTGCAAGAGATTATAGTAAGCAACGAAAAGCATTTGGTACTGAAATTTGCAATCATCAAGCAATCGCATTTAAACTAGCAGACATGAAAGTGAATATAGATGCATCTAGACATCTTATCATGCATGCTGCTTGGATGAAAGATAACGGGATGGATTATAACGTAGCTGGTTGTACAGCGAAATTATTTGCTTCTCAAACGGCTATGGATGCTTCAATCGAAGCTGTACAAGTACATGGTGGTAATGGTTATGTAAAGGAGTACCACGTAGAACGATTAATGAGAGATGCGAAAATCACTCAAATATATGAAGGAACGTCTGAAATTCAGAAAATAGTGATTTCTAGAGATTTATTGAAGTAACTCATTAAATTTCGAATTTTCGTCTTAGAAATAAGGCGATTTTTTAGAGTTAATAATTTTGATATTAGATCTCAATGAAGTTTTCTTCATTGAGATTTTTTTTTATGTTAGTCCACCATTTAACAAATGACGTAAAGTCAAGTGACAAGTGCTAAACATACTCTAACTAAAAATTAATCATCAAAAAGAAGAAATAGAATGAATGTCAAACTCAATATCCAAAATAACAATAATACAAAAGTTTTAAAATAGCTTGTTATATAATTATGAGTCAATATCCCAAAAACCATATGTAAAGTAAAGTATGAAAAAATCAACAAGTCAAAATAAAGTTTAAACAAACGAATAGTGAAAGACTACCATTTATTGTTATGCGATACAAGAATGGGTGCTATTTATAAAAGTAAAAGAGCTATCGTTTAAAATAAAACAGCTTTACAGTAATCTATTATCATCAGAGTTGCAATTTCAATTATCTTATACATTCATTGACTAAAACTCTTCAGTTCAGCACCTATATTATTTTATCAAACTAGACAGAAGTCTATTCGATAATTAAATGAATTTATAGGACAACAAAAAACCCTTACTAAATAAATAGTAAGGGTTTCAAAAGAAGGCGGCGACATACTCTCCCACAATAAAGCAGTACCATCTGCGCAAA
>NZ_JBPOGG010000015.1:0-49565 GCF_051251825.1 Nonlabens sp. | reverse complement strand
TTCAATATACTTTCCTTACGAGATGGATTGTATTGGCCTTAATGGTTCTTTAATTGGAGCAAAATCGTTATCATTTGATCAGTCTTTATCCGTTATTGATAAAAACATAAGTCATTACTTTACGTTGATTTCGTCGTTAACAAGCAAATACAACAAATCGCTAAAGGATAACAACTTTTATTTAATATCTGATGAACCTAATGAAGTTGGTAGTAAAGAGCATAAATTATGGGAATCCGTTCGTTATAATGAATTGATTTCTGTAATTAATCCTGAAGAATCTAATAAGGTTGCGGAATTAATATTAGATAAAAAAGCTACTAAATTCTTAGATTAATACTTTAGTCCGTTAAAATCCCCACACAATAAAATCCAGTTTATTGCTACGGCAAGAAACCTCTGTATTTTATTGTGTTCCGCTCGCCACCACACTGTTGTTTTTAAGTCACGGTAATTGTAGCCAACGCTCTAATAGCACATTACTTTTTCTTCGTTCCTAAAAAAAGTAAAGAGCTATCGCCAACGCTCAAACAATTACAGCGCCACAAAAACAACCCCAAGCTATGTTACATAATAGAAGTTATAGTAGCAAAAATCCTTTCATAGGTTGCCTACGGCGTGTTGTTATATTTTCGTAGCTATAACTGCTATTATGTAAAATATCCGCTAAGCCAACGCGCACATCCGAATTAGATTAACATCCGTTACTATCAAAATATTTAATATCTTGCTTAAGCTGAAAAATTTGCATTTAACTTTAATTCTACTGTTTATAAGCTATTTAGTTATAGGTCAAAACATTCAATGCACATCTGAATCAGAAGCTTCAGTGTGTTTAGAGGTTAATCCAGAAATAATATCATTTTCATTTAATGCTATTAATAACAACAATAAGCGTGTCGGTTTTGAATTTAAAAACACTAAAGATTCTTTTAATGCCTTTCGCAAATATTCACAGTTAGCATTTTCCACAAAATCATTGGACGGTTATATGTTACAGTTTGAAAATGACCATTTAATTATTAGTTACGCAAATAATCATATTAGTTTCATTTTGTATCAAAACAATGATTTAGATATGGTTTTTGAATCTACACCGATTACTTTACACGATTTAAATAATTTATTGTCGCAACAAAATGACGTTATACGAATTTAATTCCTTAGAGGAACAATCACGATTTACATATCTATGGGAGTTCGGTGTATATTTAGATTCAGTAATAATGGAGTCTTTAAGGATAAACCTTTACGCTATAAATATGTTTTTCGTTGAAGTTCATAATGACGCTATATCAAACACTATTAAAGACATTCAGACCTTTAAACACGGTCATATGATTGATAAATATATCAATTAAAGCACTTAACTCATTCGAACTGCACAAAACCATCACTAAGTCCAAGTATTCCTTAGCTCAAGTCTTTGTTTGTCTCATTTCGTTAAGCACATTAATTGTCCACTTTTCCCCACCACCCAAGAAATAGGATATAAAAAAATAGGTCTATAAAGTGTAGTCATACGCCATAGCATATTACTTTTTATCGTGCCTCAAAAAAGCAATACGCTATCGTCTATAAGTCCTGTAAGAGTAGCTTATTTAAATGCTGTTTTATCAAACAACTATTTAAAACGCTACACTTACAAACGCATCACCCAACGCTCAATTCGGAATAGACCTATTTTTTTAAGTGTTAATTCCCCAGAAAAGCAGAACATCAAGGATACTTAACAGGATTTTTGAGAATATACTCAGTAGCCATTCTTTCAATATCACTTGAAGTAGTTACTTTGTTTTCCAATACCCAACCATCTATATCTTTTTTATCAAAATAAAGCCTTTTACCACGTTTTGCGTGCGGAATCTCTTTAGTACTTGTCATTTTGTATAAAGCCGATACAGATAGGTCTAAATAAGCTGACAGTTGCTTAATATTCATAATTGGAGTTGTGGCAATTCCAGTTTCGTTGATATTACTTGCTCTGTAAATGTTTTCAAGTAAAGTTTCAATACGTTCTAATCTTTGATTGATAATTTCAAAAGGATTTTCCATAGTCTTCGATTTAAATTCAGGCTTCAAAAAATAATTAAAAAGAAATCAAAGATATGTGGCTTCCTTCGCCCACCGCACAATGCCGAAAAGGTCAAGCCCTACGGGTTTTGGATAAAACTTTTTCTAATATACTATTGAATATAATTTGATACATTTTGCTAAGAAAAACTTTTACCCAAAAACCTTGTCGCCATTACCCACGCCACAATTCTATATTGCTTTCTTTTTTTTCATTTTTTCTTTTAAAAATATATAGGGGCAAAGTAATAGGGAGCAACTAAAGGCAATCGCAACGAGAAGATGTAAAAGACTTGCAGAAGATTTTATATTTGCTTAAAGGTCAAAACCAAAATATTGTTATGTCCGAATTAAGTCCGTACCAGGTTCGAATAAGTAATTTTTAAATCTACATATGTTATGGGCAAAATCTCTCAAGGAATTTTAGGAGGACTATCTGGTAAAGTTGGAAACATTATCGGTGGTAATTGGAAAGGTATTGATTACATCAGAATCAAGCCTTCAAGTGTTGCGAATCCAAGAACGGAAGGGCAAGTAAATCAAAGAACCAAATTTTCAAGCGTGTTGGAATTTCTTCAACCGAATAAAGCCTTTTTAAGGGTTGGTTACAAGAATTTCGCTAATAAGCGTACAGAATTTAATTCTGCAATGTCTTATTTGTTAAACAATGCTATCACTGGTACTGCACCCAATTTTACGGTTGATTATACTAATGCATTACTGAGTAGAGGAAGTCTCTCAGGCGTTTTAAATGGCGTTACGGACTTATCAAATGCAGGTCAAGTTGATTTTAGTTGGGGAGATAATTCAGCGGAAGGAAATGCAAATGCAACTGATAAAGCAATGGTGTTGGTTTACAACCCATCAAAAAAGGAATCTATCTATCTACTTGATGGGGCAGATAGAACAGCTGGAGCACAAACAGTAACAATACCAAACACATACGCAGGAGACACAGTAGAGCTATTTATGGCGTTTGTTTCGGCAGATGGTAGTCAAGTATCAAATAGTATCTATTTAGGCTCTGGTACGGCAAGTTAAAAACTACTAAATAGACATAAGAAAACCACTCTTAAAAGGAGTGGTTTTTTGTTTTAGTACAGTATTTTACAAGGGTATGATATAAGGTTTAAAAAGTTGTACCTATGTTGTACCATTTTTGTTATACCATTTGTAAAGACAATAATATCAATATATACAGAGTGTTATTTGCATAACACCGTGTTAGGTGCAGTTTTTTTAAAAGGGTAAATCATCTTTTTCGTTAGGGTCAGACCTTTCAATATTATCCAATCTCTGCCATAAATTATTTAAAATAACTTTTTGTCTTTCTTTTGATGCAGAACTTATAAATTTTGAAAAAGCATAAACCGTATCTACTTTTATATCTCTGTTTTTCCAATATCGAAAGTTTCCTTTTATGAAACATCGAGCAAGGGAATTTTGACTTTGTAAATTTTCTTCTAAAATCGAATTTTTATGAACTTCCTCAATTTCTTTTATTATTTTTTGAATATCAGAAATATATTCAGCGTCAATATCGATATTAGAAAAGACGCTTTGTAAATCGCTAGCAAAACTTTGATAGACTTTTTTCTCCTGACTTGTAAAAGAAATTTCAGGTGTCGATTCAGATATTATTCTTCTATTTAAGTCAAAGAAGGATGCAATACGACTGTTGTAGTCTGCATCAACCATATTCTTTAGAAGTTCTTTATAAGCAAAGTTTTGAAAATCATTTTCTTTGATAATTTCTTCAAAGAGTTTACCTATAAAATATAATTCAGTTCTGAAATCATAAATTTTTTCGTCAAAATCATTTGGCGGTGAATAACGCCAATTCAATGAAATACTTTTGTCAAAATCAGATTCGAAATCTATTTTTTTACTAAATCCAAAATCTATTATCTTAACTATTCCTTTTTCTGAAACCAGGATATTATCAGGACGAATATCACGGTGTAATATTTTTGCAGACTCTAAATGTATAAATCCGTCTATTGTTTGTTTGAAAACATCATTTATTTTGTCTGGATTATCTTTTAGGAAAGAAGCAATATTTTGCCCTTTTACAAATTCCATTAAAATATATCCTGTATGTTCTTCTGGATATAAGTAATAGTTGAATACTCTAACGATATTTTGGTGGTAGAGAAGATGTAGTAACTTTATTTCATCCTTAAAGTTGTTGAAGAATAATTTTTTGTGTTCATCATAGAAAGGTGAGTATTTTTTGCAAACAAAACGTTCATTGATAATTTCGTCTTCAAGCAAGACTGTTCTACCAGTTCCGCCTTGACCAATTTCTTCAATGAACTTATAATCTTTTGTTCTTAAAAATTGTATTAATTCTCCTTTCATTCAGATTGTTTTGTTCTAATTGCACCTAACGGTTCGGCTATGAGTAGTTGCGTGGATTAGCACTTAGCTTTGCAAGTAAACACCAAGCTGAAAATCCGCGAGGATTTTCAGAAGTAGGCGAGAACAAGCAATTACTTATAGCGATTGTTGTAAGGCGTTATTTATTCGATTCTTAAATTCAATTTTATTGTCAACGTGTAATGCTAAATTCTTATATGTTCGTTTAATTCCATATAGTCCAATTAATGTGTTTTCTTTCTTTAATCTGATAACTACATTATGGCTTTCCAATTCTCCCAAAAATGATAGCTTTCGATTTTCTGTGTTCAACTCTATATCTTTTGATGAAATTTCAATGCTGTCAATGTTTACTAAATCAATAGTAGTTTCGTTCATAATACCATATCGAAGGAACAGTTTGTCGTTTTCAATTGATATTGGTCTTTTGAACATTGACTTTACAAATCCAAAAATTTGAATACCAGAATAAATACTCAAAAAAGTCAAAATCCAAGCAACAGTAGTATTCCATTTCGCTAATAAAATATGAAATGTAATTGTTTCTATAGCTACTATAAATATAATGGCAATTAATAGAGTAACTGTTCCGCTGTCTTTGTGATAAGTAAATTCATTGTCTTTCAATTTTCTTTTTTTCCAATGAACAAATCCGTAGTAGAAAACTGCAATTTCGGTTACAACAGGAATAACTATTCCTTTTGGAAGTATTTCATAGCAAGTATTTTTTAATGATGCGAAAAAATCAACCGATTCTGTTTTGTTTAGTTTATATCGTTTTATTCCTTTCCGAACGTTGAATATAACAAACGATAAAATTGATAGTTCCACGATTGGAAGTACCCAAGTCTTAAAAAGATTTAGATAATATTGATTTTCAGTTGGAAGTATTAGCGAACAAATAATAATACCAACAATTAAAAATGGTACTACTGTTGTTTTTGGGATATTTGTTTTTCTAATTAATAGAAAATATACGAGTGGTACAGTTAACAATAAATCAAATGTAATTCCAATAGATAAACTACTTGGATTTGCGCTAAATATATTTGATTTCGTAATGAACACCATTATTCCGATTATTAATAATGGTATTCCGAAAATCATTAGGTTTTTCTGAAGATTAATTGCTTTGTTCATAGGTTTGTTTTAATGACTTACAACGGCAAAGGTATAAGGCGAGTGAGACGTTTTAGCCGGTACGCATTGTCCTTTTGGTTTATGCTTTAATATAGTGAAGTTATGAAATTTTGAATGAATCACAGCCTCGCATTAAGCCTTAAAGTTAATGAAATGTAGGAGACACAATGATCAATTTGATTCTATAAGGAATGGGTTTGAGTATATGTGTTTATAATCTGTCGTCGTTAATACAATTCTAAATTTTCCGTCATCTAAACTGTTTAAACCTTGATAAAGACTTTTGAGATTAATATTAATTTTAGTGTTTTCAAATAAATACATAAATGAAAGGCCTGCTTGTAACATTTGCTCATTTTTGTAATGATTTATCCAGCCATTATTTTGATACTTTTGGATCATCACATTTGGGTAAGGATTCATTCCACCTGTAGTTTTTAATTCCATCATTTGATTTGTGATGTTTTTTAAAACTATAGTATCAGATTCTGAATAGCTCGTTTTGTTAGTCTGAAGTTTGTTTTTAGGCGAGTCTTTTATTCTAATTATATAAGGTTTGTAACCTTTAATAAAAGCTGGTGACTCATCGCTTAGCCAATTAGATGAATTGGTGCATAATGGTTGGGTATACCAAGTAGGGATTTCAATAATTGTATTCTCAATATGTCTTTTCTCTGAGTTAGCTTTTCTCTGAGTTATCTTAATCCTTACTGGCTTCTTATCTTCACGATGCGAGACATAAACAAAATTATCGTTAGCGAACCAATAATAAGGTCGATTAATGCCTCCTTCATAATACAGATTTATACCTGTCAGGCTATCTTTTTTATTCCTTAAATTTTGCCAAAACATTAAAGGTTCACCAGAATTAACTATGGGTTGATTTAAAGAATCTACTACAGTAATATTTACATCTATTAACGATTTATCATCACTATTTGAAATCAATTTTATAACTGTAATCTCTTCATAATCCCAATTACAATGTTGAGCCTGAGACAGGTTTGCAATTAACAACAGCAGTATTAGATTCAATATTTTTTTCATTTTTTAAATGTTTGACACGGTTGTTTATAAGAACTGTTGGGATTAAGATAATGACTAACCATAGGTCTGAAAACAACCTTATTTATTTCTCTTTCAAATAAATATCAAAATGTATGACCAAATTCCCACTGGTATCTTCTGGTATAATTTCTAAAATCCTCATAGTAGCATTTGCCTGAGAAGCCCATGGGTCTTTCTCTATATGTGGATCACCTCTAAAATAGATTTGCGAGATTAATTCTTTACTATTCTCTTCTGTTACACGATAATGAATGTGAGCTGGACGATATAAACTACCATTTTTATATTTCCCTGGAATAATGGTTGCGAAGGAGTATTCTCCTTGTTTATTAGTCATTAAACGTCCACGTTGATTATAATCAGTAGTATCATTGTCATATTCACCTTTTGTATTGCAATGCCAAATTTCCACCATAGCATTGTCTAGTGGAGTTATACAATCAGATTTATAAATGGTACCTTTTAATTGAATTCTTGACCCTACCAGTCCTTTACTTAACAAGTTAGCACGAAGTGGAGCGTCAGGCCTGTAAAAAGGACCTAATATATCATTAGTAGTTTCACAATCTCCGTTATAGGTTCCATCTGGCTTTTTAAGTACTGAACCAAAAGTTGACAACCCAATGGCTGTTAAAGCTGAGGTTATTATAAATTTCTGTCTATCCATGTTATGCTTAGATTATTTTTCTAAATCTAATCCTTGATTGTAAGTTGTGAAACTAATAATGAGTGAATGGGCATTTTCAATGAGTAAACAGTTTTATTCAGCCGTTTAGCAACAAATTTGTATATAAAAAAGGCTCTAGAATCAAACAACTGAATCTATGAGCCTAGCATCATAAGTTTTTCAATTATTGAAAAAATAGGTTGTTTTTAATCTAGGTTCTTTATGGGCACCCGTTTTTATTTCTTGTCTACACGTAAAATTTTGTCCATTTTACGACCTCTTGCTAGTTCATCAATGAGTTTTTCCATTTGACTGCATTGTTTATACAATTCAAATTCATCTTCTATTTCTTCAATTCGATAACCACATACGACTCCTTTAATCAAGTGTGCGTTAGGATGAATTTTAGCATTTTGAAAAAATGTTCTAAAAGTCACTTTCTTATCAATAAGTGCTTGTAAATCGTCATTATTAAAACCTGTAAACCATTCTATTACTTGGTTGAGTTCTTCTTTTGTTCGACTATTTTTCTCCAACCTATTCAAGTAAAGTGGATAAATGGATGCAAATATCATTTTTGCAACTTTTTCATTTTTTTCGACTGTAACTTTCATTTTACGAGCTTTATTAATATTCCAATTTTTAGAAATCAATTTACTTTACAAGAAGAGCAACTAAAAGTTCAAAACTTATTAATCTAAGACCAATTATTATCATACGTAATGTATTTGATTAAAGATTGTTTTTCAATTGGTTACTTCCAAATAGGAAATATGGTGTATCTGTACAATTATTGATGTGTTTAACACACCTAATTTAGCAAATAAAAATTGAAAAGAAATTCTGCGAGATTTGGTTATAAGTAATCACCACTTATATACACGCACATAACTCAAGTTACACTTGAAAACACACCTATACTGTTAGACTTTAATGTATTGTAATCACGCTTTCGCGAAAGCGCACAAAAAAAAGCCCTGATTTTCATCAAGGCTTTCAATCATTAAATAGTCTACGAGCTTACATCTTATCGATATCACCGCTACCGGTTACTTTCTTATCTACATTACGAGTCGTTCCTTTATAACGTATATCACCGCTACCGGTTACTCGTGCTTTAAAATCGCCACCGTTGATATAAACAGCTACATCACCGCTACCAGTAACTGAGGCTTCTACGTTGTTTGCTTTTAAACCAGTGGCTTTTAAATCACCACTACCAGTTACACTTGCATCTAGATTTTCGGCACGACCGGTGATGGCCATATCACCACTTCCTGTAACACTTGCTTTTAAGTTATCAGTTTCTATATTTAAGTTCATATCTCCAGAACCAGAAACTTTCAAACGAAAATTGCGCGACTTCAGCGTCATATCACTCATGATCTCACCGCTACCGGATACGCTAGCATAATCAATTGATTTCACAGGAACGGTTACTTTAATCGCTCTTTTAGGATTGATGCTTGTGTTATTCTTAGTCCCTATAATGAGTTTTCCACTGCTAACTTCAATCTTGAGGTGTTCCATAATATTAGATTCAGCGGATACGGTGATTTTACCTTCTGTTCCCGGAACTAAAGTCACGTCCATAGAACCTGCAACGGCCACGCCATCATAATCGCTAGTGTTGAAAGTTTGTGTGGTTACTTCGCCATTTCCTTTTACCGATTTGTTACCAAACCATTGTGCGGTTGTCATTTGTGCGCTGCATACTACGATGCATAATAATAAGATCTTTTTCATGTTGTGGGTTTTTAAATTTAGGTTGTTGGGTTGTTGGGTTATTGGGTTGTTGGGTTTCTTGGTTGTTAGGTTATTGGGTTATTGGGTTATTGGGTTGTTGAGTTGTTTCCGTTCCCCAGCCCTAAAGGGTGCGTAAACTTATCGTCATTTCAATTTAGAAATCTCACCCTTTAGGGTTGGGGAAAAGATTTCGGATTATTTATTCTTCAAAAATCAAAAATCTCCAATCGTTAATCTTTAAGTTTTGTGAAACATATTTCGGATTATTTGTTCTTTAAAAATCAACAGTTATTATTCTTGTTACAACTTTTAATTACTGAGTTGTTGTTTATTGTAGTTAGGTTGTTGTTATTGTCTTGTTTCCGTTCCCCAGCTCTAAAGGGTTCATAAACTTATCGTTATTTCAATTTAGAAATCTCACCCTTTAGGGTTAGGGAAAAGATTTCGAGTTATTGTTATTCAAATATGACTCGTTAATCATGATGCAAAAACACCCTTTGCCTTTCGGCATTTCCTTCGAGGGAAAAGGCTTCAAACTTACATTATCATCTTCCCTTGAGGGAAGACAGGAGATGGGTGTTTCAATATTCATCAAAAATCTCCAATCGTTAATCGCTAATCATCAATCATCAATAGCTCTCAACTTTACAGATCCATAAGATGTTCTTATGTTGATTGTATTTCCGCTATTTTCAGTACCGTTATATCCGGCTTTTAACTTGTCGGTATGATCACTGTCTGATCGGGTAACCGTTGCGGCATCGCTAAGTGATATTCCAGCAAACTCAGTATCTACCGTAAAATCAAAGTTGGCACTAGGTTCATAATACACTTTTACTCCGGTAAAATCACTACGTATCGTTACTTCCTTAAATCCAGCTTTTAATCTTGCGACACTTATAGAACCGTAGTCAGTATTGAGGTTGAGCGATTTTACAATGGTATCTATTTTAAAGCTTACATAATCACCACGACCGGTAAAGTCTGTCGCTTCTCCTATGGAAATACTGCCGTAGTCAGTATTGATATTTAGGTCTGTTACTTTTTTGAATTCGCTATGAGAATAGTCTGCTTTGAGTTCTATTTTATCAGCTTCACCGAGTGAGAAACTGCTATAGTCAGCATTTATCGTGGCAGATTTTACGTAATCAATCGTGGACTTCTTTGTGTAATCCATCTTGATGTAGTTATCCTCGTGGAGTAATTCACCTATATCCATTCTACCATAATCACAGTTCAATCGAGCATGACCTTGTAATTTATCGAGTGATAAAGTACCGTAGTCATTGCGAGCATCGAGATCGTTTGTGATAGGCATTTTAACCACATAATTAATTTCAACACTTACTTTATCGTCATTGCTAAACCAGCTGCTCCAGCTCCAATTTTTGCGGTTTTTTTCTACTATAGTTCGAGCACTTACGCGACTAGCACTGGACTCAAAAGTTACATCTATTTCACGTAGTTTTTCATCGACATCTTCTTGGTCATCTCCAGTAACTTCTACGTGAACTTCTATTTCCACTCGAGGTTGATCCCATGTGGTAATAGTCATGCTGCCGTATTTATTATCTAGTAATAACATGGCGTCTTTATTGACCGTGTATGCTTTTTTAAGGCTTTTCTTTTTGGTGTGTTTTCCTTTTTCAGGACCAGCCACTACTGCAAGTGGCAGTAAAAAAGCGAGTAAGAGTATTTTATAGTAGGGTTGCATCAATGTTAGTTTTAAGTTGTTTAAGAGATTCTATGTGATCGAGTGCTGCTTCCAGCAATTCTATTCTATTTTGAAAATTTTGAATCATGGCAGCAATTACAGGACGGCTGTTACCACTAGTGTCTAGATCCAGTTTCAATTGTTTATAATCATTTTCCAGTTCCTGTAATTGTGTTTTAGTATCGGCTATTAAGCGTTCTGTTTCTGGACTATTTTCAGCTTCTAGTTTTCTTAATTCCTCAGTAATTGTATTTGAGAAAAAATCTTGAGCGTTGGACATTTCTGGAGATACACTAGCGAGATCATTACTCGTGGTAGATCCCATGTTAAATCCAGCAAAACCTATAAGAATCGCTAGTCCAGCAACGAGTGACCACTTGAACCAGTGGTTTTTAGTAGCGTCATCATTACCTTGAGCAATTCCATCTCTATCTATAGAGACTACTTTTGCATCTTCTTGAGCGTTTTGTAAACGCGCCAAAAATCTATCGCGGTGACCGCTTGGTAACTCTGTGGTATTAAAGTCTTGATCTTTAAACCAGTCTTCCATGGATTTAGGCATGAGCTTTAATTTTAGTTCTTAAACTTTCTTTGGCGCGAGATAGAGTAGTGCGGCACATGGCGTTACTTATATTCATAATCTCACATATTTCTTCGTTATCCATTCCTTCTATTAGGTGCAGCGTTAAAATCTGCTTATAATTATCTTTCAATTCATTCATAACTTGCAGTACTTTTTGCGCAGTCATTCCGGCTTCTTCCATATCGATTTGCTCATCATCTGCCTGCGATTCTAGGTGGTAGGCCACATCATCATAGGATACGGTTTCCATCTTTTTCTTCTTGCGCAATAACGATAAACTGTTATTGATCACTATGCGTTTTAACCAGCTGCCAAAGGTCGCCTCACGATTCCACTGACTCATCTTGTTGAGCGCTGTAATCAAGCTTTCTTGCATGACGTCTTCAGCCTCAGCACTGTTGTTCAGTATGCGCAACGCAACGTGATACATACCACGTGAGTAGTTATCATACACTTGCAGTTGTGCTCTCTGATCGCCTTGCTCGCACAAGTCGTATAGCGTTATTTCAGTTTCGGTTGGTGTCACTTGGTTAGTGTTACGATTTAAAGATGCAGCTTTTTTCAATTTGTTACAGTGGAGTGGCATTGAATTTGAAAAACTAATCGTAGCAAGTTGCTTCGTTATAAGCGATGCAGCAAGCTAGCAATGTGTAAATGAGTTTTTAAAATGCTCATTTAAAGAGTTTTAATGGTGGTTTTCCCGCTTTCGCGAAAGCGTAACAATCACATCTCATTGCCATAAAAATATTAATATAAACTTGAAGAGCCGCCGTGTTTTGTGACATAGTGGCGAGAAGAAAGCATATGTTCAACCCAAAGAAGATTAAATTAGACAATTTGTCACTAGGTGATTTAGATCACGAGGCAGAATTGATACCGTTATTAAGTACCGAGGACGAGGAAGAAATGAATAATGAGTCTGTTCCCGAGGAATTACCCATCTTGCCATTGCGCAACATGGTGTTATTTCCAGGCGTGGTGATTCCTATCACCGCAGGAAGAGATCGTTCTATCAAGTTGCTCGAGGAAGCAAATAAAGCAAATAAAGTCATAGGTATAGTCGCTCAAAAAGACGAATCCATTGAAGAACCTGGCGCAGACGACCTGCATAAAACAGGTGTGGTTGCTCGTATTTTGCGCATTTTAAAAATGCCTGATGGGAACACGACCGTGATTATTCAAGGTAAGAAACGTTTTAAAATGGGAGAAATCCTTACAGAACAACCTTACATTACCGCTCGTGCGACTGATATTCCTGAGGCACGACCGCTTCCAGAAAATTCAGAATTTAATGCAATCATAGATTCCATTAAAGAGCTGTCCCTGGAAATCATTAAAGAAAGCCCTAACATTCCTAGTGAAGCGAGTTTTGCTATTAAGAATATAGAGTCAAACTCTTTCTTAGTCAACTTTGTGAGTTCAAATATGAACTTAAAAGTGTCTGAAAAGCAGCAGTTACTAGAAATGAACGATTTGAAAGATCGCGCGCTAGAAACTTTGCGTTATATGAACGTAGAGCAACAAAAACTGGCTCTTAAAAATGATATCCAGTCTAAGGTGCATTCTGATATTAACAAGCAGCAGCGTGAGTATTTCTTACACCAGCAAATGAAGACGATTCAAGACGAGCTAGGTGGCGGCGTTTCTTCTCATCAAGAACTCGATGAGATGCGCACACGTGCTAAGTCTAAGAAATGGGATGATAAGGTAAAGGAGCATTTTGAAAAGGAGCTTGCAAAGATGCAACGCATGAATCCGCAAGTGGCAGAGTATTCTATACAGCGCAATTACTTGGATTTATTCCTTGACTTACCATGGAATGAGTTTTCTAAAGATAACTTTGACCTCAAACGTGCTAAGAAAATATTAGATCGTGATCACTACGGTCTTGACGAAGTGAAGAAAAGGATTATTGAATATCTAGCGGTATTAAAACTGCGTAATGATATGAAATCGCCTATTCTATGTCTATATGGACCACCAGGAGTAGGGAAGACCTCTCTAGGGAAATCTATGGCCGAGGCTCTGGGAAGAGAATATGTACGTATTTCACTAGGTGGATTACGTGATGAGGCTGAGATCCGTGGTCACCGTAAAACATACATAGGAGCGATGCCTGGACGTATTATCCAAAGCATTAAAAAAGCCAAAACCTCTAATCCGGTTTTTGTACTGGACGAGATTGATAAGTTAAGTTCTTCTCATAATGGAGATCCATCAAGTGCGATGCTTGAAGTTCTAGATCCAGAACAGAACAGCTCATTCTATGATAATTTCCTAGAAATGGGATTTGACTTAAGTAAAGTCATGTTTGTAGCGACGTGTAACTCGTTAAACACTATACAGCCAGCGTTGCGCGATCGTATGGAGATTATTAACGTAACTGGTTACACGATTGAAGAGAAAGTTGAGATAGGGAAACAACACTTATTACCTAAACAACTTAAAGAGCATGGACTTACTAAAGAACATCTCAAAATAGCAAAACCACAAATCGAAAAGATTGTGGAAGGTTATACTCGTGAAAGTGGTGTGCGTTCGCTGGATAAGCAAATCGCAAAAATGGTGCGTTATGCCGCAAAGAGCATCGCTATGGAAGAAGATTATGACTTAAAAGTAACTAACGATACCATTATAGAAGTACTAGGATCGCCACGTATGGAGCGTGATAAGTACGAGAATAATGATGTTGCTGGAGTAGTCACAGGACTGGCATGGACTCGAGTAGGTGGAGATATTCTTTTTATAGAATCTATTCTTTCTAAAGGAAAAGGAAATCTAACGATTACGGGTAACCTAGGTAAAGTGATGAAAGAAAGTGCTACCATAGCCATGGAGTACATTAAAGCAAATGCTGACGAACTAGGTATTCCTGTTGAGGTATTTGAAAAGTATAACGTTCACATTCACGTGCCAGAAGGTGCCACTCCTAAAGATGGACCTAGCGCTGGAATTACGATGTTGACTTCGCTAGTATCTTTATTCACGCAACGTAAGGTGAAGAAAAGCATCGCCATGACAGGAGAAATTACCCTACGCGGTAAAGTCCTGCCAGTAGGCGGAATCAAAGAAAAGATTCTTGCAGCTAAACGTGCACGTATCAAAGAAATCCTACTCTGTGAGCAAAACAGACGCGATATCGAAGAGATAAAAGCTGAGTACCTCAAAGGATTGACATTCCATTATGTAAGTGATATGAGCGACGTTCTAGAGCTAGCACTCACTAAGCAAAAGGTTAAGAATGCTAAGAAGTTGAGTTAATTCTCTTTCTAATATTATTTAAAAATCCTCAGCTAGTGCTGGGGATTTTTTTATTTATCGCTTTTGTTTTCGAGAATTTCAAAAAGCCTTTCCCTTCAGGCGAAGGGAAAACAGATACTTCAGCTTGCTGAATATCAAAAGGGTTTGATACACGGATGATATTTTGAAAATTAAAACAGCTCCTTCCTTTGAAGCCTGCCTACCGATTAGGTATGGGAAGGCTGGGACGGATGTTTGCATAATTCATAAAAAAAGCTCAAGAATAAATTCTCGAGCTTTGTAGTTGAAGAAGCGTTAGGCTTAATTCTTCACAATCTTTTGACTTGTAACGCTTCCATTCTCATCTGTAAGATTCATAATGTATAATCCATCATGTAGTGTTGAGATATTGAAAGTAGTTTGAGTTGTAGTAAATACCTTTTTACCAAGTACATCATACATATCGATTTGAGATAGAGAGGTCTCTTGAGATGCAACGTTGATAATGCTTGTTGTTGGATTAGGAAAAATTTTGAATTCAACCAGTTGAACTTCCTTATCTGCGCTTAGTGTACTGTTGTAGTTATAAATGGTTCTGCTAGATATCTGAAAAGTCATTGAGGTATCATCATAGTTTGATTGGATTTTAGTGAGTACCTTATTTACGTGTGGATTATTATAACCTACATAATCAATGCCTGTTTTATCCTTAAAAGGATTTGCTAAAGCACTCATTAAAATAGAAGTGTCATAAGTAAATTCTTCCTTAAAATTTGGTGTAGAAACTGGATTATAGGATTCGGTTTCACTTAATCTATTGCCGTTGCTATCTAGAACATAATCGATTCTTTGATCTGCAGTATAATTAGTTCCGTCATATATATCATAAGTAGCCGTAGTAATTAAACCACTCGAATTGTTCTGATAAGTTTCTCTTCCATAAATCCCAAAAACACCATTTGTTATTTCCTCATAAACGGCATTATTTATAGTTCCGTTTGTGTTATAGTTTACAGTAGCTCTTTCTTCTGGAGCCCATTGTGATCCGTTCCATTCTTCATATATAAATCCGTTAGGTGTTCCGTTTTGATATGTAAATGTACTTCTCGCATCATCCACATATTGGCTACCGTTATAATTTTGATCTAGGATTTCGATTAATTCGCCTTGAGCATTATAACTTAGTATTTCTCGATCATTTATTAAATATTGACTATTTTGATTATCATAGTTGGAATAAATGATGGATGTTGTTTTATTATTGGAATTATAAGTCCATTCTTGTTTGTAGCTAGGAACAAAGCTATTTGAAGGAGTATCCCAGTAGTAATAGATTTCAGAAATTAAATTATTGTTAGAATCATATGCATAATCATAGCCGCTACTGTTTGTATATGATGAAGTAGAGGAGTCATAATATTGTTCAACAGCAGATAACAGCTGGTTTTGAGCAAATAAATAGCTGCCTGCAAATAAAAATAGAATCAGAGTAATTTTTTTCATGATGGTAAATTATTGATGAATTCAAATTTATCCATCATACTGATGTCATAACATTCCCCATATGGGGTATTTAAATTTGAAGACTTGAAAAACAGATGATTTTAATACTTCAACCTAGCTTCATCTCTTTATATCTGAAAAAGAGGTTTTAATCTTAAATTCCTTATTCAATCATTAGTAACACGCTCAAAAATAAATTAAACTTGCAGTCGTTATTTTATAAGTGAAAATATCTCAATCTCACATATCGTTTTTAGTGCTTCTGATTTTGTCTGCTGCTTTCGCACAAGCGCAAATAGGAGGAAGAACCACATACCAGTTTCTTAACCTACCGGCTGGAACTAAGCAAGCTGCTCTAGGTGGACGCGTGCTTACTGGTGTGGATTATGATCCTACTTCTGGAATTTTCAATCCTGCGACGATCAATCCTAAAATGGATAATCAACTTCAAGTCAACTATGCTAATTATCTGGGCGACGTGAATTATGGTACGGCGAGTTATGCTTACACTTGGGATCGTAGAGTGCAAACCTTTCACGTAGGAGTTACTTATTTAGATTACGGAACCTTTGATGGTTATAACGAGCAAGGAGTTTCCACGGGAGAATTTGGCGGTAATGAAGTAGCGATATCTGCAGGATATGCTTATAATATTCCGTTTTCTGATATTTACTTAGGAGCAAATGTTAAGGTGATCTCATCTAAGCTCGAGCAATACACTTCATTAGGTGGCGCTGTGGATTTTGGCGCCTTGTTTTATAATGAAGATAAAGACATAAGAATCGCACTAGTAGTGCGCAATATAGGAGTTCAGTTCACACCATATAATGAAATACGTGAAAAGTTACCGCTTGAAGTAGCACTTGGATTTTCAAACAATATGAGAAACCTACCATTGCGACTTCATGTCACATTTGAGAACCTGCAACAATGGAATATCGCTTTCTCAAATGATGCTAATAATCAAACAGATCTCGACGGCAACGTTATCGAGGACAAGCCCGGTTTTTTAAATAATGCATTGCGTCATACGGTTTTTGGAGTAGAGATTTTTCCAGAGCAAACCTTCCAGGTAAGAATTGGGTACAATTTTCGCAGGGCACAAGAGTTGAGTATTCAGGATACCAGAGCTTTTTCTGGAGTCAGTGCAGGATTCTCATTAAAAATTAATAAAATGCGATTCAGTTATACACACGCTCGATATACACTAGCTTCTCATACGAGCCTTTTTGGAGTAAACATAAATTTACAATAATGAGTGATAAGATTACCATAGCCATAGACGGACATTCCAGTACAGGAAAGAGTACTGCGGCTAAGCAACTAGCGCAGCAGCTCAAGTACATTTATGTGGATACTGGTGCGATGTATAGAGCTATCTCTTATTACGCTTTAAGCGAAAAAATATACCGCAACAATCATCTCCATACACAAGAACTCGTGGAGTCTTTAGATAAGATTCAGGTCAGTTTTAAACGCAATGAAGAAACAGATCGTGCTGACGTATATCTTAACGGTGAAAATATTGAAAAGCAAATACGCACGCTAGAAGTAAGTAGTGTAGTAAGTCTTGTGGCCGAAGTATCAGAAGTACGCGCAAAGTTAGTAGCGCAGCAACAAGAAATGGGAAAAGAAAAAGGCGTAGTCATGGATGGTCGCGACATAGGAACCGTAGTTTTTCCAGATGCAGAGTTAAAGGTTTTCATGACCGCAGCACCAGAAGTACGTGCACAAAGACGTTATGATGAACTCATAGAACGTGGAGACGAAGTTGTGTATGAAGAAGTGCTTAAAAACGTGATAGAAAGAGATCATATCGATTCTACCAGAGAAGACAGTCCACTCACACAGACCGAAGATGCTAAATTGCTTGATACGAGTAAAATGTCTCGAGAAGAGCAGTTTGAACAATTAGTTTGTTGGGCTCAAGAGGCGATGAGGTAGATGGTTCTACTTATTAATTACACTTTCATAAATACTTATCCATTCAGCGACGCTCATTTTAGTGCAAAGCTCGCCTATCAATTCTAGCGGAATATCATTTACTTTCTTGAAACGGATACAGCTTTTTCCCATATCCAGTTTGTATTTACAATGTTTAGGGTATTCCTCTTTAAACCATTCCATTAACGGTGGATGTGCATAAATACCAGAATGATAAAGAGCAATGAAATTTTTCTGTGAGGCAACATTCATAAATGGTAACGGTGAGTATTCTTTGCCTACATGATAGCCAGGTGCATAAACAGACTTAGGTACATAATAACCCAGCATACCATAAAGCATCCCTTCTTCCAGTTCTGCCGGCATGTTTTTGAGAATTACATTTCTTAAATTATGGATAGCATCTTTACGATCTTCAGGTAAATTTTCTAGATATTCTTGAGGAGTTGTTGCTTTTGAAGTCATGATAGTGAGAGTGTATTCAATAATACAAAGAATTCATTTAAAATAAAAAACGACGCTGATTATGAAAAGTACTTTTGGCTTCTAAGCCTTTTCATTTATCCAATCTGCGTCGTTTGAAAATAATTAGTCGTAGAAATGTTGAGTTAATTACAGTTAAACATCAATTTTTAAGAATATAAAATGTTAAAAATGTTAATTTACTGATTATTAATTGATTTAAACTGGATTCACTTGTATTATTTATATTCTAATGGGATTTAATGACTATTTATCTATTGTTTCGATAACTATAATTCTATCTAAGTTTCTATTGTTATGAAGAATTAATTCTCCAGCAGGTCTTATGATTGTGAGGCTTTCTAAGTTCCTTGGATTGATTGCTCTAAACTCTTTTACAGTAGCAAGTTTTCCATTAATGATGAATAATGGTTCTATTTTTTCTTTTACAAATTGAATTCTTTCGAGTTCTTGAGTATCCAAAATTCCTGAATCTTGTAGTTTAGTTGCTTGACCATTAATTAGGTATAAACGTTCTTTAAAGGGAATATCTTTGGTTTTAGTCCTTATTGTGTCTCGGTTTGTTACATACCCATGCGGAATTTGAGTTTTTAATATTTCGGCAATCGATTTTTTATTTTTTTGGATTGTATCGGTTATGGTGCCGTGAGATTCGATTTTAGGCATGACACGATAACAACTGATGAAGCTTTGTTGGATTTCAGGCTTCATGGAAATATTCAATACCGATTTTCCTACTTTAATGTGAATGGGTTGGTAGTTAGTTACATGAAAAGTCAAAATTTCATTTCTTTTGGCTTCAATAGAGTATAATCCGTCAAAGCCCGTAGAGGTAGATTTTTTACTAGTGTTATTAAAGATAGTTACACCTAGAAGAGGCGTATTGGTTTCGTCAACTACCTTTCCAGTAATAGTTTTGGCCTGAGAAACAAATGCCATGAGCATTATGAAACCTAAGAGTAATAATTTTTTCATGATTTAAAGTTTTAAAGTTGGTATAAAACTAATCTTGTAAAAACCTGATTACTAGCTACAATGAGTGAATAGGGCTTATGGGTGAGTGAATGATGTCAAGATTTGATAAGAGTGTTTTATAAACGCTTTCGCGAAAGCGTACTAAAACTACCTCTTCAAAGTAAAATGGCCTGTAATTTCAGTTCCATCATTCAGCTTGATTTGATACCAGTAATCACTTGATGGCAAAGTATTATTATTGAAAATCCCATCCCATAAATAGGGAGCGGTATATTGGGTAAGCAGTAATTTGCCATATCTGTCAAAAATTGAAATCACCTCAATTTTATCAGTGGGATCTTTTACTTCCCATAAATCATTGAAACCATCTTGATTAGGCGTGAAATACTTAGGGATATCTATATCTAATCTTCTAGTTGTAAAACGAGTAGATGTACAACCTACTGCATTTCCCAAACCGTTATATGGAGTTATGGTTACATATAATATAGTTCCTTCCGGAAGATTCTGATTACCTCCATAAGAGACGTTACTACCATTATCAAAGTTATTGAGAACATCTGTACCGTTAGGAGTTGTTCCAATGCTTATGATATATCCAGTTGCACCTGGCGAAAAGTTCCAACTTATGAATGTATCAACTGCCACATCAATCGCATTATCTACAGGAGCAATGATGGTCGCGCAAGGCGGAATGACAGGAATAATTTCAGTCGTAAAACTAGTTTCTGTACAACCAACAGCATTACCTACTGCATTGTATGGAATAATAGTTACGTAGTAAGTTGTTCCTTCAATAAAATCAGCTGGCGGATTATACAGCGTTGCGTTTCCATTACCAAAGTTGTTCAGCACATCAGTCAATCCAGGTGCGGTTCCTATGGAAATAAAATAACCCGTTGCAGTTGGTTCTGGATTCCAAGAAATATCATTATCAATCGCTACATCAACGGCATTATCCAATGGAACGATGATTGTCGTACATGGAGGAACGACAGGAATTATTTCAGTAGTAAAACTAGTTTCTGCACAGCCTGCTGCATTTCCTACGGCGTTATAAGGAGTGATCGTTACATAAAAAGTAATATTCTCCGCAAAATCTACTGGTGGATTGTAAAGTGTTGCGTTTCCATTATCAAAGTTGTTCAATACATCAGTCAATCCAGGTGCGGTTCCTATAGAAATAAAATAACCCGTTGCAGTTGCTACAGCATTCCAAGAAATATCAGTATCAATCGCTACATCAACGGCATTATCCATTGGAGCGATGATGGTCGTACATGGTGGAACGACAGGAATTATTTCAGTAGTAAAACTAGTTTCAGCACAACCTACCGCATTTCCTACTGCATTGTAAGGTGTGATGGTTACGTAATACGTAGCGTTTTCTAGAAAGTTCACCGGTGGATTGTAAAGTGTTGCGTTTCCATTATCAAAATTGTTTAAGACATCATTTAATCCTGGTGCGGTTCCTATGGAAATAAAATAACCTGTTGCAGTTGGTTCTGGATTCCAAGAAATATCAGTATCAATCGCCACATCAACGGCATTATCCATTGGAGCGATGATGGTCGTACATGGAGGAACTACTAGAATCGTCTCTGTAGTAAAACTAGTTTCTGTACAACCTACCGCATTTCCTACGGCGTTATAAGGAGTGATCGTTACATAAAAAGTAGTATTCTCCGCAAAATCTACTGGCGGATTATACAGCGTTGCGTTTCCATTATCAAAGTTGTTCAGCACATCAGTCAATCCTGGTGCAGTTCCTATAGAAATAAAATATCCCATTGCAGTTGCTACAGCATTCCAAGAAATATCAGTATCAATCGCTACATCAACGGCATTATCCACTGGAGCGATGATGCTCGTACATGGAGGAATGACAGGAATAATCTCTGTAGTAAAACTAGTTTCTGCACAGCCTGCTGCATTTCCTACGGCGTTATAAGGAGTAATCGTCACATAAAAAGTAGTATTCTCCGCAAAATCTACTGGTGGATTATAAAGTGTTGCGTTTCCATTATCAAAGTTGTTCAACACATCAGTCAATCCAGGTGCGGTTCCTATGGAAATAAAATAACCCGTTGCAGTTGGTTCTGGATTCCAAGAAATATCAGTGTCGATTGCCACATCAATAGCATTATCCACTGGAGCGATGATGCTCGTACATGGAGGAATGACAGGAATAATCTCTGTAGTAAAACTAGTTTCTGCACAGCCTGCTGCATTTCCTACGGCGTTATAAGGAGTAATCGTCACATAAAAAGTAGTATTCTCCGCAAAATCTACTGGTGGATTATAAAGTGTTGCGTTTCCATTATCAAAGTTGTTCAACACATCAGTTAATCCAGGTGCGGTTCCTATGGAAATAAAATAACCCGTTGCAGTTGCAACAGCATTCCAAGAAATATCAGTATCAATCGCCACATCAACGGCATTATCCATTGGAGCGATGTTCGTGGTGCATGGTGGAACGACTGGAATTATTTCAGTAGTAAAACTAGTTTCAGCACAACCTACCGCATTTCCTACGGCGTTATAAGGAGTGATCGTTACATAAAAAGTAGTATTCTCCGCAAAATCTACTGGCGGATTGTAAAGTATAGCGTTTCCATTATCAAAGTTGTTCAATACATCAGTCAATCCAGGTGCGGTTCCTATGGAAATAAAATAACCCGTTGTAGTTGCTACAGCATTCCAAGAAATATCAGTATCAATCGCCACATCAATGGCGTTATCCATTGGAGCGATGATGCTCGTACATGATGGAACGACAGGAATTATTTCGGTAGTGAATTCTTCTTCTGAACAAGCTGGATCACTTCCAGATGAGTTATATGGAGTAATTTTTACATAAATAACAGTACCGTATGGTAAATTAAATGTCGGATTATAGGTATTTGTGTTTCCTACGTCAGTGTCAGGAAGTATATCTCCAGCACCAGGAAAAGTTCCTATTCTTATTCGATATCCTGTAGCATTTATCGCTATATCCCATGTTAAATTTGTGGTTACAGGTACATTAGTATCGGCTCTTACGGGACTTGTCAAAGTGGAGCATCCTGCAAGAGGTAATGTCATGAAACTAGTTTCGGTGCAACCAATTGCATTACCAACTGTGTTATACGGTGTTATAATTACGTAAAAGAATCCGCCAGCTGTAAAATCTGTAGGTGGATTATAAACGGTGCTGTTTCCATTGTCAAAATTGTTCAACACATCAGTCAGTCCTGGTGCGGTTCCTAAGGAAATAAAATAACCCGTTGCAGTTGGTTCTGGATTCCAAGAAATATCGGTATCTATAGGAACATTCATTGCATTATTCAAAGGAGAAATAATGGATGTACATGGAGGAACGATAGCGATGATATCTGTAAAAAAACTTTCTTCAACGCATCCCGTAGCTTCTCCTAATTCGTTAAAAGGGATAATTTTAACAAATATCTCAGAGGCATCAGGTAAATCAAATGGGATGTTATAGGTTGTGACATTAGCATTGACGACTGCGCTGATTAAATTTGAACTACCAGAGATTGTTCCTATTTCTATAATATAACCTGTAGCATTAGCAACAGGATTCCAAGTTAAATCAGTATCTGTCATTACCGCTGTGGCACCATTTAGAGGTGTTGATAGATTTGTGCAATTGTTCAAAGCACTTGCGGTAAAAAAACTTTCTTCAGTACAATTTATAGCATTACCACTACCGTTAATAGGTGTAATGGTTACAAATAATTGAGAGGCTGCTGGTAATAGATTTGAAAAATTATAAGAGGTTGTATTACCTAAAGTTACATCAACGATATCATTATTTCCTGCTGTGGTTCCCACTTGAATATTATAGCCTATAGCATCGCTAACTGCATTCCAGACTATATTACTGGTAAGAGGCACATCAATCGAACCATCAAGCGGTGATAATAAAGAAGTACAGTTAGGAATAGGAGGAACGATACATGTTGCGTTAAAAGGTATTTGTAACTCATAGGCTCCTAAATCAATCGTGGTCTCAAATATTCTAGGATTGTTTCCTAAATCGATAGGTGAATTTGTATAAGAATTAAGACCTGCATTAACAGTAGGTGAACAGCGTTGCATTCTAAAATCATAAGCGGTGGGATTTACAAATATGGGTTCATTTGTAATTAAAGTGCCATTGAGATTTCCCGTGCCTGCAGGATTTTCTCCTTTAACTAGACTGTGGTTGACAGTTAAGTTGCTCGTGTTTCCTGAAAAGCCACTTTGGGTTAGATTATTACTTCCTGACCAGATAATTGAGTTATGCAGAGTAGAAGGTAAAATAGAATTAAATCGTACTGATACATTTGTTGTCGCTAGGTCTGAGGCAGTAAAGGTTCCATTTGTTATGTTTAATGCAGTGTCATTTGCCGAATCCAACAGCAAATGCGAGCCTCCATTTTGCTCTGAGATCATCATTATGTTTTCAACAGCAGCATCTATTCTTCCTAAACTTAAAAAAATACCACCGGTACTATTACCTCTATAGTAATCACTTTTTGAGTTGAAAGAAAGAATGCGATTTATTTCTACGTCAATATTATCACCTATAAACGTATTTCTATTGCTATTCAAAACTGAAAATCTAGTAATTTCTACAGGAGTAAAAACATTATTTAAAAAAATATTATCTGATAATTCAACAGTATAAGGTCCATTAGTAGTGTCATACATATAAACTAATGGCTCATTAAGAGTATGGTTTTTAAACGTATTATTAGTAATCTCCATACCTATAGGATTAACAGAGTTAATACCCATAAATACATTACTATTATTAGCATCAAAAACACAGCTATCTACAATAGCATAAGCGCCATACCCTATTTGAAGAATACTTGCAGCAGATCCATTTGCCGTGTTATTAATAAAATCACAATTGCGGAATGTAACCGTTGGATTAGTAACATCTCCTCTTATTTCTCCTACGACATAAGGTCCCGATCCAGTGGCGCTATTATTCTCAAATAAACAATTTGTTACAATCATTTCTACATTCCTCATTCCCATAACAGGTTTAGGAAAAACACTTATTGCAGTATTGTTTGTGAATCTGGTTTGATCCATCATTAAATTACCTCCATTACCTAGCAAGTTGATAGTGCCTTCACCGCTATTATTATTAAAAATAGAGTTAGTAAGTGTAAGATCAATATTATTAAAAGTTAGGACTGCTCCGCTTACTAGAGTATTGTTTTCTGCTATTATATCAGTAATAACAGCTGTGGCGCCTGCTGGAGCATTAAATCCACCTAGGTTGATGATACCACTCGTGGTATCAAATCCTCTAAAATTACACTTGCTTATTTGAGTATTAATAGTGCTTGTTCCAATGCTTATGGCTTGATCCATATTATTTTCAAACGTGGATCTTGTGATATCAAAATTTTGTAGCGTAAGTCCAAAACCTCTTATAGATTCCTCTTGAATATTTGTAAATAAGCTATCACTAATTTTACATGTGGTAAAAACACCTGTAAGTCGAACCGCATTAGTAAGAATTTGATCAAAGCTTACTTGATGAATAAATAGATTTGAATTAGATTCAATCGCAATTCTACAATTAAAAAAGGCTATTCCTGAAATATTAAAATCTGCAGTGGTAGATATGTCAAATATTTTTGCAATCAAATTTACTGGATCAAAATCTGCTTGAATTTGAGTAGTATATATCGTGCTATTTTGAATACCGCCACCTGCTGGGAATCCACCTATTAATGTTAGTGGAATATTTATATCAATCTCTGTACTAGGTTGATAAATCCCTTGAGCTATTAAAATTTGATCACCGCTAGAAGCTGCGTTTACCGCACTTTGTATATCTTGAAAAGCAGTAGCCCAACTTAAACCATTACCACCAGTAGGAGCTGATTGATCCACGTATATATCAACAGCAAAGACTTTAAGAGAAATTAGAAAAAAGAATAGTACAAGTGTTTTTTTAATCATTGACTCTTTTAAATTATTTATATAGGTAGCTCCTTTAAAACCACAACATGTTGATTATAAAGCGGTTTTTAAATATACGTCAGTTTTTATTTTTTGGATGTTTTAATGAGCAAAAATATCTTTTATTAGTGATTCTCATCTTTAGGTAGTAGTAGTTTAGAATACGCTTTCGCGAAAGCGAGATCAAAAAGATCGCCGTCAGTGAATTACACTCAAAAAGTTGTATGATTTTAATAAAAACAATTGTACTTTTGCAAACCCAAATCGAGAATAAGGAAACCGGTTGGGAATCAAAACTTTATAAACAAATCTTCTAAGGAAGTTCTGTAAGTTTCCACGCCTCTTTAGAATACAAATTTTAATCAGCAACCTATTATGGCTGAAGACAACAAAAAAGTAGCAGAAGTTTCTAATGAAGAAACACAGGCGCACACTGCACCTACCGCTACAGAACAACAAACTAACCCAACTGAATTCTTAGACACATTTGATTGGGAACGTTACAGTGAAGGAATCGAAAAAGTTGATGAAGATCAATTGAAAGCTTTTGAAAAGCTTGTAGAAGATAACTTCGTAGATACCATCGACAACGATGTGATGACTGGTACAGTAATTAAAATCACAGATCGTGATGCAATTATTGACATCAACGCAAAGTCTGAAGGTGTTATCTCTTTAAATGAGTTCCGTTACAACCCAAACCTTAAAGAAGGTGATAAAGTTGAGGTTCTTGTAGATGTACGTGAAGATGCGACAGGACAATTGATCCTTTCTCACCGTAAAGCACGTCTTATCAAGGCTTGGGAACGCGTTAACAACGCACACGATACAGGAGAAATCGTTAACGGTTACGTAAAATGTCGTACTAAAGGTGGTATGATTGTAGACGTATTTGGTATCGAGGCTTTCTTACCAGGATCACAAATTGATGTGAAGCCTATCCGTGATTATGATGCTTATGTAGATAAAACTATGGAATTCAAAGTTGTGAAAATCAACCACGAATTTAAAAACGTAGTAGTTTCTCATAAAGCTCTTATTGAGGCTGATATCGAAGAGCAGAAAAAAGAAATTATCTCTCGTCTAGAAAAAGGACAAGTACTAGAAGGTGTTGTGAAAAACATTACTTCTTACGGTGTATTTGTTGATTTAGGTGGTGTAGATGGATTAGTTCACATTACTGACCTTTCTTGGTCACGTATCAATCACCCTAACGAGATTGTAGAATTAGATCAAACACTTAACGTAGTAATCCTTGACTTTGATGAAGATAAGTCACGTATCCAGTTAGGTCTTAAACAATTAGAGGCTCACCCATGGGAAGCTCTATCTGACAAGATCAAGCCAGGTGATAACGTAAAAGGAAAAGTAGTTGTAATCGCAGATTACGGTGCATTTGTTGAAGTTGAAGAAGGAGTTGAAGGATTAATTCACGTATCTGAAATGTCATGGTCTACACACTTAAGAAGTGCTGGTGACTTTGTAAAAGTAGGTGATGTAGTTGATGCACAAGTTCTTACTATAGATAGAGAAGATCGCAAGATGTCTCTAGGTATGAAGCAACTTCACCCAGATCCATGGACAGATATTACTTCTAAGTATCCTGTAGGTTCAACTCACAACGGTATCGTGAGAAACTTCACAAACTTTGGTGTATTTGTTGAGTTAGAAGAAGGAGTAGATGGATTAATCTACATCTCTGACTTATCATGGACTAAGAAAATCAAGCATCCAAGCGAATTCTGCGCAGTAGGAGATAAACTAGACATAGTTGTTCTTGAACTAGATGTAGAAGGACGTAAATTATCACTAGGTCACAAACAAACTATGGATAACCCATGGGATAAGTATGAGGCTGATTTCGGTATAGGTTCAACTCACGAGGTTGCTATTACTGATATGGTAGATAAAGGTGCTGTAGTTGAGTTTAATGAAGACATTACTGCTTTCATTCCTACTCGTCACTTAGAAAAAGAAGATGGTACTAAATTGAAGAAAGGTGAGATGGCTCAAATCCAGATCATTGAATTCAATAAAGAATTTAAGAGAGTTGTTGCTTCTCACATGGTAATCCATAAAGAAGAAGAAGCTAAGATTGTTAAGCAGGCAGCTGCAAAATCTGCAGAGTCAACTGATAAGCCTACACTAGGTGATGCAAACTCTAAGCTACAAGCTCTTAAAGACCGCATGGAAGGTAAAGCTCCTAAAGCTGCACCAAAAGCAAAGGCTAAAGCGAAAGCTAAAGCTGCTCCAGCTGCTTCTACTGAAGAAGAATAGATTTACTTTAAGTAATGATTATAAATCCCTTGTCAAATTGACAAGGGATTTTTTTATGTCTTAAAGTTAGTAAGGCTGTGATGAACTTAAATAATTGAACCTATTTAATAACGATAGATATTACGAACCAAAAATGATCTTCTGATTGTAAAGTGTGTAAATGACAATCATAACTAAGAATACTGCTAGGTAGTATTTATGAAGTCTAGTTTGAGGCAACTTTACATCAAACAAACAAATCAATAGCAGTATAGAAAAGAATCCATATTCAAACCTTAAAAAGGCGGTACCTATTATGAATATTAAGAAAACGAGATACTTATAATAATGTCTAGCAAATAATAAAAATGCGGTAACGATTAATTCTACTAATAGAATAACATAAGTCATTACTTTAATCCACATAACTATAGAATCACTAACCTCTAAACTAGTCATGTGTCCACCGTACCTTATAGTGTAAAATTCTTGAAATTGTTCTACAAGGTGATTATAGTCTGTAAATAAAAGCTCACCTATATAAGGTGTACTATCTCCAGATAGGAAAAGCTCTGCATAGAGGTTTCCATTCATAAAGTAAGGTGAGATTAACTTTTGCAACGTGGCTATTGAAAATATAAGAGAGATAAGGTATAAAGGGAAATTCCATTTAGAATCCTTGAACCATAGTTTATAAGTAACATACCAAGTGAAAATACCTAATAGGAAATAGTGGTTTGCTGTGTTGTAATAATTTGAATAAATATGACCTGCAAAAAATAAAGAATAAATGATAAGCACCCATTTTTCAATTTTCACGTTACGATAAAAAATAAAAACTATTGCAAGTATTAAAACAGGTAATCTAAGACTGGTCCATAAAGTAAAACCGTGACTAACTACTGTCAGTATAAGTATGTGATAAAGTATGGTTATTTCTTTATCAAGTAAATTTGATAATTTAAATCGCATTCTCAAATAGGATTTTTTGAAGAATACTTTTAGAATCAATGTCAATTTCAACTCCTTGAAGATATAAAGTGTCACCTTCCTTAACTAGACTTTTTAAATATTCTAAATTTTTATAGGCATCAAAATACTTTTGTGGAAAATAGATAAATAGCATGGCTTCCTTCTTATGAAGATCATAAGAACGTTGATCCAGGCTGTCTAGTTTCTCGTAAAGTTCATCGCTTAATGGATATACATGAATAGTCCTTGTATCATTTTTTAATTGGATTAAACCTAGAGTGCGATGACTTTCAGTGTACATACCATAGCCACCACCTTTCCATGGAGTAAGTGTCATAAAATTACTGGCATAGACTTGCCATCCTATCATTAATACCGGAATGGCAACTAAAACGATTTTGATATAAGATTGTAATTTCATTATGATTCATTATCCTATGCAAAATAGTTATCTTTGCATTAATTAGCAGCAATTAATGAGTCAAAAAATACTTCTCAACGCGCAAGAACTGGATATTATACTTCACAGGTTAGCGTGTCAATTAATTGAAAATCACAATCGTTTTGAAAAAACAGCACTTATAGGTTTACAACCTAGAGGTAGGTTTTTATTGAATCGACTTTCTGTCATGTTAAAAGAACATTACGGGATTAAGGATTTGAAAACAGGTTTACTTGATATTACTTTTTATAGAGATGACTTCCGTCGTGGAGATGAACCGCTCAAAGCAAATTCTACAGACATACAGTTTATCGTTGAAGATAAGAATGTGGTTATCGTAGATGATGTCCTTTATACAGGTCGTAGTATAAGAGCAGCCTTGACGGCTTTACAATCTTTTGGAAGACCAGCATCTATCGAGTTATTAACGCTTATAGATCGCAGGTTCTCTAGACATCTTCCTATACAGCCAGATTATAATGGAAGACAAGTAGATGCCATAGGCGACCAAAAAGTAAAAGTGCTCTGGAAAGAAAATGATGGAGAAGATGCTGTTTACCTATTAAAAAATGAAAGCTAATGAGTGAATTAAGTGTGAACCATTTATTAGGAATAAAAGACCTCACAAAAGAGGATATTCAACTCATTCATACTACCGCAGATCAGTTTAAGGAAGTGATTAATAGACCTATTAAAAAGGTACCATCACTGAGAGATATTACTATTGCAAATCTCTTTTTTGAAAACTCTACTCGTACTAAACTATCCTTTGAACTCGCTGAGAAACGATTAAGTGCAGACGTGATCAACTTCAGCGCATCGCAAAGTTCTGTAAAGAAAGGTGAAACATTAGTTGATACAGTAAATAATATTCTCGCCATGAAGGTGGATATCGTAGTGATGCGTCACCCTAATCCTGGTGCAGGAGTATTTCTAGCTAAGCATGTAAATGCACGTATAGTAAATGCTGGTGATGGAGCACATGAACATCCTACTCAGGCATTACTAGATTCTTATAGTATAAGAGAAAAACTAGGAACTCTTGAAGGTAAAAAGGTAGTGATTGTAGGTGATATTTTACACAGTCGTGTAGCTCTTTCTAATATTTATTGTCTTCAAAAACTAGGAGCAGAGGTCATGGTCTGTGGACCAGCCACTTTAATTCCTACTCATATAGAATCACTAGGTGTAAAAGTGGAATTAAACCTGCGCAAAGCACTTGAATGGTGTGATGTTGCAAATATGCTACGTGTTCAGAACGAGCGCATGGATATTTCTTATTTCCCGAGTGTACGTGAGTATGTGCAACAATATGGTGTGAATAAGGAATTACTGGACAGTCTTAAAAAGAAGATTGTCATTATGCATCCTGGTCCTATAAATAGAGGTGTAGAAATAACCAGTGATGTAGCAGACTCAGACCAAGCTATAATACTTAACCAAGTAGAGAATGGTGTCGCGATACGCATGGCCGTTTTATATTTAATTGCTTCAAAAATTCAACGCGATGATTAGTGAAACTCACGACAATTTTACGTTACTGAGAGATGAATATGATGATATAAAAAACTTCGCTCAGTTCCTGCCTACCATATTTGACCAGTTTGAAGGTAAAAGTGTGATCGTAGACTTAATACAGTATCATGATGCTACACTACCAGATCTATTACTTTTTCTAGAATTAAGTAATAACCACAGAGCAACTAAACAATCCTTTGTAATGGTAAATGCTGCATTGTCACCAGATGAGATTCCGGTGGAATTGCTTGTAGTTCCTACCTTGCAAGAAGCAAAAGACGTTATCGAGATGGAAGACATCGAGAGAGATTTAGGGTTTTAATCATTCCATGAAACTCACAAACCCAATAATTTAATAACATTTGAAACTAACCATTCTAGGCTGCCATAGTGCAACTCCTACAGCATCAACAAGACCTACATCTCAAGTCCTTGAAATGCGTGGTAATTTGTTTTTGATTGATTGTGGAGAAGGAACCCAGATGGCCATGCGCTTGAATAGAGTGAAGTTTTCTCGTATTAAATCAATCTTTATATCTCATCTCCATGGCGATCATTTTTTTGGCCTTATTGGGATGATTTCTACGTTTTGTTTACTAGGCAGAGATACGCCACTTACCATTTACGGTCCTAAAGGTATACGCGAGATCATTTTATTACAATTAAAGTTGACTAAGAGTTACACGACTTTTGATTTACGCTTTCGCGAAAGCGAGTCCAAAGAATCTCATCTTATCTATGAAGATGAAAAGGTTACAGTAACCACCATTCCACTAAATCACAGAGTTTATACCAATGGATATCTATTTCAAGAGAAACCACTGGAACGCAAGCTAGATATAGTTGCCTGTGAAGAATATGGAATAGATCATGCTTACTATCGTAAAGTGAAGCAAGGTCACGATATCCAATTAGAAAATGGCGAGGTCATCACAAACGATTTACTCACTATGGATCCGGTACCGGCATTGAGTTATGCATTTTGCAGCGATACGATGTATAAGCCCGATATTGTTCCTATTATAAAGAATGCGACCGTGCTCTATCACGAATCTACCTTCTTAAAATCTCACGAAGATCTCTGCGAGCGTACCAAACACAGCACCGCTGCACAAGCCGCCGATATTGCAAAACAAGCTGAAGTAGGTACACTAATATTAGGACATTACTCCACACGTTACGGCGATTATGAACTATTCAGAAAAGAAGCGCTAGAAACATTCCCTAACGTAGAACTCGCAGCAGATGGGAAAGTTTTTGATTTTTGATATTCCGCACTCGATGCGGAATCTGCTGCTGACTTAAGATAAATGTTTATTTGAACTAAAATTATTCCAGCCATAAAAAAATGCCCAATCGCTAGATTGGGCATTTTAATAATTTTATATTCCAACAGCCAACAGCTAGATCTTCTTCATTTGCTGTTTCATCATTTTAATTTGATCAGCGAGCATGTTGTGTGTATCTAGTTTTTTGGCCTCAGTAAGCAGCGTAGTGGCTTCACGTTTTCTACGTTTGGTCATAGCGATACCGGCAAGGTTTAATTTTGCAACGGCAAGATCTTGATCCATGCTCAATCCTAATTTGATAGCCTTTTTAAAGTATTTCTCAGCTTTGGTCATGTTAGTTTGAGAAATCATTAAACCATGTAAGTAGTTATAATAACCTTGTTGCTTAGTGACTAGAGCTGCCTCAGGATTTTTAATTTTATCAAGCCATTTCATAGCTCCAGGAAAATCTTGCTTTCTCAGTTTCCAGAACGCCAGCAAGATCATCTCGTTTTTAAAATAAAGAAAAACGAATATTCCAGCGAGCAGTATCAAGAAGATACCGTTCATAATTTCGTTCAATGTAAATTGATATACGGCAAATGCTACGATCAACACAGCAATGACGATTTTAATGTTTTTATTAAACATGGTGGTTTTTTAATTAAGCTGCAAAGATAAATATTTAAGAGAAGAGTAGCGTGGTTTGTAGGATTGAGATTTTTAATAGATTTACAATTTGGGCACCATATTTTATATTTCTAAGAATAAATTTAATTCAAAATCAACTCAAAAATTATTTCAAAAAAAACAACATCACCTATTGCTTGTGTAAAAAGACTTCTTATATTTGCACCCGATAAAAAATGGAGGAGAAATCCTTTTTATATATAGAGATAGAATATAAGCTATGGCACAAAAAAGAACATACCAACCGTCTAAAAGAAAAAGAAGAAACAAACATGGTTTCAGAGAGCGCATGGCATCTGCAAACGGTCGTAAGGTTCTTGCACGTCGTAGAGCAAAAGGTCGTAAGAAACTTTCTGTATCTACAGAGTTAAGACATAAGAGATAATGATTCTCTAGTATTGATATATAAGGCGTTACTTTTTTTTAAAGTAACGCCTTTTTTTATGTCTTGTAACGAGTCTCAAGGGATTTTAAAATAGTCGAAAACCTGTTTATTACTTCTCAAACCACAACTCAAATCAAGACCAAAAACTAAATTTTTACCACGATATTTAAGCCACCTAAAAAAGTACATTAAAATGCCGAAAAGAACCGATCTCAAATCCATATTAATCATAGGTAGTGGACCTATAGTCATAGGACAAGCCTGTGAATTTGATTATTCTGGAACACAAGCACTTCGTTCCTTAAGAGAAGATGGAATAGAAACTATTCTTATCAATTCAAATCCTGCTACGATCATGACAGATCCTAGCATGGCAGACCACGTGTATCTCTTACCATTAAACACGACCTCAATACGTCAAATTTTAAAGGAGCATCCACAAATTGATGCGGTATTACCTACCATGGGTGGACAGACCGCACTTAATTTATGTATTGAAGCTCAGGAAAAAGGTATTTGGGAAGACCACGATGTAGATTTGATAGGAGTAAATATAGACGCCATTAATGTTACTGAAGATCGCGAGAAATTTAGGAATTTGATGGGTGAGATAGGAGTAGGAATGGCTCCACAAGCAACGGCTACGTCTTTCTTAAAAGGAAAAGAAATCGCGCAGGAATTTGGTTTTCCATTATGTATCCGTTCTTCCTTCACACTAGGTGGTGCTGGAGCAGCTATTGTTCATAAGGAAGAAGATTATGATGAATTATTAACTCGTGGTCTTGAAGCTTCTCCTATCCACGAAGTAATGATCGATAAAGCACTTTTAGGTTGGAAAGAATACGAGCTAGAGTTACTACGTGATAAGAATGATAACGTAGTTATTATATGTTCTATCGAGAATATGGATCCTATGGGAATCCACACGGGTGACTCGATTACAGTGGCGCCAGCGATGACATTATCTGATCGCACGTATCAAAAAATGCGTGACATGGCTATTCACATGATGCGCAGTATAGGTGAATTTGAAGGTGGATGTAATGTGCAGTTTGCAGTAAGCCCAGATGAGAAGGAAGATATCATCGCGATTGAAATTAATCCACGTGTGAGTCGTTCTAGTGCACTGGCTTCAAAAGCAACGGGTTATCCTATCGCAAAAATCGCTACTAAACTAGCTATAGGTTACACACTTGATGAATTAGATAACCAAATTACAAAATCTACAAGCGCACTTTTTGAGCCTACATTAGATTATGTAATTGTAAAAATACCGCGCTGGAACTTTGACAAGTTTGAAGGAGCAGATCGTACTCTAGGACTACAAATGAAGTCTGTAGGTGAGGTGATGGGAATAGGTCGTTCTTTCCAGGAAGCACTTCACAAAGCAACACAATCACTTGAAATTAAGCGTAATGGGCTAGGTGCAGACGGTAAAGGATATACAGATTATAATCAGGTCATTGAGAAATTGACCAATGCAAGTTGGGATCGAGTATTTGCTTTGTATGATGCGATTGCGATGGGAATTTCGCTTTCTCGCATCCACGATATTACTAAAATAGACATGTGGTACCTCAAGCAGTTTGAGGAATTACACTCGTTAGAAATTGAGATTACTAAATTTGATATTGATACGCTTTCGCGAAAGCTACTTCTAGAAGCTAAACAGAAAGGATTTGCAGATCGTCAGATAGCACACATGCTGGGTTGTCTAGAAAGTGAGGTTTATAACAAGCGCGATGAGATGAACATCAATCGTGTTTATAAATTAGTAGATACTTGTGCGGCAGAGTTCCCAGCAAAAACACCATACTATTACTCAACTTTTGAGGCTGAGATGGAAACTGCAGACGGGAATCGATATGCAGAGAATGAAAGTATCGTATCTGATAAGAAGAAAATCATCGTTTTAGGATCTGGACCTAATCGTATAGGACAAGGAATTGAGTTTGATTACTGTTGTGTGCATGGAGTTTATGCTGCTCAAGAATGTGGATATGAAACTATAATGATTAACTGTAATCCTGAAACGGTTTCAACAGACTTTGACACGGCAGACAAGCTTTATTTTGAACCAGTATTCTGGGAACATATATATGACATCATACGTCACGAGAAGCCCGAAGGTGTGATTGTTCAATTAGGTGGACAAACAGCTCTTAAACTAGCAGAGAAATTATCTCGCTACGGTATTAAAATTATGGGAACTAGTTATGAAGCACTTGATCTTGCAGAAGATCGTGGTTTATTCTCAAAAATGCTTCAAGAAAATAATATTCCTTATCCAGAGTTTGCAACAGCAACCACTCCAGCCGAGGCACTTACCGCAGCAGAGCATCTTGATTTCCCTATTCTAGTAAGACCATCTTATGTACTAGGTGGACAAGGAATGAAGATTGTAATAAATAAAGACGAGCTTGAAGAGCACGTAGTAGATATTTTAAGAAAAATACCTAATAATGTATTACTTCTAGATCATTATCTAGATGGAGCCATAGAAGCAGAGGCAGACGCGATTTGCGATGGTGAGAACGTTTACATTATAGGAATCATGGAACACATTGAACCATGTGGAGTGCACTCTGGAGATTCAAATGCGACATTGCCACCATTTAACTTAGGTGATTTAGTAATGCAACAAATTAAAGATCATACTAAAAAGATTGCGCTAGCACTGGAAACCGTGGGATTGATAAATATCCAGTTTGCTGTTAAAGATGATAAGGTTTATATCATTGAGGCAAATCCGCGAGCGAGTAGAACAGTTCCATTTATTGCCAAAGCTTATGGAGAACCTTATGTAAACTATGCGACTAAAGTCATGCTAGGTCATAATAAGGTGACAGACTTTAATTTCAATCCACAGTTAGAAGGTTATGCGATTAAGCAACCAGTATTCTCTTTCAATAAGTTTGCAAACGTTGATAAGCGCTTAGGACCAGAGATGAAATCTACCGGTGAGAGTATTTTATTTGTAGATAGTCTTAAAGATGACGCTTTTTATGAACTATACGCTCGCAGAAGAATGTACTTGAGTAAGTAGTAGATTCAGTTATCATAAACATTTTCTAAAACCTTGCTCACTAGAGCAAGGTTTTTTATTTTCTTTGTTTTAGTATCTCGCTTTCGCGAAAGCGTAACATCCATTATCTTTCTACTTCAATTACTCTCATTATGAAAAAATTCTTTTTAGCACTTTTATTATTAACAGCAACCACTTCAATCGCTCAAGAAGTCGATTTAAAAGAACTCGATAGTTACATTTCTAAAACAGTACAAGATTGGGGCATTCCTGGAGTAAGTGTAGGAATAGTTAAAGATGGCGAGATCGTATTTGAAAAAGGTTATGGAGTCATGGAAGTAGGGAAGCGCAAGTCTCCAGACGAGCACACTTTATATGCCATAGCCAGTAATACCAAAGCATTTACGGCGGCAATTATTGCGCAATTAGTAGAGGAAGGAAAGTTGGATTGGAAAGATAAAGTGCAACGTCATCTACCTTATTTTGAAGTTTATGATCCAACTATAAGTGGAATGGTAACCGTTGAGGATTTGTTAAGTCATAACGTAGGATTGGGAACTTTTTCAGGTGATGGGATCTGGTACAAGTCTGAGTTGAGCACTGAAGAAGTGGTGCGACGCATTAAGTTCGTGCCGCAAGCCTATGAATTTAGAGATGGATATGGCTATTCTAACTTGATGTTTATAACAGCTGGAGATTTGATAGAGAAAATCACGGGAAAATCATTTAAAGAAAATGTGACGGAACGTATCTTGGAACCGGTAGGAATGGATGAAACTGTGGTGAGTGTTCAAGATTTTGGTAGAAATAAAAATGTAGCAAGTCCGCATGCGATGAATGATAAAAATGAAAACTATGTAATTCCTTGGGTAGCCTGGGACAATGTACAATCAACTGGCGGAATTATTTCAAGCGTTCACGACATGAGTAAATGGATGATTACCAACATGAATCATGGTGTGACTCAAAATAATGACACTTTGTTCAACACTCGTAACCGTAATAACATGTGGAATTTGCATAATAGTTTTGGTGTGAATCATGTGAATCGTAATAGTACTGGAATGACATATTCTGGTTATGGATTAGGTTGGTTTATAGGTGATTATCAAGGTCATTTTAGAGTAAGACATGGTGGTGGATATGATGGAATGATCTCTACCGTTCAAATGTTACCTGACGAAAATTTAGGAGTTGTGGTATTAACTAATGGTCCTAAAGCACCTACAAATGCTATTGCATATGCCGTTTTTGACCGATTTTTAAATAGAGAACACAAAGATTGGAGCAGTGAAATGCTGGAAGGATACGATAACTGGAAAAAGTCTGACACTCGTATTGCAGACCGTAAGGCAAAACAAGTAAAAGGTACAAAACCTACGCTTGAAACTTCAGAAATTATAGGAACTTATTATGCGCCTATTTATGGAAATTTCTATGTAAAGCAGAAAGGAAAAAAGCTTGTCCTAGAATGGGAGCACACACCATTATTGAATAGTCACTTGACTCATTTTAATTATGATTCTTATGAAATCAATTGGGACGAGCCACAAGCGTGGTATTCTTTTGGAACAGTAACTTTTGAAAAAGATGCTTATGGCACTGTAAAAGGGATCACATTTGATGTTCCTAATGATGACTTCTTCTTCTATGAGATGAATGCTAAGAAAGTAGAGTAGGGAACGATTTTAATTATAAAAAAAAGAGCACTGTGAGAACAGTGCTCTTTTTTTATATGTAATAATTTTATTTTTTATCTAAAGTAGCATGTACAGTAACCTGTACTTCTTTTGCTATTTTCTTTGATACTACGCCTGGAATTTCAATATTGAAATCTGCTGGTTTTAAGTTAAAAGAAGAAGTGAGTAAAATGCTTTTTCCATCTTTAGATAGTTGTACTGGAATAGAAACTTGTTTTTTAACTCCATGTAATTCTAAACTACCTTCTAGTGTATAATCGTCTTTTCCGTTTTCTAGAAAAGTTATAGCATTAAAATCCTTTAAAGTTCCTTTAAGAACTGCCTTAGGGAAATCATCACTTTCTATATAATTTTCATTAAAATGTTCTTGCATCAAAGCAATGGGAAACCTGAATCCTTTAACAAGCGCTAGTGCTGCAACATTTCCTGTACTCATATCAAGAACAACCGTAGAGCTTTTATTTTCTGCTTCTATAGCTTCAAAACTAGGTACTGAGGCCTCAAAACTTATGGTTCCTGTTCTCGTTTGATAACGTTCTTTTTGATCCACATTAGTATGGGTAGATATATAAAAGAGCGATAAAATACTTAATAAGACTATTTTCATTTTTAATTTTCTAGATAACCATCAGTTTGCCACTGTGAGATTAAGTTAATACTTGCAGCTGGTAATTGCCCATTTTGAGGCATCAAGAGTGGATCACCGGCATTTCTAGTAATCCTATCAATTAGCGAACCACTTTCTGTACTCATTCTTACATCAGCATAGTTTTCTAGTACTAATCCACCAGATGCAAAGTTACTGTTGTGACATTGAACACATTGACTTTGGATAATAGGAGCGACGTTCTCATTATACTTAATAGTTTCTGTGATGGGCTCATTATTAACTAAATCATCTGGACTTGTGTTAGTACAAGAAGTGAGAATAAAGGCGGGAATAATGTATAACCATTTGTATTTCATGCAGTTATTTTTTTTTATAAATATACGATTCTATGATAAATTTGTTATAAATTTAAACAATATTTGTTTCTACAAATGATTAAAAAGATTGTCATAGGGTTAAGTTTAGTTGCCATTTTGTGTATTCTAGGATATAATTATTTATACCAGGATCATCGAGATGTTGCCTTAAGTCAGGCAACAGCATCTTTTAATTCTCAAGAATTAATCAATCTATTTACAGACGATGATGTTGTAAATGATACTAAAGCACTAGATCAAGTTATCGAGATTCAAGGTGTGGTCAGCTCAGTAGAGGAAACAAGTATTACATTAGATGATCAAATTTTTGTGGAAATACTTGAAACAACAGGAATTAAACAAAATGAATCAATTACCATTAAAGGAAGATGTTTAGGATACGACGACCTGATGGAAGAAGTTAAAATAGATCAAGCGATATTAAAATAAATTAAATAAAAAAGCGATGAAAAAAAATTACTCATTTTACAGTTTATTAACTGCTTTGCCATTGGGCTTACTTTTATTAGTAGGTTTCACAGGTGGTCAAGGTGGAAATTATTCAGGTTCGCCTGGAGATGCAAATAACAATTGTACAGCATGTCATTCTCCAGGATCTACTCATGGTGGAACACCTATTCTTACTGGTGTTCCTATGGATTATGTAGCAGGAACGACTTACAATCTTACATTGTCTATTAACGGTTCTTCAGTTAATAAATTTGGCTTTAACATCACTGCTGAGGATCAAAATAACACAAAAGTTGGTAACTGGACCGCTGGTACTGGAAGTCAAGCTCGTAATGGTGGATTAGGTAATGGGTTGACACATTCAGCTTCAAATAGTTCTAGCTGGTCATTTTCATGGAGAGCTCCTAATAATAATGTAGGTCCGGTAACTTTTTATTATTCTACGATTCAAGCAAATGGTGCCTCAGGGAATAGTGGTGACCAAATGCTCGCTGGAAGTTCAGCTCCAGTTTTATCAAATGGTACAGATCTTTCTATTTCTAGTTTTAATATGTTTCCAACTGAGGCAGATGATATCTTAAATATCAATTTGAATCAATTAGAAAAAGGTCAGCTTGAGATTTATAATATGAATGGAGCTTTACTAAAGGAAGTATCTCTTCAACAAGAAAACGAATTATACGTAGCAGACTTAAGTGCTGGTATTTATATAGCAAACGTTGCAGTTAACGGCTCAGTTACTACAGCACGTTTTATCAAAAAATAATTCTTCCCTTTAATACGAGCCGCTTTTTGTTTAAAAAAGCGGCTTTTTACTATTATGAAAAAACTAGTTTACCTTTTATTTCTCGCACCAGCATTTTTATTTGCACAAGATGATTTACTTGAAGGATTAGAACCAGAAGATGATACAACAGTAACTTCTACATGGAAATCTCTTAAAGTTGTCAATTTTGAAACTACTAAATTGGTGGCAAAAAATGAATTTCAATTGATCATTTCGCACCGTTTTGGTAGTGTAGAGAATGGATTTGAAGATTTATTTGGTCTTGATAATGCAGTAACAAGATTCCAATTTGTTTATGGATTAACAGACTGGATGCATATAGAAGCTAGCCGTAGTTCTTTCAATAAAACCTATCAACTTGCTAGTAAATTTAAACTAGCAGAACAACAGACAACAGGTTTTCCAATGAGTATATCAGCTTTTACAGCATTGGATATTAATACAGGACTGGATAAAGAAATTTTACCTAAACTAGAATTTGAAAACAGATTAGGTTACACTGCTCAAGTTATTATTGCACGTAAAATTTCTAAAAGGTTATCTGCTCAAATAAGTCCTACTTTATTTCATGAGAATTTTGTGAATTATGATCCTCAAGATAATACGCAATATGCTTTAGGAGTAGGAGCACGATATAAACTGACTAATCGCTGGTCTATAAATGCAGACTATGGTTACCACATGAATAGAGCTAGCGGCAGTCCATATGTAAATCCTTTAAGTATAGGAGTCGATCTAGAAACTGGTGGACACGTTTTTCAAATGCACTTTACAAATTCTCAACCCATGTTAACAAACGGTTTCTTGAGTCAAGGAACTGGCGACTGGCTAGATGGTAGATTCTTCTTTGGATTTAACCTAGTACGTGTTTTCTAAAGAGTAATTTGTACGTTATAATTTTTTAATTCTTCCTTATAACTAGCGTCAGAGAAGTTTGCTTGTGCGATTTCTAGGGCGCTTTTTTTATTGATTTGTTTTCTTTTGATGGCTCTGGCAAATCTACGTACGTGAGTTTCACTGCTTATCTTGAGACCAGGAACAGCAACGGTGTTTCCTTCTTTATCTTTGGCAACCATGGTTAAAAATGAGGAGTTACAGTGCTTAGATTCTCCAGTCTGGATATTCTCTGCATCTACACGTATCCCTACAACCATGGAAGATTTCCCCACATAATTTACTGATGCTTTTAAAGTCACCATTTCGCCTACTTCTATGGGCGCTTTAAAATCTACCACGTCCACACTTGCCGTTACACAGTAGTTACCGCTATGCTTTGAGGCACACGCAAACGCAATTTGGTCAATGAGTGATAATATGTAACCACCATGGATTTTTCCTGAAAAATTGGCATTTGATGGTAACATGAGTAGTGATAACATGACTCTGGATTGCTCTGGCGATTTATAAAGATCTTTCATTGCGGTTGGTTTTTGTGGTTACGCTTTCGCGAAAGCGTAACAAAAAGAACAGTATTCTTAATTCCTTATTTATTAAAATGAGGTGAGTTCTCTAAAGTAACCTCTGTAATAAAGTACTTAGTATCACCCCAAAAGAAGAACGTTCCAAATTTTTCTTCATATTTCAGTTTCACATACTTACCTTGATATTCTTTTAATTTCTCAATGACCTCAGGCTCATTATCCATAACTGAGAATTGAAAAATCTGTGCACCACTTATTCCCTGAGAAATCTCGCCTTCCCAAGTCTTCACAACAAACCCTTTACTTGAAAATTTTATCAACTCTCCAGAGCGATAACCGTCTGAATAGCTTGCAAAATATAGAAAACTATACCACAATATCGCCATGATGGCAATGGTTGCGATGATGATACCTAAAATCTTTTTCATAATATAATATTGTTAAATAGCAATCCCACAAGAATTGCGATACCAAAACTAAGCAATGTCCCTATTAAAACGTACTCGGTGAGCTTCATATTTTTTGCTTTACTCAAATCTCCAAATCTGAACACCGATTTTGCCGTGAGTAGAAAACCTACCGCACTAAAATTACCTGAGATAATGAATACAAAAACGAGTAACCTTTCAATCATTCCTATCCATTTACCAGCATTTTTTAAGGAATCTATTCCTGTATCTTTTTCGGTTAATTTCCATCTTGTAAAAAACACCTTGAGCATGATTCCTACTGGGCTGGTAAGGAATATGGCACATAGTATGAACAACCATAGTTGCTCTGGAATTTGAAAGTCTTCTATCAAGTTAAAATTTTCAATGATTCCATAGACTACAATAATCACAAGGATATGCAGTAGTTGATCTATGAGAAATAGCCAGCGTGCGTTTTTCTTATTAGTTAATTTTAATTTACCTGCATCTATGATTAAATGTGTCACCATAATAAGCAGTGCTGCCCACCATAATTCTAGATCATTTAAGAATAGTAATACTAGTAAACCATGCAATAACACGTGAATGTATAAGTGTGGTGATTTAAGCTGGTGTTTTTCTTTCTTTTTAGTAAAAGAGTTAGACTGCAGTACAAAGTCACCTAAAAAATGGGCTATCAGTAATTTAATGAGTAGGAGCATGGCTTATGTCTTTATAGTATTGTTTGAATAATTCTATGATATCTTGAGTTTCATTCCAGTAGGCTCTTTCTAATCTTCTACTGGCAGTGGCTTGTTTAATGCCTAATATCTCGCCGAGTTGGGTTTGTGTAGCATCTGGATTTTTAATGGTTTGATGTATGACTGCAGCTCCATTTTGGGTCCATTGGTCCATATAGAGCAATGCCATTTTTAAAGCTGTATTCATATAATAATCTAGATGATGATTACTTTGAACCATCAAATTTTGATCTACTTCTTTTAAGGAATCGAGCAATTCTCCTGAACGTGTTAACGCACTACCAGTGGATAATGCGATGTTGTTATCAATAAGATTAACTTCACCCATTCCTATAGCGATGCGCACATCTAGCGAACCTTTACTTTTTAAGGCGGCTTTTATTTTAAGACAAATGGATAATCCTAGCTCTGGAGTTTTAATCCAGCCTTGAAAACTATCACCTCTGTAGATTTGGTACATACCATCTTTACAGTGTTCTTTTAAAATAGGTTCAATAACACTTAGAAAATCATCGGGCTTGTTCTTTTGAGAACCTATAATATCACCTGCTAATATTACTTCCATAATTGATTTTTAAATTATTACGTAAATGCGTAATAATTCAAATATATTACATTATTACGTAATATTAATAATTATTACATAAAAGTGTAATAATGTCACTTTATTACGTAAAAGCGTAATATATTTTGAACTTGAAAATGAACTCGAATTTGAACTCGAAAATAAACCTTAATTAAAAAACTATTTCCTTTGGTAAGATGTCCGTAGTAGAGATGAGAATCATGAATCCCAAACTATTTCAACTAGGATTCTATTAAAGAACAAATGCGGCTTCCTATCCGCTGGAGAGGACTGAGGCGAGGTAAAAATGCTGTCAAAAATAAAATGAAAAATAAAAATAAATGAAAACTTGAAGACTATACTCTCGTCATTCAAGAAGATATCCTCAGGGCAGATGGGATGTTATAAATCCAATCGTTTTTCTTCATCGCTACCATCTAGAAAATCGGGATCGTTTTCAATGGCGCGATTTAATAATTTTTCATTGAGATTTTTATTGGCTTTGGCACCTAGCTTTTTTAATCGTTCGACTCGACCTATAAGGTTACCAGAACCTTCAGTAAGTTTATTCATGCTAGAAGAGTAACTCTTCTTAACGGTATCCAGCTGACTTCCTACTTTAATTAAATCTTCTGTAAGCAGTACAAATTTATCATACAATCCACCGGCTGCAGTGGCGATATCGAGAGCGTTTCTTTGCTGTTTTTCATTTTGCCACATGGTGTCAATCGTGCGCAATGTAGCCAGTAGCGTAGTAGGAGTGACGATAACGATGTTTTTATTAAAGGCTTCACTGTATAGATTAGAATCTGCATTTAATGCCATGGCAAATGCTGGTTCTATAGGTACAAAAAGTAGTACGAAGTCTGGACTTTCTATTTGATATAACTCGTGATAATTCTTACCAGATAAGTCGCTCACGTGTTTTTTAAGTGCGTTTACATGTTCTTTTAAATGACGATCTTGTAATACTTCATCTTCTTCATTTACGTAGCGTTCATAAGCGTTTAAGGAAACCTTAGAATCTATAATCATTTTCTTCCCACCTGGAAGATTGATGACCACATCTGGGAAAACGGTTTTTCCGTCTTCGGTCTTGAAGCTTTGTTGTACCTCATATTCTGATCCTTTTTCCAGACCCGATTTTTCAAGAACGCGTTCTAGCACTAGTTCACCCCAATTTCCTCGCATTTTTGCGTCACCTTTTAAGGCTTTGGTAAGGTTAGTAGTTTCTTTACTCATTTGCTCGTTGAGTTCTTTGAGACCTATAATTTGCTGTTTAAGAATGCTTTGACGTTCAATAGTGTCTTTGTGAGTGTCTTCCACACGCTTTTCAAACATTAATATCTTCTCCTGCAATGGATTCAATATTTGCTCGATGTTCTTTTTGTTCTGGTCAGTGAACTTGGTGCTTTTTTCATCTAGAATCTTATTGGCCAGATTCTCAAACTCTTTAGTGAATTTCTCGTTGAGTTTTTCAATTTCTTGTTGTGCCTCAGAGTGTTTTTCTTCTGCTTTCGCGTAAGCGGTACGTTGCTCAGCAAGAAGGATATCTAAATTATTTTTTTCACGATTAACTTCTATGTATTGCTTTTCAAGCTTATCGAGTCTATAATTTAAATCATGCTGTGTTTCTAGCTTAGATTCTAGTTGTGCTTTTAAGCTACTGGATTCAAGTCGCAACTGATCACGTTCTGTCACAGCCTGCTGTTGCAATTCCAATTGAGACTGCAATTGAGACTTTTCAGACTCTAAATATTTAACAGTGCTCGCAGCTTTAGATTTCATGAAAAACCATGCTACCACAGCGCCTATAACAATACCTAGCAACACAAATAACAATACAGAAAGCTCTGAAGACATAAATCGATCAATTTATGTAAAGGTAAAAAGGAACTCGAGAGATGGGAAATGAAAGTGAAGGAAGTTATTAAAAAGCCCAAAGATTCTTCATAGAATCTTTGGGCTTACCATAATTATTCAAAAAATGACATTAGATACTTTTAACGACGTCGTTAAGTGCTCTTCTAGATTTAGGATTTTTACTAGGTTGATTAAAGTCTTCCTGATCTCTATATCCTATAGCTACGGCTACTAGCGTTGCATGGTCTGTATCTCCTAGAATCTTATCATAGTTTGCTGGTTCAATTCCTTCCATAGGAGTTGCATCTATTCCCATAGCTGCACAGGCACTTAGAAAAACACCTAAGGAAAGATACACTTGCTTATCAAACCATGCTTTTACATCTGCCTCGGGTTGTGGTTTAAGAAACTCTTTATAGTAACCTACAGCACCTTCTGGTAATTCTGCCTCTATTTGCTTTTCAAATAAATCGAGATTATCTATTCTGCTAAAAACAACTACGGTATCACTATCGATTACTTTGCTGGTGTTGATCCAGGAAACCTCAGACAGTTTAAGCTTGGTTTCTTTGTCTGAAACAAAAGTAAATTTCCATGGTTGACTATTGATGGATGATGGGCTGAGTTGTAAAATTTCTTTTAACTCGGCTATTTTCTTGCTGTCTATTTTCTTGCTTGCATTATACTGTTTTGTAGTATAACGTTGTTGCATGGATTCTATAAAACTCATATGTGTATTTTTAAACTATATTATTTATAGTTACAAAATTAAGTATAGTATTCTATCTTTGCAATAACGGTCAAAAAGGATAGTTTAAATTTTATAAGAATTATGCATTCATTTAATGGTAAAGAATACCCATGTTGTGCGAGTTTAACCATGGGCGTGATTGGAGGAAAGTGGAAAACGGTGATTTTATTTCATCTTATAGATGGTCCATTAAGATATAACGAGTTGCGCAAAATGATGCCGACTGTCACTGAACGCACATTAAGTTTACAATTAAAAACACTGGAAGAAGATGGAATAGTAGAGCGTAAAGTCTTTACATCTAAGCCACCACTTAAGGTGGAGTATTCATTATCGGATTTTGGGAAAACTCTTATTCCTTTGATTCAGTCTATCGCAGATTGGGGTAATGCGGCTGCTCAAAAAAGAATCTAATTTAAAAACCCAAGTGATTTTAAATTCACTTGGGTTTAATAGTATGCAGTTATTCTATAAAGGAATAATGTTCTAAGATCTATTTACCTTTCTTTAATTTCTTCTCAGCTTTTTTTTCTTTGGCTGTTTTAGTAGGTTCCTTTTTTACGTTCTTCTTTGCGTCTTTACTCTTTGCCATGATTTATTGATTAATTAGTGAAATGTGCCGTAGCACAAAATCAGTCATCATTTAAAATGACCTATGGTAAACCTACATAGAATAAATGGATAATGAGCAGTATGGTTCAAAACAGCTCTTTATGGAGCCATGTAGCTTCTCTTAAATCTTAGGTTCTCCCTTTACTAGTCTTGCAACTACAAGAACACCTATCAGTAAAGCGATAATCAATCCAGTGTATGGACTCTGGTTAGCTTCCCAGCTCAAGTCTGCCCAGTTCATGCGGGAAATGTGTACACCACATAAAACAACCACAACGGCTATAAGAACATAAGCAAATGACTTTTTCATGACTGTTATTTTTTCTCTTCGCGGTTGAAGTAAACTAGGTAATAATACATTTGTTTTTCTTCATCCCATCCTTTTTCTAGATACTTCTCTGCACTTTCAGGATTTGTGAAATCCATTTTAATCTGTACGTGGGTATCTAGATTGATGATGTTTTTAATTCCTTTACGAGCAGCACTTACTGCTGTGTTTGAGATCGGGAAATTAGAAACGTCTTCAATACTATATTTAGGACCTTTCTCTACTTTATAATTCTTAAATTCAGGAATCAAGTCTGGATTATCAAGTGTTGCGTTTAAAAACGCAGTTTCTTCAAAATCATCATTCTTTGCAAAATAATTTACAGAGCGATTCATAAACATCACTTCTTCCTTCTTATCCTCAGCAGGAAGGACTACTTCTTTTGCAAAATCCTGACAAAATTTTAAATACTTCTTTGTGAAGAAATTCTCATCTTCAAAAACGTCCACACCTAAGAAACTCTCTAACCAGTATTTTGCATCATAGCGGTTTGAATCTACGGAGAGAATTTTATAACCGGTTTCCTCGTCTGTATCAAAAATGATGGCACCTTTATCCAGCTTGTTCAAGTTAACACCTTGCTGTAATAAGATTCTCAAATCATCTTCACCTTCTTCAAACTGCAAGAAATCTTGTTTGAGCTCACTTTTAAAAATCCCAATCGCACTCGTTTTTTTATTATCGAGCATGACATTATCAAGATGGCATACATACAATTCTCCACTTCTTATGTGTGGATGAACACTCTGCTCATACAATTGTGTGGCAATCTTTTTAGAAATTTCTAGTAGTGATGCTGGTGTATTGAAAATTGCTTTTGCAAAACCATACATTTCATGAAACTCTAGATCTTGCTCATGAGTAAAGCTATAATAAGTCTCTTCTTTTGAACGGAAAGGTTTCAGAAAGTATTCCTTCATCAACGCATGTAACTCGTCATCCAGTGGAGTTGTGCCGGCAGACGTTAAAAGGATTTCTCCTTTATTTTTATTACCTACACGGTGAAGTGCTAGTTGTTCAATACGCGTGTTGAAAAGATTGATCATAGTATTCTAGTATAAGTCGTAATCGTCAAAAGTTTGTTCGTCATAAAAATCATCATCACCATCATCTATATCACCACGGAATTCCTCATCGCCTCCAGTCTCGTCTGCAAATCGTGGATCTGCCTCAAATTCTTTATCGGGTGCGCTGTCTGGTAATTCACCTATAGAAAATATCACTTGTGGATAAGCTACGCCATCTTGAGGTCCAGCAACGTCTGCTAGTTCAAGTAGAAATGTCCACATACTTAAGAAATCATATATGTAGATTAATTGAGGCTTTTCAGTCGTGACAACTTCTTCAATAGTGGTACCACTCATCGTGCGAGCAGGAATAGCTCCTTCACTCATGTCAAAGAGGCTGAACTCCTCATTCTGGTTCCAGTCTTCGTCACTTGAATAGAAGCTAGCCATTTCATCTCCAGGTAATTGGAAACTTTGCGTGAGTACATTATGGAAATCTTCTAAACTAGCGCTACCATCAATTTCTATATCGCGGAAAACGTCATCAGTCGCATCTAGAATAGCTCTAAATCTATAAATCATGGATTACTTTTTAAGGTGGACAAAGATACACTTATCCTATCGTTTGAGGAAAATGAAGTGTGGTAATTATGTGTGATTTTTGACACGCTTTCGCGAAAGCGTATTCAACAAACCTATAGTTACTAAAAAGTAATCTAATTCTTAAAACTATGAGCTTATCGCTTTTCTCAAACGCATCATTAAGTAGAACTGCACTCCTAAAATAATAGAAGCAAGAACTAAATGAGCCGCTTGAGAACCAAATGGAAAGTCCACATAATTCATAAGCACGCCTGTGAAAATAGTCAATAATAACAGCGCCATAAGCCAGCCGTAGTATCTTCTAGGATGTCCTAAAAATTTGATCGCTTTATATACAAACCAACCGTGTAAACCTAATAATAGAATAGAGAAGGAGCGATGCACGAGAAATACTAATGGAGCATTTTCTTCTAACCAAATGGATAAAAATGGATAACCCAACTCATCTATTTGATGGTCTAAATACTGTCTTACTTGAGTTCCTAGCGCTACTTGAATTAAGGTAAGCACAATCAGTATTACGGCTAAATTATAGAAGGATGATTGTGCCTCATATCTATTATCGACGGGTTGTACTTCGTGAAGTAAGTATATAAGTAGTCCCACAATTAGCAAGGCTACAATCATGTGGATGGTAATAAGTGCTGGAGACAGGTTAGTATCTACTACTATTTTACCTATCACTGCTTGAATCAACATGGCGAGCAATGCGACTATACTTAGAATTGTAATTTTCTTGCGTTTTTTCCAGTATTTTAATGAGAACACACACATGATGAGTACTACTAATCCACCGAGTGCGCCTATTAATCTATTCACATATTCTGTCCAGGTGTGATATACGTTAAACACTGCATAGTCATGCTTAGTATAAGCGTTCCAGTCTGCTTCTTGATAAGAAGTTGTAGTGAAGAAATCTTTTTTGGCAACGCGTAGTTCCTCATCATGAATGATCACCATTCCTTTTTTATAAGGTGTGTCTGGTGAAAATTCTAATTCACTTGTCTCAGTAGGAGGAATGTAGTAGCCAAAACATTTAGGCCAATCAGGACAACCCATTCCAGATCCTGTCATGCGTACCACAGCACCGGCAATGATGATGAGATATATGATAGCGATACTCCAGCGTAACGCGACACGATAATTTCTATCTGAGAAAAAGGTTTTTGTGTTCAATCTACTTATTAATTATTCTTTATTAATGCTGGCAGACTGAAGTCTGCCGCTGTGAATTTGTTCTGTCGCCTGCGGCGTTCTTTTTATTTGCGCCGACTGAAGT
>NZ_JBPOGG010000014.1:0-54560 GCF_051251825.1 Nonlabens sp. | reverse complement strand
AAAAAGCTCCTTTCCTTAGATATTGCATCCGACGAGCGAAGTTTACGTAGCGAGAGGAATGCATCGGTGGGCAAAGTTTGCGATAGCAAGCTTTGGTCGGAAAGGTTGAAAACACGTATGACGTTCCTATAATCCAATCGTATTTTCAACCACTCCTGATACTCCTTTGTCAAGCAAAGGATCATCTGTCCTCGCCTTTTCTAAGGCGAGGAGCTCTCAAATAGTAGAATAAAAAAGCTCCTTTCCTTAGATATTGCATCCGACGAGCGAAGTTTACGTAGCGAGAGGAATGCATCGGTGGGCAAAGTGCGTGATAGCACGCTTTGGTCAGAAAGGTTAAAAAAACGCATCTCATTAAAACCTTGAATTTCCGCACTTGATGCGGAAACTTCTTATTCCACCTTGTTACTTCGTTGCAACTTCCCAACCACAAAAATTATTATAAAATAAATCAACGCAACCCAAGGCGCACCGTGCATGAAAGTATCCCAATAATCCATTAATTCCATACCATCGCCGCCGCCAGCAATCCATTTGAGTTTTCCCCAAAGATGTGGCTCTGGACGGAAAGGTGCGAGACCTAGCGTTAAACTAGCAACTAATGCAAGAAGTATTTTCTGTTTTAATTTCATGAAGGCAAGATAAGAATTGTTAGGAAAAATAAGGGAATTCAAATGGTGAAGCCGTTGTCCTATCTTATCTTAGCAAACCAAATTAAAATAACTATGTCACAAGAAGTAAGAAATCAAGAACCACAAGTGCTTTGGAATCATTTTGCCGATTTAAACGCTGTACCACGACCTTCAAAAAAGGAAGAACGTGTACGTGCTTTTATGGTAGATTTTGGTAAAAAGCTAGGTTTTGAAGTAGTGGAAGATGCGATAGGAAATGTGATTATTAAAAAATCTGCGAGTCCTGGAATGGAAAATCGTAAAACCATCATAATGCAATCGCATATAGATATGGTGCATCAAAAAAATAACGATACAGAATTTGATTTCTTAACTCAAGGAATCGACATGTATGTGGATGGAGATATCATAGGTGCTCATGGAACAACTCTAGGAGCAGATAATGGAATAGGAGTAGCGGCAATCATGTCTGTACTTTCTTCAAGTGATGTTGCACATCCAGCTATTGAAGCGTTGTTTACTATCGACGAGGAAACCGGAATGACTGGAGCAAAGGAACTTGATAAAACCATTTTATCAGGAACTATTCTTTTAAACCTAGACACTGAAGAAGATGATGAGATTGATATAGGTTGTGCTGGTGGAGTAGATATTACAGCAACTAAAAATTATGATTTAGAAAACGTTTCCTTTGATTACACAACTTGTGTGCTTACTGTAAAAGGCTTGAATGGTGGACATAGTGGAATGGATATCATTAAAGGTCTAGGAAATGCAAATAAAATGATGACTCGTTTGCTCGATGCTATGCAAAAAGCTGGCGACGTTCATATAGAAAGTATTCATGGTGGTAGTTTACGTAACGCTTTACCACGTGAGGCAAATACCATCATCAGTTTTAAAAAGACTGATGCGATTATGGATAAATTTAATCGTTGTAAAGAAGCAATCCATGATGAGTATAAATCGCTAGAAGTAAATCTAGACATCACATTAACAGAAACAACAGCTGCAAAACTTGCACTTACTGCTACAGATAGTCGTCACTTAGTATTTACATTACTAGGAATTCATCATGGAGTTTATCGCATGAGTCCAGACATTGCTGGTCTTGTAGAAACATCTAACAATCTAGCTCGTATCACGCTAGAAAACGGAGCATTACAAATCGCTTGTTTAACAAGATCATCTGTAGAAAGTTCTAAAACAGATCTTGCCTCATCCATAAGTGGTGTGATGAAACTTGCTGGTATGGAAGTAAAGCTTTCTGGTCACTATCCAGGATGGCAACCTAACACAGATAGTGAGATCCTTGATATTGCCAAAGCTAAATACGAAACGTTATTCAACCATTCACCTAGAGTAGTGGCATGTCACGCAGGATTAGAATGCGGTATTCTAGGAGAACGTTATCCAGGATTAGACATGATATCATTCGGTCCTAACATACGTGGTGCACACAGTCCAGATGAGCATGTGGAAATTCCATCGGTTCAGAAATTCTGGAAGTACTTACTTGAGATTCTTAAGGATATTCCTAAGGCTTGATTCCTTACTTTTATTTGATATACAAGAGCCTTTCTTTACTTAATAGAGAAAGGCTTTTTTTTCAATTTAAATAGCTGTTGTTGTTAAGTAAAAAATCGTGTATTCAACCTTTCCGACCAAATTTCCGTAAACTCCAATTTGCCCACCTTTCCTCATCTGAGGCAAGGAGCTTTTTAGATTCTACTTTGTAAAAGCTCCTCGCCTTAGAACCTGCATCCGACGAGTGATGTTTACGTAGTGAGAGGAATGCACTAAGGACAGATTTGATTATAACTTTGTCAACAATTAAATCAGGAGTGATTGAAAACACAGATGATTTTAAGCAGTATTTAGCTTTTTCAATCCGTCATAACGAGTAGCGATAGCTACAAAGTAAACTACTGTTTTGAAAACGAATTACAGTTTGCCAAGCTGCGCTCGCTATGACGATACTCAAAAAAAACGCAACAAAAAAAGCGCCCAACCAGGCGCTTTTTAATTCTATATAAAATGAAGTTTACTCTTGTGGTAATACTTCCATTTCAAAAATAAGTTCAGCATTGGGTGGAATTACATTTCCAGCACCGCGCTCACCATATCCTAAGTCAGATGGTACAAATGCTACAATCTTATCACCATAGTTCATAGTTAAGTAAGCATGTTTGAAACCTACCGCTCCCATAGGAGTTGCAGGATCATACTTTACTGGAATAGCTTGATATGCACCTGCTTGGTCTTTACGTACGTTATAGTTGCCATAAATCTGTGCGGTATCTACATTACTAGTGTCAAATAAATTACCGTCTTTAAAGAATCCAGCATAATCTATTTTAATTTGAGAACCTAGTGCTGGCTTAACACCGCTACCTTCTTCAAGTTTATAAACCATCACATCGCTATCAGATAACTTAGTTGCTTTTGATCTCCATTCTGCTAATTGTGCTGCTTTTTTTGCTACCATGTCTGCAGCTTGAGCTTGTCTTTCTGCTGCAAGTACTGCTGCTTTCTCAGCTGCAGCTGCTTTTTCTTCTTGAATACTTGTAAAAGTCTTTACAGCATCCCATTTTTTTGCCGCTTTACCTTTTCTGATAATGCGTATCGTTTGCATCTTAACTTCTTCAAGTGGTCTGTGGTTTGCTTGAGCATTTACAGGAATGGCTGCGATAGAATCGATAACTGCAAGTCCTTCAACTACTTTTCCAAATACGTTATACTTGCCATCTAGTGATGGAGTTGCTTTATCCATTATAAAGAATTGTGCTCCATTTGTATTAGGACCAGCGTTTGCCATAGAAAGCACACCTTTTTCATCGTGCTTTAAAGAGTCAACGATTTCTTGATCAAACTTATAACCTACGTTACCAGATCCAGTTCCTGAAAAATCTCCACCTTGAATCATGAATCCTTTCATTACTCTGTGAAATAACAAACCATCATAATATGGCTTACCTTTTAAACTATCTACAGCTAGAGTAGGGTGATTACCTTCGGCAAGTGCTACATAATTTGCAACCGTTAATGGCGTTGCCTCATAGTATAACTCAGCAAACATGGTTCCTTTGTCCGTAACAATTTCTGCATAGATTCCGTCTGGAGCGTCTTTATATTTGTCTTCTTCACATGAAGCTCCTGTAAGGATTACAGCAAGTAATAAAAGTATTCCGTGTACTTTTTTCATTATTCTAATTTTTAAAAATTTAAGTTGTTTTTATACGCTTTCGCGAAAGCGCAATGATAAGAATTATTCTTCTAAATTTATACCTAGTAATTTAACGTCACTTTTAAACGCAACGTTAGTTCCTATACGGTCTTGATCGCCATAATAGCCATATCCAGTGTAAGATGGAAAGTAGAATGTAGCCTCTTCATCAACCTGCATTAACTTCAAAGCATCTCGCATACCACGGAAGATTCCATATTCCTGTTCCATACTTTTAGTGATAGGAGAAAGTTCTTCCTTATTATATATGGTATCTCCATTAAGCGCAATGACGTTGTATTCAAAAGTCACACGATCACCAAAAACAGGTGTTTTTCCTTTTACAGAATCTTTTTTAGTAAAAGAATAGTAGAATCCATTTGTGGAGCGTTCAAATTTTTGATCGAGTCCTGCAATGACTTTTTCTATAGCAGCTTCCTCTGCAGCATAGATTTTTTTATTGTTCTCAATAGAAATTTCTGTAGTAGAACTGGTGTTACGGCTTACTGGTTTACGCGGCTCTGGAGCTTTGCAACTAGCTGTAAATAGGATTAATAGAACTATTATGCTATTAAACAATGGTGTCGCTAAGTGCTTTTTCATAAGAAGGCAAGATACTAATTAATTTTTGCTCTGTAGCTTTCATATTAAGATCAGAACGTCCACCAGCAGCATTTTTATGACCACCACCGTGGAAGTGTTCACGAGCAAGTAAATTCACGTCAAAATCACCTTTAGAACGTAATGAAATCTTAATTATTCCATCATCTTTATTCTCTATGAAAATAAGTGCAAACACAATTCCTTGCAGACTTAAACCATAGTTTACAAAACCTTCAGTATCGCCTTTTTTAAAGTTGTTATCATTAAGTTCTTGCTGACTTATCGTGATATAAGCTGTTTTGTATTCTGGTAATATTTGTAGGTTGTTCAATGCAACGCCTAGTAACTTCATGCGTGATGGCGTGTTGACATCATATATATTACGATTAATCGCTTCACTGTCTGCACCTTTATCTTTTAATTGTGCGGCAACTCTAAGTGTGGTGCTCGTGGTAGAACGGTATTTAAAGTTTCCCGTATCTGTAATGATCCCAGTGTACATAGATGCTGCCATGTCTGGAGTGATCAAATCGGTATGCTCCATCATATCCATGAAATGATAAATCATCTCACAGGTGGAACTCATAGATGTATCGCTATACATATAGGTTGCAAAATCATCGGGTTGTTGATGATGATCGATCATTACATAAGTAGTTTGAGTCGCAGTAAGGATTTCTTCCATATCGCCAGCGCGATGAAAGGCGTTTTGGTCGAGGATAAAAATAAGATCTGCGGCTTTTATCAATTCGTTTGCTGCGGCTTTCTCTTTTTCATAAATCATGATATCATTTGTGAACGGTAACCATTTCAGGAAATCGGGAAAGTCGTTAGGCGATATGATTTTACAATTATGATCTAGCTGATTGAGATATCCATAAAGTGCTGTGGTAGAACCTATGGCATCACCATCGGGATTGCGATGTGGTACAATCACTATATTTTGTGGAGTGCTCAGTTGATTTTTGAGCTCTTGAATTTGAGTTTTATCCATGGTTGCAAAAGTAAGTAATAGCAGCCTGATTAACGATTGATGATTAACGATTTGAGATTAACGATTGATGATTAACGATTTTTGATTTGCGATTTTTGATTTAAGATTTAGAGCACAGATCATAGAGTTTAGAGTTTAGAGTTTAGAGTTTGGAGTTTGGAGTTTGGAGTTTGGAGTTTGGAGTTTGGAGCTTGGAGCTTGGAGTCTAATAAAAGTGTTGACTTAGGCAGCTTAGCGGTCTATCATTATAGTAGTTTGATTACATATTTGATACTCACTTAAAAAACAATGTAACTTTTAATGTTACAATCGACTTTAAGCAGTACTTTTGCACCGCATTTTAAAAACAGAAAAATGGCAACTAACAGAACATTTACAATGATTAAGCCTGATGGCGTTGAGAACGGACACATCGGTGCTATACTTGAAAAGATTACAGCGAGCGGTTTTAAAATCGTAGCTTTGAAATTAACTCAAATGACTCAAGCAGATGCTGAGACATTTTATGCCGTTCACAACGAGCGTCCATTCTTTGGTGAGTTAGTAGAATTTATGACTCGTGGACCTATCGTTGCGGCTATTCTTGAGAAAGAAAACGCAGTTGCAGATTTCCGTACACTTATAGGAGCTACAAACCCAGCAGATGCTGCTGAAGGAACCATCCGTCAGTTATATGCAACGAGTATGGGAGAAAATGCTGTTCACGGTAGTGATAGCGATGAGAATGCTGCTATAGAAGGAGCTTTCCATTTCTCAGGTCGTGAGATGTTTTAATTAGAAAGCATTTATAATATTTCCTAGGTTAGTTTCTAGGAAAAAAAAATCCACCGTTAGGTGGATTTTTTTTGTTTAGTGAGTTTTTTTGATTAATTCGATTACACCGCTAACTTTATCTATTCCGAATTTGAGATAAGCGTTATAACCTTTATAAACTTTGATTTCGTAATCATCTAAATCCGATTCTATATGTTTTAGTTTTCTCTTTAATTTACGATTAATCTTGTGTCGTTTTTTTACTAAACCATAGGAATTTGAGCGAGCATTTTTTTGCAGATACTCTTTACCATCAATTATGTAAGTGGTATAGTTGCTTTTTTCGCAATACTTGATGGGAATATAAATTACTTGGTATTCTTTGTTTAAAAGTACTTTATCAGCTATAATGATTTCATTTAGTTTTGAAAAGTGTTGTAAACCATAATGACGTAGTGTTTCTATATCACTTTGGCTTTTATGGATTTTAAGAATTCTACCTTCAAACTTGAATTTTAAATTTTCCTCAAATTGGAACCGCATGTGAAGATTTATGGAGCTTAATTTTATGGTAGAGTCATTTATTATTTCTATATAATGATTTTGAGCTAAACTATCTGTAACCATTCCATAGTAAATACCTCTAGGTAGCTCATTGGACGCTGAAAGTTGAATCGCGCATAGCAGAAAGAAAATCAAACTAAAAAGTACTTTTTTCATGAGGACAAATTAGAATTCTAATCTTGTTTGGTAAAGGTCGAATGAGTAAACAAGCGTTTTGACTGAGTAAACTATAGATTTAATTATGTTTTTTTATTCTTTATTACTTCGCTTGCCATGTCTATAAACTACAAATCCTCCCAAAGCTCCAATAACCAACATAAACAACACTTCTACAAGCCATAATTTCCAATTAAACATTTCTAACTGAAAAGAGATATCAGACAAATAGAACAAGGTTCCAAAAGCCAATGAAACAATTAAAATAATAGGGATAATCTTTTTCATCATGTCTTACATATTCTTCAAAAACCCATACACCTTAGGCAACGGTAATCCCATCACATTATAATAACAACCTTCAAGTTTCTTAACAGCAGCATAGCCTAGCCAGTCTTGAACTCCATAAGCTCCAGCTTTGTCCATAGGTTGGTAGGTTTTTACGTAGTATTCTACCTCTTCTGGAGTTAGATTAGCAAAATGAACTTTAGTGCAATCGTTAATGACGGTTTGTTGCGTAGTTGAAGTAAAGCAAACTGATGTAAACACTTCATGAACCTGACCACTCATAGAAGTAATCATATCAATGGCGTGTTGGTCGTTTTTAGGTTTTTCAAGTGGTGCGTTTTTGAACCATACTATGGTATCACTCGTGATTAAAAGTTGGTTGTCTTTTAAATCGTTTTTAAAAGCACTAGCTTTTAAAACAGCGAGATAATCTGTGATTTGTGCTGCTTTTAAATCGGATGAATATACTTCATCTACTGGTCTGGTTTCTATTCTAAAATCTATATCAAGTCCTTTTAAAAGCTCTTGTCTTCTAGGAGATTGTGAAGCGAGAATGATTTCAGTGTTCTTAAATTTTTCTTGTAGCATGATTATATGGTTAGAGCAATGACTGCCATGGAGCATATTCCTGTAAGTAATACTACCTTTAGAATAGTGCTTAACAAATGAAACTGAGCTGTTTTTTCTGAGCTCCAAAGTCGCAACATCACATACATTAATGGAGCGATGATGATAAATACAAAGTAGAATAGTGCGATCTGGTTTTGATACAGGTAGTTATAGACGTACCAAACTAATAATCCAATAACGCCAAATAAAAATACACTTACCACTCGAGCAGCTCTTATTCTGCCTATGGCAATCGCCAGCGTATTCCTACCACCAGCATGGTCACCATTAATATCTTCACAATCTTTTACCCATTCACGAGCTAGATTGATTAAAAAAGCACCAACTGCAAAGTCAAATAGTATTTTCAACATGGTCTGTTGTGCACCTTGATTCACTGGTGTAATGACTGGATATAATTCAAAGATCCCAGTGATCATAATTACTAAACCTACTAATAGTGAGATGACTATGTTTCCAACCAGCAACATACTTTTAAGCGTAGTTGCATAGATATATAAAAGAAAAGCTACAAATACAAACACTGTAGCCATAATAGGTTTGTCAAGGCTGTTTGCTAATATAAATCCAGCAATAACGGCTATTACGGTAAGCACGGCATAAATAGTAAATGCACTGTTTTCTGAAATGGATTTACCGACCAGTACTTTTTCAGGCTTATTAATGGTATCAATTACTACGTCTTGAATGTCGTTAATGACGTTTCCACCAGCAGTTAGTAATGCGGTAGATATTATAAGTAACGAGAGTTGCCACCAGCTCAGTGCCATATCTACACCTGACGGAATAAGAATCGCATACACGATTACTAATTGGGTGAGAATGGTCATCAATACATTAGGCCAGCGTATGAGTTTAAAGAATGTGAGCATTAATTAAAAGTTCAAAGTTTATGGTTTAAAGTTCAAGGTTCATAATTCAAATATTCTATCACCAAATTGATTCATTAACTAATCACCAAATTATTTAACTCGACTGCGTATTCTTTCCACCAGCAACGTGCCATTTCCCTTGCACTTTTAGTACTTGTTCTATCACATCACGTACACAGCAATCGCCACCATTTTTATGTGAAATGTAATCACTTACGGCTTTCACCTCAGCAATCGCGTCTTGTGGACAAGTTCCTAAACCTACAAATTCTATAGCTTCCACGTCGGGCATATCATCACCCATGTAGAGCAATTGAGAAGGTTTTAAATCGTGTTTTGTAACATATTCATGGAGTATTTCCATTTTATCATGAGCATCTAGAAAGACATCTTTAACACCTAGACCATTCAGTCGTGTCTTAACACCTTGATTACGTCCGCCGGTGATGATGCATACTTTAAATCCTTGATTAAGAGCAGTTTTAATAGCATATCCATCTTTTGCATTCATGGTTCTGAGCAGTTCACCACTTTCAGAAATGAGCATTCTGCCGTCTGTGAGAACTCCATCTACATCAAATATGAACGTAGTAATTTCATGTAATAATTCTTTATAACTAGTTGCCATAAGTGTTTTTAATAGATTGAGTAATCGCATCATACATAGCACGATCATTGGTTTTTAAAGAGTTGAGATGTCTTGCAATAGTCTGCTCATCGTTGCGACGTGCTGGACCAGTTTGTGCCGCCAGCGGACTTAAATCCTGTGCCTTGGCGAGCGTTTCATTCATCAATGGATATAATAGAGACGCATCAATTTGCGATTCCTGTAAAATCTCATCGGCCTTTGTGTAGCAATGATTTACAAAATTATTCATGTAAACGGCTGCAATATGCAATCGGCCACGCTGTTGAGAATTGAGATGTGTTAGTTTTCGCGAAAGCGTGTTTCCTAAATCTTCCAGTACATGTTGAGTTACCGTATTATTAAACTCAATACAGATAGGTAGATGATCAAATACCATAGCTCTAGACTTACTAAAACTTTGCGGAATGTAGAAAACCCCATGGTTTTTATGTCTTGAAACGGCATCCATAGCTACACTACCACTGGTATGAACTACCACAGCATCATTCTTTATAGAATCACTTACCTCTTTAATGAAATCGTCTGGTGTGGCGATGATGATGAGATCCGCTTTAGGAAGCTCATCAATTGAGTAGAGTAGTGGTGCTTTAAATTCTGGAATTTCACGAGCAGATAAGTTGTAATAGCCTACTAATTTTAGGGTATTTTTAACGTTGTTGTTATCTGCTTTCGCGAAAGCTGAATTATCAACATTTAAAAGCGCATCCTTCTGATTTTCAATTGCTTTACACAAGTGATACCCTAAGTTGCCGGTGCCTATGACAATAATCTCAATCATGTTGTAAAAATACGAACTGCAGGACGACCTACAAGCTAGGTGAAACGGGTTTTGTAAAGTATCTTTGCAAACTGTAAAACAGCGCTATGAAAGATCACTGGATTGTCAAGTTACTTATCTCTACTAGAACCATGACTTTTTTGCTATTAGCATTTGCGATTAGCATGGCGATAGGAACGTGGATTGAGCATATTTATGACACGCCTACTTCTAAGAAATGGGTTTATAATGCCTGGTGGTTCAGCGGTATAATGTTTTTACTAGTTCTCAATTTTATAGGAAATATTAAGCGATATCAATTGCTGCAGTGGAAAAAATGGGCAACGCTAACTATGCACTTGTCCTGGATTCTTATCATTATAGGTGCTGGAATTACTCGCTATATTTCTTATGAAGGAATGATGCTGATCCGTGAAGGAGAAACTGAAAATTCTTTTTACTCAGACGAGACTTACATGAGCGTGATTATGCAAGGAATGAGTCCTGATGGTCAGGAAATGCAGCGGGAAGTAAAAGACAAAATGCTCATTACTCCTTATGATTATGATTACACTCTTAATGAGAAGTTTTATGATAAGGACATTTCTATAAAGATCGACACGTTAATATATGATGCGGTTGAAGGATTGATTCCTAGTGAAGATGGTAAAGATCGTTATTTAAAAATAGTTGAGGCTGGTCAAGGTACTCGACATGACCATTTATTAAAAGATGGCGAGAAGGCGCTTATTCATAACACACTTTTTGGGGTGAATCTAGATCCAGAACTTGCTGCGGCTGAAGATGTGATCAACATCGTAGAGAACTGGAACGGTTACACGATCCAAACTCCATTTGAAGGTCAGTTCATGCGCATGGCAGATCGTATGGAAGGCGAGGTTTTTAAAGACAGCATACAGCCGTTGAACTTACGTTCTTTATATACGATTGGGAATATGCAATTTGTAATTCCAGAGCCTATTACTGCAGGAACCGTAGGAATTATCAAATCTCCAGAGCCTACTGGTGCAAAAGCTTATGGAATAAAAGCAACGGTAACATCGGGTGAGGAAAGTGAGCAAATAGAACTGTTAGGAGGAAAAGGAATTATTAAAGATTATGTAGATGTAGATATTAATGGAGTTAAAATGTACGTTAAGTATGGATCTATTATGAGAGAAATTCCATTTTCTATCACTCTAGAAGATTTTATTGCCGACAAACATCCTGGAACCGAGAAAGCATATGCAGCGTTTGAAAGCAAAGTAATTGTAACAGATAGTACAGGTAGTACTCCAGAACGTATTTATATGAATAATGTACTTGATAAGGAAAGTTATCGCTTTTTTCAAGCTGGATTTGATCCCGATGAATTAGGAACACACCTATCTGTAAATCACGATTTTTGGGGTAAAACGGTCACTTATGCTGGTTACTATCTATTGTATCTAGCTATGCTCGCTTTGTTGTTTGATCCAAATACGCGTTTTGGTGAATTAGGAAGATTGATTACTCGTGTAAATAAGAGAAAAGCAAAAATGATGACTGCTATTCTAGTCCTTTTCATGAGTTCATTTGCAATAGCTCAAGATGGTCATGAAGGTCATGATCATGCACCAAGTGATCATCAAGAACAAGCTGTTGTGCAGTCATCGGTAGATTCTCAAGAACCTGTTCGAACTAAACTTATTCAAACTCCAGTTTCTCGTTTAGACAGTATTATTGTGGCAAATATGATTCCGCAAGAACAAGCGGCAAAGTTTGGTGAAGTAATCATACAAGATAATGGTCGTATGAAGCCGGCAAGTACACTAGCATCAGAACTTCTGCGTAAGATCTCAGAAAGAGATTATTATGAAGCTCATGTAGGAGATAGTGTCGTGCGATTATCACCAGAGCAGACGCTGCTAAGTATGATGCAGTTTGGTAATCTGTGGTATGAAGTGCCATTAATTAAATTAAAAAGAGGTAATGATTCTATTAGAGATATTTTAGGAATAGATCGTTCTAGAAAATATGCTGCTGGAATGGACTTTTTCAAATCTCCAGATGGTGAGTTTATAGGTTTTAAACTAGCACCATATCTAGACGAAGCAAATCAGTCTGATCAAAAGAATGCCTTCCAGAAGAGTTTTATAGATGTAAATTCAAATTTAGGATTACTAGATCAGGTAGTTTCTAGTTCCATGATTAGAATATTCCCTAAGCCTAACGATCCTGGGAACAAATGGTATTCTTATCCTGAGCTCAATGAGGCAGGTTTTAAGGCAACAGATTCCGTTTTAACTAAGCAGTTCATTCCAGCTTATTTACAAACCTTGAGATATGGTAAGGCAAAAGGTGATTATAGCGAAGCAGATCAAGTACTTGCAAGTTTAAATCGTTTCCAAAAGTCTTATGGTGAACAAGTAATGCCTAGTGAAAATAAAATTAAGGCAGAAATTCTCTATAATAAGTACGACATCTTCAAGAATCTATATATGTGGTATGGATGGTTTGGAGTATTCTTAATCATCTTATTGGTCGCTGAGATATTACTTACTAAGCCTATGAAGGAATTGCGTTATGCGATTCAATTTCATAAAATCGTGATTATAGTACTTTTTATAGCGCACATGATAGGGCTAGGATTAAGATGGTATATAAGTGGTCACGCTCCATGGTCAGATGCTTATGAGTCTTTGCTTTATGTAGCTTGGGCGCTCATGTTGTTTGGTGTGTTGCTAGGTCGCAAAAGTGAGTTAACTATGGCTGCAGCGGCATTTGTAGTCGCCATTGTTTTATGGGTAGCACATTTGAACTGGTTAGATCCTAGTGTGGCAAATATTCAACCAGTACTGGATAGTTACTGGTTAATGATTCACGTAGCTGTAATAGTTGCTAGTTATGGACCATTTGCTCTTGCCATGATTTTAGGAATCATCACATTCATATTGATGATTTTTGCAAACGAAAAGAATAAGAAGCGCATGGATTTAAACATCAAGCAGCTTACTTACATCAATGAAGCAGCAGTGACAATAGGATTGATCATGCTTACCATAGGTAATTTCTTAGGTGGAATGTGGGCAAATGAAAGTTGGGGACGCTACTGGGGCTGGGATCCTAAAGAGACTTGGGCATTAATAAGCATATTCGTTTATGCTATCGTTTTGCACTTGCGTTTAGTTCCTGGATTGAAAAGTAGATGGACTTATAATTTATGGTCTATCCTTGCTTTCTTGTCGATTCTTATGACTTATTTTGGTGTGAACTTTTACTTGTCAGGACTGCATAGTTATGCAAGTGGTGATCAAGTATTATCCTTACATTATGTAGGTTACTTTTTACTCTTTGTAGCAGCGATAGGAATTCCAGCTTATATTAATGAGAAGAAGTTGTTCAAGAAGAAGAAAAGAGAAGAATAGAATTTTAAAAATCATATTAAAAAGCCGATACATTTGTGATGTATCGGCTTTTTAGTTTTTTTGAATTTATCTATATTTAATCCTACTTCTTAAAAGAGTTTCTGCGTTCCTCTTTTTCACGTTGGGTTTTACGCTGTATCTGGAATCCTTTTAAGAATTTACGCAGGTACTGATCGTTAAGATACTTATACTTTGCATGTGTTTTCTTTCTGAAAAATGCGCTCAGTTCTGTTTCACTAATTTCGACATCTGCTTTTTTCCATATGTAAATCAACTCGTCAGACTTGAAATTAAAGGCGATTTTAAGCTTGCGTAGAATGATGTTGTTATCCAGTTCCATCTCGGCTTCTGGTATCATTCCGTCTTTTTTACCACGATAATTTACGATCACACCATTTAAAAAAGTAGCTAGATTCACATCTACAACTTCTTTAAAGTCTTCATCTTCTTCTTTTTTGAGCCAGTCGCTTACCTCTGCACGCGTTACTGGTGCGCCACCTTTGGCATAAGTATCAATCATCGCGTCATCACTCAAGTTGAGTGTAAATCGTAATCTTCTTAAAATATCGTTATTGTCCATGGGTCGTTATTGGATTGCAAAGATAGTAATAGTGTGTAGTTGTTACGCTTTCGCGAAAGCGAGATTATCAAACATAAAAAAGCCGAGATTGAGTTCTCGGCTTTTAAAGAGTTAATTCTATTTCTAACCCAATATTTCAATAATCTGATCTGCAAGTTCAGTACCTATACGGTCTTGAGCCTCATTAGTCGCCGCACCGATGTGTGGACTTAGTGAAAGATTTGAGTTCATGAGCAACACCATTTCTGGCTTTGGTTCTTTTTCAAAAGTATCTAAAGCAGCAAATGAAATATGCTCTGATTCTAAAGCGTTTACTAAGGCAACTTCATCTATTACTCCACCACGAGCAGCATTTATTATAGCAGCTCCTTTTTTCATTTGGTTGAATTCTAATTCGCTAATTACGTAATCCTTTTGAGCAGGAACATGCAATGTCACAAAGTCAGATTGTGATAATAAGTCATCTTTACTCACTAATGGAATTTCAACTGAAATTGTCTGTCCATCAAATAAATCCCATGAAATAGTAGGAGCAGAGTTTGCAAATGAATCATGTGCAACAACTTTCATTCCTACACCAGCCGCAATTTTTGCAACTTCCTGACCTATACGGCCTATTCCAATAATTCCTAAAGTCTTTCCACGCAGTTCAGATCCTTTGGCATATTGTTTTTTCAAACCTTTAAAGTTAGAATCTCCTTCTAGTGGCATGTTACGGTTACTGTCATATAGAAAACGAACTCCACCATAAAGGTGTGCAAACACTAATTCTGCAACACTTGCGCTACTTGCTGCTGGCGTGTTGATGACTTTCAAGCCTTTTTCACGTGCATATTCCACATCGATATTATCCATTCCTACGCCGCCACGACCTATTACTTTAAGACTTGGGCAATTATCTATAAGTTCCTTACGAGCCGTAGTCGCAGAACGTACTAATAGCACAGCAATTTCATGCTTGTTGATATAACTCTCTAGTTGGTCTTGAGCCACGTTTGTAGTAATTACTTCATATCCTGCAGCAGTTAGTTTATCTATTCCGCTTTGTGAAACGCCATCATTTGCTAATACTTTTTTACTCATAATACTTTAGTTATCTGTTGTCAGTTATTATTTAACTGTTAATTCTATTTTATTATTATACATCCGAGTTTCTCAGATCTCAATACATTCTACCGAGCATTGAGGCTCTCGAAATGCGATATTCTATTTGTTTTCGTTCCCCAACCCTAAAGGGTGCGAAAACTGATGATCATTTCTTTTTAGAAACCTAACCATTTAAGGTTGGGGAAAAGGTTTCGGTTCATATATCCGGTCTTCGAGATCCTCAGACCTCGCATAACGTGAGCGAGCATTGAGGTGGTTGCTGAGCTTGTCGAAGTGCTCTCGAAATGCGGAATTCAAATTCTCTACGCTTTCTTCTCTAATTCCTGCATTGCATTTACAAGTGCTTGAACACTTTCTAATGGTAATGCGTTGTACATACTTGCTCTGTAACCACCGACAGAGCGATGACCATTAAGTCCACTTATATTTGCTGCGTTCCATAATTGATCAAATGCAGCTTTATGAGCTTCATCTTTTAACGAGAATGTGGCGTTCATGTTAGAGCGATCTTCTACGGCTGCAAATCCTGTAAATAATTCATTGCGGTCTATCTCGTTATAAATGAGTGCCGCTTTCTCATTATTCACTTTTTCAATAGCTGCGATTCCGCCATTGTTTTTTAACCAGTCTAGTGTTAACATGCTTACATAAATAGGGAATACTGGTGGTGTGTTGAACATAGAATCTTTGCTTATGTGTGTTTTATAATTAAGCATAGATGGAATATGACGTGTTACTTTACCTAGCAAGTCTTCTTTAACAACTACAAGAGTTGCACCAGCTGGTCCCATATTCTTTTGAGCACCTGCATAAATCAGATCAAATTTTGAAAAATCTAACTGACGCGAAAATATATCACTACTCATATCACATACTAGAGGAATATTTACATTAGGAATCTCCTTTAATTGTGTACCAAAAATGGTATTGTTAGTTGTGATATGAAAATAATCTGCATCGCTAGGAACGGTATAGCCTTTTGGAATATAGTTAAAGTTAGCATCTTTAGAAGAAGCTACTTCTACAACTTCGCCAAATGCTTTAGCTTCTTTAATAGCCTTATCTGACCAAGTTCCTGTGTTTAAATATGCTGCTTTTTTCTCGAGTAGGTTATAAGCAGTCATTAAAAACTGCATGCTTGCTCCACCACCTAGAAATAATGCTTTGTAACCTTTATCAGTCAGTCCTAAATGTTCTAGAGCTAGTGATTGGGCTTTTTCCATTACCGCAACAAAGTCTTTACTACGGTGTGATATTTCTAGAATGCTAAGACCATTAAAGTCTATAACTGCCTGAGAAGCTTTTTGAAATACTTCTTGAGGTAAAATACATGGTCCTGCCGAAAAATTATGGATGCGCATAGCTGTTTATTTATAATAATTACAAAAATGCAATTTATCATAACAAACAAAGTCAGGAATTCAGGAAATGATTAAGATAATGTCAACAGGAAATCAACCGTATCCACACCATCTGCATAATCGTTTAATAATGGACATTGTGTAGTTCCAAAATTTACAACAGCAGGAGCTGATAATTCACCTAATTGCGATTTGATAATCTGTGCAGCATCACCTTGCGCGACGATGCATTGAAGTTTATCAGCGTCTGTTTTGAGTTGATTTGCTACGTCTTTTATATCATCATAATAACTATAGCCTAAAGCAGCGATAGGTGAAGTGTAGCTGTCATTCTCTTCCTTGATTAATAAAAACTCGTTATCTAGTAAGTCAAAATCACTCATTAAATAAACGGCCTTATTATAATCGTAGTTATTGAGGTATTTTTCGTTTTTGATCAATTCCTTTTGAACAAACATTCCGTTGAAAAAGAGGTCAAAGTTATAACCTCGAGGAACCATTAAATGACTCACACTACGGCAACCTAACCCGAAATAGCGGAACACATCTTCACTCAAAGCTTCCATGTGCTTAAGAGTTTCAGTTCCTGTTAATACCGCAATACTGTTACGATTCTTACGAATGATGTGAGGCTTTGTTCCAAAGTAATACTCAAAATAACGCGCCGTATTATTACTTCCCGTTGCGATTACAGCGTCAAATCCTTTGAGCATTCCGTCGTTATAACTGTAGGATTGTGAGAGTTCTGGCAATTCGTCAGTGGCAAGCCGTAGTAATAAAGGTGTCAAGACGTCATCATTACCGCTATTTTTAATCATCGCATGGTGACCAGTTATAATAACAGATAAAACATCGTGAAATCCTACTAGTGGTAGGTTTCCAGCCGTGATTATTGCGACTACTTTAGGTGATATATTTTCTAAATGATATGGTTTAGTCCATTCTTCAAGAGCTTGGTGGCTAAGTGCTTGCGACCATTGCTCGAGTGCGTGGTTCAAGTTCTCATCTGTAAACCAAGAGTTTTTGGACTGTGCTCTATAGAAAGCAGCCTCGATAATGGTGTTAGCATCGGTTTGCTCCTTTTTTAAGTAGGAGGAAAGTAGTTTTCCCGCTTTCGCGAAAGCGGAAATCCTATCATTTAACGTGGTATTAATTGCCAGTGAGTTCAATGGGCATTATTTTTGCACAAAAGTAAAGAAAACAGCTATGGCAATCATCATAACAGACGAATGTATTAACTGCGGTGCTTGTGAACCTGAGTGTCCTAATACCGCAATCTATGAAGCAGCAGACGACTGGCGCTATGCAGATGGTACAGATCTAGATGGAAATGTGGTTTTACCTAATGGTAAAGAGGTAGATTCAAACTTAACCCAAGAACCGGTAAGTGACGAGTTTTACTATATAGTTCCAGATAAGTGTACGGAATGTGTAGGTTTTCATGAAGAGCCACAATGTGCAGCAGTATGCCCAGTAGATTGTTGTGTTCCAGACGACAGTCACGTAGAAGACGAAGCAACTTTAAGAGCTAAACAAGCGTTTATGCATAAGGAGTAATTAAACTTAAGTTTAAGTTTAAAATAAAATGAATCCCAGGAGTTACGGCTTTTGGGATTTTTTATTACCACACCATCACCGAGAAAAACAAAGTCAGCAGATACATCAAAGCTATTAAATAAAGTAATTTACTAATTGTTTTGTTCTTGTTCCATGTTAAATATCCGATGAATCCTATAATGATAGGAGCACCAATGAAAATAAGATAGATATAGAGCACCGTCCATATATCAATTCCAGAATGGGCCATTAACAAAACCATAGTATCATTATTAAGTTCTAAATTAGTCTTTTCATAAAATAACATACATGAGATTCTTAACTTTATTATTCTTATTAGTTACAATTACGGTTCAAGCTCAGCAATTAACGGGTGAGCAATTACTTGACAAAGCTATTGAGCATCATGATCCTAATGGGCACTGGTCGCAATTTGTTGGTGATCTACAGGTCACTATGAAAACTCCTGATCAATCGGAACGTGTTAGTGATATTTCAATTAATCTACCGACTCAAACATTTGAACTCATCACTATGCGTGATAGTGTAATGACTGAAAGTCGTGTAGTAGGAAAAGAAGTGACTGTAGTAAAAGTAGATTTAAAAAACTTGAACAAAAAGTTTGAAACTACTGATAAAGAATGGGATAGAGCCGTATTGATGAAAAACTATTACACTTATCTCTACGGTTTACCTATGAAGTTAAAAGATCCAGGAACTATCATTACCGATCAAATAGAACATAAAACTTTCAAAGGAAAAGAATACTTAGTTCTTGAAGTCATGTATGATGAAAACGTAGGTAGTGATGTGTGGTATTTTTACTTTGACCCAACGACCTATAAAATGGAGATTTACCAGTTCTATAAAAAGGATAAAAACGGTGCTATTGATAAGAATAGTGGCGAGTATATTCTACTAACTGAGAATCATCAAGTGAATGAGATTAATATGCCTAGAGTGCGTCAATGGTATTACAATAAGGATGATCAGTTTCTTGGGACTGATGTGATTACAAAATAACTTACTCACCCATTAACAATCCTAAAATATCAATCGCTGCTTCACTGATTTTAGTTCCAGGACCGAATACAGCTACTACTCCTGCGTCAAATAAAAACTGGTAATCTTTACGTGGAATCACGCCACCTACAACTATCATAATATCTTCGCGACCATACTTTTTAAGTTCATCCATTACTTGAGGAACTAGTGTTTTATGTCCTGCAGCTAAAGAGCTTACACCTAAAACATGCACATCATTTTCAACGGCTTGTTTTGCAGCTTCGGCTGGTGTTTGAAATAATGGACCTATGTCTACATCAAAACCTACATCGGCATAGCCCGTAGCAACTACTTTTGCTCCACGATCATGTCCATCTTGTCCCATTTTGGCAATCATGATTCTAGGACGGCGACCTTCTTTTTTAGCAAATTGGTCGGCTAGTTGTTGCGCTTTCGCGAAAGCAGGATCATTCATAATTTCTTTTTTATAAACTCCTTGAACACTTTTAATGGTTGCTCGGTATCTTCCATAAACAGATTCAAGTGCATCTGATATTTCACCGAGTGTCGCATGTTGTTGTGCAGCAATCACAGCAAGTTCGAGTAAGTTTCCATTTTTATTTTTTGCACAATCCGTTAAGTTTTCAAGCGCTTTTTGAACCTTTTCAGTATTTCTTGTTGCTCTTATTTCTTTTAATCGGTTGACTTGCTCTATACGTACCGCAGCATTATCAACTTCCAGTGTATCGATATGATCTTCATCGGGACTAGGGTATTTATTAACTCCTACGATGGTGTCGATTCCAGAATCTATGCGTGCCTGCTTCTTTGCAGCAGCTTCCTCGATTCTCATTTTAGGAATTCCTGCTTCTATGGCTTTGGTCATTCCACCTAGTTCTTCAACTTCTTCAATGAGTTCCCAAGCCTTATGAGCAATCTGATCTGTAAGTGATTCTACGTAATAAGAACCAGCCCATGGATCTACCGTTTTAGTAATTCCAGTTTCGTCTTGTAAATACAATTGTGTATTTCTAGCTATACGTGCGCTGAAGTCCGTAGGCAACGCAATTGCTTCATCAAGTGCATTAGTATGTAAACTTTGTGTTCCACCAAAAGCCGCCGCAGCCGCTTCAATAGTCGTACGCGCTACATTGTTAAACGGATCTTGCTCGGTTAGCGACCAACCCGATGTCTGGCAATGCGTTCTTAAAGCTAGTGACTTCGCATTTTTAGGATGGAACTGTTTAATGAGTTTTGCCCATAACATACGTGCCGCACGCATTTTGGCAATTTCCATAAAATGATTCATTCCTATAGCCCAGAAAAAGGACAATCTAGGTGCAAAGGTGTCGATGTCCATTCCGGCGGCTAGACCTTTGCGTACATATTCAAGTCCGTCAGCTAGTGTGTAGGCTAGTTCAATGTCACTGGTGGCTCCAGCTTCATACATGTGATATCCTGATATGGATATCGAGTTGAACTTAGGCATGTGTTTACTGGTGTATTCAAAGATATCAGAGATGATCTGCATACTAGGAGATGGCGGATAGATATAAGTATTCCTCACCATGAACTCCTTTAAAATATCATTTTGTATCGTACCACTCAGTAGAGCTGGATCAACACCTTGTTCCATAGCGGCTACAATATAAAACGCCATTATAGGTAATACAGCACCATTCATGGTCATAGAAACCGACATCTTATCAAGCGGAATCCCATCAAAAAGAACTTTCATGTCCTCAACACTATCAATGGCAACTCCAGCTTTTCCTACGTCACCAACCACACGTTCATGGTCAGAATCATAACCACGATGTGTTGCCAAATCAAATGCTACGGATAATCCTTTTTGCCCAGCGGCAAGATTACGTCTGTAAAAAGCATTGGATTCTGTTGCACTAGAGAATCCAGCATATTGACGCACAGTCCATGGACGTCGCACATACATAGTAGAGTAGGGACCACGTAGATTAGGCGCTATTCCAGCGACATAATTTAGGTGTTCTAAATCTGCAATATCATCTTTAGAATAATATTTTTTAATATCAATTCCTTCCGACGTTTCGTAAGCCGGTAAATCTGCTTTTTGAGAAGAAGAGAAATTGAAATCTGCTTTTATGTTAGATATATCTTTTCTTTTCATGACATCTGTGCTTTTTCAATCGACTCTGCAATTCTTGAAGGAACAATAGGAGAGATCAACGTCTTACGTGGATTTGCTTTTACAAATGGAAATAATTCATATTCCTTTTGCAGTGGCAAGTCTCCATTTGGGTATTTGTTGACACCTACGAGGATTTTCTTTTGAGCTGCGATGTCACTTAATTCTTGTGCGGCACTTTCTTTAATCTTGCGCTGTATGGTACTATCAAATAGTGATTGAACAAAACCGCCAGCGTTTTCTATAATTTTAAATAGTTCTAGCGCTTTTTCAGTAAGCTGTTTAGTTAGCGTGTCGATGTAGTAGGAACCATCGGCAGCGTTATTGATTTTGCCTAGGTATGCTTCATCTTTTAAGATACGTAGTTGGTTGCGAGCTATGCGATCGCCAAATTCATTTTCTTTATTGAAAAACGCATCATATGGTAGGTTATATACAGTGTCTGCTCCGCCTAAAACGGCACTCATGCATTCTGTAGTCGTGCGCAACAAGTTCACATTGTAATCTAGCAATGATTTATTACGCAAGCTAGGACTCGCTGTAATGTAACAACCTAAATCTAATCCATATATGTCACCTACAGCTTTGGTTATTAAGCGATAAGCTCTGTATTTTGCTACTTCCATGAAGTAATTGCTACCTATTGCTGTGTCTATGTTGATTCTTTTGTCCGCTTTCGCACTTCGACTGCGCTCAGTGTGAACTTCTTCGTCGCCGCGCTCCTTGAAAGCGTTATAAACAACCTCATCATGCTCTTTACTCGTATCACAGTAATGATTCAAATACTCATTCAAATGTGCGGCATAATAGCCTAGTTCTTGAGTAATCGTGGCACCAGCGTTTTGATATAAACTTGTGTTTACAGTAAATTGAGAAAAGAAACCGTGAAATGACGTTATAAAATCTGCGTAATTTTTATGATCTGATTTACCGCTGCTAAACCAATTTCCATCACTAGCTAACTGATGAATTATATCCAGATGTACATAAGCTTTAGGATTTAAAGCATGAACTTTTTTTACATAATCTAGATCCATAAATTGTGGATGGATCTGTATGCCGTGTTCTGGTAGATCTGCAAGAAGCACCGCTGGGTCTATATCATTACTCGGTATTACAAAGAGTACACCTTCACTACCACGAGCAAGAATATCTTTTGCTTTTTTGTTTGCCGCTGCGGCATTACCGGCATAGATTTTTTGAGAAATGTACCAACTATCTGTTGATCTTGCGGGAATATCCAGTTGCGGAGCACTATCACTATGATAAATAGGTTTAATGTCTATTCCAGCAGCAGTTTTTGTGATTAAGGTGTCATTATAATCGGCACCTTTTAAATCCATTTGGATTTTTTGTTTCCATGCAGCTTCAGACACTGGTTCAAAATCTTCAAAAAGTCGCTTACTCATCGTTTTCTTTTTTTAGGGAATCAGCATGCTGTATGATAAACACTTCTTCATTTTCTCTTTTCATCAAATAGCGTTCACGGGCAAATTTCTCTATGCCTGCGCTGTCTTTAAGTGATCTAATTTTCTCTTGATCGTGAGCGATTCCACGTTTGTAGAATTCTACATTTTGCTCTTTTTCGGCTATTTGCTGGTCCAGTTCTCTGTGAGAAGTCAACCATGCACTAGCATCTAAAAATAGTATCCAAACCAAAAATATGATGCTGATAAGCACATATTTGTTAGTCAAGATTTTCCAAAATCTAGTTTGTTTTAATTCCTTGAAAGTCATCTTGTGAAATTTAAGAAAATTCTGCGAGGCGCTGGTCTATTATACCTCTTAAAATTTGAACACCTACGGTATTAAAACGATTGGTAGGAATAATAACGTCTGCATATGCCTTAGTAGGTTCAATGAACTGCTGGTGCATAGGTTTTAATGTATTCTGGTAACGTTCTAACACTTCTTGAAGGTCACGTCCACGATCTGAGATATCTCTTTTTAAACGACGTATCAATCGCTCATCACTATCACAGTCTATATAAACTTTAATATCAAATAACTCTCTGATTCTAGGTTGAGTAAGGATTAAAATTCCTTCTACGATAACAACTTTAGAAGGTGCTGTTTTCACAACTTCTCCAGTACGATTATGTTCTACAAAAGAATAAACCGGTTGATCTATGGTTTTTCCTTCTTTGAGTTCTAGCAAATGTTTTTCAAGCAACTCAAAATCAATACTGCTAGGATGATCAAAGTTGATTTTTACACGTTCCTCATAGCTCAAATCGCTCGTGTCTTTATAGTAAGAGTCTTGCGAAATCACATTTACATCATGATCTGGATAGGTATGTACCATTTGATCCACAACAGTGGTTTTTCCACTTCCAGTTCCACCAGCTATTCCTAGTATGAGCATTTGATTATAGGTTTAGTGCAAAAATAAGATTTTGAACTTGAATTAAATTTAAAGCTAAACTTAAACTTATACTTAATTCATTCACCCATTAACACATTAACAAATTGTCACATTAACAAATTACCACATTAAACACTCCTCATCGCCATCATTCGTTGATACAATGTAGGATGTGAGTAATTAAAAAACACATAAGCTGGATGTGGTGTTAGATTACTCAGACTGGTTTTATTAAGTTTTTTAAGTGCATTTATTAATGGTTCACCTTCATAGGTATCTCGAGCATATGCATCGGCTTCGTATTCAAATTTTCGCGAAAGCGAACTCATCAAAATTCCTGTTACCGTAGAAATAGGTGAGTAAAGCAATCCAAAAGCGACTAACCCAACATGAAATGAAGGAATGGTTACTCCTAATGCTTCAGACAGCATAGCGCTATCTACAAATATAGAAAACAGCCAAAGCGTAAATCCTGTCGTTATAGTACTGGCAATGAGGTTATAAATGATATGTTTTCTTTTATAATGTCCTACCTCATGAGCGAGTACGGCAACGATTTCTTCTTCGGTTAGTTTAGAAACTAGGGTATCATAAAGAGTAACTCGTTTCTCACTACCGAAACCGCTGAAATAAGCATTGGCCTTAGTGGATCGCTTGCTGCCGTCTATGACAAAGATTTTGTCCAGTTGGAATCCTACGCCTTGCGCATAGCTCGCAATAGCAGCTTTAAGCGAACCTTCTTCTAGCGGAGTTTGTTTATTGAAAAGCGGCACAAACCATCGCGCATAAAACATATTCATTAATAATGAAATCGCAAATATCAATATCCATACATACCACCAGAAATTTGCTCCAGCCCAATTGTAACAAACGATGACGAGCGATAGGATTCCACCACCGAGTATAGCGGTAAGAAGCCAACCTTTGATTTTATCGAGTACAAACGTCTTTAGAGTGGTTTTATTAAAGCCAAATTTCTCTTCAATAACAAAAGTCGAGTAATAAGAAAACGGCAGCGAAATAATCTCTCCAGCAGCGGCGATAACGGTGAAGAACAATAATCCTACGAGAATTTCATGATCAACTATGGATCTCGCCCAATTGTCTATAACCGCAAAACCATCCAAGGATAAAAAGATTAAAATAGCAATAAATGAAATCGTGCCACTCAGTAAGCTGAATCTATAATTGGTCTTTTTATATTCTTGTGATTTGGCATATTCCTCAGCATCATAAACATCTTGTAATGCTGCAGGGACATCTTTAAAATACCAAGTATAGTTGAGATAGCCTAAAAACTGGTCGAGTACAAAATCAAATACTAGAATCCCTATAATGATATAGAATAGCGTAGTGGCGTCCATTTATAATTTTTCACAAATGTACTAGAATAATGAGGCTTTACCTATTTGAAATCGCGCTGTCTCTTAGCTTCAAATATCAATATTGCAGCACTCACAGAAAGGTTCATAGAATCAATTGCACCACTCATGGGAATGATGATATTTTGAGTCGCAGCATCGCGCATTTCTTGAGTTAATCCGGTAGCTTCTGTTCCTAAAGCAATGGCACTTGCCGCAGTGTAATCGATGGCATCATATCGCTTGCTGGATTGCAAGGTTGCAGCATATAAATTGATATCATTAGATTTTAAGAACTCGATGACTTCGGTTGTAGTTCCAGTCGCTGTAGGAACCGTAAAAACACATCCTACGCTGGAACGCACCACGTTAGGATTGAATAAATCTGCCACTGGATTTGCAATGATGACCGCATCGACTTTTGCAGCGTCGGCAGTTCTTAGTATGGCACCTAGATTCCCTGGTTTCTCAGGAGATTCTGCTATTAAGATTAATGGATTTTCTGTAAGTTTTAAATCTTTGAGACTGTTTGATTTCGCTTTCGCGAAAGCGATAACACCTTCCGTACCAGTTCTGTAAGCTAGTTTTTCATAAACATCCTGAGTTACAGAGATAATTTCGGGATTGCTTGCGATACCAATCTTTTCATACACGTCGCTTGCTTGAAAATCTTGAGAATCGAGTAGGATAGGACCGCATACCAGAAGATGTTGTAATTCAAAACCACCGCGATCACAAAGCATGATTTCGCGTTGTCCTTCCACAAGAAAAAGACCTTCCTTCTTGCGTACTTTACTCTTGCGCTGCAATTGCTCTGCATGCCTGATTGTTGCGTTATGCGGACTCGTAATGTGTTTCATTGTGGCAAAGGTACGTGTAAATTAAATTAATATGTTGCATTTCGAGAGCACTTCGACAAGCTCAGCAACCACCTCAATGCTCGCTCAAACGCTGCGAGGTCTGAGGCACTCGAAGACCGACTTAACGACTTGAACTTGAAATCGTATATGAATTGTTAGATATATAAATTAATCGTGATTACATCCATCCCAACCTTCCTTCAAAGGAAGGAGCTGTTGTAGAATAATAAGATCTTACATTCTATTTAAAAAGTCTTCCTGTAAAAGGAAATTTAGAGGGATGTTAGCTAAAATGATATTTTATCTAACTACTTTTATAAAAAAAATAAGCACATGAATTTCCACACTAGAAAATGGATCAAGCCTGAGGATTTAAACCCAAATGGCACTTTGTTTGGTGGACGATTACTGGAATGGATTGATGAAGAGGCAGCGCTGTATGCGATTATTCAAATCGAAAACCAAAAAGTGGTGACTAAATATATGAGTGAGATCAACTTTAGAGCCAGTGCAAAACCTGGTGATATTGTAGAAATAGGACTTGAGGTTAATAAATTTGGGAATTCTTCAATAGACTTGAAATGTGAAGTGCGTAATAAAATGACTTATGAAACCATTATTACGATTGAGAATATCATTTTAGTAAACCTAGGCGAAGATGGAAAACCATTACCACACGGGAAAACCCAAGTTGAGTATCAGTCTGATCGTATGAAAAAGAAAGGCTTTTAAGCAGTAGCTATTTCATCTTCTAAGTACTCACGCTCCATCCAGAATGTTCCAAAAGGAACGATAGACATAGTCAACACTATGAGGAGTTTTTTAAAATTCCATTTAAGAAGTTGTGAAACGATAATCGCAACCACAACATAAGAAAGGAATAATACACCGTGTGCCATTCCTATGATCTTATTAGGCATTCCTAGTCCGCCCATATATTTTAGTGGCATGGTAATAAAAAGGATGAGAAGAAATGAGTAACCTTCAGCTATAGCGAGGTATTTGAAAAATTTAAGCATCTTTTTTAACTCTTTTATCGGCTAGTGACAAAGGTAATTCAGAATCTCGACCATACAATTTAATTTCTTGAATATCTGCTGGAAGATAGAATCCTTTTTCCATGAGAGCACGTTTTACATTTCCTATCACTCGACCACGTGTGGTATTTGCAATTCTTCCAAAATCAAAAGTATCTACCCAAAAGAATACTTTAAGATTCACCGTACTCGTAGCCAGTTCATCTTCAATGACATAATTCACGTGTTCTTCATCACTTACTACTTTAGGATCTGAATTTAGCGCCTCCATAATGCAATCCTTAGCAAGGTTGATATCATCTTCATAATCTACACCGACGGTAAAGTTCCAGCGATAGAATCCATCCTCAGTATAGTTAGTTACAGGTAATGTAATTACATCACTATTTGGTATATACACATCTTTACCATCAAATGTTTTAAGCTTCGTATATCTAAACTCAAGTGTTTTTATTTTACCAAAATTATCTCCTATTTCTACAGTATCATTCACGTTAAATGGTCTGTTGAAGCTTAGGATAATACCAGCGATGAAATTTTGTCCTATATCTTTAAATGCAAAACCTAATACTACCGCACTTGCTCCAGCAGTTGCCAGTATTCCAGCACTTATATCGCCTAAACCTGCTGCACGCAAGGCCAGCATAATAAATATGATGATTAATATAAACCTTATGGCTCTTCCTAGAAATCTACTCATCAGTGGATCATTAGTCCTTGACTTTACACGAGCTGTGGCAAATCGTCCTATAACACCAGCGATGAGCACGCCTAAAATTATAATCGCAAGGCCTAGTCCTAATCGTGGTAAGAACTCAATAAATGTCTCATAATATGATGTTGTAGTAGAAGTAAGTTCTGCGGTAAAATTGATGTCTTCTGGAGATTCTTGAATGGTCATGCTATACATTTTTATAAAGGTAATTTTTGTAAGTATTAAAAATGTTAAGCATTAATTAAATCCTTTCTTTTTACAAAGTCTAGGTTAAATTTGCCGTTATGAATAAGGAGCAATCTCAAATTACAATTATAGGTGCTGGAGTAAGTGGACTTGCTGCCGCAATTACTCTTAAAAATGCTGGTTACAAAACTCAACTATTAGAACAATCAAGTTCTGTAGGTGGTCGTGTGAAGACTACTTTGCAAGACGGATTGAAGCTGGATCATGGTTTTCAAGTGTTGCTGGACGCTTATCCTGCGGCACAGGAGTTTTTAAATCTGGAAGCATTGAACTTAACGACTTTTAGTCCTGCGTCAGTTGTATTTATAGATGGTAAGAAGCATGAGATAGGTGATGCGCAACGTGATTTTAAATTTGCATGGAAGACATTAATAGCTGGAATAGGTAGTTTAGGAGATAAATGGAAGGTGTTTACGCTTTCGCGAAAGCTTAAAGAAAAAAGCCTCACAGATATATTCAACACTCCAGAGATAACGACCTTACAGTATTTACAAGATTATGGATTTTCTGAAAAGATGATTCAACGATTTTTCAAGCCTTTTTATACAGGGATTTTTCTTGAGACCGAATTGCAAACGAGCAGTCGCATGTTTGAATTTGTCTTTAAAATGTTCAGTATAGGAAACGCGACGATTCCAGCAGCTGGAATTCAAGCGATTCCTCAACAAATGGCTGCTCAATTACATGGTCAGATTAAATTGAACACCTCAGTGCAGGAAGTAGTAGGAGACACGATTCATTTATCAAATGGAGAAACCATACAGAGTGATTATACCATAATCGCTACACCAGCCGAAGGTTTAATTCCTAATTTACCGCAAATTGAAAAGCAGTGGCATAGTGTTCAAATACTCTATTTTGATACCGACGAGCACGGATTTGACCAACCTATTATAGGATTAATAGCTGGAGAAAACTGTTTAAGTAATAATTTTCATTTCCTGAATGACGTGTTTGAGAACCACGCTAAAGTAATCAGTGTGAGTGTAGTAGCAAAACATCAGTTAACTGACAAAAAACTTGAGGAACGTGTGCGCCAAGAACTAGAAGAACAAGCTCATATTAAAGCTGGTGATTTGATTAAGAGCATGGAAATTAAAAAAGCACTTCCTACTTTTGAAAGTGTTCAATACGCGATGACACCTACTGAAACACAGTTAACTCAAAATATCTTTCTAGCTGGAGACCAGTTAAGCAATGGTTCTTTAAATGCAGCGATGCTAAATGGTAAAGCGGCTGCGCAGGCTGTGATTAGTAATATTGAAAATGGGATTTTTGTTTAGAAGATTTAAAACATTCTTACTTCGGCAATCGTTTTATTATTTCTAGGAATACAATAAACTTTCTCCATAATATTAAGGAGTTCTTCAATGATTCCGTCTACTTGGGTTTTGTCTTGACAGTTATAATCTTTAAAGTAATTTGATTGAATATCTTGATGCTTCTCAAATCCATTTTTTAATAACAGGTTGAAATTGGGTTTGATATCTGTTTGCTTCAAATATTCAAAATCTTCACTAAGTGCCTCACAATAAATATACCCTGAAGAATCATTTGTTTTTGAAAATACGGCATACTGAACATAGAAGGCATTAAAGCTTACAATTACACTTTTATTAATGACTTCATCTGCAACCAAAACATTTTCTAAATAGTTCACAAATTCATTTTGCTCTATACTTAAATCAAACTCTTCAATAATTTCTTTTGAATCAGGAATTCCATCAACTTTTAAGAAATTCCAATAAAAGATGTAAGCTAGAGCAGCACCAATAACTAATGTGCCGGCTATGTTTATAAAGTAATCCATTATAAAAATTGATTTTACCTCGCCGTAGGATCAGCGTCTTCATGTACGATGTCAAAAACAGATTCCTTCTTATTACCTAAAATACTAACTCCTTTTTGCATGAGTAGGTTGTTGGGATAAGTAATGATCTCGCCGTCGTTAGTTTTCAGGACTGTGTAAAATCCTTTTATATCTTCTATAACCGCCGTAACGGGTAAATCCTTATCATGTATCCTGATTCGATCTCCAATTTTAAATGGAAAAGCAAAATATAATATAAAGCTAGAAGTAAGGTTACTAAGAATACTCCAGTTTGCAAACAAGGCAACACCTATAACAGCAAACGTAGAGGAAAGTGTAGTCCAAAACCAATCTTTAGAAATTCCCCAAACAAATATGATAGTAATAGTAGCAAGTGTCCACAGTAGATAACCTACATATCTATTAATGTACTGTCGTCTTAATTTAGAGCGATTTAAATCTTTGGAAAGTTTTGCGGCACTCCATATCACAAATCGGTGCATGGTAAATGCTACGACCAATATAATGATTGTAAAAATCACTTCGGTACGGCTTAATAGATCCATCATAATTGTAAACTATCTCTTAATACTTCATGTTCATTGCCATTCTGTGACCAGTATGGAGTATTAATGGTCTTAATTAACGTTCCTGTGGAAACAGCAGGTTTGCCGCCATCAGTGTAACGATCCATCCATGCTAGGATTTTATGAGGAAATTCTTTTTGGACCTTAAAAGCAATCATGCGATCGAGTTCTGTATAACGCATACTGTATAAATAGCCATCTTCTATTTCTCTAAGAGAAGCAGTTACTTCATAAGGTTTAGTTTCCACATGCTTCAATCTCAAATACTCAGCACTAGGTATGACTTTCATTGCTCCAGTAGGCATTTCAGTAGGGTTTAATCTTAATTGAACTGGAATTTGATTTTCAGTCATCACGTTTTCTACTTCAAAATAATCTTCACCTTCAGACTGGAAGTAAGAATATAAATCCACGTCATAGACATTTTCATCTTGATTAAACTGCATGAACGTGTGACCGCACCATTCTTGAATACTTGAAGAGATTTTAAGAGCATTATCCTTTTTATCTAAAGGGAAAAAGGTACTACTCATTATGGAGTAAGGATAAATACCTGTGTTAAAATCACGAGTAGCATTTAGTTTCATCACAGGACGACTCATCTCGTCGGGATTATCTGCTTTGACTTCGTCTATAGTATCAAATGGTTCAGTAACAAAAATGAGAACTGCTTTTCCGTCACGCATCTCACCATAACGAGATTGTGAGAGTTCGTAACTAGAAATCTCTGCTTTTCCACCATACCAATAATCTTTAAATTCTTGGGAAAGATGAATGTCTTCAAGAGTTTCAAATCGCTCTTTTACATCACTAGGTTCATCGTTATAAACTGACACACCTGAATTACAAGAAGTAAGTAGAACTATAATTGGAATAATTAATAATCTTTTCATGACTCTAGAATTAGAGCACAAAGATACTATTTGCAATTGGTGAATAACTTAAAGTATTACTAAGTAATTTGCTTTATACAACAGTACATTATGATTTCTATAGTACAAAGTTTGAATATCTTTAATCACCTTTGTAATTAGAAAAAATGACTATGAAAGAAGTAAAAGCTTATGCAGCGCAAGATAAAGATGCGCCATTAAAAGAAATAAATATTAATCGTCGTGACTTACTCGATAATGATGTTGCAATAGACATCAAATATTGTGGAGTTTGCCATAGTGATATCCACGCAAAATTAAATGATTGGGGAAATGCAAAATATCCTATCGTTCCAGGACATGAGATTATAGGAGAAGTTACCGCAGTAGGAAGCGATGTTTCTAAGTATAAAGTAGGTGATCTAGTAGGAGTAGGTTGTATGGTAGATTCTTGCCAGACTTGCAGTGCTTGTGAAGAAGATCAAGAAATGTGGTGTGAGAACGGTTCTACGAGCACTTATAATAGTAAGGATAAACATCTAGGTGGACACACTTTAGGTGGTTACTCAAAATCTATTGTGGTACGTGATGAATTTGTTTTAAAAATTCCAACTAATCTTGATACGCAAGCAGTAGCACCATTATTATGTGCAGGAATCACAACTTATTCTCCATTAAAACATTGGAACGTTAAGAAAGGTGATAAGGTAGGAGTCGTAGGCTTAGGTGGTTTAGGTCACATGGGAATTAAGTTTGCAGCTGCTATGGGCGCAGAAACTGTAATGATTACAACCAGTTCTGAAAAAGCCAAAGACGCTAAACGTCTAGGAGCTGATCATGTAATTATCTCAAAAAACGATGATGAAATGAAGGAGCACAAAGACTCTTTTGATTTTATTTTAAATACCATTCCAGTTTCTCACGATGTGAATCCATACCTAGCTTTGTTAAAAAGAGACTGCACCATGTGTCTGGTAGGAGCGATTGAACCTCTGGAAAATGTTCATGGAGCAAATCTTATTTTGAGAAGAAAAAGACTAGCAGGATCACTCATTGGTGGTATTAAAGAAACTCAAGAAATGTTAGATTTCTGTGGTGAACATAACATCACCTCAGACGTTGAGATGATTGACATGCAGGATATCAACACGGCATTTCAACGTGTTCAGGACAGCGATGTAAAATATCGTTTTGTTATAGATATGGATACGTTGTAGTATTCCGCTTTCGCGAAAGCGTAATTTAAATAACACATTACTTCACCAAACCTCATAGATTATCAAAATCTGTGAGGTTTATTGTTATAATTAATAAATCTCGTCACGCTGAACCTGCATGCCGATAGATAGGTTTATTTCAGCATCTCTTTGTAATAAGTCTTGAACTCATTGTTTCTAACCAGCATTTTTCTAAACCACTTCTAAAGTGTAGCTTTACCATCTCAACAAGAATACGACTCATGAATTCATTTACTGCCCAACAAATTTGCGATGTTCTTCAAGGAACCATGCTAGGAGAAACTACTCAAGAAATTACTGGAATAGAAGAAATAACTAAAGCCAGCGCGAGTGATTTGACCTTTATTGGTAATCGTAAATACGCAAAACTATGGGCAGATTCTAATGCTGCTGTAGCGATTGTAAATGATAATATAGATCTTGAGCCAGGCGATAATCGAGTTCTCATTCAAGTAAAAAATGCCGATCTAGCTATGGCAAATATGCTCGAGGCGTTCTTGCCACCTACACCAGTTTTTGAGACAGATATTCATCCTACGGCTGTTGTTCATGAAACCGCAACAATTGGAAAAGGTGTTCAAATAGGTGCTCATTGTTATGTAGGTAAAAATGTAACTTTAGGTGATGGAGTTGTACTATATCATAATGTTAGTGTATTTGATGATACGACTATAGGTCCACAAACAGTGGCGTGGTCTGGAACGGTGATTAGAGAACGTTCTCAAATAGGTGCACAATGTATTTTTCATAATAATGTAAGTATAGGCGCAGACGGATTCGGTTACCGACCAGCAGACGATGGTCGTGGACTGGTTAAAATTCCGCATATAGGAAATGTGGTAATCGGTAATGGAGTAGAAATAGGAGCCAATTCCTGTATAGATAGAGCAAAATTTAACTCGACTATAATTGGTGACGGTTGTAAAATTGATAACCTTGTTCAAATAGCTCACAATTGTGTGATGGGAAGAAGCTGTATTATGGCTGGTCACAGTGGACTTGCAGGATCTGTGACTCTAGGTGATGGAGTTATTATAGGTGGAAGCGCATCCATAAAAGATCACACGACTATTGAATCTGGGGCAACTGTAGGAGCAGGAAGTGGTGTTTTAAATAATGTAAAAGCTGGTCAAACCGTACTAGGTTATCCAGCTACTGAAGCTCGTGAGATGTTGAAACAATGGGTGGCATTGCGTAAACTAGCTAAATAATTTTTTTTGATGTTTGTAAATTACACTACCGAAATCTTTTCCCTAGCCCTAAAGGGTAAGATTTCTAGATCGCAATTAAATGCTTTATAGTTTCCGCACCCTTTAGGGTTGGGGAATGGAAACTTAAATGATTACAGATTGAAATATCAATACAACACTTTGGCAATTTTAAACTCTACAAAACTTAACCTAATAATATTCTATTTTGAATTAGAGAACGATATATATAGCCTACTTTTGCACGCTATAAAAAAAGCAGTACATGAAGCGTATTAATCAGTACAAGAAGATGTTCAGTGTTGAGAAAAACATTGACCTTAAAGAACTTAAGAAAAGTTACAGAAATCTTGTAAAAGAATGGCATCCTGATAAATTTCAGGATGGTGATGATAAGAAAGAAGAAGCTGAGGTAATGAGCCGCGAGATCATCGACGGTTACCATTTCTTAGTAAGTATTGCACCTGAAACTAAGGAAGCAAATCTTGAAGCTTATACAGAGACTATTACTAACACAGGTATAGAAGACTTTGACCATAAAGGACGTGTACTTGAAATAACATTTACTGATGGTACTACTTATGAGTACTTTGGAGTAGATGTGAAAATGTTTAAAAAACTTGTCAATGCTGACAATAGATACAGGTTTGCAAAACGTAATATCTGTTCAAGTTTTCTTTATAGAAAATCTAAGAAAGACGTAGAGCAGTCTTAAACTGCTTAATTTTGTTGAAGCAGTAAAATCATGGAAGAGTCTAAATCATCTCAACAGCCTTTATCGCCTGAAGAAATCGAGCAATGCATCGATATTCTCAACAGGTTAAATACAGAGACTGATGAGATTTTTGAGATTCCTATGGAACGACGTATCGAGCTTATTAAACAAGCTGGATTACTTTCTAGACCTAGCCGTGAAGAATATAAACGTCGTAAAAAGGACGCTGTAAAAGCTGCTAAAAGAAAGAGAGCAACCGCAGACAAGCATGCTCGTAAAGAAACAGGAATACGTAGCGCTCGAGAAGCTAGTGTATTTGTAGCTCCACAAATTCTATTACAACAACAGCTGGAACAAAAAGATCCAGGAGAATTAAGTACTCCTAGGAACTGCTACGTTTGTAAAACTCTGTTTACTAAACTGCATCATTTCTACGATCAGATGTGTACAGATTGTGGTGATTTCAATTATGCAAAGCGTTTTCAAACTGCCGATGTTAAAGGACAAGTGGCGCTAATAACAGGTTCGCGTTTAAAAATAGGATATCATATTTCATTGATGTTATTACGTGGTGGAGCTACAGTGATTGCAACCACACGTTTTCCAGCAGACAGTGCGATACGTTTCTCAAAAGAGCCAGATTATAACGATTGGGCTCACAATCTTAAAATTCACGGCCTTGATTTAAGACACATTCCTAGTGTTGAAATCTTCTGTAATTTTATAGAGCAACGCTACGAGAAACTAGATATTCTTATTAATAATGCCGCTCAAACAGTGCGCAGACCATCTGGATTTTATGCGCATTTAATGCCTAATGAGAATCTAGAATACAATGAGTTACCGCCGTTTGCTCAAGAATTACTTAAAGATCATCAAGAATGTCTTGCAGAGATAAAAGCATTATCTCCAGCGGCATCCTCAAATAAAAATATGCCGGTTACATGGCATGGACCAGAACCTGGAATAGGATTAAGAGCAAGTGCTCAATTATCTCAAATTCCTTATAGTTTTGATAAAGCACTCAGCGCTCCAGAAGTGTTCCCAGAAGGACAACTCGATGCCGATTTACAGCAAGTTGATTTAAGAAAGACCAATAGCTGGAGATTAAAACTCGGTGAGATAGAAACTACTGAGATGATTGAGGTTCAGTTAGTAAATTCTGTCGCACCTTTTGTTCTTTGTAATCGTCTTACAGAACTTATGCAAAAGGAGAATACTGGTAAAAAGCATATCATTAACGTGAGCGCGATGGAAGGTAAATTCCATACATTCTTTAAAGAAGATCGCCATCCACATACTAATATGGCCAAAGCTGCTTTAAATATGTTGACTCATACTGCAGCAGGAACACTTGCAAAGGATGGAATTTACATGAATGCAGTAGATACTGGATGGGTAACAGATGAAGATCCAGCAGAGCTTTCCAAGCGCAAACAAGAATTACATGATTTCCAGCCACCACTCGATATAGTTGATGGTGCAGCACGTGTATTAGATCCATTATTTGATGGAATTAATACTGGTAAACACTGGTGTGGTAAATTCTTAAAAGATTACAGACCTATAAGCTGGTAATGGAAAAGAAACCAGTATTAATAGTTTTATCATTTTTTGCAGTCTATGTATTTTGGGGTTCTACATATTTGTGGAATAAAATTGCAGTAACTGAATTATCGCCTTTCTCACTAGGTGCCATGCGTTTTACGACAGCTAGTTTTATCATTTTTGCCATTGCGATTGCAAGGGGAAAAAGTTTAAGAATCTCAAGAAAGCAACTTCTCAATTCTATTCTAGCAGGATTTCTATTTCTAGCTTATGCCAATGGTATGTTTGTATGGGCACTAAAATATGTTGATAGTGGTTTTGGTTCACTGTTAGCGTCACTACAACCACTAGTTTTATTACTCATGATGAGGTTTGCGCAGCGTAAATCATTAAAATTGAAATCTATTATAGGAGTGTTGCTCGGACTTTTGGGAATGTATTTATTAGTAAGTCAAAAAGAGTTGCAATTACAAGAAGATAGCTGGATAGGAATCATTATGATCATGACCTGTATTGTAAGCTGGAGCGCAGGAAGTTTATTTGTTGCAAAGGCAGATACACCGACAAATTTCTTCATTGCTACAGGTTATCAAATGTTGAGTGCTGGGATTATTCTAGCTATTGCAAGTATTAGTTTTGGTGAATCGTGGACATTACCCGATGAATGGTTATTGCCTACTCAAATTTCAATGGTTTGTTTGATACTCTTTGGTAGTATAGCTGCATTTACTGGATTTAATTATTTACTTAAAGTTGTAAGTACTGAGAAAGTAGCCACATCATCTTACGTTAATCCTATAATCGCATTACTACTAGGATGGTATTTTTTAAACGAAGTGATTACCATACAATCTATAATAGCCGCTGCGATTATGCTTACTGGAGTCTATTTCATAAATAGTAGAAAAGAAAAGTGATTTAACACTTCATAACATTTGTTATTATAGTTTTAAGGAAACCTGGTTTGGATCCTTTGTAAATTGTATAAAACTAATTTTATGAGACTTACATTAATAATTTTATCTTTTCTATTTGTATCTATTAACGCTAGTTGTCAAGAAAAACCTGAAGAAGTTCCTGAGGCTGTACAATCAGCTTTTAAAGCAAAATATCCAGACGAAAATGATCCCGATTTTGAACTAGATTCTCATGGCTATTGGGAAGCTCATTTTAAAAAAGATGGAGAAAAGTACCGTGCTGATTTTAATCCTGATGGAACATGGGTAGAAACAGAAAACTCCATCAAAGATTCTGAAATTCCTGTCGCAATTCAAGAAGCTATAGAAAGAGAGTATCCAGAACGAGTAATCACTGAAGCTGAGCATGTAATGAGCGCTACTAAAGGCGAATTCTACGATATCGAATTCAAACAAAAAGGCAAAAACATGGATGTGGAATATAGAGAAGACGGAACTAAAGTATAACCAGATATCAAAATGAAAAAAAGTGCTGATAGTCTCAACCAATCAGCACTTTTTTTATTTGATAATAATTGAAATATGAACAGATAATTATTCAACGATGCCTTTAGGAAATTTAATGACAAATTCTGTCCATTCACCGAGCTTAGAATCAACGGTAATGGATCCATTCATGTGCTCTAGTAATCTTGCAACCGTTGCGAGTCCTATTCCAGTTCCTTGATTACCATTACGATCCTTTTCTGCAGCGATATAAAACAGTTTAAAAACAGATTTTAAATTTTCTGGAGAAATTCCACTTCCATTATCTTTTATTCTTATTTCATAATCATTTGGGTAGCTCTCTAAATGTATATCTATAATGGTTTTTTCCTTATCTCCATATTTCACAGAGTTTGTAACCACATTTATCAAAATTTGTTGGAGAGCCATTTCACTGGTATGTAATGTGGTATCTAGAGCTGGTATATAATTAACAACAACGTCATCATCTTTAACAGTCATGGCAATGACATCTTCGATTAAATCGACATAACTCACGTGGTCATAAATGTTTGAAACAAGTTCTTCACTTTGATAAAATTGCAACATTCCATCAATGTATCTACTCATAGTGGTAGAGCTTCCTTTTAAGTAGCCTAAATATTCCTTACTTTGATCAGATAGTGATTGTTCACTTTCTTTTAAAAGTTCAGTAATCATTATGATGTTAGAAAGTGGTGCTTTAAGATCATGAGAAACAATCCCTGCAAAATCTTTTAATTCATCATTACGTTCCTGAAGTGTCGAGGTCACTTTCTCCAATTGAATCGTTTTATAACGTTCTTCAAATAACGCAATAACCTGCTTAGACATAGACTTAAGAGCGGTTATTTGATTTTCCTTTAAGGTTCTAGGTTTATGATCATAAACACATAAAGTACCCAGTTTATATCCATTTTTATCAACTAGAGGTACACCTGCATAGAAAATCGCATTAAAACCATCTACTAAAGGATTGCCTTGAAATCTATGATCTTCTCTAGCGTCTGGCACAATCATTATGTCTTCTTCACTTGCGATAGCATGACCACAAAATGAGATGTCTCTTGGAGATTCAGACATGTCAATACCGTGTCTAGATTTCAAAAAATTACGATCCTTATCCATTAATGTGATTAGTGATATAGGAGCATCACATATACTTGAAACGATTGACGTGATGCTATCATAATTTTCCTCTGGCATCGTGTCGAGCAAATTGTAGGTCTCTACAGCTGCTTGCCTGTATTGCTCGTTTGTAGGTATAGGTGGTTTTATCATTTTGTTTTTTTGCAGCTTAAGCAGGTGAAAACTCTTTATAAATTGAACTATAAGAGTTAAGCAATATCAAAGATAGATGTACTATACCTTACAATATATGTATAAATGGATAATTAATTAAAGAAACAAAAATAATTATGTAGGACAACTGTAACATTTTGTTTTGAGTCAAGTCTATTTTTCAATCACTAACCAAGATTCATGAGACTTCCTTTAATCACTCTATGTTTGCTATTTTGTATTCAAGCATTCGGGCAAGAAAAGAAAAAACTAAACATTCAACGTACAGATGATTCACCTAAGATTGATGGTGAGCTTACAGACACAGCTTGGCAAAATGCCGAAGAAGCCACAGGTTTTATTCAATTTAGACCTATTCCAGGAGTAAAAGACTCATTACACAATCGTACGGTTGTTAAAATGACTTATGATGATAATGCTATTTATGTAGCCGCTTACTTATATGATGATACAGCTCTTATTGCAAAACAGTTTGCGAGTAGAGACAATTTTGCTTTCTCAGATTTTTTTGGTTTTGTAGTGAATCCAAATAATGATGCTCAGAACGATACAGAGTTTTTTGTCTTTGCCTCAGGTGCTCAGGCAGATGCTACCGCAAATCCTACCGTTGGTGAAGATTTTGGCTGGAATGCTGTGTGGGATAGTGCTGTTAAAATGCAAAACGATGGATGGACTTTGGAAATGAAAATTCCTTATCGCTGTTTGAGATTTGATAACAAAGATTTAGAAACTTGGGGAATTCAATTTCATCGCAGGTTTAAACGTACTGAGGCACAATATACATGGAACGAGCTGGACGTGACTAAAGGAAACATAGGTTTATACCATGGAGAATTAAAAGGACTGAGTGCTATCGATCCACCAGTAAGATTAGCTTTTTATCCATTTATCTCTGGTGTGACTAATAGCTTTGAAGGAACTACAGAAACTAATTTCAACGCAGGACTTGATTTAAAATATGGCATTACAGAGAACTTCACACTGGACGCAACACTTATTCCAGATTTTAGCCAGGCAGGATTTGATGATGTAACTCTTAATTTAGGACCGTTTGAACAAACTTTTTCTGAGCAAAGACAGTTTTTTACTGAAGGGCTAGATCTATTCAGTAAAGGAAATTTATTCTTTTCTAGAAGAGTTGGAAACGCACCTACGGGCGATGTAAGTTTAAATGCAAATGAAGAGTTGGTAGCCTATCCACGTACAAGTAAAGTGTTGAACGCCATTAAGGTATCTGGTCGTACTAAGAAAGGTCTCGGTCTAGGATTCTTTAATAGCATAACAGAAAAAACCTATGCAACCGTTGAAAATACAGTAACTGGTAATAGAAGAGAAGAACTAGTAGAACCATTTACTAATTACAATATCATAGTCGCAGACCAGCAATTTAATCAAAACTCAAGTATAGGAATCATAAACACAAACACCACTAGAAATGGTGGTTTTAGAGATGCAAATGTGACCGCTTTACTTGCAGACATCGTGAATAAACGTAACACATATAATATTCAAGGTCAGGTTAAAATGAGTCATCTCAACCTTGAAAATGGTAATCAATCGGGCTATAGCACCTTTTTTAGAGCACAGACTGTTGCTGGAAAGCATCGCTTTAACTTTGATCATACTTATGTGGATACTAAATTTGATATCAACGATCTAGGATTACAGTTCAGGAATAACCGCAATGACTTTGGCGTTAATTATACCTTTAGAACATTTGAACCTACAGGAAAGTGGAATAACATCTTTGTAAATACATATATAGACTATACTAGACTCGCAAATCCAGATACTTTTACTGGATTAGGAATAGGAGCAAATTTTAATGGTAACACTACATCATTAAATAATTATGGTGCAAATATTAATCTACAGCCTGGTCGTCAATTTGATTATTTTGAGCCACGTAAAGCTGGTGCTTTTTTCATAAGAGAAAATGGTGTGAATATGAACGCATGGTTCAATTCAAACGATAATAAGAAAGTAGCCATAAGCGCAAATTTTGGTATTGAAAGTTTATTGGAACCTGGACGCGATTATGTAAATTATTGGTTTGGATTTGGGCCTAGAATACGTTTTAATGATAAGTTCGTTTTGTCCTACTTTTTTGATAGAGAATATTATACAGGAGATAGAGGTTACGTGACTCAAGTAGGAAATGATGTAGTAATGGGAGATCGCCAGCGCATAGAAATTGAGCAAACTATTAATGCAAATTATAACTTCAATCCCTATCATACTTTGTCATTGACATTAAGAAATTATTGGGGAATTGTTGATTATAATAAGGATTTATTCACGTTACAAGATAACGGTCGTGTCGCAAATACAGGTTATACCACAACTAATATTCCTAACGATCCTAACATCAATTTCACGACTTGGAATTTTGATTTGAGTTACTCATGGCAAGTAGCTCCAGGTAGTTTTTTAACTGCGTTATACCGCAATCAACTGTTTAATTTTGATAATGAATCACAGGCGACATATAATCGTAGTATAGGCAATCTATTGGACCAGTCGTTGAATCAAACAGTTTCGATAAAACTACAATACTTCATCGATTACAATCAAATTCCGGGCTTTTTTAAAGGTAAGAAGAAGAAAAGCACATTGTAAATTGAAATAGATGATTTTGATTACGCTTTCGCGAAAGCGTAATTCTCAACACACCTTAACAATTAAATTAAGCTTATAATTCCATCACTTTAATTGCGGTTGCTTACTTTTGCAAACTCGTTATTAACCGACATGGCAAAACATAAGAAAGTCAATAATTACCGTAGGAAAATCATGAAATCTCTAACGAGAAAGATTGGTACAACTCATGAGCCTAAACCTGGTGATTTAATAGATTTAAATGGTGTCAAGCGTGTGTTAATCGTACGTACTAATCACAGGCTAGGTAACTTAATCCTTATCACGCCTCTAGTTCAAGAGGTGATTGCAACGTTCCCAAATGCCAAAATAGACCTTATTGTTCAAGGTTTTCTAGGACCTATCATTTTTGAGAATTATGAAGCTGTAGATAAAATCACAAGATTGCCTAAAAAGCCTTTTAAAAACCTCAAAGACTATATAAAAGGAGCAACATCAGTTAGAAACAGAAAATATGATTTTGCTATAAACGCTGTAACTGGATCATCTTCAGGAAGGTTGTATACACAAATGGCCAAGGCAAAATTCAAAGTTTACGGAGAAGAAGAACAAGATTTTACAGCCCATTACACAGACGGAATGCACATCGCAAAGGAGCAAGTCTATGCATTTAGAGCTTATATGGAAAATTTAGGTTTTCCTGATCAACATTTACCTGTCAAGAATCTAAGTATAGAATTGACTAACGAAGAATCACAACGTGGACTTGAAAAACTCCGTGAAATCGCAGACGATTCTAAGAAGACCATTTCCATTTTTACCTTTGCAACAGGAGATAAATGTTATAAGCCAGACTGGTGGATTCCTTTCTATAAAAGACTCCAGTTAGAATATCCTAACTATCATATAGTAGAGGTGCTGCCTTATGAAAACGTTTCCCAAATAGACTTTACAGCGCCATCTTACTACAGTAAAGACATAAGAGAAATTGCCGCATTTATTTCTCATACTGATGTGTGGATAGGAGCAGATTGTGGTATCATGCACCTTGCCAGTGCTAGTGGCGCACCGGTAGTAGGATTATTTTCCCGCATGAATCGCAACGTGTATGAACCTTTTAATGGTAAGAGTTTTTCTCTATTTACAGGAGATTTAAAATATGACCAAATCATAAACGCCGTCGATGGTGTTTTAAAATAATTTAATAAAATCTATTATGGCTAAACCAAGTGCTACATCGCTTAAAATGAGAATATTTCACCGCTATTTAGGCTTTTTCCTAGCTGGAATTATGGCTATGTATGCTATCAGTGGAATCGTTTTAATATTCCGTGATAGTGATGTGATGAAACGTGAGGTTGCTTATTCTAAAGTGATCAGTACTCAATTAAATGAAAAAGCTCTAGGTCAAGCGATAGGTGACAAGAGACTCAAGATTGAAAGCACAAATGGTGATCTCGTTCTATTTAAAAATGGAAGTTATAATAAAGTCACCGGTACCGCCGAATTCACTAAAATGGAATTGCCTTATGTGCTGGATAAGATGACGCACCTGCACAAAGCAAAATCTAGTCAACCATTATTTTTCTTGAATATCATTTTTGGACTTGGGTTATTATTTTTTGTGATTTCAAGTTTTTGGATGTTCATGCCTGGCACAAATATCTTCAAGAAAGGAATGCTCTTTGCTGCTGGTGGACTTTTGCTAGCATTAATACTTATCTTTATATAAGTAGGTTTACATAGTTTGCAATTTTGGTTTTTGAATACGCTTTCGCGAAAGCGTATTTAAAACAATCACACCATTTCTTTATAGTACTCTTAGTGAAATAGAGTAGTGGAAACCACTACTTTTGCAACATGTCAACAACTATAAAAAATCAAGCGCAAATCCTTGAGAAATTAGGGATTACCGCATTAAATCCTATGCAGGAACAAGCATTGCTTACTATTCCAGCATATCCTAGTACTATATTACTATCTCCTACGGGAACAGGTAAAACACTCGCGTTCTTACTTCCTTTAATTAACGAGTTAAAACCGGCGATTAAAGAAGTTCAACTACTCATACTCGTTCCATCTAGGGAACTAGCGATTCAAATTGAGCAAGTAATACGTGATATGGGAACCGGTTTTAAGGCAAACGCCGTATATGGTGGAAGACCTATTTCCAAGGATAAACTTGAACTGGCGCATACTCCAGCAATTCTTATAGGTACGCCAGGTCGTGTTCTAGATCATCTAGATCGAGAAAGTTTCTCTATCGAGGAGTTGAAGACCATCGTACTGGATGAGTTTGATAAATCACTAGAAGTAGGATTTGAACAAGAAATGGGAGATATTCTTACTGATTTAATTCATGTAAAGAAACGCGTACTTACCAGTGCAACTCAAAATATAAGAATTCCAGACTTTGCAAAAGTGAAAAATCCTAAAGTGATAGACTATACGGCTGCTGGAGTTGCTCAATTAGATATTAAGAAAGTAACTGCTGCAAATAAAGATAAGCTGGCAACACTTATCAATTTATTGCAACATATAGGGAATCAACCAGGTATTATATTCTGTAACTTTAAGGATACGATCAATTTTGTGAGTGAACATTTGAGCATTCATAATATATCTCATGGATTATTCCATGGTGGACTGGAGCAACAAGAACGTGAACGTGCGTTAATCAAGTTTAGGAATGGAACACATCAGGTTATTATTGCCACAGATCTAGCTGCACGTGGTCTCGATATACCAGAATTAAAATACATCATACATTACCAATTGCCGTTAAAAGCCGAGGAGTTTACTCATAGAAATGGCAGAACTGCTCGTATGAATGCTCAAGGAACCGCTTATGTCTTACAATGGAATAAAGAAACTGTTCCCGATTTCATTACTACTGAGGAAGTTTTAATTCCAAAACCAGAAACTACAAAACTAGGAACGGAATGGGCAACGGTATTTATATCTGGTGGTCGTAAGGATAAAATCTCTAAAGGAGATATCGCTGGATTGTTTTTCAAGCAAGGTGGACTCGAGAAAAACGAATTAGGTGTTATAGAGTTGAAACAGGATTGTGCCTTTGTAGCGGTACCTAAGAAAAAGCTCTACGAAGTGATAGATAAAACTAATAATACTCGCTTGAAGAAGAAAAAGGTGCGTATTTATGAGCTATAACAGCTCTAAATAATTGAAAAAGAGCGATTTTACTGCTTTTAATAGCCGCTTTTAAAGCTTGCAGGTATCGTTAATGCTCAATAAATGAAGTTTAATCACTATTTAATGTGATTGGCAATTGAATGATACTATCTTTGCAACTTATATTATAATTTAATTACATTAAGATGAGTAAAGGAACAGTAAAATTTTTCAACGAAACTAAAGGATTTGGTTTCATCACTGAAGAAGGAGTAGACAAAGATCATTTCGTACACATTTCAGGATTAATCGATGAGATTCGTGAAGGTGACGAGGTTGAATTTGACCTTAAAGAAGGTAACAAAGGATTAAATGCAGTGAACGTAAAAGTTCTATAAGACATATATTCAACGTTTAGAAAAAAGCTCAACCGTAGGTTGGGCTTTTTTTATGGCTTGTATTGAACTATTGGGAAACTTTAACTGATTACTATTTTCCAAAAAGAAATTATGGATTGTATGCATCAATAGTATTAATATTCACATTTGATAAAGGATATTGTAATAAAAGAATGAAATACACATAATAGTTGCTATTAAAAATTGTCCTGCCTCAAACTAGTCTATCTTTGCAGCGCTAATTGTTTGTGGCACAAGGTTTGCAAATGAGTTAGTATTAACAATTTAATTACAATACAATGAGTAAAGGAACAGTAAAATTTTTCAACGAAACAAAAGGATTTGGATTCATCACTGAAGAAGGAGTAGATAAAGATCACTTCGTACACATTTCAGGATTAATCGATGAGATCCGTGAAGGTGACGAGGTTGAATTTGACTTACAAGAAGGAAACAAAGGACTTAATGCAGTGAACGTTAAAGTTCTATAAGACATATTTTCAAAGTTTTAAGAAAAAGCCCATCCATAAGGATGGGCTTTTTTGTGTTTAATATTTTGATACATAGAAATAGGTGAGAAGTTATCTCATAATCATCAAATGGTATTTAATCATAAATGACTTCCTTCCTAACGCTTATGGCTCAAAAAGCGACAAAAATGAATTGGATATTAATTAATATCTTAATTATCAGTATTATTATAGATTCTAGCTCTCATAAGCATTGATTTAAATGAGCTAGAAATATCAGTTTACTTAAGATTATGAAAAATAGATTTCTCTTTATATTATTATTACTAGCAATAGGTTCACAAGCTCAAAACAAGGCAGTAGACAGTGTAAGAAACGAGCTAAGATTACACAAACAAAAGGATACTACGAGAGTACGACTTCTTAATTCGTTGATATATGATCTTAATGAATATAATCTGGATGGTATTGATGAATTAATTAAGGAGTCTGAATATTTAATTGATTCCTTGAATTTTGAAGATGGAAAAGCAGAGCTTTATTATTTCAAAGGTCATATTGCTTTAAAAAAATCAGACTTTCAAAACGTTATAGAAACGAATCAAAAAGCGTATGACATCTATAAAAAATTAAATAATAAAAAAGGAATATCTTATTCCTTAAATAGTATAGGTATTGCTCATTATTCACAAGGTAACCTTGATAAAGCCATTGAATATTTTGAAAATTCAGCTGTAATAGATCGAGAAAGAAATGATCTTAAAGGTGTCGCTGCAGTGCTTAATAATGTAGGGAATATTTATGCAGATCGTGGTGACTATGATCAAGCAGTCGTCAATTACACAAAATCATTAGAGATTAGAAGACAAATTAAGGATTCTATTGATATAGCCTCTTCTCTTACAAACATTGGTGGTATTTTTGGTGAACAAAATAATGCTCCCAAAGCTATTGAGTATTTAAATCAAGCACTAGACATCCACAATTCTCTAGAGATTCCAAATGAATATGAAACCTTAACGATTACTATTAATTTGGCTATTATTTATCAAATGCAACAGCAATATGATAAAGCTATTAATTACTATAATAAAGCTCTTGAATTGTCAAGAAAATATGGAAAAAAGGAAGTTATTGCAGGGTCTTTAAATGGGTTAGGATTCATCAAGCTCGCACAAGACAAAGATGATGAAGCATTACCATATTTATTAGAAGCACTAGAAATAAATAAAGAAATCAATGATCAATATGGAATTGCTAATGGATTAAGTTTTATAGCTGAAATAGAATATAGCAAAGGTAATTATGAGAAAGCCTTAGATTATTTTAAGCAATCAGAAAAAATTTGCGAAGAGATAGGTAATGCTATAGGTGTAAGCAGAACTTATTTTGGTCTTGCAAAAGTTTATTCAACCCAAGGAAATAATGACCTTGCTTTTGAATACCTAGAAAAGTGTGAAGAAATTTCTATTCAATTTAATTTTCTTGATGCACAAAGAGATTGCAAAGACTTGTATTACCAGATTTATGAAAAGTCAGGTCAATATAAAAAAGCTCTAGAAAATCATGTAGCCTATAAAAACCTAAACGATAGCATTTTCAACAAAGAAAACATTGAGAAAATAGCGCAGTTAGAGAATCAATTTAAATATCAAAAAGAATTGGACTCTGCGAGCATCAGAGAATTGAAACTGACTAAAACTGTAAAAGATGCCACAGAGAATTTAGAAAAATCACAACGTAATTTATTATTAGGTGTTATTGCCTTTTTACTTTTAACGCTGGCACTTGCAGCAATTATTTTCTCTCTCAAGCTTAGAAATGCAAAGGCTAAGACTCAAAATATAGTTATGGAGCAAAAATTATTACGCTCGCAAATGACACCACATTTTATTTTTAATTCACTTTCTGTTTTACAAGGAATGATATTAAATAAAGACGAAGAAAAATCCATTTCCTATTTATCTAAATTCTCTAAGCTCCTGAGAACCATTTTAGAAAATTCACGTCATAGAACGGTATCACTGGCTGACGAGCTATCTGCTATAGACAGCTATGTGGAGTTACAAAATCTAGATACAGATCCACCATTTCATTTCAAATATGAGATAGATAAAAATATAGATCCAGAGGCATTAAAAATTCCACCTATGCTTATTCAACCTTTTATTGAGAACGCTATAGAACACGCTTTTCCTGATAGATCAAAGCATAAAGAAATCAACGTAGCTATACGTTTTCATGGAGATCAATTAACTTGTACTATTGATGATAATGGAGTAGGGATTTCTAAGGACGATCAAAAAATTAATAAGACTAAAAAATCTCTTGCAACAACTATTACTTCAGAACGACTCAAAGTACTGTCTAAAGATTTTAACTCTCCAGGATCACTTACTTTAAAGAACAAAATGGAAGATGGTAAAAACGGAACCATGGTAACGTTAATAATCCCTTATATCTCTTAAATATATGAAAGCATTAATTGTAGAAGATAAAGAAAACATAAGGAAAGGCTTAATACATATCCTTGCTTCATTAGATAAAGATATAACAGTAGTAGGTGAGTGCGAGTCTGTTAAAGATGCGGTAATCGTAACTAAGGCATGTAAACCAGACTTAATTTTTCTTGATATTAATCTCACAGATGGTACTGGATTTGACTTTTTAAAACAAACTGATGATTTAAAATTTAAAGTCATCTTTATTACAGCTTATGAAGAATATGCATTACAAGCTTTAAAAATAGGAGCAGTAGATTATTTATTGAAACCAGTGGACATAGACGAACTAAAAGTTGCTCTAGAGAAAATAGAAGCGTTACCATTAGAGGTTCAAAAACAACAAATTAAAAAAGTTCAAAATGCGATTAATAATGAAGGTGAAACTCTCATACTATCGTTACAAGATTCCTTTCAAGTAATTCATCTTCAAAATTTAATGTATTGCGAGTCAGATAAAGGTTATACCACATTTTATTTAGAAGATGGGAAAAAACATCTCGCATCTAAACCTATTAAGGAATTTGAAGAACAGCTTATTGCTGGTACCTTTATTCGACCACATCAATCCTTTATGGTGAATCTTCAGTTTATAGATAAATATGATAAATCTGGAACCATTTATTTGAAAAATGGTAAAAGAATCCCTGTATCTACACGCAAAAAGGAAGGTTTCTTAAATCGACTATTCGGCTGGAACAGAGAATAGTATCCTGATTTGCATTTCATCGATTTGCGCATATTGTTTTAAACGTATCGCATATTGATTATAACTGCTCGCAAATAGAATACTCATTTTTATAGAGCTTATAACATCATATGTTTATCTCATCAATAGCACAGCACAAGTGCTCAAACAGATAAACATTATGAAAAAAATCAGTCTATTTATTTTAATCGGTGCCGTACTCAGCTTAGTCTCTTGTGGAGGAAACACGGCAGATCAACCAGCAACTGCAGCAGGTTTTACAGAAATTCAAAACGAAATTAAAAGTGAGTTTGGTGAAGATGCTTACTTCACAGACATCAGTATAGTTTACGATAAAACCATAGGTAACATAGTAGGTGTTACAGTAACCACAGATCCTAGTTCATTAAAAATGGGGCAGTGGAATTTAAGTCAAGGTTCCTGGACACAAAACTCAGACATCTCTCTAGAGGTTCCTGAAGGTACGCAAGCTGCAGATTTTATGTATCAGCTTAATGACCAAATTAATCTTACTCAACTAGGCTCTTTAATAGAAAAATCTAAACAGCAATTAAAAGACGAGAAGGATCTTGAAAACCCTACTCTTTACACTGCTTCTGTGATTTTCCCTAAAAATGGGGATATCGCTAGAACAGAATATGCCATTAATCTCAAACCAGAAAACGGTGGTACTACGTTCCGTTTTTATTACGCACTAGATGGATCCCTTAGAAAAATGGATTACTAGTTTATTTCTATTACATATTTCCATTCTGCTTTCGCGAAAGCATGCAAAACAATCTCAAATCAACTTTAAAAATCTACAATCATGAAAAAATCTTTACTTAGTATTTTAATTCTTTTTACAGTAACCATAGGATACGGACAGATATTCACTCAAAATTCAATGGAATTTATAGTTAACTCTGGCACAAACACGGTTACAGTCAGAGACTATAATGCTTCCACAGGAGGCGTTAATGTAGTAATCCCTTCAACGGTTACAAATAATAACATTACTTATACGGTTACAGAAATAGGTTATGGTGCTTTTTTTGGAGGAAATCCACCATTTATAACGACTGTAAGTTTTCCTAATACATTAACTACAATAGGAGAAATATCATTTTCTTCAAATCAGATTTCAAATTTAGTTATACCAGATAGTGTTACTATTATTGATGATTACGCTTTTCAAGGTAATCTAATTAGTGATGTGGTGATTCCTTTAAATGTTACATCTATAGGAATAGGCGCTTTTAGGGTAAACCCTTTATCTTCTATTACTTCTTATGCAACAACAGCACCGACTATAACAACGGCTTCTAATCAAAGTGATACTTTTTACAACAATGGTGTACGTGAAACCATAGATTTAATTATACCTGATGGCTCTACGACATCATATTCAAGTGGTACTGGTGCTTTATGGACAGGTTTTAATATGGTTTTTGAACAGAATCCTACGATAAGTAATGAGGTAGCAATTTCTGACTATAGCTTAGTTAATGGATTAAATTTAAATATTCCTTCTACGGTTACTACAGCATCACAATCTTATACGGTTACCGCTATAGCAGATAATGCTTTTAAGGATGATGGCTTAACCAGTGTCACAATACCTAATGGTATTACAGAAATAGGAATCTCTGCATTTGAAAATAATAGTTTAACCGCAGTTACAATACCAAATAGTGTAATCACAATAGGAACTACAGCCTTTGTAACTAATTCGATAAGTAGTTTAACATTAGGTGATAACGTATCCACTATAGGATTAGGAGCGTTTGGATTTAATCAATTAACCTCTGTAACATTTCCTAGTAGTGTCACAAACATAGGTGCAGTTGCCTTTTTTAATAATTTGTTGACAGATGTTACATCTCTAGCAATAACTCCACCAAATGTTACAACAGGTACTAATGATACCTTTGATACACGTGGTAATATTAATCTACACATTCCACCAGGAACATCTGCTGACTATGTTACTAATTCCGGTGCACTATGGATCAATTTTAATATGGTGGCCGAAGATGCTTTGAGTTCCTCGGACTTTGAACTGGATAATGATATTATTCTCTACACTTCAAATAATTTCATAAAGTTGAGTTTTTCAAATCAAATTGAATTTGAGAAATATACCCTTTATAATATGGCTGGTTCTCAAGTGGCGCAAGGAATTGAAAGTGAGATTTATACTAATTCATTTGCAAATGGTATTTATATAGTCAAACTAGACTTTGATAAAGGTACTGTGGTGAAAAAAGTAGTTATTAATTAATACTTAAAATCTAAAAAATGAAAAACCTCATATTTATAATAACTGCATTAATTTCCACAATAAGTATTGCTCAAAACGCCATCATTCCAGATGTTAATTTTAAAGCATACTTGGTAGGTAATCCTTCCATAAATACTAATGGTGATACTGAAATACAGATAACAGAAGCAGTGGCATTTACGGGACATATCAATTGTCCAAACATGAATATTGCAAGTTTAGTCGGTATAGAAGAATTTACAAATATTACCCAATTAACTGCGTGGAGTAACCAAATCACATTTGCTGATTTAAGCGACAATACCGCGCTAACCTTTGTAAGATTAGAAAATAATCTATTGACTAACATTATATTGAATAGAACAAATTCATTGATTTATTATTTATGGTTACAACAAAATCAATTGACAAGTTTTAATGCTTCCGAACATCCTTTATTAGAATATTTCTCAATACGATTTAATCAAATGACTTCTATAGATGTAAGTCAAAATCCACTGTTAAAATATTTTGGTTGTGGATCTAATATGTTAACCAGTTTAGATGTTACTCAAAACACAGCATTGGAAACATTATTTTTTGATAACAACGGTTTAACCAGTATTGATTTGAGTCAAAATGCTGTTTTGAAGAATATTAGCTGTACTAATAATCAGTTGCAAGCGCTTGATTTTTCACAAAATCCTTTAATGGAGCTCATTACTTGCTGGAATAATCAATTGACTTCTATCAACGTTTTACAGAATCCACAATTACTTGAATTGAACTGTAGTCAGAATCAGCTTACTGTTGTGAACACCTCACAAAATCCTGTTTTAGATGAATTATTTTGTGATAATAACCCTATTACAAGCTTAGATGTTTCTGCCAACGTAGCTCTTACAGAGTTAGGAGTATATACTACACCGTTAACATATTTAAATGTTCAAAATGGTAATAATTCCAATTTCACTTATTTCGGTTCTAGTTTCACACCTAGTTTGATATGTATTTTTGTGGACAATGCTAATTATAGTACAACAAACTGGACTAATACTCATCCAAATAACATCTTTGTGAATAATCAAGCAGAGTGTACTGCCTTATCAAATGAGAGCATGTCTCTAGATGATTCATTCACTATTTATCCTAATCCTGCATCAACTGATATTCACATAAAATATGATGGTTTAATAGATAGAGTGGAAGTGTATGATGTTGCTGGACAAAAGCTAATCGATACTTCAAAGATTCACATTTCAACTAATGAGTTGAAAAGCGGGATTTATTTCATGAAAATATATTCAGGAAGCGAATCCGGTGTAAAACAATTCATTAAAAATTAAATCAATTAGACTTATCAATCATTCAAAAGAACTTAGTTATGGAAAGCATTATCTCAATTAAAAAGGAAATCAATTCATTAGAATCATTGCATACGTTTATAGATAAGCAAACTCCTTATGAATGCATCATCGATTATGATATATGGGACGTTAGATCAAATGCTCAAAACCAAATGGAAAAATGTATGATCATCAAAAAGAACTCTATGAATGCTGTGAAACTCTATTTTTTAAATGATAATAAAGTTAAGCTTGATCATATCATACCTAATAAGATGATGAATGTATATTTTGGCAAAAGACATCGAGTAAGACAAAATATTCTGGAATTTGCCACCACAAAAATTAAGGATTCTTTACTAGCTGCACCACAGCATAAAGCTTTCAAGGAAATTGAAATAATTGTTCTTAGCGCATCTTCATAAGACGAGTTGGTTAAGGGATAAGTTAATTTGAAACGTTATGAGCAATTTAGACAGTACAAACTTTAAGAGAATACAATACATTCAATCTTTATTGTTTGTACTGTTATTTAATATTTTTACAACAGCAGCACAAATAGGAATAAATACAGATGTTCCTGAGGCATTGTTAGATATAAGATCATCAAGTGAGAGCACACCTAGTGCTTTGGATGGAATATTAATCCCTAAAGTGGATAATTTTTCTACTATAAATCCTAGTACTAGTCAACATGGAATGCTTGTTTTTGCAACCGGTAATGGCGCTGCGACTAAAGGTTTTTATTACTGGGATAGTACTGGTTCCACTTGGGTTGCAATGAATACTACGATTAATTTAGATCGTATAAATGACTTGTATGATGGAAAAAGTGATGTGGATGGTTCTGAAAATGGATCCTCTATATTTCTAGGAATCAATGCTGGTGTCAATGATGATAGTTCTGATAATGGAAACATAGGTATTGGCTTTGAATCTATGTATTCAAATACTTCAGGTTATTCTAATTCAGGTTTAGGATATCGTACCTTATATTTCAATACAACTGGAATAGGTAATACTGCTAGTGGATATGAGTCTATGATGTCCAATTCTACAGGGAATTATAATACTGCATTAGGTTATCGATCTTTAGATTCAAATACTTCTGGTTCTTTTAATGTAGGAGTAGGACCTTTTGCATTGAATTCAAATACTTCTGGTGGACTTAATGTAGGAATAGGAGATGCCGCATTAAATAGTAATACAAGTGGTTCAGGAAATGTGTCCATTGGTTTTATTACTATGTTTTCAAATACTACGGGCTCAAGCAATATAGCCATAGGAACCGAATCTTTATCTTCAAATACAACTGGAAGTCATAATGTTGCTCGAGGACATCGTTCTTTATGGTCTAACACTACGGGAACAAATAACATATCCACAGGACTCAATTCTTTAAGGGATAATACCACTGGTAGTCATAACATTGCAACAGGACAACAATCTTTACACGATAATATTTCAGGCGGTCATAATATAGCGACAGGATTTCAAACACTAAATGGAAATACCTCTGGTAATTCTAATGTAGCTATTGGTTTTCAATCTATGTATAGCAATATTTCAGGGGACTTTAATATAGGTCAAGGTAATCAAGCACTGTTTAATAATACAACGGGTAATTATAATATAGCTATAGGCTATAATGCCTTGAGAAATAATACTACCAGCAATAATAATATAGGAATTGGTTTTATGGCTTTAAGAAATAACACCACAGGAGTTCAAAACATTGCACAAGGATCCTCATCCTTGTTCTCAAACACAACAGGAAATCACAACATTGCTAGCGGAAACCACTCATTGTTTGCCAACACGATAGGTTCAAATAATATTGCCCATGGTAACCAATCTTTATTTTCCAACACTACAGGAACCATAAACATTGCCAATGGATCACAAGCGTTATATAGTAATACAACAGGCTCTAACAATATAGCAAATGGTCAAAATTCGTTACGTAGCAATAGGACCGGATCGAATAATATAGCAACTGGAGCATCTGCCTTATTATCAAATTTCTCTGGTAACAATAATATTGCTATTGGTTCTCAATCTTTAAGAGTAAATTCTACGGGATCAAATAATTTAGGATTAGGTTTGAATTCTTTGAGGAATAATTCATTAGGAAATAATAATACAGCTTTGGGCTCACAAGCCTTATATAGCAACATAGCTGGAAGTAACAATGTTGCAATAGGAAATCAAGCTGGTTATAGTGAAACTGGTGATAATAAATTATATATAGAGAATCAGTCTAACGATTTAGATAGTGCTTTGATCTACGGTGAATTTGATAACAACATCATCAGGTTTAATGGCACGATCCAAACTGGGATAGCTGGAACTACTAACTATTTAGAAATAGCTAACTTAGATAACAATAACTTAGGCTTAAATGGAAATATTATTCCATTTTCAGGTTCTGCTGCTGGTTATGATTTAGGCAATAATACTGCAACGGGACATTGGGATGATGTAGTAGCAAATGATTTTGTAACTTTTTCTGATAGAAACACTAAAAAGAACATTAAGCCATTAGCATATGGT
>NZ_JBPOGG010000013.1:0-66670 GCF_051251825.1 Nonlabens sp. | reverse complement strand
ATTTAGTATTTAGTATTTAGTATTTAGTATTTAGTATTTAGTATTTAGTATTTAGTATTTAGTATTTAGTATTTAGTGAAAAAACGAAATGTCAGTTCGAGCGAGAGTCGAGAACAGGTTTATTTCTACATTATTTATTATTTGTAAGACGTTGAGAGTTCAGAGTTCAGAGTTCAGAGTTTAGAGTTTTTTCAATGCGTGAATAAACTCATATCAGATTCTGAAATAACATCAACCATTGAGACTGTAAATAAGACTGAATTACGCGACTGTAAACTAGAAACCTACTCATTCACCATTTCACGCAACTGCGCCGATAGGCTTAAATGCTCTGCGATGATATCACCATAGACCTCTACAATTTTCCCATCTTTATCAATCAATAAATTCATAGGAAAAGCTTTAACACCATAGGCATCTATAGCTGGTCGCACATCTGTAATATGATCAAAGTTAAAGGCTTTGCGATCTAGAAAACGATTCACAAAATAGCTTTTATCAAAAGTGATGGCCACAAAATTTACTTCGCCTTTAAACTCTTTCTCTAGCTGATTTAAATATGGGATTTCTATAATACATGGTCCACAATTTGTAAACCAAAAGTTGATCAACGTAGGTTTACCTGTATAATCCACATCATCCATTCCAGAACTATCACTGGAGACAAACTCTTCCATAGGGAAACGTTGCCCTATTTTTTCGCGATGCTTTAGAAACGGATCGTAATAATTTGAATTTGGGTTACTATCTACAATCGTAATTTTTACAGTTTGTATCACAGAATCGGGCGCTGTTCTGGTACGGATGGTATTGTGAATCACTAATCCTGTAGCGAGCGATTTTTTATGTTTCTCAAACTGGAAAAAATCCAGCACTCTACCATCTTCGAGCTGATAGTACGTAATTTGAGCTTGGGATAGCGCACTGGCACCTATCAATACTAGAATAAACAACAACTTTTTCATACCGTAAAAATACTTCATTCAACTAAAATCAAAAACAGAGCCAAAAAGAGATGAATTTGAATTTGAATTTGAACTCGAACTCGAATTTGAATTTTCGCTTTTGGGGAATTTCCATAGGATAATGTGGTAAAAATGCTTACCGTATCTAAACCAGCAGATTGCTTCGTCGTTCCTCGCTCGCAATGACGGTTAAAATGGCATTGTGATTCATACAAGCAGATTCCGCATCAAGTGCGGAAATTCAGATCGCAAACAGTATAAATCTTCTTCGCTGTCGCTCCTCGCAATGACAGTTAAAATGACATTATGATTCATACAAACAGAATCTGCATCAAGTGCGGAAATTCAGGTCATAAATAGCAGATTGCTTCGTCGTATACTCCTCGCAATGACAATTTTCAAACTCTTAATAAGACTAAAGACTGAGGACTAAAAGACTTAAGACTTTATTCCACCGGAGTTCCATACAAATCAAAATCCTCTGCCTCAGTAATCGTTACTGTTGCAAAAGAACCTACAGATAAGTAATGTTTCTCTGCATCAATAAGTACCTCATTATCTACATCAGGACTATCAAATTCTGTACGACCTACAAAGTAGTTGCCGCGTTTACGGTCTATAATTACTTTAAAAGTCTGCCCTATTTTGAGTTGGTTCAATTCCCATGAGATTTGAGATTGAATCTCCATAATCTCGTTTGCACGATCTTGTTTTACTTCTTCTGGAACATCATCTTCCAGTTTATAAGCATGTGTATTCTCTTCATGCGAGTATGTGAAACATCCCATACGTTCAAAACGCTGGTCTTTCACCCATTGCTTTAAGATCTGGAAATCCTCTTCAGTTTCTCCAGGATAACCTACAATAAGTGTCGTACGTATCGCCATTTCAGGAACCGTAGCTCTAAAATCTTTAAGCAACGCATTAGTCTTTTCAAACGTAGTACCACGTCTCATGGATTTTAATACAGGCGTAGAAATATGCTGTAATGGAATATCCAGGTAATTACACACTTTAGGTTCAGTCTTCATCACCTCAAGTACGTCCATAGGGAAACCAGTTGGGAACGCGTAGTGCATACGGATCCACTCGATTCCTTCTACTTTGGCAAGTTCTCTTAACAAGTCAGCAAGGCGTCTCTTTTTATATAAATCAAGACCGTAATAAGTCAAATCTTGAGCGATAAGAATCAATTCTTTAACACCTTTTGCAGCTAGTTTCTCAGCTTCAATAATCAGGTTTTCAATAGGTGTACTTTTATGTCCACCACGCATTAATGGAATCGCACAAAACGAGCAAGGCCTATCGCAACCTTCGGCAATTTTAAAGTATGCGTAGTTCTTAGGAGTGGTAGTCACTCGTTCACCTATTAACTCGTGCTTATAATCTGCACCTAGCGCTTTTAACAGCGATGGCAATTCTGTGGTTCCAAAATACTGATCCACATCGGGAATTTCCTTCTGTAAATCTGGCTTATATCTTTCTGATAAACAACCCGATACAAAAACTTGATCGACCTCGCCATTATTTTTACGTTCTACAAATTCAAGAATCGTGTTCACTGATTCCTCTTTGGCATTATCGATAAAACCACAAGTATTGATCACAACGATGTTTCCTTCTTCCTCATGAACCACGTCCTTGCCGCTGGCTTTCAGTTGTCCCATCAGTACCTCACTATCATAGACGTTCTTTGAACAACCTAGCGTGATGACATTAATTCGATTCTTTTTTCTTGATTTTGTTCTCATAAGCGGCTGCAAATTTACGACTTAACAAGATGTAAATGCTGTTTTTAGGTACGCTTTCGCGAAAGCATAATCACAATTTATTCTTATTTTTCAAACTTTAAAACAATTTATATGATCATATTCAACGCCGCTGCCTTTTTTCAAGGTTTGTTGATGGTTCTTTTTTGGGGAGCTATTTATTTAATTTTAAGTTTTTTTAATGTAGAGGAAAGTATATGGCTCATAGGAAATGAAGATCCTATTGCGCTTATTTTCCAGGCTCATTTGTGTGCATGGTTTTGCATGGTTACAGCAACCGTAGGTATTAACGGTCGGTTATTTTTTATCCCTACCTGGATTCTGTTTACCGCGTTATGCTTATTTCTTTGTATAAGTGAAGACGCGCACTGGTCACGTTATATCTTTATGACTTTATCATTTGCGATACCGTTTGCGTTTTTCCGTTTAAAACGTAGCTTTATGAAAACCGCTTGGAATGATGCTCATGAAGCTCTCGTTTTACTTAAAAACGGAACAGATAAAAGTCAAATAGAATACTGGAAACTGGTTCAAGCGGCTGCCATTGTGCCACAATACACCTTTTTTACCGTTCATTTTTACTGGAAAGCAATGTATTATGGGATTTACAGTGGTGATGACTGGCTTAAACATTACAAAGCGTTACTTCCACTTATAGGTACTCGATTCCAAGGTTTTAATCCTAAACAACAACGCAAATACACTGATTTGCACAAAGCCGTAACTCATTCCCAAAACTGGAGACAATACAGTCACCCTATGCATGCCTTGAGCACTTTACATAGTGCCATCGAAGGTGTGCTTAAAATAGCTGAAAAAACACCTGCAGTACCTGTTGCTCCTATTCCTAGTGAAACTGCACAGCAACAAACAAATCCTGAGCCTGAAGTGCGATCTAATTTTGATAGGTTGTAGATAATTAAAAAAGCGTTCAAATTATGGAAAGCAATATGTATGAAGCTGCAAATCAACGCGAGGTAGTTGAATACTACGACCGTATTGCCGATACTTATGATAGTTCGCGATTTGATAATTCTTATGGTGCCTTTATTCATAAACAGGAGCTTGCATTTCTTGATCGCTTTCTAGGCAAATCAACCTTAGATAACAACCTTGACTTAGGTTGTGGCACTGGAAGATTTCTAAAATATGCGCATCACGGAATAGATCCTAGTAGCGAAATGCTAGCCGTGGCTCGTAGAAATTATCCTAACAAAAATCTTAAAATAGCCTCGGGAACCAACACTGGGTTTGATGATTTAAGTTTTACCAAAGTGTATTCTTTTCACGTTATGATGCATATCGATAAGCAAATCATTAAAGATATTATTTCGGAATCGCACCGCATTCTCAAACCTAAAGGCCAACTCATTATCGATTTTCCGTCTCACAAAAGACGTCAATTATTAAAATATAAAGCGGCAAACTGGCATGGCGCGACTAGTTTTAATGTGAGCGAGATAGAACAACTAGTAGACAATAATTTTAAAGTCGTTTATTCAAGAGGCTTTTTATTTTTGCCAGTTCATCTTATCCCTGTGAAAATGAGATTTTGGTTTTTTAAAATCGATCAATTGTTATGTCGTAGTTTTTTAAAGCCCTATAGTAGTTATATCGCTGTAATTCTAGAGAAAATATGATCAAACGATTCATCCCTTCCAGTTTTAAAATTCAGTATCAGCTATTAAAAAGAGCTTCTAGAGATAGAAATAGTGGGTTTTTCAAGAAAATAGCTCGTACCGTAGATAAAGAAATGAATTATTCCCATGCGCTCACCGTAGAACAACCACTTAAGCAAAACCGAGGTCTCGCAAACAAAGTACATAATATAAAACTAGCTTGCTATGCAATAGATGGACTGGTGATCAAGCCAGGTGAGTGGTTTTCGTTCTGGCATTTTATACCGCAACCTAGCCACAAAAATGGTTTTAAAATAGGTCGAAATTTACTAAACGGTAAACTTCAAGAAGACTATGGCGGAGGTTTGTGCCAACTCTCAGGAATGATGTACATCTCAGCACTAAGAGCTGGATTAACTATCGAAGAACGACACAATCATTCCATAGACATTTATACTGACGATAATCGATACACACCTTTAGGTAGTGATGCGACAGTAGTTTATGCCTATAAAGATTTTAGGTTTAAAAATAATCTCAAGCAAAATTTCAGCTTTAGAATGGAAGTATTGGATTCACAATTAAGATTGCACCTTTTAAGCAATCAAGACGTTTATTCTCAAAACATTCAATGGAATCTTATAGAAAACAAAGAATATAAGGTAGTTGAAACTAGAAATGAGCAGGATAAATTAGTTGCTATTTCTAGGTATAAGAATTAACTCGATTTAATTGAAATATTAAACTACCTTTAAGTCATGTCAAACATACAGCCATCTATAAAATCGCCTTGCCATTTTAAATGGGAAGAACTTCAAGAAACTAAAAATGCTCAAGAACGTTTTTGTGCCACGTGCTCTAATTGTGTTCATGACATTACAGAATTGAATGCCTCTCAAATAACCGAGTTATACCATTCAAAAAATGGCGACTTATGTATTAAAGCGAGTACTACACAGTTGAAAAACTCTTATTCTTCAAACATTCCGCTATATAGAAAAGTAGGAGCTGCATTAGCAATCTCATTTCTATCCTTAACGAGCTTTAATGCTAGAGCACAGACCGACTCAAGAGCTGATACTGTAGATGACCTTGAGTATACTCTAACTGCAAAAGATTCTAAAGACTCTCAAATCACTATAAAAGGCCGCATAAAACTCACAGATTATTTAGGTGATAAAGCAAGTTCTGAAACGATCATATTGAGAATATTTACCAGAACCGCAAACTCTGTGCGGCAAGTAAAAGAAATCCAACTTTCTAAAAGAGGAACTTTTAAATTTAAAATTGAAAAAGCGTTATTAAACGAAGACTTTTTTATCAGTATTTCAGAACCAGAATATCTTGATGAGCCCATTATTTTGGATCATTTACCTGTTAAGGACATTCAACTTAAAGCTACACTTGATAAAGAGAGAAGAATATTTATGGTTGGCCGTTTTTTCTAAAACCTACCTAAAACCAACCTTCACACCAGCTGGAATTGCCACCTCAAGATGATTCTCTAAAGGTGGAATAGGACATGAATATCCTTTTCTATAGGCGCAATATGGATTATAGGTATTATTAAAATTAAGAATAACTTTTTCTCCCAGCGGCGCGGTTAACTCCATGTAACGTCCAGTTCCATAAGATCCATCGCCATTTGTAAAATCTTTAAATGGAACAAATAGGTAATCGTGATAATCAGGACTATTGTTTAATTCTGGATTTTGGAAAACGGTAAGCTGGCACTCTACTCCATCTATTTTAAAATGCAATGTGCCATATCTCACATATTTAGGAGCACGCTCAGTAGTAGTTTTCATTACAAGCTCTTCTACTTTTTCGGCTTTTTCAAAACGGGCTTCAACTACGTAATCTGCATTAAAATTATAGAAATTTAAAGCATGAAAAAGATCTCGATCTCGAGGCGATAAAGGCGATTTATTCTCTGATTTATAATCGGCGTTTAATTCTATTTGATAATCTATAGACTCTTGCTTATAGTCTTGAGCTAATAGAAACAATGGTAAAATCAAAAATAATATCGAGTTGAAAAGCTTCATAGTTTAAAAGTTGTTGATCCAGGTAACAATGTCGTCAAAATAGAAACGTGTATAAAGTGAAATCATTATACAAGCAATCGTTACTACCCAAAAATATTTCTCAAACATGATCATCGCACCACAAATAAGCAACATCATTAAATGGACTCCAGCCACCACATAAATAGGCGTTTGATATGCTTCTAAGATAGTTGACTCTTCAGATAAAGAATCGGCATAAGTTTTAAATACTATAGTTACTATATGAAATGCAGCATATATAGCCATGAACTTCGTCATTATGACGAGACTTTTGGCGGTTAATAATTCTGGTTTTTTTGAAGTATCTCTCAATGAATTTTATTTAATTATATCCTTTAGGCATTTTGCGATGTTGGGTTGCTTTTTCATAAGCTGCTGCCCATTGATATAGTAATTTTTCTTCTTCGGTAGGCGCGATAAAGGTTAACCCATAAGGTTGACCGTTTTCATTATATCCCATAGGAACTGTAATCGCCGGATAAAAAGCCACAGCAGCCTCAGCCGCATTATAGTTGTTAACCGACAGGAAACCATCAAGATTATGAGATTGTATGTAGTAATCAAAATATTCTTGAGCAGCCGTAGTCAGCCTAGTTTTCAACGCAGCAGACTCTGCCGGCGAGTAACTTTTCTCATCTACAATTCCCTGAAACAAACCTTGTCCATATGGCATGTAGTTTAATGAGTCGGCTTTATTCAATTGCATTACTTTTTGCACGTCCCAACCTTGATATTCTGACAAACCTAATCCCATAAAGTAAGCTGGTAAGTCTTTTTTCATATCAACGTTAAGCAACGATACAAACCCATCTAAATTAGGTCGCTTTTCTTCTAACTCCACTACAGTTGCTCCCAAAGCAACTATTTCTTCAACTGCTTTTACATAAAGCGGATTTTGCTTGTAACCTGGAAACACTCCAAAAACACGTCCACTTACCGTAGAAGTTCCCAAATTTGCTATAAACAAATCACTGAACATTCTTTTATCATTCAACATTCCTCTCATGAGTATCACGTTATCGACCACGTTCTTAGACATAGGTCCTGCGGTGTCCAGATAAGTTGAAATAGGAACAATCCCTATACCACTCAATGTTCCTACTGACGGTTTCATTCCTACCACACTATTTTGAGAAGCTGGTGATAGAATAGAACCAGCCGTTTCAGATCCTACAGCAGCCACAGCAAAGTTAGCTGCCACAGCAACGCCACTTCCACTACTCGATCCACCAGTATCTATATCTTTGCGACCATAAGGATTCAAGGTTTGTCCGCCTATGGCACTATAACCACTTGGACATCCTTGACAGAAAAAATAAGCCCATTCACTTAGGTTTGCTTTACCTAACACAATCGCTCCATCTTCAATCAATCGTTGAACAATGCGTGCATTTTGAGGTTCAAGATTTTTTAAAACCGCTGCTCCAGCCGTCGTTTTCATTCCTGCAGCATTGATATTATCTTTTAATAAAATAGGCATACCCATTAAAGTGTACGGATTGAATTTTTCTTCACTGCGTCTTAATTCCTCCATTCTCAAGTCATATGCATAGGCATCTTCCATTGCTTTAGGATTTAAAGCAATAATCGAATTAAGAGATTTTCTATTTTCTCGATCGTACTTTTCTATTCTATGGATATAAAAAGCCGTTAGATCGCGATAGGTGAGTTTCCCATCATAAACCGCTTGTTGAATTTCGGGAATGCTTTTTTCAAGAATTAAATCTTTGAGATCATCGCTTCCGCGAAAGCTGGCTAAATCTTCCTTAAAAGGAGCCATCATCTCTTCTTTATTTAAAAACTTAGAATCCAGTACTTTAAACTTTTCTTCTTCTTTAGAAGATGGTTTGGAAACCTGATTTTCACCACTTGGAGACTTGCAACTCGCGAGTGCAAATGCTAATAAAAGTATGATAAAACGCATAAAATATTTTTCTTAAAAATAAAAAAACTCTTAGACCTAATCACTGCTAGACCTAAGAGTTATAAACTGTTTATTGATGTTGCTAATTAAAGAAACTATCGACAAATTCGACTTTATTGAAGACTTGTAGATCATCCATAGCTTCACCTACTCCTATATATCTTACAGGAATTTGAAACTGGTCTGAAATTCCTATAACCACACCACCTTTTGCAGTACCGTCTAGTTTAGTAACCGCTAGCGAACTCACTTCAGTAGCTGCTGTAAATTGCTTAGCTTGTTCAAAGGCATTTTGCCCAGTAGATCCGTCCAGAACTAACATTACATCATGAGGTGCATCTGGAATAATTTTTTGCATGACACGTTTTACTTTAGTCAACTCATTCATAAGATTGACTTTATTATGTAAACGACCAGCAGTATCGAGAAGAACTACGTCTGCATTTTGAGCAACGGCACTTTGTAAAGTATCAAATGCAACACTTGCAGGATCACTTCCCATATCTTGCTTCACGATTTCCACACCTACACGATCTGCCCAGATTTGTAATTGATCAACCGCTGCCGCCCTAAATGTATCTCCAGCACCTAGAACTACCTTTAAACCTTTTTGCTTGAATTGATGAGCGAGCTTACCTATAGTCGTAGTTTTACCTACACCATTCACACCTACCACCATTATGACATATGGACCATCCTTTTGTGGAATGGTGAAATCTGTAGCATCGCCATAATTTACTTCACTTAGTAATCCAGCAATTTCTTCACGTAAAATTTCATTAAGCTCTGTAGTTCCTAAATATTTATCTTGAGCTACACGCGCTTCTATACGGTCTATTATTTTTATGGTTGTTGCTACACCTACATCACTTGAGATCAAAACATCTTCCAGATCATCGAGCACGTCTGCATCCACTTTAGATTTACCTGCGACGGCTTTACCTAATTTATCTAGAAAAGTAGTTTTAGTTTTTTCTAGCCCTTTATCAAGGGTTTCCTTTTTCTCTTTTGAAAATATTTTTTTAAAAAAACTCATTTTGGGTGGTATGTAAGAATTGCAAAGTTAATCATATAAATGAAAAGTCAATTTGTAAGCCATAATTGTAGAACTGACAAATGGTCTATAAAAAAAGACCGCTCTGCAAGCAGAGCGGTCTTTTTATCATCTTAACTAACCAACTTATTTCTTTTTCAAGAAATCGTTTACTAATTCTGGTGCCATGATAGCACTTACAAATGTGTATGCACCTGATTTAGGTGATTTAACCATCTTAATGGCTTTTGTTAATCTCTTTGACCCAGTTTGTAGGGTTGCTACTGATTTCTTTGCCATGTCTTATTATTTTATTTCTTTATGAACAGTCATACGCTTTAAGATCGGGTTGAATTTTTTAATTTCCAAACGATCTGGCGTGTTCTTTTTATTCTTAGTTGTGATATAACGTGAAGTTCCAGCTTGACCAGACTCCTTGTGCTCTGTACATTCAAGGATTACTTGAATTCTATTACCTTTCTTTGCCATCTTCTAGTATATTATATGGATTACTTAGTAAGATGCCCTTTTGCTCGAGCTTCTTTCATTACCGCAGTAATTCCTAATTTATTGATGTTTTTAATTGCCTTAGCAGATACTTTAAGTGAAACCCACTTATCTTCTTCTGGAAGGTAAAAACGCTTAGTAAAAAGATTCACGTTGAATCTACGTTTAGTCTTGTTCATAGCGTGAGAAACGTTGTTTCCTGACATTGCTCTCTTACCTGTAATTTCACAAACTCGTGACATGGTTATCTGTGTTTAAAATCGGACTGCAAAATAACGAATATTAATTCGTTCTCACAAGTCTAAATTGGTGCCTTTTTTATAATTATTTTTCAAAGGTAGTTTTAATGCATCAATTAAGCTCAAAGAACTTAACCGCACACCTTGTTATAACTACATTTCTATTAATTCCTTTTGTAATAACTCTAGTGCTTTATTTATGGTTTTTTGCACCACTCGTTCTCTATGATTCCCCATCATAAAGTGTAATCCATAAACATTTAATGGAGTTGCTATTCCTATATAGACAGTTCCTACTGGTGCATCACTATCTCCTTGAGTAGGTCCTGCATTACCTGTAGTTGCAATCGCAAAGTCTGATTTAAACTTTAAACGTGCTTTCATAGCCATCTCAATAGCCACTTGTTCACTCACTACACTATACTTTTCTATAATCGCAGGATCTACATTAAGCATGTCTATTTTAGATTGTGTGGCATATGTAACCGTACTACCTATAAATACTTGAGAAGCTCCTGGAATTTCAGTAATCAGGCTTGCTATTTTTCCACCGGTACAACTTTCGGCTGTTGCGACGGTAAGATTTTTATCCTTTAATAACTGTACAACAGCATGAACTAAACTCTCATCATTGCTCTCACCTACTATCACGTCTTCTATAATAGTATAAAGCTCCTGAATCTGTCCAGCAACTGAGTTCACAATAAAGTCTTTATCTACTCCACGAGATGACAATCTTAATCTCACAGTTCCTAAACTAGGTAAATAAGCAAGTTTAATATGTGCTGGTAAATTATTTTCCCATTCCTCTAATCGAGTGGCAATAGTGCTTTCACCTTGCCCAGCGGTAAGTATGGTTCGGTGATGAATAAATGGTAGGTTACCTATTTTTTCAATTCTAGGGATCACACTATCACGCATGAGCGCTTTCATTTCAAACGGCACACCTGGCATAGAGACAAAGATAGTTTCATTTTCTTCTAGCCACATTCCTGGCGCGGTTCCATATTCATTCATGATTACCTGTGCCTTTTTAGGCACTAGCGCTTGATCTTTATTCATATCTACCATAGGAGCTTTTACATACTCTTTAAATAGCCTGACTACATGATCTAGCACTTCTTGATTCAATACTAGCGTATCATTAAAATACTCACAGATTGTTTTTTTTGTAATATCATCTTTGGTAGGACCTAATCCACCAGTTACTAATACGATATCTGATTGTTGTTCCGCTTTCGCGAAAGCGGATAAAATATGAGCTCTATCATCACTAATAGAGATAATCTCATACACATGAACTCCGATTTTATTGAGTTCTCGTGCCATCCATGCAGAGTTAGTATCTACAATCTGACCTATGAGGATTTCATCTCCTATAGTTATAATAGTTGCTTGCATTTATGCTGTTTTAACTTTAAAAATCTCGCTTGAGCTGGATAAGTGCCATATCAAGTTCTTGATTGATACGCATGAAGTGTTCTTTAATCTCCATTTCATCCTTAGATTTTCCCCAAGCTTCCAGAATAAGCATATCGCTAAGGCATGATAACCCAAACATATCTAAACTGGGTTTCATTTTATGCGCATAATCATGCACACTAGCTCGATCATCTTCTATGACAGCCACAGCAAGGTGTTCTAGGTCTCGTGGTATTTCATTGATAAACATATCAACCATATCCTTAATAAAAGTAGGGTCATTATCTGAGAGATCTATAATCTTCTGTAAATTGTATAGTTGTTCTTTCATTTTACTTTAATCTGGAACATTTCGCGTCCAGCGAGTATACCTTTTAACACATCATTTTCTTCTACTCTAGAAACTCCTGCTGGCGTACCAGTAAAAATCAGATCTCCTATTTTAAGGGTAAAATACTGAGAGACGTGTTCTATTATTTCATCAATCTTAAACAGCATGTGGCTGGTATTACCACTTTGCTGTAACGTGTCATTTTTATATAATTCAAAAGGCAACTGATTTAAATCACCTAATTCTTCCTTATTTATAAATTCTCTAGATACCACACTTGCTCCATCAAAGGATTTTGCTTTTTCCCATGGCAAGCCTTTTTCTTTACAAATTTGCTGGACATCTCTAGCTGTAAAGTCTATGCCTAGACCTATTTCATCATAGTATTTATGTGCAAATTTCTTGTCGATGTGTTTCCCTATACGATTGATGCGCACGACAACCTCAACCTCGTGATGAACATCATTAGAAAATGATGGTATGAAAAAAGGTTGTTTATGTAATAATATAGACGTGTCTGGTTTTAAAAACACGACAGGCTCTGCAGGGCGCTCATTTTGCAGCTCTGCGATATGATCTGTATAGTTACGACCTATGCAAATAATTTTCATAAGATCTAGCGGCTATAATTAGGAGCTTCTTTAGTAATGGTCACATCATGAGGATGACTTTCTTGTACACCAGCCGACGTTATTTTCACAAAACGGCCAGTATTCTTAAGTGTTTCAATATCTGCCGCTCCACAATATCCCATTCCGGCACGTAGTCCACCTAAAAACTGAGTCATGCTTTCCACAAGATCTCCTTTATAAGGTACACGACCTACAATCCCTTCAGGAACTAATTTTTTAATATCATCTTCAACATCTTGAAAATAGCGGTCTTTTGAACCATGTTGCATCGCCTCTACTGATCCCATACCACGATAAGATTTGAATTTACGACCATCATATATGATTGTTTCTCCAGGTGACTCAGTCGTTCCTGCAAGCAACGAACCTAACATTACACTATCTGCTCCAGCGGCAATTGCTTTAGGAATATCACCGGTGTAACGTATTCCACCATCTGCAATAACAGGAACTCCAGTTCCTTTTAAAGCATGAGCAGCTTCCATTACAGCGCTTAGTTGTGGAAAACCTACTCCAGCAACAACTCGAGTAGTACAAATAGATCCTGGTCCTATTCCTACTTTTACGGCATCTGCTCCAGCGTCTGCTAGGTATTTTGCAGCCTCAGCAGTAGCAACATTACCTACAACTACGTCCAGGTTAGGGAATGCAGCTTTTACTTTTTTCAAAACCTCAACCACACCTTTAGTATGACCATGAGCCGTATCAATAACTACAGCATCAACTCCAGCATTTACCAGAGCACCAGCTCTATCTACTGCATCACCAGTTACACCTATTGCAGCGGCAACACGTAAACGACCGTATTGATCCTTATTTGCATTAGGCTTTAAAGTAAGTTTAGTAATATCTCTAAATGTAATAAGACCGACCAGTTTATCCTGATCATCTACTACGAGTAGTTTTTCAATTTTATATTCTTGAAGTATTGCTTCAGCATCTTGAAGTGAAGTACCAGCTTTGGCAGTGATTAAATTATCTGAAGTCATTACCTCAGTTACAGAACGGCTATTGTCTTTTTCAAAACGCAAATCGCGATTAGTTACAATACCTTTTATATATCCTGCCTCATCTACTATAGGAATTCCACCTATGCTGTGTTCTCTCATGTTCGCTTTGGCATCTCCTATAGTTGCGTTAACAGTAAGCGTTACCGGATCGATGATCATACCACTTTCTGCACGTTTAACACGTCGCACTTTTTGGGCTTGTGCCTCGATGGACATATTCTTGTGCAAAATACCAATTCCGCCTTCTTGCGCCATGGCTATGGCCATACGACTTTCAGTAACGGTATCCATTGCTGCACTTATAACTGGTGCATTAAGAGTTATGTTTCTTGAAAATTTAGTTTTAATACTTACTTCTCGTGGAAGTACCTCGCTATATGCTGGTACGAGAAGAACATCATCATAGGTTAATGCTTCACCTAGGAACTTAGAATCGTGAGAGATCATGCAATAGAATTTTATTGCATGCAAATATACGTTTTTTAATTGGTGCGCTATGCAGCTGTTCAAAAGCTTAACTCTAACTTATTTAGAATCAGTTTAAATAATAAAAATTGATGACTTTGTATTCTTCCATTAGAAATATCAATAACGAAAAGCGTCTTTTATTTTTATCAAGTCTAAATAAGGATATAAATTTGCAGCCGAATTCAAATAACTATTTATATTAAGTCTAAATAAATGAAAAAAGGTTTTCTTATTACTCTAACTATTTTGAGTCTCGCTTTCGCGAAAGCGCAACAACCACAAGCCAAAGCACAAGACTCCATCAATAATTTATCAGTTATCTTATTGCGTCCTTCATCAGTCTTTGGAAGTAAATATGCAGCAGCAAACAGGACTGGTAGTTCTTACTATGTATCTGAAAAAGATTTGTCTAAATTCAACTACACAGATGTCAATCGTGCTCTATTAAGTATTCCAGGAGTAAATATTACTGAGGAAGATGGATATGGATTGCGACCTAATATATCCTTAAGAGGAACGCAGGCAGAGCGTTCTTCAAAAATCACATTAATGGAAGATGGAGTTCTTATTGCTCCAGCTCCTTACTCTGCTCCTGCAGCCTATTATTTTCCTAACGTTGCTCGTATGGAAGCTATAGAGGTTCTTAAAGGAAGTAGCCAGGTACAATATGGTCCATTTACCACAGGTGGAGCGATAAACTTTGTATCCAGCAGTATAGCAGATAACCTTGAAGGTTATGCACGTATGAATATAGGGAATTATAATAGTAAACAGACTGAATTGCGCATAAGTGATAGCTCTGAAAGATTCGGTTATGTAGCAGAATTTTTAAATTTTAATTCTGACGGTTTTAAAACACTTGATGGTGGCGGGAATACTGGTTTTGACCGTAATGATTACTCGGGAAAATTCAGATACAACACAGCTGCCGACGCCAAAATTTATCAATCCTTAACGCTGAAACTACAATTTAGTGAAGGTGTGGATAATGAAACCTATCTAGGACTTACAGATGAAGATTTCAAAAACGATCCATACCGTAGATATCTTGCGAGTGCCGTAGATAGAATAGATACTGAACATGATCAAATCCAGTTGACTCATTTGATACAACCAGCTAAGAATTTGATTTTCACGACTACAGCATACTCAAATAATTTTGCGAGAAACTGGTACAAGCTTAATGACGTTAATACAGGAAATGGTAATGTCGGAATCGCAAATATCTTAAACGATCCTATCACAAATGCGCAAGAATATGAAGCCATTTCAAGTGGAAACGACACCGCTGAAAATGTATTTAACGTGAAAGCAAATAATCGCAATTACTATTCTATAGGAATTCAAACTAAAGCAAATATCAGTTTTGGTAATAAAGTTCTAAGCGACCTTGAAATTGGATTGCGTTACCACACAGATCAAGAGGATCGTTTTCAATGGGTAGATGCTTATGGGATTACTAACGGCAAGCTAGCATTAAACACACCAGGTACTCCAGGAACAGATGCAAACAGAGTAAGCGAAGCCAGAGCGATTGCTGCTCACGTATTATATAAAGCAAACTTAGGGAAGCTTACCATCACACCAGGATTGCGCTATGAGGATATCAATTTAACCAGAGACAATTATGGAAGCAGTGACATAGATAGAACTGGCGCCAATTTAAGCACAAGAGAAAATAATGTTCAAGTATGGATTCCAGGTATAGGTGCACATTATAAAATTGATAAGAACTTAGCCTTTTTTGGTGGTGTGCATAAAGGTTTTTCTCCTCCAGGAAGTGCTCCAGACGTAGATGAAGAAAAAAGTATTAACTATGAGTTAGGTTCTCGATTTTTAATAAAAGGCTTGCGTGGAGAGGCCACTGCTTTCTTTAATGATTACAGCAATTTATTAGGAAGTGACCTTGCTGCTAGCGGTGGTGGCGGTACCACAGATATGTTTAATGCTGGAGAGGTTAATGTAAGTGGTCTTGAACTCGCATTGACTTATGATTTTCTACAGAATAATAATAAATGGTCATTTCCACTGACCTTTAATTATACCTATACAAATACTTCATTCCAAAATGCATTTGACAGCGATGTCTATGGTGAGGTTTCCATAGGTGATGAAATCCCATATATTGCAGAAAATCAATGGAACATCATTGCAGGAGTTTCACACGGCAAATGGGATTTTAATGCAAACGCTAGATTCGTAGGAGCGATGAGAACTCAAGCTGGTAGTGGCACAATCCTAGCTACAGAACGTGTGGATAGCAATTTTATAATAGATGCTGCAGCAAGATTTAAAGTAAGTAAGAACCTTACTCTAACTGCAAACATGATTAACCTACTTGATGCAGAATATGCAGCCTCTAGACAACCGGCTGGATTACGACCTGGTCATCCATTTGGTATAAATACAGGATTGATTGCTCGATTTTAAAATAAAACGAACTCGTCAATCAAAAAACTTTATTTAGATATTCTTAATAAAATTACTGCTGAGTGGTAATACCTCAAAACATCATGCGGCTTGTTTAAGATTTAACCCTATTTACACTTGTAAAAGTTAATTAAATAATTTAAATTGCTGCGTTTTGAAATACATTCAAGATGCTTTCCCCTTAAATGCTCTATCTCATAAGTAGAGCATTTTTTATTTCTTATAAGCCTTAACTTCAAATACAGTTGGGTATAAACCATCTTTAAGATAATAAAGTCCATCTTCATTTAATTCCATACTTGGAAAAACATCATAAGGACTTCCATCATGCTCTGCTACTAGAGCTATTTGTAAACCAGCGTTTATTAACGATTGAATAACCTCGCTTAAACTATGGTTCCATCCATATTCTTTTGAAATCATAGTCGATTTATCATCTCCATAAGTTCCTTCATACTCATCATAGATAGCTTCTTCTCGAGCATAATGATATTTCATAACTGGTGGTGATACATTATAATCATACATCCATGCTATAGGATGAAATTCTACGATATAGAAAATACCATCTTTTTTGAGACGATCAGCAATCATTTGAGCCCATGGTTTTAAATCTGGCAACCAGCCTATAGTACCGTAACTGGTAAACACGATATCAAACTGCTCTTGAACATGCTGTGAAGTATCCAAAACATTACAACACACAAACGTAGCTGGAATCTCTAGCGATGCACTTAACTCTTGAGCTTTTTTTATCGCTGCATCACTTATATCTACCGCGGTAACAGCAGCACCTTTATGCGCCCAGCTCAATGAATCTTGACCAAAATGACACTGCAAGTGCAACATCGATTTTCCAGTGACATCTCCTAGAGCTTTTAATTCATAAGAGTTGAGAGAATTTTTCGCTTTCGCGAAAGCGTCCTTATCATAAAACTTGCTCTCAAAATGAACAGCCGTTTTCTCATTCCAAGTCTGTCGATTGACTTCAAATTGTTCTTTTAAGTCCATATGTTAAAATTTTAACTTTCAGCAACATAATTAATCAGCTGATTGGTGCAATGTTATGAAATAAAGATTGGATTTTTTCTTAGTAATTCTATAACAGCAATAAGAAATATATACAATTGATGCAGTTTATCTACTAAAGTAATTGCAACTTAAATAATAATTAATTTTCTATCAACATTCTACACCATCACTTAACTATCTGAAAATTATCATTTTAAATAAAAACAAACCCATATTTTGTTAATTACTAAGGAACATAGATTAAGAATAAGTCATTTTTTTAACATTAAAAATGATTAACTAGATATAACTAATCTTAAAAACCCTAAAAAATGAAAGTTACTACCAAGTATTTCCTTTGTTCGGTAATCGGCTTAATTAGTCTTTTGTCGATCGCTCAAACTCAAAAGGATCGTGAGAAAATCACTAGTCGTATGGACTTAGTAAAACTTCAAGAACTAGAAAGTAATTATAGATTACAATCTATTCAAGAAAAGCAAGAAGCGATGTCATTTGCAATTGCAAATAATATACCTACTAGAAAAACACTAGATGATGGAACTCTAGTTGAAATTCAAAAAATAGTTGACGGAACTCCTATCTACTATTCTACTTTTAATGTTGATGCTGCTACATCTACGCGTACTAATTATATGCACAATAACGGTGGACTAGGACTTAATATAGAAGGTCAAAGCATGACTGGATATATTTGGGATGGTGGACTTGCACGTGCTTCTCATCAAGAATATGATGGACCTGGAGGAAATAATAGGTTCTCCATAGGAGATAATAGTTCTACACTAAATTTCCATGCAGCGCATGTCACAGGAACCGTAATCGCTTATGGAGCACAAGCCGCAGCCAAAGGTATGGCTCCACGAGCAAGCGCCGTAGGTCATGACTGGAATAATGATAAAGCCGAAGCTACTGCTCAAGCTGCAAACGGAATGTTACTTTCTAATCACTCTTATGGTTATGCACCTAGAGATCAATTTGGAAATCCTCAACTACCAGCATATTACTTTGGTGGTTATATATCAGAATCTAGAGATTGGGATGTAATTATGTACAATGCTCCTTATTATTTAATGGTAGTTGCTGCCGGTAACGATGGTAATGATAACACGGCAAACCCATCTCCACTGAATGGTAACTCTAGCTATGATAAATTAACAGGGCATTCTGTATCTAAGAATAATCTTGTTATTGCAAATGCAAACGACGCAAACATAAATGCAAACGGAACCTTAAGCAGCGTTTCTATAAACTCTAGCTCAAGTGAAGGACCTACTGATGACTTACGTATCAAGCCAGACCTTACAGGAAATGGAACAGGTGTTTATTCTAGTTATGAAAGTAGCAATACCGCTTATAATTCTATCACAGGAACATCTATGGCGTCACCTAATGTGATGGGTTCTTTATTATTACTACAACAATATCACAATAGCTTGAATAATTCTTACATGAGAGCATCCACTCTTAAAGGTCTTGCACTTCATACTGCAGATGATGCAGGAAGCAACGGACCAGACGCTGTCTTTGGTTGGGGACTTATGAATACTAAAAAAGCGGCCGAGGCAATTACCGGTGAAGGCAGTAACTCTTTCATATCTGAATTGACACTAACTTCAGGTCAATCTTATACCATTGATGTAAACGCTAGCGGACTTGAAGACCTTAAAGCATCCATTTCATGGACTGATGTTGCTGGAACAGCTACTACAGCTGCAAATAGTAACACAGCTCGTTTAGTAAATGACTTAGACATAAGAGTTACTAAATCTGGAACTACTTATAATCCATGGAGATTAACAAGTATAACTGCAAATGGAAAAGGTGATAATAGCCGCGATCCTTATGAAAGAGTTGATGTGAGTAATGCATCTGGAACTTATACCATTACTGTTACACATAAAGGCAGTTTAAGCAGCGGTAGCCAAAACTATTCTCTTATCGTTACAGGAGTTGCTGCTCAAGCTCAGCCATGTATAGCCTCTACTCCTTCAGGATTAAATGCAACAGGAACCGGAAGTACTGACGCTTCTCTAGGTTGGAATGCCGTTGCAAGTGCTAGTTATGGAGTTCGCTTTCGCGAAAGCGGAACCACAACATGGACTAACCTCACAAGTGCTTCACCTAGTATAACAATCAACGGTCTATCTCCATCAACTTCTTACCAAGCTCAAGTGCGTAGTGTTTGTGCTGGTGGATCAAATAGTTCTTATAGCTCTACAATCACATTCTCTACCACAAGTGTACAATACTGTGCTTCAAACGGGAATAGTGTTGCCGACGAATACATAGGTCGTGTTCAATTTAACACGATCAATCAAGTAAGTGGTGCAGGAGCTGGTGGTTATACTAATTATACAAGTGTATCTACTGCAGTTTCAAAAGGAACTAGTTACAACATAACTGTAACTCCTACTTGGACAGGAACTGTATACAGTGAAGGTTACGCGGCATGGATAGATTATAATCAAGATGGTGATTTTGATGATGCAGGCGAGCAAGTTTGGACTGCTGCAGTAACTCAAAACACTCCTGTAAGTGGTTCTTTCTCGATTCCTAATAGCGCTTTAAATGGAGCAACTAGAATGAGAGTTTCTATGAGTTATAATGCTGTACCAGCTTCGTGTGGAAGCTTCAGCTATGGTGAAGTAGAAGACTATACTGTAAACATCAGCTCATCTACGGTAGACACCACAGCACCGTCAGCACCTAGTTCACTAGCTAGTTCTAACTTAACTGAAACTACGGTTAACTTGAACTGGACAGCTTCAACAGATAATGTAGGTGTAACTAGTTATGAAGTAAGAAGAGGAACAACTGTTTTAACAACAACTGCAGCAACTAATATTCAGATTACTGGACTAGTTATAGGTACTAATTATAGTTTCAACGTGCGCGCAAAAGACGCAGCAGGAAACATCTCTACAGCTTCAAATAGCGTTAGTGTTACTCCTACTGATCAAACGGCTCCATCTGTTCCATCTGGATTGAACGTTTCAAACATTACACAAAACACGGCAAGTGTTTCTTGGAACGCCTCTTCAGATAACGTAGGAGTTGCGAGTTATGATCTTTATTTAAATGGTTCATTATTAAGCAATGTATCAGGAACAGCAGCAAACCTTACTGGTTTAAATGCTGGAACGACATATAATGTTTCAGTAAGAGCAAAAGATGCTGCTGGCAATAACAGTGCTCAAAGCTCTACAAGTAACTTTACAACTGAAGCTCCTGTTGCAACAGGTTGTACAGGTGCTATCGCTCTTCCTTACAGTGAAGGTTTTGAATCTGGTATTGGCGCTTGGACTCAAGCAAGTGGTGATGATTTTGACTGGACTAGACGTTCTGGTGGCACTCCATCTACAGGAACAGGTCCATCAAGCGCTACTCAAGGATCATTTTATATGTATGTAGAAGCAAGTGCTCCTAATAATACATCAAAGACGACTTACTTCAATTCTCCATGTTTTGATTTAAGCTCGGTAAGCAGTGCTAACTTCGGATTCAAATACCATATGAATGGAGCTGCTTCCATGGGAGCATTAACTGTTCAAGCGAGCACTAATAATGGAACTTCATGGACTAATGTTTGGACAAGATCTGGAAGTCAGAATACAGCGTGGCAAACCGCTACATTAGACTTAAGCTCTTACACAGGTGCTGCTCTTAAATTAAGATTTAAAGGAACTACAACTAATCAGTGGAAAGGTGATATCGCAGTAGATGATGTAACATTTAGCTCTGCAAGTCCTAGCACTGCGGCAAATTTACAAATCACATTTGATCGTTATGCTTCAGAAACGAGCTGGTCACTTGCAAATAGCAATGGTACAACAGTAGCCTCTGGTAGTAACTATGGTTCTCAAGCAGAAGGCTCTGTAGTAAACGTTCCTTTATCACTTCCAGCAGATTGTTATGTTTTAACTTTCAACGACACTTATGGAGACGGAATGTGTTGTGCTTATGGAAATGGTGGTTATGTATTAAGCTCTGGTGGAGCAACACTAGCTTCAGGTGGATCTTTTACAGAGACTCAGGTGAATAACTTCTGTGTAGGTGGTGCGGTTGCAAACAGTACTTTAAGTACAGTAACTGAAATTGCGACACCTTTCCTATCCATATACCCTAATCCAGTTAAAGATGGTCAATTGAATATAATCGCTCCTCGTTTAGACCGTATCGATTATAACATTATCAATTTACAAGGACAAGTAGTATTAAAAGGATCCACAGAAAAATCTGTAGATGTATCCCTATTAAAAACGGGTATTTACATGATTCAAATTGAAACTTATAAAGAAACGATTGTAGAGCGTTTCATAGTTGAATAATTTTCAGAACATAATTTTAAAAAGGCCATCATGATTGATGGCCTTTTTTTTATAGTGTTAGTTTTTGTTTAACTATTAACTCAAATAATTAAACGTAATTTTGAAAAACATGAAACACATTGCACAAAAAGATATAGAAAATTTAGATCGTTTTTACCGTGGTAATCTCATCAACAGCGTGACTGGCTACAAAAGCGCTAACCTTCTTGCTACGCGCTCCCAAGATGGAATAGATAACGTCGCGATATTTAGTAGTGTGACACATCTAGGAAGTAATCCAGCGATGTTCAGTTTTGTACAGCGACCACTGGGACATGGTGTAGGACACACTTATGAAAATTTAAAAGCAACTGGAAAAATCACGCTCAATCATATCAACATGGAATTAGTAGAACGAGCACATCAATCCAGCGCAAAATACCCTAGGGAGATTTCAGAATTTGAACGACTTGATATAGGTCTATTGAATAGAAATGGATTTCATGCACCATTTGTTAAAGAGGCAAATATTCAAGTCGCAGCAGAGTATGTTTCAGACTATCTCATTAAAGAGAACAATTGCATTCTCGTCATTTGTAAAATCACTGATATTTTCATTATAGAAAATATTCAACATAAAGATGGTTGGCTAGATTTAGAAAAAGCAGGCTCAGCAACCATTAATGGTCTTGATGGTTATGCTGTCGCGAAAACTCAGAAACGACTATCCTACGCACAAATAAATAAAGAACTGGAAGAACTAACCTTAGATACTGATGCGTAATCAACACAACTTACCTACCAAAACATGTCCTGTCTGCGAGCGACCGTTTACATGGCGTAAGAAATGGGAGAAGAACTGGGAAACGGTAAAGTATTGTAGTAAGAAATGTAGTGGGAAGAAATGAGTTAAGAGTTAAGAGTTAAGAGTTAAGAGTTAAGAGTTAAGAAAAATGAAAATTTAGGTCGAGTAATCTACCAAAACATATTGTTTTTCTCCATAAGTTATCGCTTGCTCCTATCTAAAAATCCGACTTCAGTCGGCGTAAATACAAAGAACGCTGTAGGCGACAGAAGTAATTCGCAGCGGCAGACTTCAGTCTGCCAGCAATGAATAAAATTTTGTGGAAAATGAGATTGAGTAATCATCGTTTGCCATTGCAATCAGATTCCGCATCAGGCCTGCCTGCCGGCAAAGGCAGGTGCGGAATAACAGATTTAAAAAGCCGACTTCAGTCGGCGTAAATAAAAAGAACGCTGCAGGCGACATAATAAATTCACAGCGGCAGACTTCAGCCTGCCAGCAATGGATAAATAATTTTTAATATGAGCAACCTAGTATGGTTTAGAAACGATTTAAGAATAACAGACAATCACAGTTTAAAAAACGCCTGTGATGCAAATGGTGCTGTTATAGGAGTTTACTTCTTTGATCCCATGTACTTTCAAGAAAGTGATTTTGGACTGGATATCGATATGCAATTACCATTCGGTAAAACAGGGAAATATAGAGCGCAGTTCATTATTGAAGCTGTAAAAGATCTAAGAAAACAACTAGAAAGTCATGGTATACCATTGTTGGTATTTCATGACTCGCCTGCTACAGTGATTCCGTCTTTAATTCAAGAACATGAAATTACAGATATCTACCTTCAAAAAGAGTGGACTCGAGATGAATTACAACAGGAAAAGTTGCTCGGAATTGAAATAGAAAAACTTGAAAAAAAACCAAAAGGTCGCAGAACTTACGATCAATTCCTCTTCCATCCTGATGATATTCCGTTCTCATCTTTTCAAAACATTCCTACTGTTTTTACGCAATTCCGCAAAAAGTGTGAGAAAGAATTACGAGTGAGAAACCTAGTTGATATAAAAGACTATCATCAAGAATTCCCTGAAGTGACTGAAACCAACTTACCAACTTTAAAAGAACTCGGACTTGAAAACTTTGAAAAAGATCATCGCACAGCTTTTCCTTGGAAAGGTGGCGCTACTGAAGCATGGGAAAGACTCAATCATTATTTCTGGGAAACGGGAAAACTTCAATACTATAAAAAAACTCGGAATGGCCTAGTAGGAATAGATTATAGCAGTAAATTAAGTGCATGGCTTGCCATAGGCTGCATAAGTGCTCGTGAGATTTATTGGGAAGTAAAAAGATTTGAAAAAGAAGTCAAAAAGAATCAAGATACATATTGGCTCATATTTGAATTGATATGGCGTGATTTCTTTAAATATGTATCTCTTAAAAATGGCAATGACATTTTCAAAATCGGCGGAATTCTACAAAAAGAGTATGAATGGAAAACCAGCTCACGAGAACTTGAAAAGTGGATGAATGGTGAAACTCATGAACGCTTTGTAAATGCAAACATGAAAGAGCTAAGTGCTACAGGATGGATGAGCAATCGTGGAAGGCAAAATGTGGCGAGCTACTGGTCCATGCATAAAGAACAAGACTGGCGCATAGGCGCTGCCTACTTTGAACACATCCTTATAGATTATGACGTGCATTCTAATTATGGCAACTGGATGTATAATAGTGGCGTGGGAAATGACCCTAGAAATAGAACTTTCAATATTCAGTTACAAGCTAGTCGCTATGATAACGATGGGAAGTTTCAACGATTGTGGTTGCAAGAAGAACTTTTTTAACTCAAATATGAAAACACTCAGACTCATTCTAGGAGACCAGCTTAATCATAAACACTCCTGGTACAATGGCAACCAAGATAACGTTATCTATTTCATGACCGAAATGCGCCAAGAGACAGATTATGTAACCCATCATATTCAAAAAGTAGTAGCCTTTTTTATGGCTATGCGTAGCTTTAATGAATGGATACAAGAACGTGGCTGGAATAGTATTTACTATCATCTTGATGAAGAAAATAATCAACAAGATTTGGTTAAAAACCTCAACCAAATCATCAAAGATGAAAAAATAGAAAAATTTGAATACCTCGCACCAGACGAGTGGCGACTCGACCAGCAACTTAAAGATTTTTGCAAATCTCTTGATATAGAATGGCAAGGTTATGATACCGAGCATTTTTTTACCAAGCGCAAAGATGTGGAGAAATTCTTTGAAGGTAAGAAGCGCATGACTATGGAATATTTCTACCGTGATATGCGCAAGAAGCACAACTTTATGGTAGATAATGATGGAGAACCAGAAGGTGGCAAGTGGAACTATGACCAGAGCAATCGCAACCAGTGGAAAGGCGAGACAGAGATCCCACATGAACGAGGTTTCCGTAAAGATGTTAGTGATATCGTAGACCTTTTAAAAAAAGAGAAAGTAAAAACTATAGGTCGTATTGATGAGAAGAACTTCAACTGGCCTACTACTCGACAAGACGGATTGGATGTTCTGAACTATTTCTGTGAGCACCTTTTGATAGAATTTGGAACCTATCAAGACGCTATGCATACAGATCAAGAATACTTATATCATTCCCGATTAAGTTTTGCGATGAATTCTAAACTACTAAGTCCTCAAGAAGTGATTGAGGCTGTTTTAGTACGCTTCCGCGAAAGCGAAAAACCCAATATCGACATTTCTCAAGTAGAAGGTTTTATAAGGCAAATACTAGGCTGGCGTGAGTTTATGAGAGGAATCTACTGGAAAGAAATGCCGGATTATCAAACTAAAAACAAACTAGAAAATCACAATCCACTACCCGACTTTTACTGGACTGGAGAAACTAAAATGAACTGTTTGAGTCAAGCGATTAACAACTCGCTTGATAATGCATATGCACACCACATACAGCGATTAATGGTTACTGGAAATTATGCCTTACTCACCATGACAGAACCTAGTTATGTGGATGAATGGTATTTAGGAATTTATATCGATGCGATTGAATGGGTAGAAATCACAAACACGCGCGGTATGTCTCAATGGGCAGATGGCGGAATAGTGGCGACCAAACCTTATGTATCCAGCGGTAGTTATATCAATAAAATGAGTAACTATTGTAAAGGCTGTCATTATAAAGTCAATAAGAAAAATGCTGAGGAAGATGCGTGCCCACTTAACTCCTTATACTGGAACTTTCTCGATGAGAAAAAAGAACATTTTGCGAGCAATCACCGTATGGGAATGATGATGAGTTTGCTTAAAAAAATGGATGCCGAAAAACTACAAGCTCATAAACAAAGAGCCACAGATGTAATTGAGAATCCTTCAAATTATTAACATAAATAAATGTGAATTATTATTTCATTAAGATTCATACATTTAAATTAGTCATAGATTTGAATCATAACCATTAAACTAAACTATTATGTTAAGAAGTATTTTATGGCTAGTAGCCGTCGTTTGTATTATTATTTGGATCTTAGGTTTTGCCGGTATAGGTGGCGGAATGGGTGAAAGTAATTTAATTCACATCCTTTTAGTAATTGCAGTTATTGTTGTGTTATTCAACATCATTTCAGGGAGAAAGCCTCTATAATCATTAATTAACCAATTAATTTAAATTTTATGTACAAGAAATTTTTAGTACTAGCAATTGCAGCAATTTTCACTTTTGGAACTGTAAGCTGTAGAGAAGAAAAAAGTCTAGGTGACAAAGTAGAAGATGTCGCTGACGATATTGAAGATGCAGTAGATTAAATTCTATTTCATTTATAAATTAAAGCCGCTTAATTTTATTAAGCGGCTTTTTTAATGCACTATTTTTTTACTGAATAGTCAAGTCAAACACAACCTGAACATCTGTCTCTCCACCAGCGTTAGAGAGAGAACCATCATTAGGCTTCATAGGTTCATGACGCAACACCACTGTTAAATTCCCAGTAGACACAGCTCCAGTTTGAAAAGTAGTCATCACTCCTAGAGGATTACCATTTACATCTACATCATCCTTAGCAATCATTACATCAGGAATACTTGCGATATAAAACACCTCATGCTCATCACTTTCTCCTTCAACTTCTTCTGTTATATTCTCGGCTGGAGACTCAGCTTCATTTAAGAATTGCACACTTCCCATATAACTAGAATTTGCCATTAAAACTCCAGTCGTCGTAACTATTGGTGGATTAGGTCCATCACCGTCTGCATCCACAGATTTATAGACAACTACATTAGTTGCATCAGCTGTATTAGTGAGTGTGTATTCTACTGTTGTGATCACTTCTTCTTCATTGATAACTTGTGGTGCATCATCATCACTACAAGATGCAAAAAAGCTTAAAGTTGATAAGATTGCTAAGGTTTTGATTGTTGTTTTCATAATTGTAATTATTTATTACTTGTTTGATTATTTGTATTAAAAATTATAAATGAATTGTAGTTGAATATCGCGCCCTACGTCGTCTGCATAAAAACGTTGTCTATTTAAAGAATTGCGATAATTAGTATTTAGAAGGTTATTTACGGTTAGTTTTAATTTTGCTTTCGCGAAAGCGTAACTCACACCAGCATTCCACAAACTATAAGCTGCAGGAGTTTGCGAAATTTCCACGAGTGCATCTTGAAATCCTCCAGAATTATTTGGGACAGAAACTATATAATCATTGTCTGGAAAACGAGTTTGTTGTAAAACCGTTTGATTTGAAACCAAAATATTTAATCCTGTATCAAAAGCGTCAAACCAAGTAATGGTATTATTGAACTGAGCTGGCGGCATGTCTATTAATGGCTCGTTAGCATCTGTATTTGTCCCATGTATGTATGAGAAATTTGAACTCCAGTTGATGAGTTTTTTTACTTTAAAAGTAATCTCACTACCAGTATCTTGAATAAGAGGTTGCCTCACCCAAAAATCATAACTCGCGCTCACATCTACACCATACAAGCTGGCATTAAGTTGCTCATATTGATACACTGGAAAAGCACCACGAGTTGTGGTCTCTATTCCTGTAGGTATGAGCTGGATATAATCATTTACTAAATTCACGTAAGGATTCATTTCTAGATCCAGTGAACCTTTCTTTAAATGAAAAGTAGTATTCAATTTATAAGATTGCTCTTTTTTCAAATCTAACCTTCCTAATTCTATTGTGGCTAGCGCATGATGTAATCCATCACTGAACAACTCACTAGGATTAGGTGCTCGGTTTGCAGTACTTAAATTAACGGCAACATCATAATATTCATTAAAATTATACTTAGTTCCTGCAGTAATAGCAAGTAAATTATAATCTATTACTGGATTAGTCAGTATCTGATTGCCTTCCTGCCTCACCTCAAATTGCGGATATTGATCATCATAACCTAAGGATTCCCATCTACTTTGCTGGTAAAATTTATCGGCATCTATTTTATAATGGTCATATCTAATTCCTGCATCTACTACCCAATTTTCTTTCACCTTATGCGTGACACTTGTAAAGAATCCTGCCTTAAATGCAGTATAATCTGGAATCAATCGTCGCACACCAGTATCTGGATTTGGAGTATTTATTTGAAACATTCCGTCTACTCCAGTTTCCAGAGTAGTATTACTCAAATAATCAATTAATAAATGTGCAGCCGCGGTGTGCGTTTGTAAATCCATATCCATAGAAGCACGACCAGCATTTGCACCTCTTCTTATATCATATTCTTTACGATTATTAAGTTGCAGAGCATAATCAACTTCTAGTTTACCAAAACCTGCAAACCTATTAAAAGCTCCTAACTGTAGACTGTGATGATTCACTTCTTGTCGTGGAGCATCTATATCATAAGTAAAATCATTAATAACTGCAGGTGCTCCAGAGTTGATACTATTTACTAAATCTGCGGCATTACCTATGTGAGAAGCTCTTAAGATTCCAAGTGTAGAATTATAAAAAGAGTACTTCAAACTCGCTCCATATTCAAATTTCCTGTACCCTAATCCTAAATTGATTGCTGCCGTTTCACTTCCTGTATTACTCAGTACGTAATCTGGAGCGTCATAATCACCTAATCGTTTATAAGTCATAGTCGCCTTTTGATACCAACCATTTTTACGATAATTATTCACCGTTCCAGTTAGAGATCCACCGCGACCGTTAGTTTGCAGCTGGCTTATAAAAGTTCCGTTTAAAGTGTCTTTAGAAATGATACGCGCTGGTTCTATTACAATTGTTCCGCCTATAGCATCTCCACCATAACGTAGCGCACTTGCACCTTTTATAACTTGAATATTACTTGCTGTATTCACGTCTATATTAGGCGCATGTTCAATGCCCCATTCTTGATCTTGCTGCCGCATTCCATCATTTACAATGGTTACTCGACTTCCATATAACCCATGAACAATAGGTTTCACCACACTATTCCCTGTTTTTAATGCACTTACACCAGGCACGCTGGCCAGTGCATCGCCCAGAGTAGCACCGCTGTAATTTTGCAAAATTTCTTTTGAAACTCGTGTCGCCGCTTGCGAACTGTTCTTATTATCGTGAACGTGTGCCACCACTTTTACCGCTTCGAGATCTTCTACATGATGCTCGAGCAGCACTTCTATTTTCTGAGAACTGGTTAAATTTATAGTCATAGTTTTAGGGTCACAATCTATGTGAGCAACGGTGATAGTATAAGTTCCAGCGCAGAGTTTATCAATTTTGAAATAACCATTAACGTCAGAGTTAATAGTTTTTTGCAATGGCTCGATGTAGATAGTGGCGAGTTCTAGCACACTATTATCGTGATAATCTTTAATTGTCCCTTCTATGGAATAGGTACAATCTTGTGCGGTTACCCATAATGCTGGAAATAGCATCATAAATAACCACAATTGAAATATTTTCATTGTGTAATTTTAGCTGTGAATTGTATTGAATGTGTCAATAAAATTAAACAGCTGGCGGTGGTCGTATGGAGAGATGTGATGTTTTTGAATATGCTTTCGCGGAAGCGTAATACTCATAGCTATCCTGCTTATAAAAAGTAAAGACAACAGGAGTTTCAATTACAAGAACCGGCTGAATTTCCAGCGCGGTAGATTGCATGTCATGCGCTACGATACATATATCACAATTATGAGAACTATCCTCATGCCCCAATTCATGGAGCGTAGAGAGTTGGACCATCACAAAAATGGCAAGTAACAAACGTGATATAAAAAGACGCCTTTTCATCGTCTCAAAGTTAAACAACCTTTTTAAAGGAATTCTAAATAAAGACATAAAAAAACTGCCCTACAATTGCAGGGCAGTTTATTCATTCATTTAATGATTGTATCCTATTCATTATAAAAATCAACTGAACTTGCTCCAGCTAACATATTACTTTCGTTAGGAGTAGCGTTACCAGATGCCGTTGCAGAGAATCCTAAGATTCTACCACCACCATTGGCGATTTCTGCAATGTATACCGTGTTTAAAACTGTATCATAAGTTACATCTATAGGGTTACCCATTAAAGTATTTGAACCAGCAACTCTTGTTTGAGTAGCTACAGACAAAGTTCCTCCATTTGCAACACCAGCAATTTGTGTAGTCGCGTTAGGTATTAAATGGTATCCACCGTCAGAATCACTCATTGCACTACCTATGTCTGTCATGATTAATAAATTATCAGTCGCATCATATGCAATACCATGGGTTCTTACTATTCCTTCAATTGTAATTTGCTTAGTTGGTGCAAGTAAACTAATTGAAGAGTTTGCTAAGAAGTTTTCATAAATCGCAAGATCAGATGAACTATCTACCACTGCATATAAATCGTCACCTACAAATTCAATTCCCCAAACTGGAAATCCTGTGTCTACTACATCTCCTAGTGTTAAACCAGCAGCTGTTCTAGTAAATACATAAAATTGATTAGTGTCATTATCTGCTACAACAACTTTATCGCCACTAATTGCTAGCGCTCTAGGACTAATTAGGTTTGCTGCACTATTTACACCAGTTATTGCTGTCATAGTTCCGTTAACCTGTGCTTCAATATTTGGATATACTGATAGGTATAAATCACTTCTCGATGCTACGAAAAGCTCATCGCTTCCAGCATCATACTGAATACCTTCATTTGATGTTGAGCTCGTTGTTAATGTAGATGTACCGTTTACAAGATCGTACACGGTAATGTCACCATTTGCCGTACTTGTAGCATAAAGCTCTGCACGATTAGGAGTAGTTGATCCACCATCATCATCACTTGTACAAGAGAATATGGTTAAACTTAATACTGCTATTGCTAAAATTTGCTTTTTCATAAAAAATTTTTAATTGTTCACTCTAAAGATACACGACACCACACGGGCAAACCATAGTTATTGTTAGAGTTTTAACATAAAAACAGAATAAAAAAAAGGAAAACAAAAATTTAAGCTAAATATATTACGATTTTAATATAATATTTAGAGTATTACATTTTACAAAAAGAAATTCCACACCACTCCAAATCTCACCGTAAAGTCACGATAAGGAGTACGCGGCGCACTGAAGTAATCGTCGCCACTTGCAAATAGTTGATTGAGGTGTTCTAATTTTAGGAAAATACGAGTTTGGCGCACTTTAGCATTTACAAAAAAGTCCACCATAGGAAAGGCTCCTAATTTTTCATCTGTTTGCACCATAAATTCTCCTAGAACTGGATCATAAGCGTCCATAAAATAAGAATCAAAGTACTTTACTGTAATACCTGTTTGCAGTAGTAAGGCATTTTTAAATAATCGGTCTTTATAGTATAAGGAGTTTCTGGTGGTAAAAGTTGGTACATTGATAATGTTCGATCCTTGTGTCACATTTTGAAACATGACCGTATTATCAAGACCAAATTTCCCTAAGAATTTAAAATCCTTGTGAGCTTTTATTTTTAAGTAAGTGATATCATCTGCAGCTTGAAATGGTTTTGCATTATAACCAGTAACTTCACCATTTGTATCCAGTACATCATTTTGCTGGAAATATACTTGATCTTGAATCGTGGTAAATGTAACGTCTAGATCAAAGAACTTATCTGATTGTGCACTAAAGTTGAATTGCTGCTTCTCAATATTATTAAAACTATTTTGCCAGTTATAATTTACATAATCGCTTTGAAATAATAAGTAATTAAAATCTGGCGCTCTTGAACTTATGGCAATTCCAGCTTCTATCTTAAAATCATTAAAATTATATCGAGCGCTACCATTGATATACTGACCATCGAGATCTCCTGCAATGTTTATTCCTGTGTTTGCTTTCACATCAAACTTACCGATACGTTTTTCAAAAGCTCCTTTAAACTGATACAGCTCACCACGCAATCTATTTGTGATAAAGTTTCCAGCTCCTAAATCCAGCGTTCTATTGTAGCCATAATTATATTTTTGACGAGCAACTCCAGCTTTAAAATATCCTAAAATATGATGATCATAAGTCATTCCTGCCTCGATCGCGCCTTCTTCATGATCTGTTTGATCTCTTAAATTTGAACTCACATAAGAATCTCCTAGAAAATCGTTACTTGATTGAGACTCCTCAAAACGATAAAACTTATCTTCATAAAAAGCCGTGTTATAAATACGAGCGCTATAGTATGAGGTAGAATCTTTATCACCCAGAATTTCATAATCATGATTGAGGTAGTAACGTGTTCCTTTTAAAAGACTTATTGCATTTGCAAGATTAGGCTCTAATCTTCCTCGATCCTGTAAATCATCATTTCCAGACACAAAACCTTCCAGCGATTCACTAGTCAATCCACCATTTTCTTGACTTGAAATATCTTGAAATACTGTGTGTAATCGCAATCGGTATTTGTTATTTTTTGAAACGTAATTAGTCGTGAATTTGAAATTCCCAGTACTGGTAAGTGTGTTTACATAATTTCCAGCACTACGCATTCCTTTATAGGATATGGAAAAATTTAATTGAGGCGAAATATTTGAAGTAAACAAGCCATCAAGCTGCTGTCCTTGATTTACTACTGTTTTAAAATATAGTTCTGTAAGTGGTGTAGGTACATGATAATCATAAACATCATCTACCTCTATATAATTAAAATGTTTTGCTCTCGCTCCCATGCGTGGTGAGAGTAAGTCTAGATCAAAGTTTTTACTCAAACTATTATAAGGTCTTCCCACATTATGAAAAGGCATTAATTCAAAGTCATCACGGCGCAGGTAATTGTATTTGTAATCCTTTGCCATGGTTAGTGTAGTATCTACATAAGTAGTGTCACGACTTTGGGAGATAATAAGGTAATCTGTAATAGGTGGTTTTTCTCCTTCAACCGTTAAGTCTTTTTCTTTACCGAATTGCGGTCTGCCACTATTTGTTCCACCTTGCGGAATCTGACCACTTTGAGTAGGTGTAGGCAATTGCGCCCAACCCATTAGAGGTATTAATAAAAAGAGAAAAAAGTATTTATTCATGTGCAAAACAGCTCAAGGAATCAAAAGTAAACATTATAACGCTTTTATAATCGTCCTATTATAGAGAATCTCTTTGTGAACTTGAACTCGAAGCTGAACTTGAAGATGAAATTGAAATCGAAATTGAAATTGAAACTTAAACTTAAACTTAAACTTAAAAGGTAATCATCACTATTGAGACTGTGACTGTAAACTGAGACTGAGACTGTATCTTGCACTTAAAAATATTTCTTCAATAAAATATCATCTCCTCAAATCGACTTACATACATTAAGATAATTACTAAATTGCATCATGCTTTTGAATCAAATTCATCCTAATATCATTGAATGTGGCACAGACGAAGCTGGTCGAGGTTGTCTTTGCGGTCCGGTGACTGCTGCTGCTGTTATTTTACCACCAGGATTTAGAAATGAGCTCTTAGATGATAGTAAGAAGCTTTCGCGAAAGCGTAGATATGAACTCAGAACAATTATAGAAGAACATGCAATTGCCTATCATGTTTCTCATGTGATGATGGAAACCATCGATAAAATAAATATTCTCAACGCCAGCATTCTTGCGATGCACCAAGCTGTTGCAGGACTTCAAGTGACACCACAACATATTGCTGTGGACGGAAATCGCTTTAAACCTTTTCCTGGTATTCCGGCAACAACAGTCATTAAAGGTGATGGAAAATATTTGCATATCGCAGCAGCTTCTATTCTTGCCAAAACGTATCGTGATGATTATATGGAGAAAATATCTCAAGAATATCCACAATATGACTGGCACAAGAATCAAGGATATCCCACCCTCAAGCATCGTGACGCGATAAGAAAACATGGTGCAACGCCATATCATAGAACTACTTTTAAACTATTACCAGAGCAACTTAAACTGGACGTTTAACCTGTTGATATTGTTTCCACTACTTTATAATATTCTTTGTAGTTGTAGAAGATTATCTTTCTATTTTTGTACAAACACTTAAACTATGCGTGGCCTCATTGCCGTTCTATTTCTAAGCTTATTCTTAATAGGTTGCACTGAAGATGCAGCTGTAAATCAGCAAATTCTCAACCGAATTCCTACAGATTCTAAAATAGTCATCGCGACCAGCGATGTCGAGAACTTGAGTGATTTATTATCATCAAGCGCATTATTTAGCAAGATTGAAAATCTAGAACGAGTTCAAGAACTAAAAAAATCAACCGATTTCCTAAACGATTATGATCTTAAAGGAGAAAGTCTTATCGCAATAAGTCCAGAAGGAAAAGATAATATCGCAGTCACACTTATTACTCAAGAGATAGAAAGCAAGCTCATAAGACCTGATAGTATGACAGTTCATACTTATAATAAGGTTACTTATGGAGAAGACAGCTCACACGCAGTTCCATATTATTACATCAATCATAACGGTTTTCATCTTGCTAGCTCATCAAAACTGGTTATAGAAAGCTTGATAAGACGCGATGTTGAGGATTATGTATTTGATTCTCAGTTTGCGTCTATCTATAACCGCACTTCAAAAAGTGATTTGAGTATTTACATTCACGGCGCACAAAAAGACTGGCTCCAGCACTTTTTATTAAAGCAAAAATCTACTTCTTCCAAAGTCCGCGGCAACTGGTTCCAGCTCGAACCTCGCAAAACAGATCATGCTTTTAATATAGATGGAATCTTTACTTATACAGATTCATCTCAGCAATTTCATGCTATTTTTAACAACATTAAAGCTCAAGAAAACAGAGTTCCTGCCATCATTCCAGCATCTGTTAATCAAGCGGTTTTAGTTACTTATAGCGATGTTAATCAACTTCACAAACAAGTAAATGCTTATAACAGCAGCAGCACAAAACTAAATCCAACTTTAAAATTAATTCTTGAAAACAGCACTGAACTCTCGCAAGTAGTATTACCTAAAACCGATGCTCTAGTGTTTTCATTAAAACCTTTTGAAGCCTTATTCATGGACATGGATAGTGCGACGAGCGCAAAATTTGACTATCGTAATTTTACTATTTATGAATTACGTGAACCTGTAAAAACCACAGGGATGCAACCTTTACTACCAGCTGCAGATTATAAATTTCTCACTGTCATTGAAGACTTTTTAATACTATCTACAACCGCTACCGCACCAGAGGAATTCATAGTGAGCTACCAGAACAAATCTTCTCTTTCACAGCAATCATGGTGGGAAGACTTATCGAGTAATATTAGTGATTCCAGCACCTTAATGTATTTCACGAGCTTGAATAATATTCAAGAATCTTCCATGAGTAATGATGATGCCAAAATCGTTAAAAAAATATCGAGCAACGATTTTCCATTTATGGTGAGTCAGTACGTGCATGAAAAAGGATACGCGCATTATCACACGAGTATTCCTCAAGTTGATGGTCGCAATACAGCTGCGGGAATAGTACAATCAGGCTCGTATAAGTCTGCAAGCAAGATTATCGCAGGACCATTTATGTTCCCTAATCACATTACTGGTAAGCACGACGTCGCTTTTCAAGATGCCGATTTTAAATTGCATCTCATTTCAGACACTGGAAAAAAGCACTGGAGCAAGGAACTTGATGCCATAATTTTGGGAGAAATCACTGCAGTTGACGGTTATAAAAACGGCCGTAAACAATTGGCTTTTGCCACCAGCAAATCGATTTATTATCTAGATCGCAATGGTAAAAATGTGAATAAATATCCGCTACAAATTAAAGGTGGCATCACGCAGCCACTAAGCGTTTTTGACTATGATAGTAATCGCAATTACCGTTTTCTAGTCACGCACGGTGATGATTTAACCATGTATGACATCAACGGTAAAGAGGTTAAAGGATTCAAATATAAAAAAGGTAAAGACATTACGAGTCAGCCGCAACATTATAGAGTAGGAAGTCGTGATTATATCGCTTTCGCGAAAGCAGACAAAACCATCTCACTACTCAACAGAACCGCTGGAGTAAGAACTAAAGTAAAAGACAAAGTCGCACTCAACGGAACCATGAGTTTCCAAAAGAATCTCATTAAAATGGTAGATGGAGATAAACTCATTTATCTAAATCCAACCACTGGAAAAGTGACAAATTCAGGTAAAAAAATATCAGATACTCAGCATTACACAGCTTTAGGAGGCGTTGAAATCATACAGACCAATAATAAGCTGGTGCTCAATGGCAAAAGTATTGAATTACCTTATGGTACTTATAATAATGTACAAGTTGATAAATTGCTGCGTGAAGAATTCTTACATCTAATCGACTCTGGTGAGAGCTTAGTTTATGTTCTTGATAAAGGAGGAAATATCTTGAATTCATTTCCAGTTTACGGTAAAGAGAAATCGGCAGTTGCAAGGTCGCAGAGCAACTTTATGGCTACACTTGATGGTGATGATGTGATTATTTATAAGTGGTAATTTTTCTATTAGGCAGTAGGCAAAAATGCTTTCTTAATTCCATTAAGAAATTTAAATTTCATTGTTAAGAGTGATAACTACTAAACAGTCTAACTTAAAATTTAAATCTTTTTATTAACTAAATTTAATTTCAAAATCAGAGATGATTTCTTGAATACATTTCTCTGTAGCTGTGAAATGCTTAGAGTCTTTTAAGATGGTAAGTTTATCCTTATAAATTTGAAATTCACCATCTCGGTACACCTCTGGAATTTGTGGATGCACATAATATTTTCTGCATACTGTTCTGGTATTCCCTAAAGCTTCTGCAGCGCTATCGTAGGCGCTGAGAATGTTTTTATCTGTTTCTTTAATAGTTTCAGGCTCAGGCAACTCTACTAGTTTTTCAAAAAACTCCCGAGTTGCACCCCAAGTTCTAAAGTCTTTGGCACTAAAAATATCACCAGCTATGTCATGCAAATATTCATTAATCATTCCACTATCTATAGATTCATGATGACCGTTTTCATCATAATATTGAAATAATTCCCAACCTGGTATTTCCTCACACTGCTGTATGTGATGTACTAAATCATCATCTTCAATAGATGTTTCTTGAGATACACCTTTCTTTCCTGTAAACGTAAACTTCAATCCTTCATCTGTTTCAGTGACATGTCTGGTCCTTAAAGTTGATAGTCCGTAGGTTTGATTTTTATCTGCATAATACTGATTCCCTACTCTTATATACGTTTGATCCATAATAGATAGTACAAGTGCTAGACATTTTGTTCTAGGCATTCCAGATTGAGCTAGATGTTTCTCTAATCGCTTTCTAATTTTAGGTAATGCGTTTGCAAATGCAATCATTTTAAAAAACTTAGTCTGATTGCGTAGTAGTGACCAGAGATCGTGGTATAAATATACTTTGCGACCTTTATCATCTCGTCCTACTACTTGTAGGTGTCCATTAGGAATTTCGCTTATTCTCACCTCTTGCCACGCTGGCGGAATTACTAGAGACTTAATTCTTTTTATTTGATTTTTATCTTTTAAACGTTCCGTATTATTGATAAGATACGAGTAACCTCTTCCATACTTTTTACGATAAATATTGAGGTTATTATTTTGAATGTAAACAAGATCAGCTAATTGAGCAGCTGCTTCTGGTTGTGTTAAACATTCTCTTATTTGTGCTGGCGATAAAGTCATACCCTAAAAATAGATGGGATATGATTATCAAAAACTTAAATAAATACCAATTAATAGATAATTAGGAAACTAAAGTAGCCTCAAACAACTCTGAGAAATACAATTTAATCTTTTCCTTTACCTCATTCTCATCTACAGGACGCTTGAGCTCAGTCGCAAGTGTTGTAACCGCTTTATCATCAATTCCACAAGGAATGATATGATCAAAATAACCTAAATCTGTATTTACATTAAAAGCAAAACCATGCATAGTTACCCAGCGGCTAGCGCGCACGCCCATGGCGCAAATCTTGCGAGCAAATGGTGTTCCTACATCGAGCCACACTCCAGTTTCTCCTTCACTGCGCTCACCTTTTAAACCATAGTCTGCAAGAATTTTGATGAAAATCTCTTCAAGAAAACGCAGGTATTTATGAATGTCAGTAAAGAAATTCTCGAGATCTAGGATAGGATAACCTACAATTTGTCCTGGTCCGTGATACGTGATATCACCACCACGATTAATTTTATAAAAAGTAGCACCTATCTTTTTAAGCAAATCCTCGTTTGCCAGTAGATTTTCAAAATCACCACTTTTACCTAAGGTATAAACATGATCGTGTTCAACAAAAAGTAAATGATTATCAGTTTCAAGACCAGCATCGTGTCTCCTATTCTTGATTTTTACATCAATAATATCCTTAAAGAGCTGCTCTTGTTCATCCCAAGTATCTTTATAATCCTTGCGACCTAAATCTCTAAACTGAACTTGTTTATTCATAGGACAAAGGTAAAACTTGCAACTATATTACTATCGCAGTTTCCTATTTTAAAAAAGAGAGAAACTTTTTAATTATAAACAATCTCGTTGTCAAGAGCTCTTATTTCAGAAAGACCTAAATCATATCGCTCATCATACAAATCATTATCTACAATATCTTGCCATGGGTTTGCGTCATAGACAGCTTTAGTCACTACAATAAGAGTGAGCTTCTTATCATTTGTAAGCACACCTTCATCTACGGAGTAAAGAAAACTTTGCATAGATGGAATGATTCTATTACTGTTTACAGTTCCAGGATCTTCAAAAGAAGCAATCACAGAATTATCATAATCAAAGGCGATATAGATTTCCTCAGCAGAATTGTTAGTCACATTATAAGTGTTGTAATCTTCTTCCATGGAACAGGAGATGATTGTGACTGCAGTAACAAGTAGTAAAATAAGACGTTTCATGAGTTTTATATTTTGAATTAAATGGGCGTTTATAACACTATAGATGCTCATTCAATCAAAAGGTTGCTTATGAATAAGGGCTTTCTTGTTTATTGAGAATAATAAGTGCTGCAATCACACCAGGGATCCAACCTAGACAGGTTAGGATAAATACAATTAAAATAGATCCACAACCTTTTCCTATCACAGCAAGTGGTGGAAAAATGATTGCAAGTAAAACACGCCAAAAGCTCATATATTTTTAGTCTTTAGTTTTTAAGTCCTTAGTTTTTAGTTAAGCTACGGACCTATTAAATATTTAATAATATGACTGAAATAGAACCAGTTTGTTACAATTATAATTACCATAATTGAAACCATGTAGAATTTCCTATACGTTCTCGAAGCAAAACGTCATTCCGAACGAAGTTTACGTAGTGAAGGAATCTGTTTTATCAAAAACGATATTACCTTCATTTCCAGATCACGTTAAAAATACTAGCCTTGTTCAAACTCATTACAATCGTTCTCGATTTTCTCAGCGGTTCTGTACACACAGATTCCTTCGCACAGCTCGGAATGACGTTTTTCCTCAGTTTCAATTTCATTTTCAAGTTCGAGTTCGAGTTCATTTATTTACCTTTGCAGGCTTAATAAACTAAGACATGAATCCACTTTCTGAACAAGAAATCATACGCCGTGAGAAATTAGGCAAATTGCGTGAGATGGGAATTGATCCTTATCCAGCAGCTTTATATCCTGTAGATAACACATCTGCAAACATAAAAGTAGATTTCAAAGAAGGTAAACAGGTTAACGTCGCAGGACGTCTTATGTCAAGACGTATCGCTGGAGCAGCTTCTTTTGCAGAGCTGCAGGATAGTGAAGGACGTATTCAAGTATATTTTAACCGTGACGAGATCTGTCCTGGAGATGATAAATCTCAGTATAATGATGTTTACAAAAAACTCCTCGACATAGGAGACATTATAGGAATAGAAGGTGAACTTTTTAAAACCCAAGTGGGCGAAATGACCATTATGGTTAAAAAATTCACACTTCTTACCAAGTCTTTAAAACCATTACCATTACCTAAAGTAGATGCAGATGGAAACGTACACGACGGATTTGTAGATCCTGAGATGCGTTATCGCCAGCGCTATGCAGATCTTGTTGTGAATCCGCAAGTGAAGGAAGTTTTTGTGAAACGCACTAAGCTTTTTAATGCGATGCGTAACTTTTTTAACGATCGCGAGTATTTTGAAGTTGAAACTCCTATCCTACAACCTATTCCAGGTGGAGCCGCAGCGCGTCCATTTATTACGCACCACAACTCACTGGATATACCACTTTACATGCGTATCGCAAACGAATTGTACTTGAAGCGACTCATAGTAGGTGGATTTGATGGTGTTTATGAATTCAGTAAAAACTTCCGTAATGAAGGAATGGATCGCACGCATAATCCAGAGTTTACTGCTATGGAAATTTATGTAGCTTATAAAGACTACAACTGGATGATGGACTTTACAGAGAGTTTATTAGAGCACTGTGCGGTAAAGGTGAACGGTAAAACGACGAGCCAGTTTGGTGAGCACACTATTGAGTGGAAAGCACCATATCCTCGCATTACGATGACAGATTCTATTAAGCATTTTACAGGATTTGATATTACTGGAAAAAGTGAGGATGAGTTATACGCTTTCGCGAAAGCGGAAGGAATAGACGTAGATAAGTCCATGGGTAAAGGGAAGTTAATCGACGAGATCTTTGGAGAAAAGTGTGAAGGAAACTACATCCAGCCTACTTTCATCACAGATTATCCTAAGGAAATGTCACCACTTACTAAGGAGCACCGTGATCACCCAGAATTAACGGAGCGATTTGAATTAATGGTGTGTGGTAAAGAAATCGCAAATGCCTACTCAGAGTTAAACGACCCGATCGACCAGCGCGAGCGATTTGAAGCTCAAGTTGCTCTAGGAGATCGTGGAGATGATGAGGCGATGTTTATAGATCAAGATTTCTTGAGAGCGCTAGAATATGGTATGCCGCCTACAAGTGGATTAGGAATAGGAATGGATCGATTGATCATGTTCTTAACTAATAATCCTTCTATTCAAGAAGTATTGTTTTTCCCTCAAATGAAACCTGAGAAAAAAGCGCTTGACCTTACTGAAGATGAAAAAACCGTTTTTGACATTCTTAAAAAAGAATCTCAAATGGACTTGAATGCTTTAAAAAGCCAAGTTGAACTGAGTAATAAAAAATGGGATAAAGCTGTCAAAGGACTTACTGGTAAGAAAATTGCCAAAGTCGAAAAGACAGATGATGGTTTATTTATAAAAACCATTTAAACACTGATTATTAAACACTTAAAAGCCTTTAATTAAATTTAAAGGCTTTTTTTATGCGATTCAATTAAACTTTTTCATCAATCACATAGTCATAGATGTGTAACTTAAAAAAAAGAAAATGAAAAAATTAATTGTAATTATTGCCTTATTGGCAATGACTGTAGCACAAGCTCAAGAAGGTAGAAAAGGTGATCGTGGAGAACGCATGAAAGATGTGAGTCCGCAAGAAATGGCGACTTTTCAATCTAAAAAAATGACACTGGCTCTAGATCTTTCTGACAAGCAAGAAAAAGAAGTTTTTCAAGTGTTGTTAAAAGGTGCAGAAAAAAGAAAAGCAAATAAAATGTCCCGAGAAGATCACGAGAAATTAACTGATGATCAAAAGAAAGCTGCCAAAATAGCCATGATGGATGAGAAAATTGCGATGAAACGCGCTATGAAAAAGATTCTTAATGATGAGCAGTATGCAAAATGGGAAAAGATGATGCACAAAATGAGAGGCAACGATCGCAAAGGAAAAAAGAAACGCAGAGGTAGAAATTAGTATGAATTAGTTTAGTTTTTGGTTAGTTGGAAAGTCCCTATCGTGAGAATGATAGGGACTTTTGCTTTAAATATGTGATTTATTTCTTATTTTTAAATTCTTGAAAAAACAAAACATGAAAAAATTACTTTTTATAATAGCGATTGCTACTGCAGGAATAGGTTATGCACAAGCTCCTCAAATCACTCAAGCTCAATTAGAAAATAGCCGTGTGATTAAAGAAAAAACAGAGAAATTTGAATCTATTGTGAATCAAAAAGTAGATCAAATAATGTCTCTAGGTAACGTAGATGCAAAAAACAGAGATACTTTATATGAACTAGTTCATAATAAAGAATCACAAACGGCATCTATCGAGAGAGAAGACATTACAGCTGTTATGAAGCAGTCTAAGATTAATGATGTAAGAGACGCTTTTGAAACTCAATTAAAACAGTTTCTAGGAGAAGATAAATATGCGATGGTTCAAAACGCAATTAGTCCTAAGTAGTTTTAAAAACTATAAATTATATAAAATCCGTTTCTTAAAAGAAACGGATTTTTTTTATGAGTTGATTTGAGGTTTGACCATACGCTTCCGCGAAAGCGTAATTATATTACCACTCTGCCACTACTTCTCTACTGGCCTCAATAGTATTATCGATATCTTGATTACTCAACGCGTCATTCAAGAAATAACTTTCAAAAGCACTAGGCGGCAAGTAAATACCACGATTTAAAAGTCCATGGAAAAATTTCTTAAACCATTCATTATTTCCCGTGGCAGCACTTGCAAAGTCAACTACTGGTTGATCTGTAAAGTGAACTGACATCATAGAACCATATCTATTGATTTGATAAGGCATTCCTTTCTCGCTTAAAACAGCATCAATTCCTTTATGAAGACGTTCTGTTTTTTGAGCTAGGCTGGTGAAAATATCTGGATTGTTCTGTAAATGAGATAGCATGGCAATACCAGCACTCATCGCCAGCGGATTTCCACTCAAAGTTCCTGCTTGATAAACAGGACCAAGTGGTGCTAAATGATTCATGATTTCTTGACGAGCGGCAAATGCTCCTACGGGCAATCCACCACCGATGACTTTACCATATGTAACGATATCTGCCTTTACACCAGTTGTTTCTTGCGCACCACCAGAGGCAAGCCTGAAACCAGTCATGACTTCATCAAATATGAAAAGCGCGCCGTTTTCATCACATAATTTTCTTATTCCTTCTAGAAATCCATCTTGCGGAACGATACAACCCATGTTTCCAGCAATAGGCTCTATAATTACACATGCGATCTCGCCTTTATTGAGTTTAAAAATCTCAGCTACTTGATCTAGATTATTATAGGCTGCGAGTAAAGTATCTTTGGCCGTTCCTTGAGTCACACCAGGACTATTAGGACTACCGAAGGTTACCGCACCACTTCCAGCTTGTATTAAAAATGAATCACTGTGACCATGATAACAGCCAGCAAACTTGATGATTTTATCACGTCCAGTAAATCCACGAGCTAAGCGCACTGCGCTCATACAGGCCTCAGTTCCAGAATTAACCATACGTATTTGGTCCACGTTAGGCGCCATAGAAACAGCGAGTTCTGCAATTTTAGTTTCTAGTTTTGTAGGCATTCCATAAGAAGTGCCTTTGTCTGCAGCGGCTTTTACAGCGTCTATGACTGGTTCAAATGCGTGACCTAAAATCATAGGTCCCCATGACGCTATATAATCGATGATTTTATTTCCATCTACGTCATAGAGATAAGCTCCTTTTGCATGATCTACAAATACTGGAGAACCACCTACGGCATTAAATGCTCTTACTGGAGAGTTTACTCCACCAGGTATAACTTGCTGTGCTGCTTTAAAAAGCGCACTACTACGTTGATAATTAAATGACATGAAAAATCTTTAAATTTTGGATTTTACGATAAGCACTTGACCTATACTTAAATCTGTAGACGTTAAATTATTATATGCTTTCAATTGGTCTACTGTTATATTATATTTTCTAGAGATGCTATATAAAGTATCACCAGCTTTCACGATATGACGTTCAGTTGTGGATTCTACTTCACTGTTCTCAATAGGTTTTGAAACTGGTTTTCCTAAAACCATAGCGTCATACTGATACAACTCATAGCGTTCAATAAGGCTTATTAATTTTTGTGGATATTTTTTATCTGTAGCATATCCTGCTTTGCGCAATCCTTTTGCCCAGGCTTTATAATCGTCTTGATCTAGTTGAAATAAACCAGCATACCTTTTACGTTGCGTTAAAAATAAAGAATGATCACGATAAGAATAATCGGGAGAAACGTACTTTCTAAAACACTCTTGATCTTCATCATCATCGTGATAGATGCGCTCACCAGTCCATGCGGTGTGACACTTAATCCCAAAGTGGTTATTTGCCTCAACAGATAATCTTCCAAATCCAGATCCACTTTCTAGAATACCTTGTGCTAGCGTTATACTTGCAGGAATTTTATAGAGCTGCATTTCCTTCATGGCAACATCTTTAAATTGAGCTACATAGTTGGCAACTTTATCTCCACTGCTCGGTTTCACCGTTTCAGTGACTTTATCTTTTTCCGCATTAGGAACTGTAGTTACTTGAGGTTTCTTAGTACGATTATCAACTCGAGAAGTTGTTTTTTTATCACGCTTTTTAGTAGTGACAACTTTTTTATTTGAGCCACAAGAAGCTACAAATAATGCGATAAGAGCGATGTATAGTAATGACTTAAATCTCATGGATATAATCTAAGGTAATTTTTCCTTTCTTTTCCAGCAAAGCGTTGTATCCAGCGATACTTTGCAATCCACCGGTATGAATGGCTAAAATACGAGTTTCTCCAGTAATAACGCCAGTCTTAACAAGATGTTCTAATCGGTACATCATTTTTCCTGTATAAATAGGTTCCAGTGGAATTCCTCCAGGATTTTCTGGGGTTACACTAGAGTTTATGCTGAGCTCAGCCGAAGTACGAAAGCGTCCATTCATAAACTTAATCAATCCATCACTAGATTTTGCATAACCACCAAATCTGTTCTCATCAAAGACCATAAAATTTTCACGATCTGTAAAACGAGCTATCTCGTCAAACATAAAATCTCCTTTTAAAGCTGAGAAGACCAAAACTTTCTGATGTGGTGCGGCACTATTGATTATTCCGGCAGCAGTTCCGCCAGTTCCTGCAGCGACGCATATATAGTCGTAATATTCTTTATCGGTATCAGTTAAAATTTCTTCAGTTCCTTTAACTGCAAGCGCATTAGTTCCACCTTCTGGGATGTTATAAAAAGAACCAAATTCTTCTCCTAAAGCTTCTTGGAAAGCAGCCGTGTTTTTATCTCTGTAAGCGGAACGAGATACAAATTTGAACTGCATGCCTAGTGCCTGAGCGGTTTTTAAAGTTTGGTTGTTTTTTAAAGTTTTTTCAAGATTTGATCCTAGTTCATCTCCTCTTATTATACCTATAGTTTTAAAACCGCAAATATTTCCTGCAGCCGCTGTTGCAGCAATGTGATTAGAATATGCGCCTCCATAAGTAAGTATGGTCTTGTGTTTTAAGTTTTGGGCTTCGAGGATGTTGTATTTGAGTTTACGCAATTTGTTTCCAGACACTTGATCATGCAACAAATCGTCTCGCTTCATATCTACAGTAATCGCACCATCATTATAATTACGAAATGGCTGATTTATGGCTTTTTTTACCTCAAAAAGACTCATAATCTATACTTTTTTGAGTAAAACCGTGTAAAATTCCACATTTTACGATGTTTTAAATATTCCATATCACACTCCATCGCATAAGCCTCACGTTCAAAAACGATGTTGCGATATGCGCGATCATGATTGTATTTTAACCTGAGGATTAAATACTCTATTCCATACCACAAGAAAAATAGAAGTAACAGCATTTCTAATTGTTGCCTCGCATGAATGCGCTCATGGTTCATAAAGGTTGCGTCCTTGCAAAAGTTCTTATTCTGCACAAATAAGAACGGCCATATAACCATACCATTAACCCATTTAAAGATGGAGACTTGTTTTATAAACATGATGTAAAAATAATACTTCTACCACGTCATTCCTTTAAAGACCGCAAACTCTGTCGTATTTTTATAGCAATGAAAAAAATCATTCCCGTAGAAGAAGGCGACTATTATTTGACACCTCAAGGTTACCGCTGTTTTACAGAGCAATATCACTTGAAACGTGGTTATTGCTGTAAAAGTGGTTGCCGCCATTGTCCTTACGGTTATGATAAATCGTCAGATACTATTAAAAAAAAAGCATGATTGATACAGCTAAAAACCATAAGGAGTCGTCCTGCCTGCCGGCAGGCAGGTTTCGCGACAGCATAAAACAAGGAATTCCAGATACGTTACCAGCACCTCACGTTTATAATCCTAATGTAAATCACGCTCCTAAACGCAAAAAAATTCTTTCTCCAGAAGAAGAAGAACTAGCGCTGCGTAATGCCTTACGTTATTTTGAACCGAAACATCATGCGACTTTACTTCCAGAATTCAAAAAAGAACTGGAAAATTATGGTCGTATTTATATGTACCGTTTCATGCCCGATTATGAAATAAAGGCGCGTAATATTGAGGATTATCCACATAAATCTAAGCAGGCTGCTGCAATCATGTTAATGATTCAAAACAATCTGGATCATGCTGTTGCGCAACATCCACATGAATTGATTACTTATGGTGGTAATGGTGGCGTGTTCTCAAACTGGGCACAGTATTTACTTACCATGAAATACCTGAGTGAAATGACCGATGAGCAAACTCTTGCCATGTATAGTGGTCATCCTATGGGATTATTTCCTTCTCATAAAGGCGCACCACGTTGTGTAGTCACTAACGGAATGATGATTCCTAACTACTCACAACCTGATGATTGGGAGAAATTTAATGCGCTAGGCGTGACACAATATGGGCAAATGACTGCTGGTTCTTATATGTATATAGGACCGCAAGGAATAGTTCATGGAACGACGATTACTGTGTTGAACGCATTTAGAAAAATCAAAAAGGAACCTACGGGAAATATATTTGTTACCTCGGGACTAGGTGGAATGAGCGGCGCACAGCCTAAAGCAGGAAACATTGCAGGCTGTATAACCATTTGTGCAGAGATGAATCCTAAAGCTGTTCACACTAGACATTCTCAAGGTTGGGTAGATGTGGTGATTAAGAATACAACAGATTTAGTTGAGCGCGTACGACGTGCTCAAGAACATAAAGAAACGGTTTCCATCGCTTATGAAGGCAACATAGTACATGTATGGGAAACACTTTATGAAGCAAATATTCATGTTTCCATAGGTAGTGATCAGACTAGTTTACATAATCCATGGGCTGGTGGCTATTATCCAGTAGATCTTTCTTTTGAAGAATCTAACGAGATGATGAGCAATCGACCTGAGGAGTTTAAAAAAGAAGTGCAACGCTCTTTACGTAGACATGTAGATGCCATAAATAAACATACTGATAAGGGAACGTATTTCTTTGATTATGGAAATGCTTTCCTACTAGAATCCAGCCGTGCCGATGCTGATATTGCTGGCGACGGAAAGGAATTCCGTTATCCATCTTATGTTCAGGATATTATGGGACCTATGTGTTTTGACTATGGTTTTGGTCCATTTAGATGGGTTTGTGGTTCAAACAATCCAGAGGATCTTAAGAAAACAGATCAAATTGCGACTGACGTATTAGAAAAATTATCTCAAGACGCACCAGAACGCATCCAGCAACAAATGCAGGATAATATCAAGTGGATTAAAGGAGCTCAAGAAAATAAACTCGTTGTAGGTTCTCAAGCCCGTATCCTTTATGCCGATGCTCAAGGACGTATTGAAATCGCAAGAGCATTTAATAAAGCGATAAAAGCTGGAGAAATAGGACCAGTAATTCTAGGACGCGATCATCATGACGTCTCGGGAACAGATTCACCATATCGTGAAACTTCAAATATTTATGACGGTTCTCGTTTCACGGCAGATATGGCGATACAGAACGTGATAGGTGACAGCTTCCGTGGAGCAACTTGGGTATCTATTCACAATGGTGGTGGTGTAGGTTGGGGCGAGGTAATTAATGGTGGTTTTGGTATGCTTATTGATGGTACTATAGAAGCAGAACAAAAGTTAGAATCCATGTTATTTTGGGATGTAAATAACGGTATTGCTCGTCGCAACTGGGCGAGAAATGAAAATGCTGTTTTTGCAATTCAACGAGCCATGGAAATGAATCCGCAGCTGCAAGTCACTATACCACACAGTGTAAGTGATGATTTAATGAAATAAGTTGAATTATTTTTGTTGAAAGTGTAGAGTAATTACGCTTTCGCGAAAGCGTATTAAAAAAATCCATTATGAAAAAAGCTACCTTATTTATCGCAGCATTGATCCTTTTAGTAGGATGCCAAACCGTAAGAGTTTCACAAGATTATGCTGTAGGAACTGATTTTAATCAATTCAAAACCTACGGATATTTCAAACAAGGAATTGACGAAGCAGACATAAGCGATCTCGACAAAAAGAGAATCCTTAAAGCTATCGACGACCAAATGCTTGCTAGTGGATGGACTAAATCGCAGACTCCTGATGTAATGGTTAATATTTTTACTAAAACGCAGCAACGCGTAGACGTTTATAACAATTGGGGTTGGAATGCAGGCTTTGGTTGGGGTGGCTTCGGTTGGGGCGGCAGTTTTGGAAATAACGTCAATACTGTAAATGAAGGTGTTCTTCATATAGATTTTATAGATGCTCAGAAAAAGGAATTGATCTGGCAAGGTGTAGGAACTGCTCCTATACGTAGTAATGATCCTGTAAAGAAAACAGAACGTATTCAAAAAATTGTTCAAGAGATCTTGATGCAATATCCACCGCAAGGGTAAATGTCAACATTCATAAAGAAAGCTCCCATTTCAAACTATGAAATGGGAGCTTTTTTATGGAATAATGTTATTAGTAGAACTTTCTTTAATAAGGGATGAAATTTAACAAATAAGTGCTGTTCAGCGTGTAAATATTATTTAAATCGGATTAAAGTATAATAAAATCGAATTAAATGCATTTTTTAACCTAAATTCTTAATTTTGAGCATATTTATGATTATGAAAAAATTTACTCTCTTTTTATTCCTAGTTATAGGAGTAATTGCAAGCGCTCAAGTAGGTATTAACACAGATACTCCAGACGCTAGTAGTATGTTAGATATACAAAGTACAGATTCTGGTGTTTTAATTCCTCGAGTTTCGCTAACAAATGTGAACGTAACACAATTAGACGGGACTAATACCGCTGCCACTGGTTTACTTATTTATAATACTAATGCAGCGACGGTAAATGGTGCTGGTACTGGTTTCTATTATTATAATGGAACCATTTGGCAGCCTATAAATACTGACACTCCAGATGCAGATTTCTATGAAGTAGGAACAACCACTCCACCTAATGACACAAATGACGCCATGTACCATATGGGACAAACACTTATAGGTTCAAGTGCAGCCACTACAAATGGAAAATTACAGGTCACTAATACAGACGAGAATTTAACTTATGGATTGAATGTTATTCAAGATAGATCTACTGGAACTAATGTGTATACTGCAAGATTCACCAATCGATTAGATGGAAATAGCGGTGGAGGATTTTTTAATATTTTAGATATTGACGCAGCTATAAATAATGTATATGGAAATTACACTAGTGTTACTAGCGTTTCTCCTACAGAACATACAACTACTGGAACTTATCAGCAATTTGATATTGATGGTAATAAAGATATTACAGGTGTAAGTAATACATTTTTAAACAGCGGAGTTGATGATAAAATTGGATTTCGTAACAGTTTCCCTTCTAGCAGTGCTGGAACTTTTTATGGATTATACAATAGCATTAGAGGCTTAGGTTCACAAAGTAAATATGGAACCTATTCCAGATTTTACAATAGTGTTGAAGGAACGCTTTATGGTAATTACAGTTATTTTCAACAAACTGGATCAAATACCTCTTACGGCGCATATAACAGATTTTCTGATGGTACAGGTGTTAGGTATGGTACTTATAATACATTTAGTAATAGTACAGGGAACACTTATGGTACCTATAACTCATTTCCTAGTTCGGCTACAGGCAGATTTTATGGCCTGTATAATACTATAGGAACGAGTTCATCAGTTCAACGTAAATATGGTGTTTACACGGTAATATCTTCAACAGCAGCTGGTGTGAACTATGGAATATACAATGATGTTCGTAATTTAAATAGTTATGCAGGTTATTTTATAGGTAGAATGTCGCTAGGTAATACAACAACGTCATCAGAGCGTTATCTCATGCCAGCTACCTCAGGTGCTGTAGGTGAAGTTCTTGCTATGAGCGCAGCTGGCGTTACTGATTTTGTGGACCTAACCACAAGCTTTTGGAGCACGAGTGGTAATACAATTACTAGCGCTTCTAGAATAGGAAGTAACAACTCCTTTCCAGTTATTGTTAAAACGAATAATAATGATCGTTTTAGATTTGAAACTAATGGTACTTTAAGAAGTATTTCTAATGGTACTGAAACGTCACCTTCTTTTTCATTTTTAGAAAATACTAGATCGGGTATGTACCTAGCATCAAATAATACTGACCTTACACTTACCAGTAACGGTTATGATTTTTTTACTTTAAAAGAATTTGGGACATCTAGACAAGTGACTATTAATCCAGATGGTGATCCTGAAATGAATTTTCAAGTTCGTGGTGATAGTGGCGTTATTATTAGCGCACATCCTACTAAAGAAAATGTTGAAATAGGAGCTAACTCAAACCCAGAATACGCGTCTTTAGCACTTTCTCACAATGATAAAGGATTCCTTATGAACCGAGTACGCTTAACAAGCGCTACGAGTTTTGCTCCATTACCGTCTTCTCCAAGCAGAGGTACTATGGTATATAATACTGTCGAAAACCTCACTCCTGCAGGCTACAGGAATGATGTACGAGTTGGTACATATGTATGGAATGGCAGTAGATGGAAACCACAATTTGCTGAGGATCGCTCAGCAAGATTTGGAAATGCCGCAAATAGAAATAAAAACCTCAACACTACTGCTGGAACTGAGTTAGAATTATTTGAATTCAATGAGTGGAATGATGATTCTTCCCTATTTACAACTATAGAAGGTCCATCGCAAACTCGATTAACCGTTAATGAAGAAGGACGCTATAGAGTCTTTGTAGCTATGGCTATAATTATTGACCCTACCACTACCGTTGTAGACTTACAGTTAGACGCCGAGTTAAGAATTAATCGTTCGGGATCCATTGTGCATCCTGGTTCACCTACAGCAAATAATTTTATAAGAAATCGAAACGGATCTAATACTTCCAGCATAAACATCACAGAAATCATAGAAATTCAAGCTGGCGATGAAATTTTTGTTCACGTCGAACAAGCTGCCAATAATGGAACTATTACCATGCGACCTGAAGCTGGAAGCAACTTTTTCACTATTGAAAAAATTAAGTAAAAAATGAATTGTTAATTAATCAACGCTTACCTCATAGCTAACCTTAATACACTTATCAAAACTCTTTGAAACAGAGCAGTATTTCTCAAAACTGAGATTTGCTGCTTTTTGAGCTTTATCTAAATTGATATTTCCTTCTAGAAACACATGACAATGCATGGACTTAAAAGGCTTAGAATCATCTAGTTCATAACGCTCACCTGTCACTTCAACTTTATAACTCGTAATTTCTTGACGTTGCTTTTTAAGAATCGCAATAATATCTATCGCACTACAAGAACCTACGCCCATAAGCAATAATTCCATAGGACTTACTCCTTGCACGACTTCCATACCGCTATGATCAATCAGCACTGTATTGCCCGAAACTCCTTTTGCTTCTAGTAAGTAATCGTTATTTTTTCTTTCTAGGAACACTTTCATTGTTATACTTTATTTATGCAGAGTTCACTCAGGTAGTAATCTGTAAAGTGAATCCTTGATTACTAATTTTTCGTTTTCAAATTTATGGAAACGTTGTAGTTTCCATAATTCGGTTTTAGAGATTTGAACCTCAGGATGTTCTTTTTCAAACTTTTCAAGTTGCAACTCAAGAATACCTTCTTGAGTTGATTTAGGAAAGCGATCTTGATAAAATTTTAAATACACTGTAAAAGTAAATTCAGCACCATGATAAGAAGCCCTAGGTAAAGGCGTCACTGATACCTGACCATCAACTTCTTTAAATGAAAGCGCTTCTCCGGTCCTGAGTTCATACGGGACTCCATTATTATCATATCCTACATAAATAAAATCGCCGAGATCATCGTAAAGATTATTTGGGAAAAAAGCCCATACTTGATGCCATACTCCGGTAAAGATCCCAGGATCTGGAAGTTTTAAACCTATGGTGTATTTATAAAAAGGAACCTTAGAAAGGACAGGAGTTAAGTAACTATTCTTACTCCAATGATGCAAATTACCTTGTAAGATAAAAGCAAGAACACCTAGTATAAATATTCCTGCAAGTACATGCGTTTTTGATCGATTAGGACGTGAATAAATATTTTGAATTCCAGCACTACTCTTTCTATATACTATTTTATCCCAGAAACTACTAGGTAAAAACAATAGACCAAAAGCTAAACCAATTATAAAGAACGTACCTACATGTAGAAATACAGCCATGATGGCGTGTAATAACAGGATTGATATTAAGGTCCATAATCTAGTTTTCTTAAGGAATATAGAAATCAATATCAGTATAGAAACGATAACCTCAAGATAAAAACCCGCATAAGTAAACACTTGTGATAACAAAGGATAACTTCCAAGTTCTTGTAAAATGGACCTAGCATGTATTAAATCATAAGATACTATTTCTAGTATTTTACCATTACGCCATAAAGCACCATCTTTAAAGATCCAAGCCGAAAAGTAAATGAGCAGCAACTGAAATTGAAACCCAAAGTGAGCTATTTTCCCAAAAATAATTTGAGGCACTTGCCTGCTCTTGCACAAAGTAAATGCTTGGTCTAGCGGAAGAAACATCGCCCAAAACAAAGCTACTTCTTCCAGAAAATCAACACCGTGAGCCAGGTAAGAGTTAGTAGTCACCAAACTGGCAAACATAAAAAACAGTACTGGTGTGATCCATTTCGTCTTCCATCCTATGATGAATAACACAACGAGTACGGTCATTAAACTAAGTAAAAAGTAATACCAGTTATTATTCTCAAATAATCTGAACAACGGGAAACTAGGCCCAAAATAATCATTACCAGATTTTTCTGGTGAAATCAACTCGTTATTATAAAAGATACCTACTGCCGGAAATCTATAAAAAATCAGATTATAAAGCACCGCAAAACCTAAAGATATCCTGAAAAGCCCTAAAGACCTGAGATCAAATGGAATTGTTTTTAACTCTATAAAACTGATGATTTTCTTGAACATTTATAACTTTCATTTAATAATTCAATAACTCCTCAATCTTGACTTTCACTTTCTCAGTGCTAGGAATCATCGTTTCCTCAAGAACTGAATTCAATGGAATAGCCGGCATATTTTCCGAACCTATCACCATAACAGGTGCATCTATATATTTAAAACATTCTTCCTGTATGCGACCTTGCAAGGCACGAGAGAAACTATTATCACTAGGTTCTTCAGTAACTACTAAACACTTACCACATTTCTTCACACTTGCAAAAACCGTCTCATAATCTAGGGGATGTAGCGTTCTTAAATCCACTATTTCTACTCGATCTTGTAAACCTAACTGCTCTGTAGCGTTCATTGCCCAGTGTACGCCCATTCCGTAAGTGATAATTGATAAGGTTTCTTCTTCTTCTTTTTTCCAGATTTCTTGTAATACCCATGCTTTTCCGAATGGCAATACATAATCTTCACTAGGTTCTACACTGGTCGCACCTTTTGTTCCTTTAACCTTAGACCAATACAATCCTTTATGTTCAAAAATCACCACCGGATTTGGGTCATAATACGCCGCTTTCATAAGGCCTTTTAAGTCGGCACCATTTGATGGATAAGCGATTTTAAGACCTCTTATGTTAGAAACCACACTTTCCATAGAACTAGAATGATAAGGTCCACCAGAACCGTAAGCTCCTATGGGAACTCTCAATACCATTGAAACTGGCCATTTTCCGTTACTCAGGTAACAAGAACGAGAAACCTCTGTAAACAGCTGGTTTAATCCAGGCCATATATAGTCGGCAAACTGTACTTCTACAATCGGTTTTAACCCTGCAGCACTCATTCCTACGGTACTACCTACTATAAATGCTTCTTGAATTGGCGTGTTGAATACTCTATTATCGCCAAATTTTTGTGCCAACGTTGCCGCCTCTCTAAAAACTCCACCTAATCTTCCACCTACATCTTGTCCATACAGCAAGCATTCTGGGTGTTTACGCATCAATTCTTCAATCGCAAACAGCGCACAATCTACCATCACTACTTTCTCTGCTCCTGCTGGAGATCGCTCTCCTTTTTCTTCTGTGATAGGCGTTGGTGCAAAATCGTGTGTGAATAAATCGGCTGGTTCTGGATTTGGTTGTTGTAATGCGAGTTCAAGGGCTTTTTTGGTTTCCGCTTTCGCGAAAGCGTCATACCCATCCACATCCTGCTCACTAAATCCATTATCGAGAAGCAACTGTCTCATACGTGGATACGGATCACGGCTTCTCGCCTCTTCCAAATCATCGCGGTAAAACTCCATACGCACACCACTCGTATGGTGGTTTAATAATGGAACCGTAGCATGAACCAAAAATGGTCTGCGTTCAGTTCTTATCTTTTCAATCACCTCATTTAAGGTGTTGTAACTTTCTTCAAAATCTGTCCCATCTATAGAAATAGCTTCGATTCCATGAAAACCAGCTGCATATTCGGCAGCGTTTTGGGCACGAGTCTCAGCAGCATTTGCACTGATATCCCAGCCATTATCTTGCACTAGATAAAGAATAGGCAATTGCTTTAAAGCCGCCATTTGCATGGCTTCGGCAATTTCTCCTTCTGTGACAGATGCGTCACCTAAACTACATACTACGATAGAATCTGAACTTGAACTCGAACTCGAATTTGAATCAATCGCATCACGTTGCTCTTGAGTTAAACTCTCACGGTAATGGAAGCCAAGAGCCACACCAGTAGCTGGAATTGCCTGCATTCCAGTAGCACTGGACTGATGCGGGATTTTAGGCTTATCAATATCATTTAATGATGGATGAGAGTAATAGGTGCGTCCACCAGAAAATGGATCGTCTTTTTTGGCGAGTAATTGCAACATTAAATCATAAGGTTTCATCCCTATGGACAGTAACATCGCATCATCACGGTAATATGGAAATGCATAATCTTGCGGTAATAACTGCATTCCTAGTGCGGTTTGAATCACCTCATGACCACGACTGGTCGCGTGCACGTATTTAGAAACCGTTTTAAAGTTCTCCTCGTAGAGTTCTGCCATAGCTTTGGCAGTAGTTAGGTTTCTATATGCTTGTTCCAATTTCCCACGAAAGTGGGAATCTGTTTGATTATTGCTCATAATTACTAAGCTTTTAATATGCTTGAATTTCCGCACTTGATGCGGAATCTGATTATACCTTCTCAATATACTTGAAAACCTATGTTCCAAGTCTAATTTTATTAGATTTCCACACGCAATGCGGCTGACTTTCCGCACTTGATGCGGAATCAATAATTCTCCTCATCCCACCAACTTTCGGCCAGATCTAGCCATTCTGGATTATCTTTTTCAATAAGGTCTATTTTCCATTGCCGCTTCCACTTCTTCAGCTTCTTCTCTCGCGCTTGGGCATCTTGAACCCATTGATATTCTTCAAAATAGACCAGCTTTTTAGTTTGGTAACGTTTTGAGAATGCCTTTTTATACTTTTCTTCTTCATGCTGTCCTGCTCTATGCTTTATATCATCTGTCATTCATAGATATAATACGCCATCTTTCTTATTAGAAAGTAAATAGACGTAATACTTGTGCTCATATCCAGCCATGCGTTAAAACTAGTAGTTTCCGCGTCGAGCGCGGAAATTCAACTTTTTAAAAATCACTATCTGGTGCAACTTCTAAATTCAAAGCCACTTGCTTTAAAAAGCTTCCACCTAAAAACCCATCAACCACTCTATGATCAAAGGATAAACTCAACATCATCATACTACGTATTTCTATCGAATCTACGCCATCACGTGTCATCACCTCAGCTCGTTTTTTGATAATTCCTGTTGCTAGAATCGCTACTTCTGGTTGATTAATGATAGGTGTTCCCATGAGTGAACCAAAAGTTCCTACATTTGAAATAGTAAAAGTTCCACCTTTGATATCGTCTCCTCCTAATTTGTTTTCACGAGCCAGATTTGCCATGCGATTTACATCAGCTGCTATTTCTTGTAGGGATTTTTGATCAGCATTTTTTACTACAGGAACAATTAAATTTCCAGATTGTAATGCTGTTGCCATTCCTACATTGATATTTTCCTTTACAATGATATTCTTCCCATCTACACTAGCGTTAATATTAGGATATTCTTTGATTGCTCTTGCTACAGCATCTACAAATAATGGTGTGAACGTTAATCGCTCGCCGTGTTTTTCTTGAAAATGAGCTTTGTTCTTATTTCGCCAGTTTACTAAATCAGTAAGATCTGCCTCCACATAAGCCGTGACATGCGGACTAGTATGTTTAGAATACACCATATGGTCTGCAATCATAGAACGCATGCGATCCATTTCTATGATTTTACCTGTTCCTTTATCCAGCTTTAATTGTGGAATGCGGTAAGCTGTAGGGTCTGGTTCATTTGATACTGCTTGAGCAAATTGAAACGGTCTGCCTTCATTGATATAATTAACGACATCACTCTTGCGCAATCTACCTTCAATTCCTGTTGCTGGTATGCGCGCTAATTCTTCATAGGAAATATGATGTTTACGTGCTATAGAATCGATTAATGGACTAACGAAAAGATCTTGATTTACGAACGAACTCGAAATTGAATTTGAATTTGAACTTGAAATTTTTAATTTATTGTCATTCCGCACTGTTCCACTGAGCTGTGTCGAAGTGTGATCCGGAATCTGCTTTTTCTTTTCGCTAGACTTTTTGGAATCTATAGTATTAGAGCTAGACGTACTATTAGAAGAACCAACAGACTTTTCAAAATGTGCTAGAACGCTACCTATTTCAACAACGTCACCATTAGAACATAAATGTTTAGACATTATTCCAGCTGCTGGAGCGGGAACTTCGTTATCGACTTTGTCAGTTCCTACCTCTACGAGAATATCTCCTTCTTCAAAGGCTTCTCCTTCTTGAACGAGCCAGTTGAGTATTGTTCCTTCAGTAATTGATTCTCCCATTTTTGGGAGTATGAAATCCATAGTCTTTGCCATGGTATAAAAATAAGAAACTAACGCTTGTTAGTGGTAAAAATGACATGATAATTCCGCTTTCGCGAAAGCGAGATAAATAAAAGACTAATCACTTAATCGTTCTACCGAAATAAATGTAGAAAGTTCTCGCATAGTATTACCTGGTCCCGAACAATTACCGCTTGCTCCTCTACCTATCCCTATATCCCATGCATAGCTGGCGGTAATTCGTGTGATTATAGAAATTGTTCCTCCATGATAACTATTCCCACCCCAAAGATGTGGAGCTGTACTATGGATTCTTGCATGGTTGGGTGAGGCAAAAACATTATTAACAGGGAAATCTACAAAATAACTAGAAAGCGTGCATGAAACACCATTATTATGAGTCGCCTCATATGTAAATTCAATTCTATAAACACCTGGAGCAAATGTCAGTTGTGTACCAGCTGAATTGATAGCCACATTTGCCGTCACACCATCTGACGTTCCACATCCATTAAAAATCTCTGTCATGGGAATTGATTGCGTAGTTCCTGCAGGTGTGGTATTTAAAAAATGAGGCAAATCAGAATCGAGTCTAAAATATGCTGAGCGCGGTATATTATATGTGTCTGTATTTTGTGTAGTTATGAGTTCTGCCCATAAGGTTCCATTCCAGTAATAGTATCCCGGATAGACAATATTAAAGCCTGTTCCCGCAGTTACTGTATTATATACTAAAGTTCCATTAACTAGTGCTGCTCCAGTTGGATTAGAAATGGTTGTAACATCAGTCTTCCCAGTTAAACTCACTCTAGGTGGTAGAAATCCAGAATCAGTAGAAGTTATGTCAAGAGCTGCCTCTGGAGTTGAAGTACTAATACCAACTTGGGCTACTAAAAAAGAGCTAGAAAATAAAATTACTAACAGAAAAACATGCCTCATAATCAATACCTTGAAAACAATAAGAGTTACAATTATTCAGTAAATATAGCATATAAACATAGACGAACGCTCACAAAAGGCCGATTTAATACGTATTAATGTAATTCATCGATAGTACTAGGTAATTTCTTAGACGCAAATGAGCGAAAAGACATTATTACGTAAAAGAAAAAGATTGTGACTTCAATTAAATTCTCGGGCCACAATTCATATAGGAAAGATTTAATTTTTATTTCTTCTTCATTTCTTGAAGTGTCTTATAAAAATCTTCTTGTACTGGTCTATTTTCAGGAATTTCTCTGAGTGGCTCTACCTCTTTCATCGTTTCCTGACAGTCGGCTGGAAGTTGTTGGTATAATTTTGTTCCTGCCGTCTTCCAGGCGACCATTTGATCAGAGACTTCTTTAATTTTTTTGGCTGGGTTACCTACGATTAAGGATCGAGGTTCAAAAATAGCCTCAGCTTTTACAAATGCCATAGCTCCTACAATACACTCATCTCCGATGATGGCATCATCCATAATAACGCTATTCATACCTATCATGCAATTGCGTCCTAGATTTGCACCGTGAATTATCGCTCCATGACCTACATGAGCACCTTCCTTAAGTGTAATACTTTTCCCTGGGAACATATGAACCGTACAATTCTCTTGCACATTAACGCCATCTTCTAGTATGATCTCGCCCCAATCGCCTCGTATCACCGCACTAGGTCCTATATAGCAATTCTTACCTATAATCACATTACCGATGACCGTAGCTTGTGGATGTACAAAGCTGGATTTGTGGATTACTGGGATATGGGATTTGAAACTGTAAATTGCCATTATTTAAATCGCTTAAGCGTCTCCTTCGTAAACTCACTCAATACTAATCTCCCTGAGATTTTTGCTCTTTCAAAAAGTAATTGATCCCAATTTTCACAACCTGACCAGAAGATTTTTTTCATCTCTGCCATGGCATCTGGATTATAGTTGCACAGATTCTCAGCAAATGCTTGAATCCCTGCGTCCATTTCTTCAGTGGATTCATAAACCTCAGCAAAAAGACCGTTGTTTTTTGCCCATTCTGGTGAGTAGAATTCGTTTGCGTTGATGGCGATTTGACTCATTCCTGACAAGCCAAGTTTGCGCTCTACAGCTGGTCCAACTACAAATGGTCCGATTCCTATGTTAAGTTCGCTAAGTTTTATACTCGCAAATTTTGTTGCAAAACAATAGTCTGTTGCACTTGCAACTCCTACTCCACCGCCCACGGTTTTTCCTTGTACGCGACCTAAAATAAATTTAGGACACTTGCGCATCGCGTTGATCACATTTGCAAAACCAGAGAAGAAAACCTCGCCAGTTTTCTCATCATTAATAGCAATCAATTCTTTAAAACTAGCTCCTGCACAAAAAGTACGTTCTCCACCAGATTTTAGGATAATCACTTTAGTAGCATTATCAATTCCAGCATCAGTAATCGCTTGAGCTAGTTGCGCAAGAATATCACCTGGCAACGAGTTGTGCGCTGGATGGAAGAATTCTATGGTTGTTATTTGGTTTGTTGTGTTTGTTTTTACGTAAGGTGCTGTCATCTTAAATGCCTTTTGGGTTTGTACCTATCGAAGGCGCTCTGCAGCGGCTTGACCTTTTAATTGTCAAGCCGTCGCAGGACGGCTTCGGTTATTATTTATCTCAATGTTTATTCAAATCTCTTTTTACTCGTAATATACCCTGTAAAATCCCAATCTTCAGATAAATCAATCCATTCAGGATTAATCCTTTCTATCAAATTAATTTTATACTCTCGTTTCCACTTCTTAATCAATTTCTCTCTTTTGATAGCTTCTAGTGGTTCAACATGTTTCTCAAACCAAACTAATTGATTGATATTGTATCGTCCAGTATGTGTTTTATAAGTCGCATTTTTATGATCAAACGTACGTTGCTTGATATCATTAGTAACACCTACATAGAAAAGCTTGTTTTTAATATGAGCCATGATGTAGGTGTACATTGTTTTCACTATGAAAATAAATTTTTAATAATCTTCTCATTTAATATGAAGCGAAGCCGTCCTGCGACGGCTTGACTTACCAACTGGCTTTGTGACGGCTTAACCTTCTAAAAATCAAGTCGCTGCAGAGCGGCTTAGATTAGTCAATTAATGCAAACTGAGTTAGATGGTGATATACATGTTTCCTCTCCAACAACGTCCATTCATACTTACTCAATTCTCCGAAAACAGCATTTTTAGTCGTTGCTTTTGGATGCTTTTTAAAGTAGTCCAGGTATTCTTTTCTAGCTTCGAGCATTTGAGCTTTTGCAGTTTCTAAGTCAGCGTGTTTTAAGTCTTCTAGTGCTCCATCTTTCATTAAAGGCATTTTGTGGTTTTGAGGCATTTTATCAAAGTTCCACAAAGTTGCTGCTGTTTTTTCTAGATATTCTTCTGGAGTTGCGATGTCAAAGTCTTGAATTTCTCCACTCGCAATACGGTAACTCATTTCTAAATGTTCTACCATGTGCTGTGGCGTCATCATTCCCCAATTAGGTTTTGAATCCTCGGTTAAATTGGACAGCGCAGACTTGATATAATCCTCAGTAATGGTCGGGAAAACGGCTTGTTTCTTTTCCACCATCGTTAAGATCGTTGCTACACAAACGAGCGCATCTGATTCTTCATCTGTTTTTCCATTTTCATAATCTACTGGTTCTGCATCAAAAACCTCAACGTACCATTTTACAATTCCCGATGGATGCTCACGACCAGCTACGTCTCTTTCACGTTTTTCTTTACAAGTTAAACGTACATAAATCGTATCATTATGATATAATGGTCTCAAGAAACGGATGTCTTCCAGACCGTAGTTAGCACTTACTGGTCCTTTATTAGGATAGACAAAAAGTCCTGCTGCGGCACTGATTATGAAATAACCGTGAGCGGTGCGTTTTTTGAAAATACTACCATCCAAACTTGTAATATCTGTATGTGCATAGAAATGATCCCAAGTTAGGTTTGCAAAATTCTGGATATCGTTATCGGTCAATGTTCTTTTGTGAGTTTCCAAACTCATTCCAGGCTTGATATCCTCATAATGGTAAGAGAATGGATGCTTCTCTGCTTTTTTATAAGCACCATTAGGTTGATAAATTCCTGTAATTTCGGTTAACGAAGTCGGACTTCCTTGAACCGCGCAACGTTGCATGTAGTGTTTGATTCCTCGCAAACCACCCATTTCCTCGCCGCCGCCGGCGCGTCCAGGACCTCCATGAACCAGTAATGGTAATGGTGAGCCGTGACCGGTGGATTGCGGTGCACTTTCTCTGTTCAATGTTAAAATTCTTCCATGTGACGATGCAGCGTTTATGGTGTACGCTTTCGCGAAAGCGTCATCACCAGTAACTACACTGCTCACTAACGAGCCTTTACCCATGTGAGCCAACTCAATCGCCTCATCGATATTCTTATACGGCATCAAAGTTGAAACCGGCCCAAAACATTCCACTTCATGAACGGCAGTATTCTTAAACGGCTGATCTTCCCGCATCAAAATAGGCGACATAAATGCTCCTTTTTGCGCGCGATCACCTAATATTTCTACAGCATCGAGATTTCCGTAAACAAGGTTTGCTGTATTGGCAATTTTACTGATTTGCTCAAGTACTGCGATTTTTTGATCTTGGTTGATAAGTGCACCCATGCGAGTTTCTCTCAATAACGGATCACCTATTACGGTTTTAGACAATTGTTTTCCTAGCGCGATTTGCACGTCTTCCATCAAGTTTTCTGGAACAAGAATCCTTCTTATCGCAGTACATTTCTGTCCAGATTTAGAAGTCATTTCTTTGCGTACTTCTTTTACAAAGATGTCAAATTCTGGTGTTCCAGGAACAGCATCTGGTCCTAAAACCGATGAGTTTAAAGAATCTGCTTCCATTGTAAATGGCACTGATTCTTCCAGCAATCGTGGATGTGCTTTTAGTTTTCTACCTGTTGCGGCACTACCAGTAAAAGTTACTACGTCTTGCGAATTTACCGTATCTAAAATGCTGGTTGTTAAACCACTTAAGAGCTGTAAAGATCCTTCTGGAAGGATGCCTGAATTAATGATCTCGCGTACTACGGCTTCTGTTAAAAAGGCTGTTTGAGGTGCTGGCAACACTACTGCTGGCATACCTGCCATCCAGTTCACGGCACATTTTTCTAACATTCCCCAAACTGGAAAGTTAAATGCGTTGATATGGACTGCAACTCCTTTGCGTGGCACAAGTATGTGATGCGCCATAAAACGACCACCTTTAGATAAATCAATAGGATCGCCTTCTACTGCATAGGATTGATCTGGAAAGAGTTTTCTCAAACTCGCGTTTGCAAATAAGTTCCCAAAACCACCTTCTATATCTACCCAAGAATCTGCTCTAGTAGCTCCAGTTTTATAACTGATATCATAAAATTGACGTTTACGTTTTTCTAAGTAAAGTGCCAGTTTTTTAATCATGTTACCACGTTGCTGGAACGTCATGTCTCTCAAGACTTTCCCATGGTCACGACCGTATTGCAATGCGCTTGCGATGTTTAATCCTTCCGTGCTCGTGAGACCGATTACCTCGCCAGTTATAGCGTCGTACATGCTACGAGTGGATTTTTCTTCACCAGCAATCCACTGGCCATTTATGTAACTTTCTAAGATCATATTCTTGCTGTAAAATTGTTGTAATTACGCTTTCGCACTGAATCAAGTTCAGCATAAACTTCAATTTCCTAAAGCAAATTGAAAGCGAGAACATAAAGACCTTACGAAAATACAAAAAGCAAGTGGAAAGACTAACAGCTGTTAGTTGAATCCAACTAATATTAAAATTGCTGTAATCTTTAATTTTAATACATTAACGAAAACAAAGTTTTACCTTTTCACTGGAACATCAAGTATGCTAGAAATAAGTTGCCCATCAACGTCAGCACCTTCTACAATGACCTTATAATTTTCTATGCCTCGATACGGAAAGGTAAATGAGAGATTACCATTTTTATCCAACTGTAAATTTCCTTCCCAGGCAATAACGCCTAATTTCTTAAACGCCTCATCTTCATAATCGTTATATGCTGGAATATAGAAAGAGCGAGTAACAGCAAATTTCAACGGGACATCGTACTTTGTGGTATTTTTATTACTGGCACTTTTAAAGCGCAAAGAAGGATCTGTTGTGATCTTAATAATATCTCCTCCAAAATATCTTCCATTATAACGACCTGTTCGATCAATTTCTACAAAGTCTATAGTATTCACTTCAAAACTGGCCAGTATACCTGGGTCATTATAGATGACACTGTCAATGACAAAGGTCGGATTTCCTCTCGCTGCGCTACGAGTTATTACTTTGAGTAATCCTCCTTCAACATAAGTATCATAACTTAAAGTTGCTAGATAAGTTTGAAAATCAACGGTGCGCGCTCTATCCTCGTCTGTAAAATAATCTATGATTCCCATTGCTCTAGATTTAATAGAATCCCTGCGTACCTCATCTCTATCAACTACGAGTAATATTTCATTAAGTTCTTGAGCTTTACGATCAAATAACGGTTTATCATTATTTTTATAAATACTAGGAATATCAAAATCATTTACTTCCTTATACTTTTTAAAAACGGGCGTTTTATTAGGCAAAAAACCTAAAGCTACTTTAGGCTTAGACACGCCGCCTTTTTTATTCATAACACTTAGCTCGATTTTCTCATTTTCTAATGGAAATAAGTTAGTGAGAAGTACTTCTCCTTCTTCATTATCAATGTCTATCAATTGTGTGTTTGATAGCTCTAAAGGATAAAGCATAAAGCGTTTATCTTTTAAGTTATTTGTCTTAAGACTCATCGATATACCCAATTCAAAAAGGTAATTAAATTGTGGTGTTCTATTAAAAATTTGAGCCCAATCATAACCAGACCAAGCCTGAGTGAGCATTAAATTATCCATCTCATACTTTGTTTCACGATTAATATCATTGAAATAATAAGAAGGGTTATCGATATATCCTTTTACAAATGGACGTAATAAAGCACTCACAGCCACATTATTTCTTTCATTAATCGCCATGGATGTTAATGGAACAACTGAGACACTAAAATTATTCACTGTATCTATATCTTTGAGATTAGATTTTATTTTCATTGAAACCTCAACAGAATCATATACGACCTTCATATCACTAGAAGCTAATTCAAGTAAGGGTAATTTATTATAATTAAAGAAGGAACGCTCAGCAATGGGATTACCATCTGAATCAAATAATGTAAAAACATTTACTCCATATCCTAATTGATCAAATGGAGCTGCAAGAATGGTTTCGTTTTTAATAATCTTAACTGGAATCACTTGCATTTTCTCACCATTGTGGATTGAAAGATGATAATCTTGGTTTTTAAAATTTGCTACAGATGCATCATTTGCTCTTAAAACAACGATTACTTTATCTCCAGCTGCTCTTAAATTAACAATAATACCGAGTTTATCGATTGCCGGTAGAATCGCTGTATGCTCAACACCATTCCATGAGTACTTTGCCGTATATTTTGCATTTGGTTTAGGAATTAAGTTTAATCTTCCTATACCCAATTGAGAAGTTTTAAAATCTGTAATAGGTAATCCATCTTCTAAGATAATTCCATCTGTTATTTCAAAAGCACGGTTTTTAGACTTTGCAATAACACCTAATACATTATTAACTCCAGATAGTAAGTGACCACTTTCTGGTAAGAACTGAACATCTACTTGTGAGACAACATCTTCTTTTTCTACAACAGCTGCAGCGTTCTCATCATTAATCTTTATCGTAGTTTCAAAGTAATGCGGATCATCAAAATTACGCATGAAGTTAGTAAACGCCTTTACTCTATAAACACCAAGGTTCATTGTAGAATCTAATCTGAATGTATTGCTAGCAAAGCCGTTATTTACTTGTACTAGTTTAGACTTTACGACGTTTCCTTTTTCATCTGTAAGTTGACAATGTAAGTTTTTAGTAAGAAGTGATGGTTTTTTATTTTTCCTATCAAAAACATAAGCTGTAAAACCTACATCCTCACCTTTGATAAAAGCAGATTTGTTTAAATGTAAATGAACTATTTCATTAGGTATCGCATTGTACCGTTGATATTTTGACTTAATAGAGTCTACAGGCTGTTGCGCATCCACTCCTAAATGGATAAAAGCTAGGATTACAAAAAACACTATTCTAATCATTTGAATCATTTATTATAAAAATAGGTTATCAAGATTAATAAATGTGATAAATCCTACTATACATTCTCAATCACCATTGCATAACCTTGTCCTACACCTACACACATAGTAATCAATGCATATTTTTTTCCTGTCAATTGCAGTTCTAAAGCAGCACTATAAGCAAGTCTAGCTCCTGTCACACCTAGCGGATGACCTATGGCAATAGAGCCACCATTAGGATTTAAGCGAGGATCATCATCATTAAGTCCCCAAGCTCTGGTGCAGGCTAGTGCTTGTGATGCAAAGGCTTCATTTAATTCGATGACATCCATATCTGCCATAGTTAATCCAGCTTTCTCTAGTGCTTTATTACTCGCTTTTACTGGACCTATACCCATAATACGAGGTTCTACTCCTACTACCGCACTGCTCACGACTCTAGCGATAGGTTTTAAGTTGTATTTTTTTACTGCATCTTCACTTGCGATTATGGTTGCAGCTGCACCATCATTTAGACCACTTGAATTTCCTGCAGTTACAGATCCACCTTCTTTTTTAAAAGCTGGACGTAGTTTTGCAAGCACTTCTTTAGTCGTTGTAGGTTTTATAAACTCGTCATCTTTAAAGATGATAGGATCTTTTTTACGTTGTGGTATTTCTACAGCAACGATTTCTTTTGCAAGTCTTCCTGATTGTTGCGCTTCCGCCGCTTTTTGTTGGGACCATGCGGCAAATGCATCTTGATCTTCACGTGAAATTGTATATTTTTCTACAAGATTTTCGGCAGTGTTTCCCATTCCGTCTACACCATACATTTCGGCCATTTTATGGTTGACAAAACGCCATCCAAAACTAGAATCATACATCATTGAATCTGTTCCAAAAGCGCTGCTCGGTTTTGCAATTACCAACGGTCCACGAGTCATATTCTCTACTCCGCCAGATATAAATACGTCTCCATCTCCAGCTTGTATCGCTCTATGCGCATGAACAATAGCACTCAATCCAGAACTACATAATCTATTCACTGTTTCTCCAGGTACAGTGACAGGCAATCCTGCAAGCAATCCAGCCATACGTGCTACATTACGATTATCTTCTCCTGCTTGGTTGGCACAACCCATAATCACATCGGCATAAGCATCTGTCGGGATATTTGGATTTCTTTCCACTATGGTTTTAATAACATGTGCAGCAAGGTCATCTGGTCGTATTGTTGATAGGGTTCCTTTGTAGTTTCCTATTGGTGTACGAACTCCGTCAATTATGTATGTGTTCATGGATTAGTGGATTAGTGGATTAGTGGATTAGTGGATTAGTGGATTAGTGGATTAGTGGATTAGTGGATTAGTGGATTAGTGGAT
>NZ_JBPOGG010000012.1:0-69077 GCF_051251825.1 Nonlabens sp. | reverse complement strand
TGAGGAATGAGGAATGAGGAATGAGGAATGAGGAATGAGGAATGAGGAATGAGGAATGAGGAATGAGGAATGAGGAAAATTAAATTTTCTGGATTCAATCAATTATTTATTTGTGTTAAATTTAAAAAGAATCATAGCTCGAATACTTAAACCGGTCTTCGAGTACCTCAGACCTCGCAAAATCAATCACATTGAGCATTGAGGTTCTCGAAATGCGACTTTATTAACTCTTAATGATACTTACTAAAAATCTTAGTCGCCTCATTGTAACTACTTTCAAAAGGCATGGCGTTTACATTTGAATCTACTTTTGCGGCTCCAAAATAGCTCACCATTTTCTCAGTAGGCATGTTTCCTGTAAGTTCATCTTTAGCCATAGGGCAACCACCAAAACCTTGAATTGCTCCATCAAAACGACGACATCCAGCTTTATAAGCTGCGTCTACTTTCTCGTGCCATTTAGTAGGCGTAGTATGTAAATGAGCACCAAATTCTATCTCTGGATATTTAGGAATAAGGTTAGAAAATAAATAAGTGATTGTTTCAGGATCTGAAGTTCCTACGGTGTCCGAAAGTGAAAGGATTTTTACGCCCATATTGTATAGCTTCTCAGTCCACTCACCTACTATTTCTACATTCCAAGGATCGCCATAAGGATTACCGAATCCCATAGAAATGTAAACCACGAGTTCTTTATTGTTTGCCTCGGCTAGATTGATAATCTCTTGTAACAACTCAACACTTTGAGCAATAGTTTTATGCGTGTTACGCATTTGAAAATTCTCTGAAATAGAAAAAGGATAACCTAAATACTGAATCTCTGGATGTTCACAAGCCGCTTGAGCGCCACGCAAGTTTGCAACTATGGCAAGTAATTTAGAATCGGTTTTAGAAAGGTCTAGTTTAGAAAGAACCTCAGCGGTATCGACCATTTGCGGAATCGCCTTAGGAGAAACAAAACTCCCAAAATCTATCGTATCAAAACCACATCGCAATAACGACTGAATGTATTGCACCTTGAAGTCAGTAGGGATAAACTCCTTTATTCCTTGCATAGCATCACGCGGACATTCTATGATTTTTACTTTTTCCATTGAGGTGTAAAGATAACGTGGATTTAAGGTTTACGAAAACGATTTCAAGAGTAGTTTAAGGAACTAGAAACCGAAACCTTTTCCCCAGCCACTTCGACAAGCTCAGTGCATCGCCTAAAGGGTGAGTTTTCTATTATTAATTAAAAAAGATGAAGATCGCAATCCCAATAAAAACAACAATTTGCATCCATTTCATAACTGGCGCAAACCAAGAAGATGATTTAATAAAGCTTGCTGCTTTGCCTGCTAGCAAAGCAATCGTGTAGAAGGTCAATAAAGAAACGAACATAAAAACACCACCGAGCATGTAGATTTGAATCCAGTCTGGATAAGAGTTTGCAATAACAAACTGTGGTAATAAAGCTAGAAAGAATAAGGTTACTTTAGGATTGAGCAAATTCATGGTGATTCCTATTTTATAGAGTTTCCATAAGCTTTGAGAAGAAGTTCTCGAGTCACCAAATTCTATTCTCGCATCAGATTTAAAAATCTTGTAAGCGAGATATAGCAAGTAAATGGCACCAGCGATTTTAATAGTTAAAAGCAACCAGTCATTATCTCTTATAATCACGGCAAAACCTAATGCTACCACTGACGTGTGAACTATACAACCAGTAATCAATCCGCTGGCGATAGCGATTCCATATCGAGCACCACGAGCAACAGATTGTGTAAGTACAAAAATGTTATCTGGTCCTGGACTTAGAGCAAGAAGCAATGTTGCAAATGCAAAGGAGACCAGTGATTCTATCATAATCCTTGAGCGATAATCGCCTTATTGATATCTCTTATCAACGCTGGACCTTCGTAAACAAATCCTGTATATAATTGCACTAAACTCGCACCGGCATTCATTTTATCAATCGCATCTTGAGCAGTCATGATACCGCCTACTCCTATAATAGGAAACGCGCCATTACTTTTATCATGTAAAAAGGAGATGACTTCAGTCGCTCTTTTTGTGAGTGGCGCACCGCTCAGTCCGCCGGCTTGATTGATTAGAGATTCTTCAGATTTTAATCCTTCTCTAGAGATGGTTGTGTTTGATGAGATGACTCCATCAATTTTAGTATCTTCTACTATTCCTATGATGTCCATTAATTGGTCATCGGTTAAATCTGGAGCAATCTTAAGAAGTATCGGTTTTCTTGAAGGCTTTTTATTATTGAGGTCTTGAAGTGTTTGAAGTATATGTGTTAATGGCTTTCTATCTTGTAATTCGCGTAGTCCTGGCGTGTTAGGCGAACTTACATTTACCGTAAAATAATCTACGTGATCAAACAGTTTTTCAAAACAGATGATGTAATCGTTTACAGCCTCATCATTAGGCGTGAGTTTATTTTTACCTATGTTTCCACCTATAAGTACATGATTGTTGCGGCCTTCGAGAGCCTCAGGCCTCGGTGGATTCTTTTTTAATCGTTCAACGGCTAGATCTACTCCACCATTATTAAATCCCATTCTATTTACAATCGCTTGATCTTTCTTTAATCTAAACAATCGTTGCTTAGGATTTCCATCTTGCGGCTTTGGAGTGAGTGTTCCTATTTCTATAAATCCAAAACCTAGATTTGAAAATTCTTTAAATGCTTTGGCATCTTTATCAAATCCAGCAGCCATTCCCACAGGATTCTCAAATGTGAGTCCGAAGAGTTCTCTTTTTAAGGAAGGATGATTTTGTTTGTAACGCTTTCGCGAAAGCGTACTAAAACCAGGCAACTTGCTCAATAATTTAATACTCTTGAAAGAAAAATGGTGAACTGCCTCTGGATCAAAGGCAAAAAGTAATGGACGAATTATTGATTTATACATAAGAATAAGGTTGTGCAAATTTACAATCCTATGGACTTTATTCCATATTTTTGTGACTCTTAAAAATTGACAGATATGAGTAAATATGATGTAATCGTTTTAGGTAGTGGACCTGGTGGATATGTAACTGCAATACGCGCGTCTCAATTAGGTTTGAAAACTGCGATTGTAGAGAAGGAATCTCTAGGTGGAGTATGTTTGAATTGGGGTTGTATCCCTACAAAAGCACTTATAAAAAGTGCTGATGTATTCAATTACCTCAACCATGCCGAAGATTACGGTCTTAAAGTTACTGGTGTAGATAAAGATTTTAATGCCGTTGTAAAACGCTCTCGTGACGTTGCTGACGGTATGAGTAAAGGTGTTCAATTCTTATTAAAGAAGAATAAGATAGACGTAATCATGGGTTACGGTACCGTTAAAAAAGGAAAGAAAATTGAGGTAAAAGCTGAAGATGGTTCTACCTCAACTGTTGAAGGAACACATATTATTATAGCAACTGGTGCAAAATCTCGCAGCTTACCTAGTTTACCACAAGATGGTAAGAAAGTAATAGGTTACCGTCAAGCGATGACGCTGGAGAAGCAACCTAAGAAAATGATCATCGTAGGATCTGGTGCGATAGGTGTTGAGTTTGCTTATTTCTATAACTCTATGGGAACTGAGGTTACTATAGTAGAATATCTAGACCGTATCGTTCCTGTAGAAGATGTAGATGTTTCTAAACAAATGGAGCGTAGCTTTAAGAAATCAGGTATTAAGGTCATGACTTCTAGTGAGGTGACTGGTGTAGATACTTCAGGAAGTGGTGTGAAAGCAACGGTAAAAACTAAAAAAGGAGAAGAAGTTCTTGAGGCTGATATCGTTTTAAGTGCCGTAGGAATCGAAACCAACATCGCTGGAATAGGTCTAGAAGAAGTAGGAATTTCTACAGATCGTGGTAAAGTATTAGTTAATGACTGGTACCAGACTAACATTCCAGGTTATTATGCGATAGGTGATATCACTGCTGGTCCAGCACTAGCGCACGTTGCCAGTGCCGAAGGAATTCTTTGTGTAGAAAAAATAGCAGACATGCATGTGGAGCCACTTGATTATGGAAACATACCAGGTTGTACATACTCTACTCCAGAAATTGCGAGCGTAGGTATGACTGAAGCTCAAGCTAAAGAAGCTGGTTATGATATCAAAGTAGGTAAATTTCCGTTCTCTGCATCTGGAAAAGCAAGTGCTAGTGGTGCAAAAGATGGATTTGTAAAAGTAATCTTTGACGCTAAGTATGGCGAGTGGCTAGGTTGTCACATGATAGGTGCTGGAGTGACTGACATGATTGCTGAGGCTGTTCTAGGTCGTAAACTAGAAACTACTGGTCACGAAGTTTTAAAAGCGATCCATCCACATCCTACAATGAGTGAAGCGGTTATGGAAGCCGTTGCCGATGCTTATGGTGAGGTGATACATTTATAGTCGATTGACTTAAAAACAAAAATCCCGAATTCTTTGATTAAGAATTCGGGATTTTTTATGTTCAATATTTACCTCGACATCATTTTTTATTATCCCTTAATTAATTCTAGCGGTATGGTAATTCCTATTGCTGCACCACCAGTGATTTGCTCGGGTTTAGAATGGATGTAGTAATCAAAGGCAATTTCTGTTCTATGTCGCTTTCCTATGGCAAGTCCTATAGAAACCGGAATATGATAGCTTAGACCATTTACCTCTACAACTTCAAAACCATTATTTTTTCTAAAACTACCAAAAGACGTCCCTATTCCTAGCTCCATAAAAGGTGCAACATATGGAATAGGCACTGTTAATCTAAACTTTGCTCCAAGAGAAAGTGCGTTTGCCGAAATTTCATATCCGGCTGCAACAAGATTAGGATTTGAGTTCTCCTCGTCAAATGAAGCATTTAAATAAGTTAGATATGGCCTAAAGCTAAACCATTTACTAGAAACATAAGCATACTCTGCATTTGCATAAAAACCACTTGCACTAATGTCAATATCTGTTCTAGGATAAGCATAGCCAAAACCGATATTTGCGCTGAGATATTCTTCAGGTTCTTGTTGCCCATGAGCACTAAATAATGAAGCACTGAATAGAAGCGCTGTTAAAATGTATTTTAACTGAAATTTTGAAAGTATCATAGTTGAGGTCTTTTTCTAACAAGAAATAAAAATAAACTTTTATTAAAAATTACAGAAAAATAACACAATTTAATTGAATAACGATTAAAACATAAAACTCCAGTTCCATTGATAGGAACTGGAGTTTTTTTGTGATATAATTATTGAGGCTTAAAAATTTTAAAATTTGAATCCTGCTCCAAGGGTAATAGTTCTAAATCTTCCCATTGAATTAATTAAATCTTGTTTTTTTGTTCGATTTAGGATATCCTGTTCATACCGTAAATCAAAGAATATTCTTTTAGACGCTTGATATCTCACTCCAAATTGAAATCTTGGATTAATGACTCGTTGACCTGAATCTTGTGACGCATTAAGATAAGTATTATTGAAATCTATATCTAGTCCTATACCAGCATAGACTGTCCATCGAGGAGCAAATTGATAAGCGTATTGAAATGATACGGTAGGCGCAAATCTGTTGAATGCTCCTGCCCCAATTTCTGATCTCAATGCGCTTTTCTCGTCAATATTGTATTGGGTGAAGAAGCTTAATCTGCTTACAAAATAAGAATCATTAAAAACATGATTGTCCGGTCGATTAGGATAATTGACTTGTTCTACACCACTACTTACTTGAACTCCAAAATCCCAAGACTTGGGCTCTGGGAATAAATAGGATAAATCTTCGTTTGATGTTTTTTCTTGTGCGCATGAGAATAAAGCACAAGAAATGGCGAGCAGCATAGCTGCGAGTACATTCTTTTTCATGTTATAGTTTTTTAGTTCCCTGCAAAACGTTACATGAAAAGGCTGCGTATTATATTATGATGTAATTAACTGAAATTATGAGAGTTTAACTAAGAATGAAATATTTAATAGGAACTTTACTTTTTGATAATAGGTTTGTTCTTATAAAATACTAAGGTCACCTTTTCTCCTACCACTAGACTGGAAAGTAAATCTATAGTCTCACCTTTCCCATCAGACAATTTAATTTTTGCGGTATTAGGAGCCTCAGTTCCTTCATTTAATGCCGTAATGGTGATTGTATTTATTTCCTCAGAGAGGTACAGTTCTATTTCTTTTTGTTTTCTAATAGTACTATAAGATGATATAACATCTTTACCATTTAAGGTAATCCTTATAACATCTCCATCTACAGTTCCAGGATCCCATATGGATAATTTAAGATATTCTTGATTCCAAATTACATTGAGTTTTTCACCACCTTTGAGTTTATTGTCCGCAAAGCGGCTCATGAATTTATTAATATCTACTTTTTTTTTGGTACTGTCAGCAATTTTCTTGGATTTGCTTAAAAGGCGTTCAAATTTCTCGGTTCTTTTTTGGATTTTTTCAAAACCATTGAGTTCTAATTTCCCATCTATACAGGAAGCCAAATCATCATAATAACTCTTGAATTCACCTTCTATCACAGCCTTACCGTTCAACTTTCTAGTCTTTCCAGTAAAATAGACATAGCAAAAATCTAATTCTGTAATTTCAGATTTAGAATAAACAGTTGAAACTTCTCTAAACTCTAATTTATTCTCTTTATCATCATATCGACCTACTATAGCAGATTTAGTCTCGTGCTTCCCATTCATATCTGAGAATGAGTACCCTTTAATTAACCCGTCATTTTCTTCAAATTGAACTTTGTAAGATATAAAGGTACTATCAGGTAATTTTAAGAATCCCAAAAACTCATGATCTTGAGCAATAGAAAAAAGCGAGAAAAAGAATACAAGAATAAAAAGGTACTTGTTCATTATTAATTTTATATTTGGTAAATATAACTAACTAAATTTTCAAATATGAAAACTAAATTGACTCTTGCTCTTATGAGCATCTTCATGCTGGTAAGCACATTAAGTTTTGCTTCTTTCCCAGTAGAACGTAATGTTGTTACAACTATCAACACAACAACTTCTGTTGAGGAATCTACAACTACAGTAACATTAACTTCTCCAGCTGCTGCGGCACTAGACGAAGAAATGTGGATCGCTGCTGCATTATGGTTCTTCTTAGGAGGATTTGCAGCTCACAGATGGTACCTTGGTAGCCCATGGTACTGGAATGTTCTTTTCATCCTTACTTTAGGTGGATTAGGAGTTTGGTGGCTTGTTGATGGAATCAACATTCTATCTGATAACTGGTAGAACTCAATTTATAATTCAAAAGGTCTCTAGAAATAGAGGCCTTTTTTTATTGCATAAAACTCTCTACAGCAAGCTCATAACCTTTTAACCCAAATCCACTTATCACTCCTGCAGCGTGTTTAGAAATATAAGAAACATGTCTAAATTCTTCACGATCCATCACATTTGAAATATGAACTTCAACTACTGGAATGTCAATTGCAGCAACCGCATCTCCTATAGCAATGGAAGTATGTGTATAAGCACCAGCATTGAGAATAATTCCGCTTGTATTATTTTCTATGGCTTTATGGAGTTCATTAACAAGTTCGCCTTCAACGTTAGATTGAAAATAGGATAATTCCACCTTTTCAAAATTAAATTGCAACTCTCTAAAGTAATCTTCAAAACTTATTGAACCATAAGTTTCTGGTTCTCGCTTTCCTAATAGATTTAAATTAGGACCGTTAATGATGTGTATTTTCATGGTTTAAAGATATTACTTAAAAACTATTAGGCATAAAAAAAGCAACTCTTGCGAGTTGCTTTTCTAAAATTTTCTAAATTTCTTAGAATTTATATCCTACAGATAATTGAAGATTTGAATTAGTAACATCATCACCAAATGTACTATTATCTTTATAAACGTTGCTCAATCCAATCATGTAACGAGCACTTACATTAAATCCTTCAAGAGATGAACCTTCCTTAAATTTGTATGCAATACCACCACCAGCACTTAAGTCAATAGTTTCTGCATTTAATTCATCATCAACATTTTCACCATTCACCTCTAGTTTATCACTAACTAAGAAACCAATTTGTGGACCTGCGTCAATTGAGAAACCAGATTCTCCTAAATAGAATTTTGCAAGAACTGGAACATTAATATAATCTAATTTCAATTTAGATTCTGTAGTAACTCCACCAAATGAAGTTTCAGATTGTAATCCTTGAGTAGAGTACACTACCTCACTTTGTAGCCCGAAAGACTCATTAAACATATACTCACCAGTAAATCCTACGTGGAAACCTGTCCTTCCATCAGCGTCTTCTAGATTATCACCTGTCAATTTAGCAAAGTTAACTCCGCCTTTTACACCGAAATCAATTTCTTGTGCTGCTGAAACGCTTACTGCAAATACTGCAACTAATACACCTAATACAATTTTTTTCATAATAATAATTTTAGTTTATTTTTTTAGTTCGCTGCAAAGATATAAGCGTAATTGTGAAGTAATTATTAATATTTTCACTAAAAATATTAAAATATGTTAAATTTCACTTGAATTAATTATCATTTCGACAACTATTAACTTATTAATTTTTCCCCATTTTTACAAGATGAAATGGCAACACATCCTCAAGGATTTTTTAATGTATTCTAGACTAGAACGCAGTCTAGCCGATAATACTTTAAAAGCCTATAAAAGAGACCTTGACAAATTCATCAATTGGCTAGGAGATCATGATATCGATCAAAGTGCTGTTATTATATCCACATCAACATTAAGAGCGTTTATTTATGAACTGGCCAAAACCGTGTCGGCACGATCACAGGCACGAGCTATAAGTAGTTTAAAAGCTTTTTTTAATTATTTGATTTTAGAGAACTACCGTAAGGACAATCCGCTGGAGCTGGTGGAAAGTCCTAAGATAGGTCGTAAACTACCAGACACATTGAGCACCACAGAGATTGATGCACTTATCAACTCTATAGATCGTTCCACGCCGCAAGGAGAACGCAACAGAGCTATTCTTGAAACGCTCTACGGTTGTGGTTTAAGAGTAAGTGAACTTACTACACTTAAAATAAGTGACTTATTTTTTGAAGAAGGATTTATAAAAGTGACTGGTAAAGGTGATAAACAGCGATTCATTCCCATAGGCGACTTTACTATAAAGGTGATCAATCTATATCGTGAAGAGATACGTATTCACATTCCAATTCAACCAGACTCAAAAGACACGTTGTTTCTCAACCGCCGTGGCTCAGGATTAACACGCGCTATGATTTTTCATATTATTAAGGAACTTAAAGTAAAAGCTGGTATCAAGAAGAAGATAAGTCCGCACACTTTCAGGCATTCCTTTGCCACTCACCTACTGGAAAACGGAGCAGATTTACGTTCTATCCAAATGATGCTGGGACATGAAAGCATTACTACCACTGAGATATATATGCATGTGGATCGCGCGCATCTTGCAAAGGTGATGGAAAAACACCATCCACGAGCATAGTGATATACTATTAAAGTTATGTAAAAGTGGTGAGATTGTTTTTATTACGCTTTCGCGAAAGCTAACTTTAAACAAAAATAAGAACTTATGAAAACTCTCAAATTTAAAAATGGCGATGAGCTGTTCCCTATAGGATTAGGAACCTGGAAATCAAAACCAGGCGAAGTTAAAGAAGCAGTAATTAACGCGCTAGAAGCTGGATACAAACACATAGATTGTGCAGCAATCTATGGAAATGAAAAGGAAATAGGCGAAGCCTTTAACGAGGTATTCTCTAAAGGAGACATTAAAAGAGAAGACGTGTGGATCACTTCTAAGCTATGGAACAATGCGCATTTACCGCAAGACGTAGAACCTGCTATGAAACAAACTCTTAATGATTTACAACTCGATTATCTCGATTTATATCTTGTTCACTGGCCTGTCGCGTTTAAACCAGATGTGAAAAACCCTGAAAAACCAGCCGATTACTTAACTCCTCAAGAAGCTCCTATTAACGAGACCTGGAATGCAATGACTGAGCTGAAGAAAAAAGGACTTTCTAAACATATAGGTGTATCCAACTTCAGCAAACAAAAACTGGAAGACCTGATTTCTAAAACTGATGAAATTCCAGAAATGAATCAAGTGGAATTACATCCATTACTACAACAGAATGATTTATTTGAATACTGTAGTAATAAAGGAATTCATTTAACAGGTTATTCTCCTCTAGGAAGTGGCGATCGATCTGATGGAATGAAACAGGAAAACGAACCTAATATGTTTGAGAAAGATGCTGTCCAAAAAATCGCAAGCAAGCATAACGCTTCACCTGCACAAGTACTCATTAACTGGTCTGCTCAACGTGGAACAGCAGTAATTCCTAAATCTACTAATCTTGGCCGTATTAAAGAAAATCTGGAAGCGGCTCGTTTACAATTAGATAAGGAAGATTTGAAAAATCTAGCTCAATTAGATGAACATTATCGTTATGTAACCGGTAAGTTTTTTGAGGTGCCAGAAAAGGGATATGATAACATTTATGATGAATAAATGTTAAAAAGACAAAAAAACACCCCATAAATACCCTTTATGGGGTATTTTTTGACATGATGTTTTCTCTTACATTTACAATGTAGTAATTAAGCAACTGCTTTTTGAGTACGCATTAATTAAAAAGTTGTAAATTTTATTTCAATAAAATTTACGCGTTACTATCAATCGAGAACCTGTCAACAGGAGCTCACTGAGTAAATTCTAGACGTGTAGGGGCGACTAAAATTTACTTCATAAAAAAAAGGCTTGCAGTGATGCAAGCCTTTTTGATTTTGATATAATCACTATTCCTATTTTGCAATATTCACAGCTCTAGTTTCTCTTATCACAGTCACCTTAACTTGTCCTGGATATGTCATATCTGTTTGGATCTTTTGAGAAATTTCAAAGGATAGTTGAGCAGCCTTTTCGTCTGTTACTTTTTCGCTTTCAACAATCACACGTAGTTCACGTCCGGCTTGAATTGCATAAGCTTTTTCCACACCATTAAATCCAAATGCGATATCCTCAAGATCTTTCAATCGCTGGATGTAAGAATCTAGCACTTGACGTCTTGCTCCTGGACGTGCACCGCTTATCGCATCACATACTTGTACAATAGGAGAAAGTAATGAGGTCATTTCGATTTCATCGTGGTGAGCTCCTATGGCGTTACAAACTTCTGGTTTTTCTCCGTGCTTTTCGGCCAGGTTCATACCTAGGATTGCGTGAGGAGTTTCATCTTCTGTTTCTGGAACTTTACCTATATCATGTAAAAGACCGGCGCGTTTTGCGAGTTTAGGATTCAATCCTAGCTCTGCAGCCATAGTTCCACAAAGTTTTGCTACTTCTCTACTGTGTTGTAATAAATTCTGTCCATAAGAAGAACGGTATTTCATTCTTCCTACCATCTTAATTAACTCTGGATGTAGTCCATGAATTCCTAAGTCGATTACGGTACGTTTTCCAACCTCAGCGATTTCTTGATCGATTTGTTTTCTAGTTTTTGCAACTACTTCTTCAATACGTGCTGGGTGAATACGCCCATCAGTCACTAACTTGTGTAAGGATAAACGTGCTACTTCTCTACGTACAGAGTCAAAGCATGAAAGAATAATCGCATCTGGAGTGTCATCTACGATAATTTCTACACCTGTTGCAGCTTCTATAGCTCTAATGTTACGACCTTCACGACCTATAATACGACCTTTCACATCGTCAGACTCAAGGTTAAAAACTGATACACAGTTTTCTACAGCTTCTTCAGTTCCTATGCGCTGAATGGTGTTGATAATTACTTTACGAGCTTCTTGAGTAGCGGTAAGCTTAGCTTCTTCAATCGTATGCTGGATGATACTCATTGCCTCAGTCTTTGCACTGTCTTTAAGAGATTCTACCAGTTGCTTTTTAGCATCTTCACCAGACATTCCACTAATCACCTCAAGTTGCTTGATTTGAGAAGCGTGCATTTTTTCAACTTCGGCCTGTTTTTTAAGAATGGATTCTCTTTTTGAATCTACATCTTCTAATTTACTAGTTAACTTTTGCTCCAGTTGTTTAGCTTTGGCAAGCTCGCTAGAGGCTTTTGATTCTTTATCTCTAGTACGTTTCTCTGCATCGCTCATTTTCTTTTCACGGTTCATGATTTCCTTTTCATGCTGTGATTTGAGCTCTATAAATTTTTCTTTGGCTTTATAAGTCTTTTCATTTTTAATCTTCTCACCTTCTACTTCGGCGTCTTTGATTAGTGCTTTGGCATCTTTCTGAGCATCGGCGATGAGTTGAGAGGCTTTTCCCTTTTCAACTATTGATTTTGCTATTAAATAACCTATTGCTAGTCCTATGACTAATGCCACGATGGCATATATAATTGTTTGTGTTTCCATTTGGTTGTTGTATATAAAAAAACCTGCACAAGTTTGGGTTTTGTATGAACTCCTTAAATATAAGTTTAAGGTTAACTGGCTGATCAAGGATCCGACTCATACGTTCGGCTTGCTTTTACAACCACGACTCACCTTTTTTAAAGAAATACGTGTTGAGTTCACCAAAAAATGAAACAAGTGCAGGTAGTAACTGTTTTTATTTAAAGAACGGCTAAGATAATTGCTGTGATAATAACTGATTCAAGACTTCTAACTGTTCTTGAGCACTAGTTACATCTTCACTACTATCTATATTTATTTGTTCAGATTTTGCTGCAAATTGTAAAGCACACATTGCGAGAACGTCTTGCTTATCTCTTACAGCATAACTGCTTTCCAGCTGTTTAATCATTACTTCAATATTTTTTGCTGCTTTACGCAAACCTTCTTCACGAGAAGGATCTATGGTTAATGGATAAACCCGATCTGCAATAGAAATCTTTATTTTGAGTTTATCTGCCATTATGAAGCTAGTTGATTTATACACTGATCGATTTCTCTCACAAGTGCATTAATTTTGAGCTTGGTTTTTGTTTTATAATCGTCACTACCTAGCATAGCATTTGCTGTTTTGAGTGCTACATTTCTCTCTTCACTCATTTGTAACGTCTCGATATGGTCTTTATTATCGAGTTCCAGTTGCGACATTGCGGCCTCTAACTGGCTATTTTGCGTTTTCAATCGTGCATTTTCTTCAATTAAAGCTTTGACTTTAAGCTCTATACTTTCGATCTGAGAAGATAATGTAGCCACTACAACAAATTTTATACTGTTCCTACAAAATTAGGATTACCGCTAGACTTATCAAACATTATTGGAACAAAGTTTGAAAGACATTGAAGAATTCTCTTTGCAAGTTGTCTAGAGCCTATTATATTTAGCCTATGTTACATAAAAAAATAATTTTCTTTTCCTTACTGCTTGTCGCGTTCTCTTTTAGCGCAAGCCAAACCCAAAAAAATATTCCTGCAGGCTATTTTCAAAATCCGCTGGATATTGAATTGAAACTGTCTGGAACCTTTGGAGAATTGAGAACCAACCATTTCCACAGTGGTCTAGATATTAAAACAAATCAACGCACTGGCTTATCAGTTCATGCGACTGCGGCTGGTTATGTGAGCCGTATTAAAATAGAACGCTACGGATATGGAAAAGCAATTTACATCACGCATCCTAATGGTTACACCAGCGTTTATGCACATTTAAGCAAGTTCTCGCCACGCATAGAGGAATATGTAAAGAAAAAACAATATGCAAAAGAATCATATGAAATCCAACTCTTTCCTACAGATCTAGAACTGCGTGTAGATCAAGGTGAAGTAGTTGCTTATAGCGGTAATAGTGGTGGTAGCGGTGGACCGCACTTGCATTTTGAAATAAGGGATAGCGCTGCAAAACCTATTAATCCTATGATGATGGGAATAGAAATCCCAGACACTAAAAGACCACTTGTTAAACAAGTAATGGCTTATCCACTTGATGAAAACGCAACCATTAACGGTAAAAACGAACCTGCTTTATTGAGATTAATACCGCTTAAAAACGGCAACTTCAAAACTGAAAAACTGAATGCTTACGGACTCATAGGAATAGGTGTAAACACCAGCGATCGACAGAATGGTGCCAATAATCAAAATGGTGTTTTTAGAATAACAACTAGTTTCAACGGATCTCAAAATTTTGAAGTGAATTTTGATACTTATTCCTTTGGCGAGACTCGTTATCTCAATCAAATGATTGATTATAAATTTTTCAAGGAAAAGAAAAGCAGGATTTCAAAACTGTTTATTCCACCGGGAAGTCCATTGAGTCTTTATGGCAACACTATTAATGACGGTATGCTTTCTTTATATGATCCTGGAACAAAGAGTAATTATAAAATTGATATTAAAGATTTTAAAGGCAATACCAGTACGATTACTGTAGATATCACAAATGAAGAAGGTCCTGAGGAGTTAATTGCTCCTAATAATGATGGACTTGAATTTGTAAGTAGTAATGAGACATTTACACGTCAACTAGGGCATTATAATTTGACTATTCCTAAAGGCGCACTTTATGAAGACGAATTGCTGGAAATAAAAGAACACCTAGACACCATCACCATTCATAGAGACATCGTACCGTTACACAAAAACTTTATTCTGGAATATGACATAAGTGCAAAAGCTGGCGATGATCTGGACAAATATTACATTGCTCGCATTACAGATTGGGGCGCAGCATATCATGTTTCTACTAAAAGAAATGGAAATAAACTGACCGCTTATAGCAAGTATATGGGAACTTATGCCATTACCAAAGATGATATAAAGCCTACCATTAAAGCCGTAAACTTTAAAAACAAACAATGGATAAGCAATAATAAAACACTCAAATTATCTATTGCAGATAAGGATAGCGGTATAGATGGCTATCGTGCCACAGTGAACGGCAAGTTTATACTCATGGAATATGATTATAAAACTGGCGTTCTTAAACACGATTTCTCAGATAAAGCCGTTACTGATGGTGAAAACCAACTTAAAGTAATCGTAACTGACAATGCTGGAAATAGCACTACATTTGAAGCTACGTTTTTCCGCAAGAATTAATAAAGACATTTGAAGACTTACCTTTTCCTCGCTGCATTTCTATTAAGCCTTATCGCTGTGGCGCAACAAGCCACGATTCAAGGAGTTATCCTAGATGAGAATAATGAACCACTTACAGATATCAACATCTCTGTCACTGGAACAACTCTAGGAACCATTTCTAATGATACTGGATTTTATAAACTTGAAATTCCAGCAAGCGAACCGTTAACCATAGTTTTTACCGCAATAGGTCTTAAAAATATTACCATTAAAAATTTAGTCCTTGAACCACAAGAGGTTTATGAATTAAATCCAGTGATGAATACCAGTATTGAACAAATCACGACGGTTGTTCTCAACACGACAACTCGTAAAGATCTGGAAGGAATCACAACCATCTCTCCTACTGTCATACGTAAAATTCCTGGTGCTCAACCTGGTGTGGAGAATTTATTAAAATCATTACCAGGAGTAAGCGGTAGTAATGAATTGAGCACGCAATACCGCGCTCGTGGTGGAAACTTTGATGAAAATTTGGTTTATATAAATGAAATTGAAGTTTACAGACCATTTTTAATACGTAGCGGTCAGCAGGAAGGATTAAGTTTTGTGAATTCTGATATGGTGCGCAGTGTGGAATTCAGCGCAGGTGGTTTTCAATCTAAATATGGAGATAAATTAAGCTCTGTATTAGATATTGATTACCGTCGCCCTACCACGTTTGGCGCTGGAATAGACGCGAGCTTGTTAGGAGTGAATGCGTTTGTTGAAGGAGACGCTTTCGCGAAAGCGTTTACAGGAATACTAGGTGTGCGCTACAGAGACAACAGTTTATTCATCAACTCCAGAGAAACTGGTGCGATAACTGTTCCAAGATTCTTTGATGCACAAACCTATCTTACTTATAAGGTAAGTCCGAAATTTGAGTTGGGCTTTTTAGGAAACATAGCAATCAATAGTTACGAGTTTGAGCCACGATTTAGACAAACAAATTTTGGTACACTGCAAGATCCACAAGCCATCGTGATACGTTATCAAGGTCGTGAGGATGATCAGTATGAAACTTATTTTGGAGCTTTAAAAGCTAGTTATGACGTGACTGAAGATTTAAGTTTGCGCTTTATCTCTAGTATTTATCACACTCAAGAGCAAGAACATTATGATATTCTGGCCAACTACGGTTTAGGAAGACCAAATACAGACATAGGTAGCGGCGACCTAGGAACAGTTGATTTCACTACTGCCATAGGTTCTGAACTGGAGCATGGTCGTAATGATCTAGACGCACTAATCATGACTGCCGAGCATCGTGGAACACTAGAATTTCCAAGCGATAAAAAAGATGATGACCGCCTGGATTGGGGAATTAAGTTTTCTAAAGAAGATATAAGAGATCGTGTACGTGAATATAATGTTATAGACAGTGCTGGTTTTAATATAAGACCACCATTTCCAGATCTTGCAAATGATCAACCTTATGAACCTTTCACAGGTCCATTAGTTCCGTTTGAAGCTACCAGTGCAGATAATGATGTACAGGTTACTCGTTACCAGGTTTTTGGTCAGTATAGCAGTCGTGGATATATAAAAGACACTGAGGTATTTTGGAATGCAGGAATACGTTCTCATACATGGAATGTAAGTGGCGCTGGAATCCAGAGCACGACACAAACCGTAGTTTCTCCACGTGGACAGTTTGCAATTAAACCAGCCTGGAGTAAGACTGATATGCTATTCCGTGTGTCTGGAGGATTATATTACCAGCCACCATTTTATAGAGAACTACGTGATCAACAAGGAGTGGTCAACCCTAATGTAAAAGCTCAAAAATCTATTCATGCCGTAGTAGGGAATGACTGGAGTTTTAACTGGATCTCAAGTGATGGAAAAAAGCGACCTTTTAAATTAACAACTGAAGTTTATTATAAAGACCTTACAGATGTGAATAGCTACACGCTAGAAAATGTAAGAATACGTTACCGCGCAAATAATGATGCTGTGGCTTATGCTTATGGAGTAGATATGCGTATCAATGGAGAGTTTGTTCCTGGAACTGAAAGCTGGTTCTCCTTAGGGTATTTAAAAACTGAAGAAAATTTGAATGATCGTGGCTACATAGCTAGACCAACAGATCAGCGATTGAAATTTGGTGTACTGTTCCAAGATTACATTCCTAACATGCCGCATTTAAAGATGTATTTGAATCTAGTGTATAACACAGGATTACCTGGTGGATCACCTAACTATGCAGATCCTTATGATTTCCAGTTCCGTTTACAAGATTACCGTAGAGCAGATTTAGGAATCAATCTAGTTCTTAAAGATGATAAGAAATCGAGCAAATTATTCAGCAAGTTTAAAGAAGTTACTATAGGTGCAGAAATCTATAACATCTTTGATGAAAGTAACTCGATTACAAATATATGGGTACGGGATGTTTCTAGTCAGCAGCAGTTTGCCATACCTAATGAATTGACACCGCGTGTATTTAATGTGAGGTTGGTTGCTAAGTTGTAAGACTAAGCCACAACTTTGATAGACTCTAAATATTCTTCTAACACATTCACTACGTAATCCAGTTCTTCTTTTGTGTTAAAAATAGAAAAGCTGAAACGAAGACTAGGCTTATTTAAATCCTCGCCTGGCAATACGTTTGTTAATACATGAGAACCTTTTTGAGAACCGCTCTGGCAAGCACTGCCTTTAGAACAAGCGATTCCTTTTAAATCCATGGTAAATAGTAGCATTGCAGCTTTGTCTGCTGGGCATGGTAGGCACACATTTAATAATGTAAACGTGCTGTTCTCATGATCACCACAATTACCATTAAATTTTACTCCTGGAATTTTCTCCAGTAATTGTTCTTTAAAATAACTTTTCAGTCCTTTTACATAATCGCGTTCTTTAACGAGGTTTTCATAAGCCATAGATAAAGACTTATCCATACCTACAATATTATGTACACTTTCTGTTCCCGCACGATAGCCGCGTTCTTGAGAACCACCTAAAATGAGTGGCTTTAAACCAGTTCCTTTTCTTATAAATGCAAATCCTACTCCTTTAGGACCATGAAATTTATGGGCACTAACTGCTGTAAAATCAACCGGTAACTTTGAAAAATCCATTTCGTAATGACCTATGGATTGAACACAATCACTATGAAAAAGAGTATTGTATTTTTTACACATGGTTCCTACTCGATCTATATCAAGCTTGTTCCCTATTTCATTGTTAATGTGCATGAGACTCACAAGAGTCTTCTTAGATTCATCTTTTAATAAATCTTCAAGATGCTCATAACTAGGAGTTCCACAATCCTGTAAATCAAGGTACTCCACTTGAGTACCATATTTTTCTTTACAATGATCCACTATATAAAGAACCGCGTGGTGCTCTATTCTAGTAGTGATGATACGTTCCACTTTTAAATCGCGCACACAGCTATGAATAGCAAGATTATCTGCCTCAGTTCCACCAGCGGTAAAAATAATCTCAGCAGCAGTTACATTTAATTGAGCTGCTATGCTTTTGCGAGCATTTTCAATAAGTGATTTTGCACTGCGACCATAGCTATGAGTACTACTTGGGTTACCATAAACCTCAGTCATAACACGAGTCATTTCCTCTATAACTTCAGTTCTCATTTGTGTTGTTGCGGCACTATCTAAATAAACTTGTCTCATAATCGCAAAAGTAAAATAAATGACCTTAAAAATTCGTTTTAACGCTCAAATAGTAATCCCTATTTTTGTGAACATGAAAAAACTGCTATACCTTATAATTCCTATCGCTTTAATAGGCTGTGATGATGGAGATCTGATTGTTGAAGATTTGGATTTTGATGGCGCTGCGGTGCAAGCTTGTGATATTCCCGTGGATGAAGTAATTTCAGATTACCTCTTTTATATTGTAGATGATAGTGATAATGAAACCACCTCACTTGCCATCAACACTACTAACCCTATAATCACAGAGTCTGGAACTTATGGACCGTTTTCATTAACGACAAATAATTTTGAATACCGTAAACTTAACGGCTCTGCAGGAACGACTTATTACTGTAATGATGTACCACCTTCATCACCTACCACAGTTCAAATTTTCACAGGAGAAGCTGGAAGTGTCACTATAGAATCTATTATCATTGAAGATGATAATGATGGAATAGATGCCCTTGACGAAGGGATAGATTTGAATGATTTAAGTTTAAGTCTAGATACAGATGGTGACGGAATCCCTAACTATAAGGACATGGATGATGATGGTGATAATGTATTTACTGAAGATGAACTCAACAGCACGGATTCAAGCATAGTAGTGGATACAGATGGTGATGGAATCCCTAATTATCTTGATAATGATGATGATGGAGATGGAATACTTACAATTCAAGAAGATTTAAATGGTGACCTTGTTCCAGCAAATGATATAATAGGTTCTGTTGCAAATTATTTAAATGATCAAGCGACTACCACTGCAAGTCCAGCTATCACAGAGTATAGACCTCACCGTTATACTAATACAGCCACTTTAAATATCACTATTGAAGATTTAACGGCAGTTAGTAATTCCAGAGAAATTATAATTGCGAGTTATAATTTTGGAACTTATGTAAGGACCATTATCATTTCTGAGACACCTACCTTTTAGGGTTCTGTAAGATATAAATCTCTGTTGCTCCACGACCGTATTTTTGGAAATCGGCATCATAATAGGTGATATCATCATATCTATTGAATAGAAATTCAAGTTCTTTTTTAAGGACGCCTTCTCCTACTCCATGAATAAAAACTAGTTTAGGAATGCGTTCTCTCTTCGCCCATTCTAGTTTATGTCGAGCGGTATCCATTTGAACATTCAGCTTATCATAAGAATCCATACCACGCTCATTTTTAACAAGTTGATGTATGTGTAAATCTATTTCTACAGCAGGAATTTCTTTAGCTTTCTTACGAGAAACTTGTCGCTTTTTACCTTTTTGAATATTAGTTTCCTCCTTCACAACAACGTGTTCTACTTTAAATTTTTGGTTTAAAATAAGTTCTGACTCATGGTAAGTGATCTCGATATCGTCATCTGTGATAATAGTTATTTGTTCCGCTTTCGCGAAAGCTACCACACCACCAAACTCGTCGTCCAAAACAAGAACGTGGTCTCCTACTTTAAACTTGCTCATCATCATTTTCATCAGTGATTCTTTTGCGGCTATAAAGATAAGCAGCTGCCATAAGCAAAATGATTCCCATGATTTGGAAAAACAATTTATATTCTTCAAAATATAAAGAAGCTAAGAAAAATACGATTCCCAGCGCAAGTACAATTCCGTTATATTGTTTCTTAAATGTTTTATTCATCGTGTAATTTTTACCATACATCTAATATAAGTATCGTTAATTAATTTTTACGACAAAGTTTTACTTAAAAGCCACTAAAAGCTGTTATTTTGTATGTACTATATAATAGTCAATAATATGAAAAATTTTATTTTAAGTTTTATAGCGTTTCTTTTTGTCGCAAGTGTTTCTGCTCAGGTGTATGTTGGAGATGGATTTATATATTCTAAGGGAACAGATCTATACGCAAAAGGAAAAATCAACCTAACTACTAACGGGAAGATCTATTTAAGAGGTGAAGCTCAATTGATTCAAGGTGATGATACTCCTAATGAAGGACCTGGAGTGCTTTCTGTTTTTCAAGAGGGAACTGCTACAAACTACGATTATAATTACTGGTCTGCACCGGTAGGAGAACCTACTGCAACTGGTAACCAAGGCTTTTTAAATAGTCAAATTCATTTCCCTACGCTTCAAGCTGGTTTTACTGAAACTGGATTTGATAATACTGCTGTAGAAGCTGATTTGAGAACTAATTATGTAATAAACTCACAACAATCTACCATTCTTAATACAAGTATAAGAGATGGAATTACTGACGACCAAACCTCTTCAGGTGTTGTACAACCTTTAAGAATTGCAGGAAGATGGTTGTATTCTTATAGAAATGGTGGAGGATACTCAGGATGGGCTGCTTTTAATGGCGCAACAACTTCACTAGATGCTGGATATGGTTTCTCTATGAAAGGAACTACTGGAGCTGGACCTAACAAATTTACAGGTGGACAGCGTTATGATTTTAGAGGAAGACCTAATAATGGAAATATTACTGTAACTGTAGAGACAGATGATAATACGCTTGTAGGTAATCCTTACCCAAGTGCTTTGGATTTAAAACAATTTTTAATAGATGCAAATTATGATCGTACTGCGCCAGCTGGCGATGAACTTGCAAATTCTGAAATTGACAACGCCGTTTTATTCTGGGAACAGTATTCGACCTCTCATCAATTAACTGATTATGAAGGTGGATATGGAACATATGTCCCAGGTGGCGTAACTAACGCTACATTAGACGCAAACGGAAAATACACTGGAGTAGATAATGGAATGTATTCCTATCCTACTTATACAAGATTTGACAGTGCAGGTAACATTACAAGTGGAAACGTTGCAAGCGGACCTGTTTCTCCTTCTGGCGCAACGGTATCTAGAAGATATGCAGCAATAGGGCAAGGTTTTATGATTAGTAGAGCTGAATCTATTGATGATGTTAGCACTCCTTCAGTAACGGAACCTACATTTGCCTTGGGTACTTCTGGAACCGCATTATTTACAAATAGACAAAGAGCTTTTTACAAGGAAGATGCTGATTCTTATTTCAAAGCAGCTCCAGGAAGTGGAAATAACAATCCTTTAAGTGGCAACCCGATTTATATCAGACCTAAACTTAAATTAAACATCAAAGTGAATGATACATATGTAAGACAATTACTTCTTGCATTTGGTGACGACTCTACAGACAACTTAGATTGGGGACTTGAAGGGAAAATAAATGCAAACAGACAAGACACTGATGTATATATGCCTCAGTTTGGTAATGAATATGTAATTAAAACAATACCATTTGCGGTTACTAAAACAGTAGATTTAGGTGTAGATATTGCAGCAAACAACACCACATTGGAATTCCATGTAGGCGGATTTGAAAATTTTGACACACAAAATGTTCTAATCCATGATAAATATAATAACACGTATCACGACGTAAAAAATGGTTCTTTTACAACTATCTTAAATGCTGGTCAAATAGATGATCGTTTTGAAATTGTATTTGAAAATCCTACTACTCTATCTAACGATTCTGTAAGTACCGATGATCAATTTGACATTGTTCAAAATAACAACCGTCAACTATTAACGGTTCACAATCCTAATGGTCTTGAAGTAAGTGATATTACTTTGTATGATCTTGCAGGAAAACAAGTTATCGCTAGTAAAGAAGGTACTTCTAACAGTGCTTATACTTTTGAAACTGGGAACATAAGCTCTGGTATTTACATCGTAAGAGTTCTTACTTCAAACCAGCAAGAAGTTGCTGTAAAGGTGAGCATTAACAACTAGTATGATTTCACTAAGTGCCGATGACAGCTGGATGCTGCCGTGCATGAGTAAAAAGTTAACTGGTGCAGATTGTCCTGGATGTGGTATCCAGCGATCTATTGCTTTTTTGCTAAAAGGAGAATTCAGTGAGGCATTCTTTATGTATCCTGGAATTTATCCACTCATATTTCTTTTAGTTTTTCTTACATTTGACTGGTTCTTTAAAATAAAACATGGAGAAACTATCAAGCTTGTGCTTGCTGTCCTCACACTAGGAACCGTTGTTACTAATTTTATAATCAAATTAATTTAACCAACCAATCAATCATTATGCAAAAATTAAACACAACTTTAGTTTACATCCTATCTGTAGTAGGTTTTGTACTTTGTTGCTGCTCAGGAATAGGAGTTATTCCAGCTGCAATAGGTTTTTACCTAGCTAACAAAGGAGTAAAAGAATATGAAGCAAACCCAGATGGATATTCTAATGGACCTGCTATGAAAACTGCTAAAACAGTTTCTCTAGTAGTAACTATCCTTGCTGCCTTAGTTGCTGCATATACACTTTATACTTATGCAACAACGACCGAAGAAGAAAGAGCTCAACAAGAATTAGAGCAAAGAGAACAACTAGAAGAAATGGGAATAGAATTACCATGGTAGTCTAACTTCTAAGTAATACCTAAAAAGGGAGCGCATTGCGTTCCCTTTTTTATTATTTTTACTTTATCAATCATAAAATTATTTTTTCATGCAAAAATTAAACACCACCGCAGTTTACATATTATCAATAGTAGGAATATTATGTTGTTGTGTATATGGACTAGGAACCGTAGCCGCAATTATAGCAATTGTAATCGCTACAAAAGAGCTTAAAAAATATGACGAAAACCCAGATTTATACAGCAATGGTAAAGCAATGAAAACTGCTAAAACAGTTAGTATTATTTCCTTACTAATTTCATTTATAGGTCTAGCGTTTGTAATATGGTCACTTGTTAATCCATGTGCTTTCTTTGACTGGTACATAGGATTATTTGAAGGAAACCCTAATGTTCCTGCAGAGTCTATGGATCAAATTTACAAAGCAGCAGAAGAAGCTGGTTGTAGATAATCATCCAATGATATACTCACAAAAAAGGCTCGCGTTGCGAGCCTTTTTTTTTAACCTTTTAGATCCTAAATAATTCTTAGGTAAATAAATACTTATTACTCAAAATTTTTGAGTGTCTTTATAATAATATCAATACAATCATCAAGTTGCTCACGAGTCATTACAAGTGGTGGCGCAAAACGTATGATGTTTCCATGAGTAGGCTTTGCAAGCAATCCATTATCACGTAATTTCAAACAAATGTTCCATGCCGTATCACCTTCTTCGGTATCATTAATAACAATCGCATTTAATAAACCGCGACCACGAACTAGTGTTACGATGTCTGTAGTTTTAATATACTCATTAATGCGATTTCTAAAGTGATTTCCTAGGTCACGAGCGTTCTGTGCGAGCTTTTCATCTTTCACCACATTTAATGCTGCCATTCCTACTGCTGCTGCAACAGGATTCCCACCAAAAGTACTACCGTGCTGTCCTGGTTTAATGACATTCATGATATCATCATTTGCAAGAACAGCACTTACTGGATAAGCTCCACCAGATAATGCTTTACCTAATATCAACACATCAGGCTGCGCATAAGTGGCAGCTTGCTTTTCACAGTGACCAGCACAATCACATTTACCACATACAGCAAGTAATGCACCTGTACGAGCGATTCCTGTCTGAATCTCATCTGCTATGAAAAGTGCATTGTATTTTTTACAAAGCTCCTGTGATTTTCTCATGTATTCATCATCTGGCGTGTAAACACCAGCTTCACCTTGAATAGGTTCTACTAAGAATCCTGCGATGTTATCTTGCTGCAATGCTTCTTCTAAAGCTGCGGTGTCATCGTAAGGGATTTTTATAAAACCAGGAGTATATGGTCCGAAGTTCTTGCGAGCGCCTTCATCATTTGAAAACGAAATAATAGTTGTGGTGCGACCGTGGAAATTATTCTCTGCCACTATAATTTTGGCTTCGTGCTCAGCCACGCCTTTCTTTTCATAAGCCCATTTACGTGCTAACTTGATAGCCGTTTCAACAGCCTCAGCACCAGTATTCATAGGTAAGACTTTATCAAACCCAAAATATTCTGTCATATACTTCTCATAAACGCCTAACTTATCATTATGAAATGCACGTGATGTTAATGTAAGCGTTTGTGCCTGCTCATTCATTGCATTTACAATCGCTGGATGACAGTGTCCTTGATTAACTGCAGAGTATGCACTTAAAAAATCAAAGTACCTTTTACCATCTACATCCCATACATAAACGCCATCTCCTTTTTCTAGCACCACTGGCAGTGGATGATAGTTATGAGCTCCGTGTTTATCTTCTAGATCTATATAATGTTGTGCTTTGCTTTCAGTTTCTACTTTCATAAGATGAGTTTTTATCTTTTGCCGCAATTTAATCATTAAGATTACAGCATTAAAATTATAAGCTTTAAGAATTTTATAATGTTAACTGAAAGAGGCACAACTTAACAGCTCAAAGATTCTCTAAAAAGGCATAATTAGATTAATTTTGATACTTATGTCAAAAAGAAGAAATCGTGCCCACAAAACTTTTGAAAACGTACCAGTAGTAGATGCTGGAGCAAAAGGAAAAAGTGTTGCAAAAACTGAAGATGGAGCTGTCATTTTTCTTAAAAATGCAGTGCCTGGAGATGTCGTAGATATTAAAACTTTCAAGAAGAGAAAATCTTTTTATGAAGGTGAAGCGACCGTTTTTCATAAATTATCAGACAGGCGTACAGAGCCTTTATGTAAACACTTTGGCACTTGTGGTGGCTGTAAATGGCAACACATGGGCTATGAAAGTCAGCTGTATTTTAAGCAAAAAGAAGTGGTTGAAAACCTCACCAGAATAGGTCATCTAGAATTACCTGAGGTCACTCCTATCGCAGGATCTGCAGAGCAGTTTTATTACCGTAATAAAATGGAGTTCAGCTTTTCTGCAAGTCGCTGGTTGACTCTTGAGGAGATTCAAAGTGATGTACAAATTGAAGATAAAAAAGCACTTGGTTTTCACATTCCTGGAATGTGGGATAAGATATTACACCTGGATGAATGTCATTTACATCCTGCCATTGGTGAGCAAATTAGATTGAGTGTTCACGCTTTCGCGGAAGCGGAAAACATAGAATATTTTAACCCTAGAGAAAAATCTGGAATTCTAAGAACTTTAATGCTGCGTATGTCGTCCACTGGTGAGAATATGGTGGTAATCCAGTTCTTTAAAGAAGACGAAAAAGCACGTATAGCATTGCTGGAACATTTAAAATCTGAATTTCCACAAATCACGTCGTTGCAATACATTATTAATGAAAAAGCAAACGACACGATTTATGATCAAGACGTGATATGTTATCATGGACGTGATCATATTTTTGAAGAAATGGAAGGTTTGCAATTCAAGATTAACGCAAAATCTTTTTATCAGACCAACTCTGCTCAAGCGCATGAATTATATAAAATCACTCGTGACTTTGCTGGTTTAACTGGAGAAGAACTAGTTTATGATTTATATACTGGAACTGGTACGATCGCTCAGTTTGTTGCAAAAAAGGCAAAACACGTCGTAGGAATTGAATCTGTTCCCGTAGCGATTGAAGATGCTAAGGCAAACGCTGCTCATAACGGAATCGATAACACTACGTTTTTTGCAGGCGACATGCGTGATGTTTTTACAGCAGATTTTATCGCAGAACATGGAGCACCAGATGTTGTTATCACAGATCCTCCACGTGACGGAATGCATAAAGACGTAGTAGCACAGTTACTTGCACTTGCTGCACCACGTATAGTTTACGTAAGTTGCAATAGTGCAACACAAGCACGTGATCTTGCGTTATTAAAAGAAGTATATCAAATTATTAAATACCAACCCGTGGATATGTTTCCACAAACACATCACGTAGAAAGTGTGGTGTTATTAGAAAAATTAAAATAAGTTAATCATGAAGAAAATTGTACTCTTAGTCCTTGCAATCGTTGCACTTATAGCTTGCGACGATAAAAAAACCGAAAACGCGGTTCAAAAAGAAGTTTATGTATCTGGGAAAATTACAGCCGTAGATTCTATCGCTATTCCAGAACAATTGAAAGCTTATGTCTATAATGACCTAAAAGCAGATTATGATGAGATTGAAGTTGCTGTAGATGCAGACGGAAGTTTCTCAACTACTATTCCTTTGGAAAAAACGAGAAGTTTTGCTTTATATGGAGACTTTGGGACACAACTGGTTGCTAGTCCAGGAGATTCTATTACCATAATGACTGATGCTCGTTTCAAAAACACAACCTATGGTGGTAACGCTGGAGCGGCAAATAAGGCCATGGAACAATACACTAAAAATAATCCGGCTGCGGAGTTGCTAGAAGGAAAAGATGCATTATCTCCACAAGAATATGCAGCGAGTCTGGAAAGTGCTTTAAGCGCTATCAAGTCATACAACGCAGATTTCCTTGCAAAAAATGATTTTCCTGTAGTAAAAGCTTATGTCAACTCTGAAGAAGAGTTTTTTATTCCTTCTAAAAAAATAACATATGCACTTTTTAATCCTCAAGGACCTGCCGCTTTTCAAGATTCTACATTTCTAGAGTCATTGAACAACTTACCTGAGTACAAAGAACTTTATGATATCAATAACAGCAATCCTACAACGACTTTAAACTACATAGGTTACATATGGGAAAGAGACGCCATTGAAGACAATGATCTTGCTAGAGAAGAAGCGTATATGAAACGTTGGAACTCTTTAGAAAATAATCCTTATTTGAAAAAGAAAATCATGCAGAGTAAAGTTATGAATCAATTTGAGGATAATAACATTTCTTTTTATGAGAATAACAAAGAGCAAATCAGTGAGATGTTTGATGGAACTGTGATGGGATCTACATTTTCTTCTAAGTATGATGAAGTTAAAAAACTACTCGATAATCCAGAGGTTCCTGAAGATGCAGAATTACTAACTTTCAAGTCTGAAGATTCTGCTCAATTTATTGATGAAATTATTGCAAACGCAAATGGAAAAGTAATCTACATAGACAATTGGGCAACCTGGTGTGGACCTTGTAAAAGTGAATTTAAAAAAGCATCTCCTGAATTACATGAGAAGTTTAAAGATGATGTAGAGTTTGTTTATTTATGTCATAATAGTAAAGAGAAGAATTACCTTCCATCTATCGCAAAATATCAGATTGCAGGAAAACACTACTTTTTAACTAATGAGCAATCAAGACCTATTTTCAAGCAAATAGATTTAGAAGGATTCCCTACGTATACCATCATTAATAAAAAAGGGGAAATAGTATTATCTGACTATATCCACAGACCTAGTTATGCAAAAACTACCGACATCCTAACTGGATTAATTAATGAAGAAATATAATTCTATACTCATTGCAATTTTCATCCTTCTCATAATTGGAATTTCCAGTTGCGAGAAGGATGACTTATGCGATCCATCCTTAAGTGTGACACCACGTTTAATTATCACCTTTGTGGACATTGCAGATCCCGAAGACCGTAAAACGGTTGATGAATTACAACTACAAGCCATTGGATCTTCAGAATTTGCACCATTGAATAGTAGTGGCGCTCAATTGCTTATAGACGTGGATTCTATAGCAATTCCGTTAAGAACTGATGATGTAACAACCACGTACTCGTTTATTAAAACAGATGGTACTGGAACTAATGCTGATCTAGTCGAATTTAATTATTCACTATCAGAAACTTATATCAATAGAGCCTGTGGTTTTAAGGTAACTTATGATAATCTAGGAGCAATAAGGCTGCCAGAAATCACCAATGACGAGTGGATCAATAATGTAAGAGTGCTTACAGAAAACGTAACATCAAACAACGACATACACATTGAAATACGTCATTAATTTACTTTTCCTTTTAATAGGAACAATTGCACTTGCTCAACAAGCAGAACCAGTTGCTGTTGATAGTGTTAATTATAAACGCACTTATGGATTACGAGTAGGTATAGATGCAGCAAGTCTTATACGTACCGTTATCGATCCAGAATATAATGGATTCCAATTACTGGGTGATTATAGAATTAAAGATCGTTTATATATAGCTGGAGAATTAGGTAATGAAAACATCAATCGCAACTCAGATCGTATTGACTTTAAAACAAGTGGTTCTTATTTTAAAGCTGGGATAGATTACAATCTTTATCAGAACTGGTTAGATATGGATAACATGATCTATTTTGGAGCACGTTTAGGTGCTGCAAATTTTTCACAGACATTACAACGCTATGATATTGCGCAGGATAATGCTTATTTCCCAGTAGTTACAAATATAGTTGATAGAGAATTTTCTGGATTAACCGCTTTATGGCTAGAAATTCAACTAGGTATTAAAGTAGAAGTACTTCCTAATCTTTACATGATAGCAAACATGCAGGTTAAAAGAATGCTCACTGAAAAAACACCAGACAACTTTGACAACCTTTATGTTCCTGGTTTTGGTAGAACTTATGATACTGGAGAAATAGGTGTAGGTTACACTTATGGTATAATGTATCGCATACCGTTTTTCAAGAAATAAATTTCACTTAAGACATAAAAAAATGCCTTTCTCGTTGAGAAAGGCATTTTTTTATATTCAATAGCTATTCATTTATTCTTCTTCATTACTGAAGGAGCTCAACATATCGTTAGTCTGCAATAAATTATACCATTGTACTACCTTCTTGATGTCACTAGCATAAACTCGTTCCTCATCATAACCTGGTAGAACATCACTAAAATAAGATTGCAATTCATTCTTGCTGACCTTATGATTAATTGCTGGACCTTGGTTTTCTTTTTCGGCTATTTTTTGAAATACTTCTTTAAGTGGCACCTCAGTTTCATAAGTATAAATAGAGATATCTTTAAGAACACTCACATTATGATTAATACCTATAATAGAGGTTTTTTTATCTAATAAAGACTCCACTACAAAACCACTACGAGTTTTAGTCTTTAATTGATATAAACCTGGTTTTCCTGTCACTGATAAAATGTTTTCTAAACTCATAGTACTCTTTTTCTGAGGATGGCAAATATATTAAACCTCAACCTTAAATTAATGATTATTTTCTTCCTTTCACATCTGGAAAACGCATGCGATAATCTACACTTGTTTTTCCTTTGGAAATATTAGTAAGCTTTCCTTTTATTAATCGTTTTTTCAGGCTAGATATTTTATCAGTAAATAAAATTCCCTCAATATGATCATATTCATGCTGGATCACACGTGCCATGAGTCCTGAGTATGTTTCTGTGACTTCTTTAAAGTTCTCGTCACAATATCTAATCGTCACCTCTTCAGGTCTGAAAACGTCTTCTCGCACATTAGGAATACTCAAACAGCCTTCATTAAAAGACCATTCTTCTCCATTTTCCTCTATAATATGAGCATTAATAAATGCTTTTTTAAAAGTACTAAGTTGTTTTTGCTCTTCCTCTGTATAATCTGGATCGTCTGCAAATGGTGATGTGTCTACTAAAAATATACGAATAGGCATACCTATTTGTGGTGCTGCAAGTCCTACTCCACTTGCTCCATACATGGTTTCCCACATGTTTTCTAGCACTTTATCCAGGTTAGGATAATCTGGAGTGATGTCCTTTGCAACTTTTCTTAATACTGGATCGCCATAAGCGACTATAGGGTAAATCATGTTTTTAAATGATTAATTTTTAATGTCTAATTTTTAATTCTTACTAAAACGGACTTTTTCTGTCCATATACGTTTGTAAAATAATTGTAGCAGCGATCTCGTCCACTAGTGCTTTATTTCTACGTTTTGACTTACTCAATCCGCTATCTATCATGGTTTGAAAAGCCATCTTAGAAGTGAATCGTTCATCCACTCTTTCTATAGTTATGGCAGGATATTTTTCTTGTAATGCTTTCGCGAAAGCGGTAATAACGCCACCCAACTCACTGTCTGTATAATCCATCTGTTTAGGTTCACCTATCACGATGGTTTCTACCTTCTCTGTCTTTAAATAGTTTTCTAGGAACGTATGGAGCTCATAGGTGTTTACCGTAGTAAGTCCAGATGCAATGATTTGCATAGGATCTGTAACCGCAATACCAGTGCGCTTTTTACCATAATCGATCGCCAGAATTCTATTCATAAGATTTGCAAAAATAAGGTTATTTGTGAACTAGTTGCTAAAATCACGCCAAGAGCTTAAAACCTCAAAGCTTTCCTTTTATATTTGTAAAAAATCACAAGCCTTGGATCAATTACAAAACGTCATAGAAAACGCATGGGAAGATCGTTCCCTGCTAGAAAATTCAGTTACTCAAGATGCTATTAGAGAAGTCGTAGACATGCTAGATCGCGGTACCTTACGTGTCGCAGAGCCTACTGATAACGGTTGGAAAGTTAATGAATGGATCAAAAAAGCAGTAGTACTCTATTTCCCGATTCAGAAAATGGAAACCATCGAGTGTGGACCATTAGAATTCCATGATAAAATTCCGCTTAAAACTGGTTATGCTGCCAAAGGAATACGCGTCGTACCTCATGCCGTAGCTAGACATGGTGCGTACATTTCAAAAGGTGTGATTTTAATGCCTAGTTATGTGAATATAGGCGCTCATGTTGAGGAAGGAACTATGGTAGACACATGGGCAACGGTAGGTAGTTGTGCTCAAATAGGTAAAAATGTACACCTGAGTGGTGGTGTGGGAATAGGCGGTGTTCTTGAACCTTTACAAGCCGCACCGGTAATCATTGAAGATGGTGCATTTATAGGTTCACGTTGCATAGTTGTAGAAGGTGTTCATATCGAGAAAGAAGCTGTTCTAGGTGCAAACGTGGTATTAACCATGAGCACAAAGATTATAGACGTAACTGGTGACGAACCTGTAGAATTTAAAGGTAGAGTTCCTGCAAGATCTGTAGTGATTCCTGGTAGTTATGCAAAAGAGTTCCCGTCGGGATCTTATAACGTTCCATGCGCATTAATTATAGGTAAACGCAAAGAAAGCACTAATAAAAAGACTTCTTTAAACGACGCATTGCGTGAGTATAATGTAGCCGTATAGTGAATATACTGCTCATTCAATATAAAATGATAGGTGATGTACTGACCAGTACCATCATTGCTGAGCAGTTAAAGATTATTTATCCGCAATCTGAGATTCATTACTTGATTTCCAAATCTGCACGAGCTGTAGTCGATGGAAATCCTGCGATAGATACATGTTTATGTGTAGAAAATAATGAGTTTGAAAACTGGAGTGGAATCATCTCGCTTGCGCGAAAACTCAAAACAAACAACTACTCCATTTCCATAGACATTTATGGTAAGAATAACAGCGCTCTACTATCTAGATTAGTAGGTGCAACCAAAAGAATAGGCTATAAAAAGTGGTTTTCTAGCCTAGCTTACACACAATCCATAAAAAACAATCCAGATCCTGAGATTTATAAAACTGGTCTATCTCTAGGTAGCCGTATGTTATTAACCACGCCTTTTACAAATGAGGTTCAATGGGATTTATTACCTAAAATTTATCTTACTTTAAAAGAGAAAGAAGAAGGTAAAAACTGGCTTATTGAAAAAGGCCTAGATTTAAATAAATCGATAACAATGGTGAGTGCATTGGGATCCAGCATGGATAAGACTTTACCACTAGAATACATGGCACAAGTGGTTGATGAAACTGTAAAACTGACTAATAGTCAAGTCCTTTTCAACTACTTACCTTCTCAAAAAGCTCAAGCTTTAGAGATCTACAATTCATGTTTACCAGCAACTCAGCAACATATTTTCATAGATGCTATTACTCCTAGCCTGCGTGATTATTTAAAAGTACTCCATCATTGCACTACGGTAATAGGAAATGAAGGTGGCGCTATTAATATGGGGAAAGCACTTGATATTCCCAGCTTTGCAATCTTTAGTCCGTGGATTAATAAGAGATCCTGGAATGCCGGAGAAGATGGAAAGAAACATATTTCAGTACATCTCAAAGACTTAAAACCGCAGCTTTATGGTTCTCAAAAAGCGAGTGATTTTAAAAAACAAGCTCAAGAATTATATACAGCATTTAAGCCTGAGTTGATGTTTGGGGATTTGAAGAATTTTGTGCGTGAGAATTATTGAAGAAAGCTTAAAATTTAAGACTCTTTCACAATCCCAAAAGGAGTAAAGTCCTTCTTTTCTGTGCGAGTCGCTTTTCTTATAGCAAGATTTTTATCTATAGATTCTTGGTTTTTATAACCGCGAGCGTGATCTAAGTGTAAGCAAATCGCACTATAACGGATCTGTTTAGATTTCACTCCATGATTGAATAACCGCTCACCTAGTTCACGATCCTGTCCACCATATTGCATTCGCTCGTCAAAACCGTTTACAGCCTTTAAATCTGACAGCCAACCACTTGAATTGTGGCCATTCCAGCTTGCATTGGTAGGTGTTAATCGCTCCATAACACCAGCTTGCACAAATCCAGATGTTAATTTTTGATTCTTATAAGATGCAGGCAACCCATTTTCTCTAAGCCATTTAAGATTAAAACATTTTTGAGTTGCAATATCGTCGGCAGTAATAGCTTCAGATAAATCTAGAGGCAATTTGTAATAACCACCAGATAAGAAAAACCCAGGAGATCTACGTTCATAGTGAATTTGTAAAAAATCTTCTCGAGCAATACAGTCACCATCAGTCATTACTACATATGTTGCATTACATGCGGTAAGCGCTTTATTAAGAATAGCACTTTTTTGAAAACCATTATCCTCATGCCAAACGTGGATGATGGTTTTTGAAGACTTCTCTTTATAAGCTTCTATAAATTCACGCGTTTCTGGACCGCTACCATCGTCTGCAATTACGATTTCAAATTCTCTAAAAATTTGATGTTCATAACTCCACAAGGTCTTTTCTAACCATTCTACAGAGTTATAAGTGCTTATGACAACAGATATAGATGGATTTTCTAGCATAAATAATATATAATTACTGTAAATTTCGACAAATTTAATGATTCATAAGCGGTTATATGAATTACAAGTTTATTTTTGCTCTGTTAAACATCCACAACCCAAGTTACCTATGTCCAAAGTTTCATTATCTGCTATAGTCCCTGCATACAATGAGGCACACAATATTGTAGAAGTTTTAAAAAGTGTTCAATTCTGCGACGAAGTGATTCTAGTAGATAGTAATAGTACTGATAACACTATCGAACTTGCTCAACCTTACTTTACAAAATTACTTACCAGAGCTTATGAGCACAGTGCTTCTCAAAAGAACTGGGCAATTCCTCAAGCAAAACACGAGTGGATTTTATTAGTAGATGCAGACGAGCGCGTGACTCCAGCACTTAAAGAGGAAATCCTTGAACTCTTAAAAACTATAGATGATCGTGAAGAAGTAGGTTACTGGATGAAAAGGCGTAACTTTTTCATGGGAAAACAAATCCGTCATAGTGGATGGAAAAATGACCGCGTGATACGTCTCTTTAAAAAATCTGCCTGTAAATATGTAGATAAACACGTACATTCTGAGATTGAAGCAGATGGACCAGTAGGATGGCTAGAGAACAAATTATTACATTACAAATATATAAGTATAGATCATCACGTAGATAAGCTGCAACGATATGCTGGTTTGCAAGCTCGCGATTTTGATAAAAAAGTTGGTAAAATAACCGCGTTTCATATGGTGATAAAACCTATGTGGGGTTTTATCAAACACTACTTTGTACAGCTAGGTTTTCTAGATGGATTTGTAGGATTTACAATCGCCTATTTAAGAAGCTACGGGATATTTATGCGTTACGTAAAGTTATGGCTGTATCGTCGTAACCTAGATTAAACTAGCCTAGCTTTTCTTTAATTTTTTGTGGAGTGAGATTAAAATGATTCATTAAATCATTCCATTGCACACGATTTAGATCCTGTCCTTTATTAACGGTTTTAAGAGCGACAAACTGAGTTCCCATAATAGGAACTGGTTCTATAATTTGCTGACTGTTTTTAAGTGAAACCGTATCGTTTAAAACAGCCATCATTTTGAACCAAAGATCATCAGCTTTAGGAGCGAGTTTCATAAATAAATCCACGTCTTGAACTTGAGAATTCAAACTACCTGCTGGATATAATACACAAAATGCACCTACCGGCATTACCAGCGATGGTTCTTGAGGCGTTTCATTTATAAACGGCCACTTACCATAGGATAAAAGTTCTCCATTTTTATAAGTGATATTTCTACATCGGTTTCCTATTACATTTTTGGGGTGCTTTAAATGTTCCTCATAAGTAATTCTAAGTGTAGAAGGATGATAAATCACATCATCATCACAGGTAATAATAATAGTATCTGGAAAAGCCTCAAGACTATGAATCAACTTGCGGTGTGAAAATCCATAAGGAGAGAATCTTATTTCAAACAAATCACCTTCCAGTTTGCTCAACGATGCCGGAATTTGACCTTTCAAGTCTTCTTTAAGCCACAATATAATCTTCTCAGGCAGGTATTCCTGTTGCATCATACTGCGTATGGTGATGGCAAGCGTCTTTAATCGAGTAGGAATAGAAGTTAGAGAAACCACAACTGGAATGCGCTTGACAGGATTTTTACCCAACTTTTTCACGGGTATCAATAACATTTTTGCGCTATGATATACAGAACCTGGAATTTCGCTCAATTTCATACCTGCTATTTTCCTTTAATTATTGATTTGAACTTCTTTTTCATACGTTTCTTGCGATGGAATGCCTCTTGAAAATCCTGAGTATATTTCCACATTTGCGAGATGGTTTCCTGAGGACGCTTTCGCGAAAGCGTAGCATATTCTTCTCCCATAACCTCATACATCCATTTTTGTGGAGACAATCTTTCAAAATTCTTGAGTCGATCATCCCATGGAATATCGTAAAATTTCATGCGGTTTAAATCAACCAAAGCAAACTCATAATGGTCGTCCACCTTAGTAATTAAGGTGTTCCCAGGTGAATTATCTAAAAAATAAACTCCAGCCTCATGCATTTGAAACATAAACTGTGCGTACTCTTTTAAAATTTGTTCCTTATCAGGAATCGAGTCGTCATTTATAAGCTCTCGATACGTAAAATCACAATCCAGCTGTTTAGAAATGTAAAAACTGGTTTTAAAACTCAACGTTCCTTTTTCTTCCAGATAAGCGATGGGATCTGGTGTTCCTATTCCTTTTTCTTTAAGTATAGTCGCATATTCATAAGAGCGCTGTGCTTTTGATTTTCTAAAAAATCGATACACAATTTTATTAATCGCATTAGGTTTCTTAAAGCGTTTAAAGTTGAGTGATTCACCACTTACTTCTATGACTTTTACCGCATTGCGACCATCATGTAATGATCTACCTATGGAATCAAACCGCTCGATAGCCGCCTGAATAGGTTCTTTTAAATAAAAGTAAGAATCTTGATAAACGCTTTTCATGTGTCAAAACTACGAGAAGTTCATAAATAGACATCCTTTGTTTTCATTTATCTTTACCTTTTCAGTAAATCGAGTAAGAACTAACTGCATGATTAAGAAATTAAAATCTTCCTATTATAAAAAAGCAACATTCAATAAAATCCTTAAAATGGATCAAAAAAATGACGCTGTAATTAATGTTCACAGATATGACGTTTCAAATGTAGGAGATTTGTACTGTGCTCCACATCAGTATTTTAAAGAATTAAATAACAATTATTCAGATATATTTTTATATAAGCGAACTGATAAAGAAAGTAGAGAAAAGCTGGTTAATGACATGACTAACAACTCACTTATTATAGGTGGTGGTGGTTTATTAAATCGTGGCAGTTTTACAAACCAGATGAAATTCTATCAAGAACTCGCTCAAAAAGGAAAAAAAACCATCCTTTGGGGCGTAGGTCACAATGAAAAACGATCTAATCTTTATGGTAAAATCACTTCTTATGACGTAGATATTGACCAATTTGGAATGGCTGGAACTAGAGATTATAACATGCCTGGCGAGTGGTTGCCTTGTGTGAGTTGCTTGCATGATCTATTTGATAAATCATATGAGAACACTCAAGATATAGGTGTTATTTTTCATAAGAAAACCATTCAGCAACCACATATTACCTCAAAATTCAAAGACTACCCGAGTACTTCAAATACCGTGGACCTTGAAGGACTTATTAATTTTATAGGTAGCAGTGAACATATAGTTACTGATAGTTACCATGCTATGTACTGGTCCATGCTATTAGGCAAAAAAGTAGCTGTGATTCCAAATTCTTCAAAGTTCTATGATTTTAAATACGATCCGGTATTTACAGATTTTGACAATGCTATATCACAAGTAAAGAATGCTACGATAAAGGATGGATTGTTAGAGGAATGTCGTGAGCTAAATCGTAATTTTGCAAAAAGAGCTTTTGAATATCTCGAAGTTCAATAATACCCCAAGATATGCCACGTAGCGATCGCGATAAAAACAGAAGAGATCAAGTAAGAGGACGCAAGAAAAAGGAAGTCGTAGTTGATTTACCTATGGAAGACGTTAGAGAAGCAGTAAGCGCTTTAAAAAAAGGCAAAACTATTCTTTATCCTACAGATACTATCTATGGAATAGGCTGTGACGCAACTAACTATGATGCCGTTGAAGAGATTTACAACATTAAAGAAAGAGATTCCTCTAAACCTTTAATCATTCTTGTAGATAGTTTTGATATGCTGGATCGCTATATAGAAGAGGTTCCAGAAATGGCCTGGCAAGTATTAAAACTTAATAAAAAACCACTTACCATTATCTACGATAGACCCAAAGCAATCGCAGAAAATCTGGTAGGAAGTGATAACACACTAGGTATAAGAGTGACTAACGATCCAGTTTGTAGAGCTATCATAAAAGGACTGAGAAAGCCTATAGTTTCTACCAGTGCAAACTTGAGCGGTGAGAAAACTCCTGTAGGCTTTATAGACATCAGTGAGAAGTTAAAAAATCGTGTGGATTATATCCTCGATTTACCACTTGCCAAAACAAAAGTTCCACCTTCATCTATCATTAAAATATCAAATGATGGTACTATGAAAATATTGAGAAAGTAAAATCATGGAGCAACTGCAATTTAATGATGCAATCGCACATCCAGTTTTTAAAACTATTAGTGAAGCTGCACAAGAACTAGGTCTAGAGGCTTATGTGATAGGTGGTTTTGTAAGAGATTATTTTTTAAAACGTGGCGCAAAGCAAGATATAGACATCGTTGCAGTAGGTAGCGGTATTGAACTTGCTCAAAAGGTAGCGCAGCTATTACCACAAAGCACTAAAGTATCAGTCTTTAAAACCTATGGAACTGCCATGGTTAAAACCGACGAGTTTGAACTAGAATTTGTAGGCGCACGCAAAGAAAGTTACACTCGTGATAGTCGCAATCCTATAGTAGAAGATGGAACGCTAGAAGATGATCAAAACCGTCGAGATTTTACCATTAATGCGATGGCTTTTTCATTAAATCCAGCAACCTTTGGTGAACTAGTAGACCCTTTCAACGGAATGGAAGATCTTGAAAACAAGGTTATTAAAACACCACTGGAACCAGATGTGACTTATAGCGATGATCCACTACGCATGATGCGCGCGATACGATTTGCAGCGCAACTTAATTTTAAAATTGAAAACGATTCCTTCCAAAGTATTAAACGCAATGCGAGTCGCATCAAGATTATTACAAACGAGCGTATCGTCACAGAACTCCATAAAATCATGATGTGTGATGAACCATCACACGGATTTTTATTACTAGAAAAAACTGGACTTCTTCCCTATTTCCTTCCAGAACTTACCGCTCTTAAAGGAATAGAAGAAGTTGAAGGACAAAAACATAAAGACAACTTTTACCACACACTAGAAGTAGTTGATAATATCTCACGCAATACAGATAACCTGTGGTTGCGCTGGGCGGCGATGTTGCATGACATAGGAAAAGCACCTACTAAAAGATTCAGTAAAAAAGTAGGCTGGACTTTCCATGGTCATGAATTTAAGGGTTCAAAAATGGTTTATCATCTTTTTAAAAGATTGAAAATGCCATTAAATGATAAGTTGAAATTTGTACAACTCATGGTGCGCATGTCATCACGACCTATAGCCGTAATTGATGAAAGCGCTACAGATAGCGCTGTACGTAGATTGGTGCACGATGCTGGTGAACATATAGAAGATTTAATGACACTCTGCGAGGCAGACATTACGACTAAGAATCCGCATCGTTTTAAGAAATATCATAATAATTTCCAGAAGGTACGAGAGAAGATTGTAGAAGTTGAGGAACGCGACCACGTGCGTAATTTTCAGCCACCTGTGAGTGGTGAAGAAATCATGGCTACGTTTAATCTCAAACCTTGCCGCGAAATAGGAATGATCAAGACTGCAATCAAGGATTCTATACTCGATGGTGTGATTCCTAATGAATATGAAGCAGCAAAAGCTTTTATGATTGAGAAAGGTCAAAAACTAGGTCTAGTCCTTGCTAAAAAATAACATTTTAAAGTTCTAAGAATTTCTTTTTTTGTAACTTTAAGTAATATTAAAACTAACGATTATGAGATTATTTATTCTTACAGCCCTTTTCGTTTTTGGAACATGCACAAGTGTATTTGCCCAGACGCAGCAACAGTCATCACTTTTTGATAGTACAATTCAGTTTCACCCATCTTTTTCAAGTCATCATATTAAAGCGATGTTTAGCATGCAAGTATCTCAAGGAATTAAAGCACTTGATCCAGCCGCTACAACTTTTAACAACGCCGCTATTCATGCAGACCGTAATAATTTAATGTCGCTGAAGGATAATGGTATTTCTAATTTCGATATCTATGAAGTGTATCAAAATTCAGCGATTAACAATCTTGAAATAGATAATTACATGCTCAAATATAAAGGAAATAATCCTGCACTATATGAAGCAGGAAGAAATACTATTTTCTCTCAAATAGAAAATCCTTTTAGCAGGAATAGACAGTTTTAAAGGTTCCGCTTTCGCGAAAGCGTAATTATAACGAACCTCTTCCATAGTATATTCAGAAAGGATTCCTGCGATTGAGCAACTAATTCATCTATCATAGCTACTTAAGTTTTATTTTTAGGGAACTATTAAATGAACTTTTGAGGCGATTTTTATACATTTTTCTCTTTTTCTACGTGGCCTTTCTAAATGCACAAGAACCAGTGCGCATTATTATAGATGAAAAAGTAGGTTTACCGTCTAACGAAATTTATGCTATAGAAGAAGATAGTAAAGGCTTTATATGGCTCGCCACAAATAAAGGACTCCAGCGTTATGACGGCACCACATTTAAAAGTTATAAGCATCCTGAACAGCGTGGTTTATCCATGTTTGAACCTTTTATAGATGATGAGGATAGAGTGTGGTGCATGAATATTTCTGGGCAAATTTTTTATGCTCAGAAAGATGAATTAATCCTTTTTGCAGATTTGAAAGATGATTTAAATGGATCTCTAGCATCTATCGTAGCAAATGACGATTACCTAATCGTTTCTATGTATCTGAGGAATATCATAATCGATTTAAAATCAAAAGAGAAACAGATTGAATTATTCCGTTCTGACAATTATGATATTTCAACAGACTACGGTCTTAATAAAAAGCATAATGATGGATTGTATCAAACACTCGATCATCATGTAAGACAATTTAAAGATGGTAGTTTTTACAAAGTGTTCAAATTACCAGAAAACATTTCGTCTGTAGAATTAAGACCTAGTCCTATTCAACTTCTACAAGATGAGGAATCTCATTTATTTATCTTACAACAAGTTAAAAACACTAAGCCCAAGGTCTTCAAACGAGTTGACAACCAATGGATAGAGTTAGAAGTGCCTGCAGTTTTTAAAAATGCAAACATCACAATGCCTAGATTTATAGATAATAGGTTGTGGTGCCCAACAAATAAAGGCATTCTAGTTTTTGCAATCATTGAAAACAAATTAGTTCTAAATGCTAAGTATCTAGAAAATTTCTATACAACAGATTTGTTTAAAGACACAGATCATAATATTTGGGTAAGCACTTTACGTAAAGGATTGATTGTATTACCTAATATTTATGTAGAGAAAATTAATATCAATAACGAATTACCCAAAAGACTTGAAAAAATAGGAGAAAATCAATTACTGATCGGGCTGGAATCTGGGAATGCCATACTATTTGATGTAACTACAAATACACAGACTATTGTTGAATTCGCTACCTCATCGGCTATCACTGCTATGACTCATAATGAAATTACAAATCAAACTTTTGTTTTTCAAAAAATTCATAATTACACCTTATACCATAACGACTTATCAATTAGTAAAAATGAGAACAAACTGACTAGTGTTAAGGATGCTGCTGTTGTAAATAAAGACACTATCATAGCAGCCTCATCTGGTTCGTTAATCGTAACCACAGTAAAAAATAACCAGTCTAGTAGTCTTAAGAAACATCTATTTGACAAAAAGCAACGAGGCTATTCTGTACTATATGATTTAACTACTAGAACTAAGTATTTTGCCGCAGTGGACGGATTGTATTACACTAAAAACAATACTGATTTAAAACTAGTCACCTATCAAGAATCACCATTGTTAGTGAAAAAGTTAGCTCAAGATATAAATGGAAATATATGGGCCGCAACATTTAAAAACGGAATTTTTAAAATAGAAAATAATAAAGTAACACAACATTTAAACACTCAAAACGGTCTTACCTCAAATGTTATAAATGCTTTAACTGTAGATGATAATCACTTATGGATTGCTACTGAAAATGGCCTGCAGCGATATGATATTAATGACCATAACTTTAAGTCACTCAAGGCACAAGATGGTATTCCTTCATTTTCTATAATAGACATAATCGTAGTAGGAGATCATATTTATATAAACACGTCTCAAGAAGTGTTCAAAATAGACAAGAAAATGGTTTTTAAACCAGCCGTAATTCCTGAGTATTATTTTACTAAAGTTATAGTAGATGGAAAGAAACAACCAGAACAAGATATTTACGTTATACCTAATCCAGAGACCAGCACAACTATAGGCTTTAATGCAAATGGATTACGCGGTCTTTCCAGTAGCACTTATAAATATCGCATTAAAGATCATACAGACTGGACTCAATTACAACAAGGAAATAATAGCGTTCAATTTGCTTCTTTACCTGTAGGTGATGTTACTTTTCAACTCAAGCAATCAGAGAGCGACATCATAAAAGAATTATCTTTTGAAGTGAAACAGGTCTTTTATAAAACCTTATGGTTTTGGACTATAGTTGTTTCAACTCTTATAGCTGGTATTATCCTGTATTATAGAAGTTTGTTACGCTTTCGCGAAAGCGAGAAAAACAAACAACTGCGCAAACTAGTACTAGATAATGAACTCGTTTCTTTGCGTTTAGAGAACCTACGATCACAGATGAATCCTCATTTTATATTCAATGCCTTGAATTCTATTCAAGAATATATAGTGAGTAATGAGAAAAATCTAGCGAGTTCTTATCTCGTAAAATTCTCCAGATTAATACGTATGTATCTAGAACAGTCTCGCGAAAATCAAATATCGTTAAAAGAAGAAATTCATGCGATGCAACTTTATCTCGAACTTGAAAAAGTACGGTTTGAAGATAAATTGAATTATGAAATCAATGTAGATTCATCTTTACATCTTGAAAATGTAAAAGTGCCACCGCTATTTATACAACCTTATGTAGAAAATGCTATAAAACATGGATTACTCCATAAAAAAACAGACCGAAGGCTTGAAGTAAATTTTGATAGAGATGTTTTAAACAATACGCTCACCATATGCGTAAAAGATAATGGTATAGGTCGAGAACAAGCAGCCGTTATTAAAGCAGAACGTGTGAATTACCATAAGAGTTTTGCCACATATGCAAATAATGAACGAGTGGAATTGCTCAATAGAAAAAGAAAAGAAAAAATAAGTGTAGAAATACAAGATTTACAAGCAGATAAAGGAACAGCCTGCGGCACTTGCGTCTGTATTTCTATACCGCAACACTAGTGAATATGAAAGTTATATTAATAGATGATGAAAACAAAGCGAGGAAATTACTACAATCCATGCTAGAAGAACACTGCCCAGAAATCACCACATTCCTGCAGGCAGACGAGTTAGAAAAAGGTGTTGAAATCATAAAGCAAGAACGTCCAGACATTGTATTTCTAGACATAGAAATGCCGCGTTATTCTGGACTGCAAATCCTCGAGTTTTTTGAAGGACAAATGATTGATTTTCAAATCATTTTCACTACTGCTTACAATCAGTATGCTATTGATGCTTTTAAACTAAGCGCTGTGGATTATCTACTCAAACCGGTAGATCATGAAGAACTTAAAAAAGCCGTGCAAAAAGCAATAGAACTTAAAAATCAGAATAATATAACGACCAACTTAAAGGACTTAAAAAAATCCTTCAAAAAACTAGCTGCAAGCAAAATAGCTCTGGATGTACCGCGAGGTATGCTATTCATCAATCATGATGACATTCTCTATATGGAGGCAGATGGTATGTACACCACTGTTTACATGAAAGATAAAAGTAAAGAGTTGATTTGCAAACCTTTAAAACACTTTACAGACCAGCTTCAAGAAAGCGCTCTTTTCTACAAACCTCATCGTTCCTACTTAATCAATATTAATTCTATTAAAGAGTTTAATAAAAAAGAAGGTGGACATTTACTTATGGATAATAATGCTATCGTTCCTATCTCTAGGGATAAACGTGAAGAGTTTTTTGGGATGATTAAGGAGTTGTTCTAGCTTCGGCTTCGCTCAGCTTAGTTGGTTAGTTTATTAGTCTCTTAGTTGCGGATTGCATCCGCTTAGTTTATGAGTCGAATAGTAATTATTTAGTTAATAGAAATAGCTGATTACAGTTTCAAACTTTTTCTTAATCCTGAAATCATTCTTCCTATCTCGCTGAGTTCTTTTCGGTTTTCTTCAAACACTTCTTTTGAGATGTATTTTCTAAAATAAGCTTTAGAATTCCAAGTGACACACTCCTGACTGCTGTCAAATGCCATTTTTAGATATCTATTAAAATTTGCATCGGTACTGCTATAGCCTTCAGAAATATTTGCAGACATAGAATCTGCAGCTCTACAATATTGCGAAGACAATTTATACATCTCGTGCTTTGGAAACTTTTGAGAAAGTAAATTAACATGCTCTCCAAAATGAAAGGCACGCTGGTACACTTTTAAATCTTCAAACTTGAAATGAAATTGACTGTCAAACATGGGCAATATTTTATTATACGTTTCTAAAATAAAAAAGAATAATCAAAGTTCAACGCTACGCTACCAAAAAACTAACCTACTAAGAGGATGTAATCCGCAACTAACAGACTAAACGGATGCAATCCGCAACTAACAAACTAACAGACTAACAGACTAAAAGACATTTCAGCAACCCAAACTGCGATTCAGAAAGCAAATTGATTTTGAGGCAATTAATACTACAAATTTGTTCTTGTAAATATTAATTAAACTTAATCAATCATGAAAAAATTATTACTCATTATCACATTCCTCTTTAGCTTGTTTTCAAGTGCACAAATCTTTGTAGATGCTAGCGCTACAGGAGCAAATGACGGTACTAGCTGGACAAATGCATATACTGATTTAAATGTAGCGCTCACTAACCATTCAGGTAGTACTTTCTGGATTGCAGCTGGAGATTATATTCCAGGGTCTTCAGTAACATCCAGATTTATCCTAAACGCAAACACACAACTTTATGGTGGATTTAATGGCACTGAGTCATCTCTCAGTCAGCGAGATTTCAATGTGAACGTTACAACCTTGAGTGGTGACTTATTGAACAACGACGCTGGAACTCTAGATTATTCTAATGCAACTAAAATTGATAATGCCTATAAAATTGCTCAAGTAGGCGGATCTGGTGTTATAGTAGATGGATTAACATTTAAAGGCGGCACTGCAATAGGATCATCAAATAGTGATCGAGAAGGATCAGCCTTTATTATGCAAAAAGACACACAAATTCGTAATTGTATTTTTGAAGAAAACATAGCCGCTCGTGGAGGAACTGTAAATATAGGTGGACCTCAAAGTGGTGCAACCGCAATCATCGAAAATACCATCTTCCGTAATAACCTAGCATCTTTTGCAAATACATTTTATTCCACCAGAGATGATGTCTCGTTATTAATGGTGAATGTTCAGGTAACAAATAACGAGAACACAAATTTTAGTGGTGTCTCAGGCTTTGGTGGTTTAATATGGTTAAGACCTACAACTGGAACTAACAACATACGAATTGTGAACAGCACAATGGCCGATAATACTTTTAATAACAATTCTGGAACCTTAGCCTTAGTTCAGCTTGCTGCAACATCTGCTACCGGTGTATTTAGATTTGATAATAACATTTTCTGGAATAATGGTGCTGGATATAAAGTATTCCATATTCAAAGTGGTGGATCTGCTTCTATAGATGTTAATAACAATATAGACGAAGATGACTTTTCAAATATCAATCCTAATGCCACTACTACTGTCAACAACACTATAACTACTGATCCATTATTCACAAATAATATTACAGGCGACTATAAACCATTAAATAGTTCTCCAGCAGTAAATACTGGTGAAAACGGACTTTATGCATCCTCATTTCCTTTAAAAACAAGAAGTGGTGAAGATAGAATTAAAGCAGCTGTGATCGATAGAGGTGCTGTAGAAAGTGATGCAACACAAGTTAATCTTTCTATAGGCGTATTTGTTGACATTAATGCATCGGGAAATAATGATGGTACTAGTTGGCAAGATGCATATACAGACCTTGATACTGCTCTCAATCTAGGTTCTGGAAACTTTATATGGGTTGCACAAGGTGATTATACCATTCCAGCAACTACACCATCCTATCAAATATTCACAAATACAAAAATGTACGGTGGGTTTGACACAACAGAGAATTTCCTTGATGAAAGAGATTATCTCTTAAACACAACAACCTTAAGTGGTGACAGAAATGATGATGACAATAACCTTTTAGAATTCAGCGCGACCGCAGCTACCAAAACAGATAACGCAAAACGAGTATTAATTGCAAGAGGCCCTGGAGTAGAAATTGATGGATTTACTATCTCTGGTGGTCACGCGTTTGATAGCGCACAAGGACTTCAAGAAGGAGCCGGACTTATCATAGCATTAGACACTAAAGTAAGAAATTGTATTATAGAAAATAACACGGCACAACGTGCTGGAGCTGGAATAAGAGTTTATGATATCACAGGAATAGATAATGGAACTAATGTAATTTCTAACTGCATTTTTAGAAATAACAGGTCCTGGTTTGCTGGCGGATTTTATTCAGATACTTCAAGAAGAACTCATAAGGTAGAATTACTAGGATGTAGTTTTGAAAACAACATCACTGGAAGAACAGACACTAATAACAATCCAGCAGGAATAGTATGGATACGTAATCAAGCCACGGGAACTCCAGTACAATCAGATTTTACTTTGAAAAATTGCACCATCGCAGGTAATAATGGAGTCCATGCTGGAACGGGTAGATACGCGCATTTGCATGTATCTAAACAAAGTGGAAATACTGAATTCCAAGTAACTAATTCAATTTTCTATGATAATTTACAAACTGCTTCTAATAGCGCTGTATCTACGCCTGTCGTTAGTTTTGCAGGTGGAAATAGAAATCTTTTGATTCAGAATAATTATGATGAAGATGATTTCTCAAATTTATCATCATCTGCCTTTAATACGCAGTCAGGTCTTCCAGGATTTATAAATGCCGCAGCCAGTGATTACCGTATCACAAACTCCTCAAATGCAGCTGGAAATTCAAATCAAGTTTATACGGACGATGTGCCTACCGTTGATTATTTTGGCCTAGCAAGAAATAACAATGGCTTTGATGTAGGTGCTTATAGCTCGCTCTCCACAGCTAGCAATAATGATGCAGACTTACCGCAAGTAAAGCTATATCCTAATCCAGCAAGTGATGTAATTACTGTGGCTGTTGAGAATCACGCTTTCGCGAAAGCGGATATCTACAACCTACAAGGTCAACTAATCGCAGCATCTCAAGAATCAACAATTAATGTTGCTGACTTAAGCGCAGGAATGTATATACTTCAAATCACAACAACTAATGGAGCGGTAGCTTCAAAACAATTTATAAAAAAGTAAAGCTGTAGATGAACTCAATCGCTTTTTACGGGAATTTAGAGCGGTTGTAGAAGGAATGAAGTCCTGAATGAATTATGGACATTTTATAAACGAGACGTTTTTAGGGAAACGGCTCGTTTTTTGTGCAGTAAAGTTTAAGAATTCCGCTTTCGCGAAAGCGCAACACATTTCTTATCTTTATAACCTATGAAAGGGAAACTGCTTTTATTAATTTCGATAGCATTATGCGGTGTTTATTCTCAAGCTCAAATCAACTTTGAGAATGAGCTCGAGCAGTTCAATATTTATGTATTACCACAACCAGAAATTAATGTCAAACTCAGTTTTAATAGTCGTTACATGCGTAATGATCCTCGAGCATTTTCTGTAACACGAGATCGTGAGGCTATAGATATGATGGGTATTTATAGAGATTCTCAAGAACTAGAACACAAAGAATATACGCCTCATATAGTAGCTCATTTTGAAAGAAAAAGAGAATTACAGAGGCAGCAGCAAGACGCTCTCGCAGTACCGGCAAGTATTACCATACAGAATCCTTACTACAGTAATTCAAACCTAGCGTGGCAACAATTAAGACGCCGCAGTTACTTCAGTCAACTATACACACCTATTTACAGATATTAAATGATTAATAAACAAGAAATTACAGATCGATTCATAAGTTACATCACCATTGATACAGAGTCTGACGCGTCCAGCGACACTACTCCTAGTACTATGAAGCAATGGGATCTTGCTCGCAAGCTGCATCAAGAACTCATAGACATGGGAATGAGCAATGTAAGTATCGATGAAAACGCTTATGTGATGGCAACTTTACCATCAAACGTGGATCATGACGTTCCTGTAATAGGATTTATTTCACATTTCGACAGTACACCAGATTTTACGGGTAAGGATATCAAGCCGCAAATTATTCACGATTATGATGGAGGCGATATTCCTTTAAAAGGAAGTGACCTCGTACTTACTCCTGAATATTTTGAGTCCTTAACACAATATAAAGGTCAGACCATCATTACCACTGACGGTACTACCCTACTCGCTGCCGACGATAAAGCTGGAATTACAGAAATCATGACCGCAATGAAAGTTATGATCGATAATCCATCCATTAAACACGGAACGATTAAAGTAGGATTTACTCCAGACGAAGAAATAGGTCGTGGTGCACATAAATTTGATGTAGAGAAATTTGGTGCAGATTGGGCTTACACAATGGATGGAAGTCAAATAGGAGAATTAGAATACGAGAACTTTAATGCTGCCGGCGCAGTAGTAACCGTTCACGGTAAAATAGTGCATCCTGGATATGCAAAAGGCAAGATGATCAACTCCATGTATATCGCTCAAGAGTTTATCGAGTCCTTACCTAGAATGGAAACACCTGAACATACTGAAGGTTATCAAGGATTTTTTCATCTTCATAATATGAAAGGTGCTGTTGAAAAAACAGAACTTCATTACATTATTAGAGATCACGATATGGGACATTTTGAGGCTCGTAAAGAAGTTATGAAAAAACTCGTTGCAGATATAAACGCTCAATACGATCGTGAAGCAATTACCATTGAAATAAAAGATCAGTATTTCAATATGCGAGAGAAAGTGGAACCAGTAATGCACATCGTAGATGTTGCAGAAAAAGCGATGCGTGAACTAGGCATAGAACCACTTATCAAACCTATACGTGGTGGAACTGATGGTTCTCAATTGAGCTATATGGGATTGCCATGTCCTAATATCTTTGCTGGTGGACACAACTTCCACGGTCCTTATGAATATGTTCCTGTAGAAAGCATGATTAAAGCTACTGAAGTGATTGTAAAAATTGCAGAATTAGTCGCTGAAGAAAAATAATTTCATCCAACTCGTTTTAATCACAAAACTGTGTTGTACGGCACGTAATTTGATACCATTTATTCCATCGATAATTATTTGAATCGATTTATTAATTTATGATTCAGATTCACGCAACCAATTTATATATAGTGCATCTAAATAAAAACAAAATCAAACTATGAAAAAAATCCTTTTAAGTTTAGTAGTTGTATTAATTTCAGCTACAGCACTAGCACAAGATGACAATCTTACAGATAGTCAAGAGCGCCTTAATGAGTTTAACGCTGTTAAAAAACATGAAGTCAGTCTTGATGTGGTAGCAGCAATTGCTGGTCTAGGTATCAATCCTAGATATGAATATGTGCTAGGAAGATACTCTGGTGTAGGAGTAGATCTTAACATAGGTATTTTAGATAATGATGATCAATTTGATTACTATGAAAAATTTAGCATCACACCTTATTACAGACAGTACTTCTTCTCTAAAGAAGATTATGGAGCAAAGGGTTTTTATGGAGAAGGATTTGTAAAAGTGTTCTCATTTGAAGATAGTTATTACGTAGGTGGCATGTTTGGAAACGAGAACTACAATACTGAGTCTTATACTGAAGCGGCAATCGGTGTAGGTATAGGATGGAAATGGGTAAGCGATAGTGGTTTCCTAATAGACTTAGGTGTAGGAGTAGGACGTAATCTAGGAATTGCAAGTGATCCACAAGACTATGAATTGCCAGCAGTTACTGGCCGTGCTGGTGTTAATTTTGGATGGAGATTCTAACTTAACCAGTTTATATAAATACAAAAAACGAGCCTAGCGGCTCGTTTTTTATTTTCAAAATCTCTGTAAAGATTATTCTCTATCTTCTTTGTCAAGAGCTTGGTTAGTACTCACCTTATCCACTGATTTGGTAGTGTATTCATCTTTAGCCTTATCTTGTTTAGGCTTTTCGTTTTCATTCTTTTCATGATCCTTAATGATTTGAGCCTCTTTACGATCTTTACGCTTTTGAGCTTCTTTTACATCATGCGCATCACGTACTTGAACTTGAGTTGGGAATGGTAAATCTATTCCTGCATCATCCATAGCGTGTTGTGTTTTTGCGATTACCTCGCTAAAAGTTTTCACAACGTTACCACGTTTAGAATCAGTCCACCATCGTACTCTAATAGTCAACCAGCTATCTGCTTGATCCCAGTTTAAAATATCGATAGGTTTATCTTGAGCAATTCCTTCTATACTTTCCAGCGTTTCTCTTAGCACTTTTACAGCCTCATCATAGGGTTGATCATATCCTAATCCTATATCATATTGAGAACGTATATGGTCATGTGCAGTAATTACTTTAACAGCATTTGTATAGATATCATTGTTAGGAACAACTATATCTATTCCATCATACGTAGTGATGATAGTAGCACGCGTTTCTATACGATCTACACGACCTTTCATACCATTGATTTCAATCTCATCTCCTATTCTGAAGGGTTGTCTAGTTAATATTAAAATACCTGCTAGCCAGTTTTGTAAAATATCTTGAAATGCAAAACCTATTGCCACACTACTCACACCCATTCCAGCTATTAAATCACCAAAACTTAATGAAGGTGCAACGATAGTTAAGCAAAAGAAGAAGCCCAAAAGGATAATAATCCACTTGGTAAAACTTCCTAGAATTTCGCCAAAATTAGAGCGATTTCTTTGCTTTAATTTTCTCTTTATAAAACTACCTAACCATCTCGCTATGAAAATAAGCAAAATGAATAATACAATTCCAATAACGATGTTGGGCAAGTTTTTTATAAAACCATCGAGCCAGGAATCAATTTTTTGCCACAAACTTTGGGTATTTAAATCGATTTCTCCTCTTACATCATTAGGATTATTTTGTATTGGGTCTTGTAAAAATGATAACATAGGTTGATTATTTATGTTAAAATTAAACCTAAACAGTCTGTTAAATGTTAATTGTTTTTCAATAAACAATTCTTTAACTTTATCTCATGAACAAAAAAGCTGAGAATACAGAAGAATACATCTCATTGCATTCTAAATGGAAGACGCATTTTAACGCAATAACCAAAGTTCTGAAAGAAACAGAACTTGTAGAAACTATAAAATGGGGCGCACCGTGCTATACCTTAAATGGTAAAAATCTCATAGGAATGGTTGGATTTAAGAATCATTGCGCCGTTTGGTTTCATAAAGGTGCTTTACTAGAAGACAAGCAGGAAGTTTTAATTAATGCTCAACCAGGCAAAACACAATTATTGAGACAACTACGATATAGTGAAGACGATAATGTGAATACCATTTTACTTAAAAACTATATTAATGAAGCGATAGCTCTTGAAAAAAAATAATTGATAGAGTTAGTTAAAAAGCCTCTGCAATTCCTAGATAGAAACTATTTGTCCCACGACCAAATCCCCAATCCAATCTTATATTCAGATTCTCAGATTTATCGAGCATGTATCTCAAACCAGCGCCATAATTAGGCTTTAAATTATTAAATTGAAAGTCAGTAACATTATTATAAACATCTCCAGTTCCCACAAAAGCAACAGCTCCTATTCTACTATCTTTAAATCGCTTACGGTATTCCACTTGCGTAGCGAGCATGTCGCGATCTACAAATCTCCCTTCTTGATAACCACGCATCAATTCACTACTACCGAAAAACGAAAACTCAGAAAAAGGAATATTTTCCCTGGTAAAGCGGCCTGCAAACTGAAATGCTAGCACATCTTTAGATTTCTTAGAGATTTCTACATAATGCCTTAAATCAAATCTCGTGAGATTAAAAATGTTTGTTCCTCCTAAAACTTTATCATACTTACCATGAGTAAATTCAAAATACCAGCCATCTTGAGAATTTAAAATATTACTACGACTATCATATAATAACGCTACTTCAACACCCATAGAAGTGGAACCGTCAAAACCGTCAGGTCTATTTTGAGCTATAAGTCCGTCGTCCTCAATCTTTGTGTTATAAATATGATTATACCTCACGCCAGCTCCTATAAATAAATATCTATGAAACATTCTTTTTAAGAAAATAGGCTCAAATAAAAACTGATTGTAATCATATTGCTCCTCTGCTGTAACTGGAGTATTGTTCCCCATTCCGTAATAGATTCTTGGATAATTTTGAAAAAGTAAATTTCCTTCTATTACCCATTTTTCTTGATTTGTAAATACCTCAAAACCCGAGTACAAGAAAAACTGACTATTTAAGGTATACTGTAATGTCATGGGCATATTAGAAACTCGTGTTTCTTCACCACTACCTGCAAATTTAAAAAGGTACTTTGCTCCAGTACCAAATGCAAAGTTTGTCTCTGGAGAATAACTTACTACTGGCGCGGCAATAAATTTTTGCAAATAGAGTGTCGTGTCTCTTTCTGCAGCAACTGCGTTAGGATAGAAAGTAAAAAACTCTTTTAGTTTTTCTAATTTCTGTGCCTTTGCATTCATAGTAAAAAGCACAAGAAATAAACTTATCGCAAATATTCTAAAAGCTGGTTGTAAAGCGTAATCGTTTTTCAATGAAATTTATTTAGTTTACAATATTAACCTTGATTTAAAAGAAAAATGTTGGCATTTTAACAATTGGGATAATTTTTACATTTAATTTTTATAATTACGCTTTCGCGAAAGCGAGTTTACGACAAGCAATCTTTACCTAAAATAGCTGCATAAAAAAAGAGAAGCCTCTCGACTTCTCTTTATAAAATATTCAAATGAAAATTTTACTTCCCTACAATGTGTAGCTCCACAAAATTCTTATCGATGTACATAGTTTGAGTTTTAAGATCATACTTCAATTCCTCAAAAGTCAACTTCTTATTATCCACCTCAACAAAGTCAATTTCAAATGGTAAACCTATAAAGTTGAAACGTAGCGTTTCATATTCAGTAATGAATTTCCCGTCTTTATATTGAGAGATCACCATTTCGTTTTCAGAACCTTTAAAAGTTAAGTTTCTAAGACTGAAACGGCCTTTCTTGTAATCGTAGCCATCGTTTGCATCTTCATAAACCACAGACTTTTCTTTTCCTTGAGTATAGAATACATCCAGCGTTAAGAATTCAATCTTCTTCTCACCTACATATTGCATCACAGGATAGCGCGGTATAATCGCACCAGCTTTTACAAATAGCGGTATCTCATCAATGTCTGCATCTACCCAAGCTTCTTTTCCACCACTAATGGTTTCTCTGGTCCAGAAATTGTACCACTCACCACGCGGAATGTACATTCTGCGACCTTTGGCATTAGGCTCTAGAACCGGACAAACCAAAAATTTATCTCCGTACATAAACTCATCGTTGCGATAATGTGTTTGCGCGTCTTCTTGATCATAAACCACGAGCGACTTTAACATAGGCGTTCCTTCCTCTGCATATTGCCAGAATGTGGTGTATAGATAAGGAAGTAATTTATAACGCAATTCCACAAACTTCCTTGTGATGTTTGTTACGTTTTCATCAAATGTCCATGGTTCTTGATCTCCATGATCACCACTCGAGTGTACTCTACAAAACGGGTGAAAAACACCAAGTGCAATCCATCGAGCAAATAGTTCTCCCGTAGGCTGATCTGCAAATCCTCCTATGTCTGATCCTGCAAATGACATTCCAGACAGCGCCATACGTTGCGCCTGAATATTTGCAATACTTAAATGTTCCCAAGTAGCTACATTATCACCAAACCAACTGCTCGTGTAACGTTGCGTTCCAGAATAAGCTGATCTTGTAATAACAAATGGTCGTTTAGGGTAAATGAATTTCTTCACACCTTCATAAGTTGCACGTGCCATTTGAGCTCCATAAATGTTGTGTGCTTTTCTATGAGAACAAGGATGACCATCATAATCGTGGCGCACGTCATTTGGGAAGGTTTTATTAGGCACTTCCATAACAGCAGGCTCGTTCATATCGTTCCATATTCCGGCAAGTCCATTATCTGCAATGAGTCCTTTGAATAAATCTGCCCACCAGGTTCTTACTTTGGGATTTGTATAATCTGGGAAATAACACTGTCCAGGCCATACTTTACCTTTCATATAAGGACCATCTGCTCGTTTACAGAAATAGTCTTTTTCCATAGCTTCTTGATAGACACTGTATTCTGGATCTACTTTAATTCCTGGATCTATGATAGCGATGGTTTTAAATCCATCTTCTTTTAAGTCACTGATCATTTTAGTAGGATCTGGAAACTTCTCGTTATCCCAAGTAAAACAACGGAATCCATCCATGTAGTCAATATCTAGATATATCGCATCACATGGAATTTGAAGTTCGCGGAATTTTGCCGCAATTTCTCTTACGTTACTTTCTGGATAATAACTCCATTTACACTGGTGATAACCTAGTGCCCACAATGGTGGTAACTCAGGTTTACCAGTTAACTCGGTATAGCCACTTACTACGCTATTGACATCTGGACCATAAATAAAGTAATAATCCATAGCGCCACCTTGTGCCCAGAAGCTAGTCACGTGGTGACGCTCTAGTGCAAAGTCAAAATAAGATCTAAAGGTGTTATCAAAGAAAATCCCGTAGGCGATTTTATTCTGTAAGCCTACATAGAAAGGAACGTTTTTATATAAAGGATCTGTTTGTTTTCCAAAAGCGTACTGATCTGTTCCCCATAATTCAAAACGCTTAGCACGCATGTTATTATCGGCTGGTTTATCACCTAGGCCGTAGTAGCTTTCTCCAGGTTGTGCTTTCTTAGACATTTTTACAATCTCACCACCGTATTCATAGCTTTCCTCGTAGTGAAATCCTAGCTCGTCTTCACAGATGATTTTACCATTAAGGTCAAAAATACGAGAACGCAAATCTGCTTTGGCGATATGACAAACTACCTTAGAAGTAGTAATCTCATAATGCGTATCTTTTTCTTTTACTTCCAGTTTGTTATAACCACGATTCCCATCTTCATCAATCGCGTAAGAGAAATCTTCTTCAAGTTTCCCACCAGTTCCATACTTAAAACGTATCACGCTGTCGCGGAAAACCTGTAAACGCAAGATTACACCATTCTCTGTGTGAAAAGTAAGTGTATCTACTACTTGGTTAAAACTGTTGAGCTTGCTAGGGAAGACATTTCCCTGGCTATGCAATTCTGTATTTGTAATCATAAAATGATGATATTCAATATTTTAATAACAGATTAGCCTACACTAATCGGACAGCTGAAATTATGAAAAAACAGCGAAAATGAGACTTAAAAATGAGATTTGTTACGAGAACGTTGTCGGTAAATTGTAGTTAATCAATCCTGTGATTCTGAGCTCAATTCAGCATGAGAAATTATATATCCAACCCATAAACCAAAACTCCCAAAGGAGGCAAATCCAATTCCACACTCTGCGCGCGGTGTTGCCATTCTTTGTCTTGTGCTGAAAATGACTCTTTTACGTTAAATCCTGATCCGTCATATTTAGCATCATCACTATTGTACAACAATTTATAATCTCCTGATTGTGGTAATCCTATACGGTAGTTTTCTCGTGGTACTGGTGTGAGATTGCAAACGATGATGAGTTCGCTATCATGACCTTTACGCACATAAGAAATGACACAATTTGCAGCATCATCATGAGAAATCCATTCAAATCCATCGGCATCAAATTGTTTCTCGTGAAGTGCTTTTTGAGATCTGTATAATTTATTGAGGTCTGTAATGGTTTGTTGAATTCCTTGATGTGGTGCAAACTCGGTCAAGTGCCAATCGAGACTTCCTTCAAAATTCCATTCTGCATGTTGTCCAAATTCTGATCCCATCATCAACAGATTGCCTCCTGGATGTGTAAACATATAACTGTACATCAATCGTAGGTTAGCAAATTTTTGCCAGTCGTCTCCTGGCATTCTACCTAGAATAGAACTCTTACCATAAACGACCTCATCGTGTGATAGTGGCAACATGAAGTTTTCTGTAAAAGCATAAGTCATGGAAAAGGTCAAATCGTTTTGATGATAACCTCTATAAATCGATTCCTTTTTAAAGTATTCCAGTGTATCGTGCATCCATCCCATCATCCATTTCATACCAAAACCTAAACCACCCATAGAAGTAGGTTTACTCACCATAGGGAAACTGGTGCTTTCTTCAGCAATCGTTTGTGTGTCAGGATAATTGAGGTACACCGCTTCATTCATTTCGCGCATGAATGCAATAGCTTCTAGATTTTCTCTTCCACCATTGATATTAGGTTCCCATTCTCCTTCATCACGTGAATAATCTAAGAATAACATACTGGCTACCGCATCTACTCTCAATCCATCGATATGATACTGATCCAGCCAGAACAACGAATTGGAAATTAAAAAACTCTTTACTTCATTACGCCCGTAATTGAATATCAATGATTTCCAGTCGGGATGATAACCTCTTTTACGATCTGGATGTTCATATAAATGTGTTCCGTCAAAATTACCGAGTCCATGTGCATCTTCAGGAAAATGTGATGGTACCCAATCGAGTATGACTCCTATTCCTGCCTCGTGACAAGCATTAACGAGTTCTTGGAATTCTTCGGGATAACCGAATCGAGACGTTGGGGCAAAGTAACCTGTTAACTGATAACCCCATGAAGGATCATAAGGATATTCCATGATAGGCATGAACTCAATGTGAGTGAATTGCATCTTTTTCGCGTAAGCTACCAAGTCCAACGAAAGTTCATGGTAACTCAAACTTCTATCTTCTTCTATCTTACGTTTCCAACTGCCCAAGTGCACTTCATAAACAGAATATGGAGCATCGAGAGCATTATGTTTTGCTCTGGTTTCCATCCATTTTTGATCACTCCAGTTAGGTTTATAATCATAAACGATACTAGCCGTTTTAGGTGGATGTTCACAGCGCCTCGCATAAGGATCTGCCTTTTCAGTAATAACACCATTATTTGAAGAATGGATTTTATATTTATAAGTAGTCCCATGTTCTACATGTGGAATAAATCCTTCCCAAATACCGCTGCTGTCCCATCTTACATTCAATAAATGTGTGGAATCATCCCAATAATTAAAATCTCCTATCACGGCAACAGACTGTGCACTAGGTGCCCAAACCGAAAAATAGGTTCCTTTTACACCATTTACTTCAATGACATGCGAACCCATTTTTTCATAAAGCCGATAATGTTTACCGCTCTTAAATAAACTGATGTCAAAATCAGTAAAAAGGCTGTGTGTTTGAACGCTGCTCATTTATTTAAGTGAGAAACCCTTAGGAATCACAGCATTTTTCTTGATGACTACGATTCCATCTTTTACTACAAAGTGTTCTGTTTCTTGATCTTCAAGATGTTTTCCTCCATTGATTCTCACATCATCTCCTATGCGTACATTCTTATCTATAATGGTGTTTTTAATAAAACAGCGGTCGCCTATTCCTGTAAGAATTTCAATTTTGGATTTTGAGATTTCATCAAGCGTTTCGTAGGTATCATTACCCATCATGTAAGTATTGATCACTGTACTTTCCTTTCCTATTCTAGAACGTATCCCTATGACAGAACGTTCGATTTTTGCAGCGTGAATGATACAGCCTTCGGCAATAACGGCTTTTTCTAATAAAGTTCCTGAAATCTTAGAAGTAGGCAGTAAACGAGCATTTGTATACACGCGTTGTTTATCATCATAAAGATTGAATTCAGGAATATCATCTGTGAGTCCTAAGTTAGCATCAAAGAACGAATCTATGTTTCCTATGTCAGTCCAGTAACCTTCAAACTGATAACTCAGCGTTTTATGGTTATCGATGGATTGAGGAATAATCTCTTTCCCAAAATCAATCGCACTTTCATCTTTCAACAACTCTACTAATAAATCTCTATTAAAAATATAAATCCCCATACTCGCTAGGTGATTTTTATTTTGTTTTTTCATTGCGTCACTCGTTGGACTCGTCCAGTCTGGTAATAGCTTAGCGTCTGGTTTTTCTATAAATGAGGTAATGACATTGTTTTTATCGGTCTTTAAAATTCCAAAACTCGTTGCATCTTTTACTGTTACTGGAATGGTTGCGATTGAGATTTTAGCATCTGCCTCGATATGAGCTTGCAACATTTCATTAAAATCCATTTGATATAACTGGTCACCAGATAAAATCAATACATACTCAAATTCGTGAGTTAGGGCATGGTGCATGCTCTGGCGTACCGCATCAGCAGTTCCTTGGAACCAGCCTTTGTTATCTGGAGTTTGCTCAGCAGCTAGTACATCTACAAATGCAGAACTAAAAAAACTAAACTGATACGTATTCTTAATATGTCTATTTAACGATGCCGAGTTGAACTGTGTCAACACGTACATTCTCTTCAAACCAGAATTGATACAGTTAGAAATAGGAATATCTACTAAACGATATTTACCAGCGATGGGAACCGCAGGTTTAGAACGACTTTCTGTTAATGGATATAATCTGGAACCTTGTCCACCACCTAAGATGATACTTAATACTTTATCGTTCATATTTACTTGTTTTTTAGTGAGTTGTATAAGTTAATGTACTGCTGTGCTGAGTTATCCCAAGAGTGATCAATCTTCATGATACGTTTTCTCGTTTTTCTAAACTCGGTTGGGTTTTCATAAAAAGCTGCTGCACGTTCTATCGCTTTTTTCATGTCTTCTATGCTCGTGTCTTTATGTGTAAAACCAAAACCACCATCTTCCACATCCACTATAGTGTCTTTTAATCCACCTATACTACGCACAATAGGAATGGTACCGTAATTTAAGGAATACATTTGATTTAAACCACATGGTTCTACTCGCGATGGCATTAAAAGGAAATCTCCACCAGCATAAATGATGTGAGACAACTCCTCATCATAACCTATAAATGCATTGAAATGACCATTATGCTTATCTTTTAAAGCAATAAGCTCTTGTTCTGTTTCTTTATTTCCACTTCCTAAAAGAAGTATGGAAATATCATTTTCTTGAAGTACCGCATTAAAGACAGCTGGAAATAAATCAGATCCTTTCTCATGAACTAATCTTCCTATAAACACAAAAAGTGGTTTATTAATATCTAATCCGTAATTATCACACAACCATTTTTTATTGGCTTTTTTACCGCTCACATTAGAGCTTACCGTGTATTGTTTTTTAATAAATGAATCTGTTTCTGTATTCCATACTTTGGTATCAATACCGTTGAGAATACCAGAGCATTTTGCAGCCTCATGACTTAATAGAGATTCCAGTCCATTGGCATTTTGCTTCAGCTCTTCCATATAACTAGGAGAAACCGTATTCACACGCCAGGCGCACTTTATAGCCGCCGCCAGCGGATTTATAGAATCGCCCCAATCCAGTAAACCGATATGTTTCTTGTCAAAATCAGGAATCATATCTACACGATCGTGAGAAAACCAGCCTTGATATTGGGCATTATGAATAGTCAGCACCGTGGGAATGCTTTTCAAATTCTCAAAACGATAACAATACTGCATCATAAAAGGAACCAGTCCTGTATGATGGTCATGACAATGGATTACATCGGGTTTATGTGTATGAGTTTGAATCCATTTTAAAGCAGCGATTTGAAACGCTGTAAAACGCTGTGAATCGTCAAATGAATAGACATATTCCTTAAATAACAGTTCAGGTACATCTACTAAGAACAAATCAAAATCCACTGATTTCCCTTTGAGCTTCAAAATTCTAAACTCAAAATTATCTTGACCTACAAAAAAAGCATCTTCATAAACGGTTTCAAATTTATGCTGCTGTGTAAAACGCACATTATAAAACGGCATGATTACACTGGCTTCTTGTCCAGATTCGTTTAAATATTTAGGTAACGCACCTACCACATCAGCCAGTCCGCCTACTTTGGCAATGGGATAACACTCGGCACTTATATGTAAAATTCTCATTCTTCTTTTTATTAGTTGAGTGATAATAAGTACGCTTTCGCGAAAGCGGAATTCAACACCTCTTATTTCTTCTATACATCATTATCGACACTCAAATATAGCAATTGTCTCTATGGAAATGTAATATGAAGTTTATCATTGAACCATTTATGACGATGTGGATGTTATCTTTGTGTAAACTCAACTCATGCCCGATTTACATCTAGAAACCTCTATAAACGCACCTATTGAAATCGTTTATGACCTTGCACGCAGTATAGATCTACACATGTTATCACTGGCACATACTAATGAGAAAGCGATTGCTGGAAGAATGACTGGACTGGTTGAAAAAGGTGAAACTGTGACTTGGGAAGCAAAACATCTAGGTGTCACACAACAACTCACCAGCAAAATAACTGATGTAGAACCACATCATTTTTTTGCAGACGAGATGGAGAAAGGCGCTTTTAAATCATTCCGCCATGAGCATCATTTTGAAACACTAGAAAATGGTCAGACTTTTATGAGAGATATTTTTAGTTATACCTCACCATTAGGTATTCTAGGAAAACTAGCCGATACATTATTTCTTGCCAATTATATGACTCGATTGCTAGAACAACGTAATCTCACTTTAAAACAAGTCGCCGAAGATGGCAGGTGGAAAAAGTTACCTGGAATGGAAAAGCATCTATAACTTTAAAGCACAAAAAACCCTTGATTTCTCAAGGGTTTTTCTATTTGCGAAGCAGTGCTTCTTAATTTTCTTTAGGTGTAGCAGTGAGCTTTTTAGATAACTCAGTAGAAATCGCTGATCTCTCAAAAGTTATTTTTCCAGCACCAGTTTCAACTTGAACGGTACCTTTATCTGCACTGATTTGTGTTACTTTCCCGTGAATTCCACTGGACATAATCACTTTATCACCTACTTTAAGAGTTTCTGCAAACTCTTTTTCTTCTTTTCTGCGTTGGGCCTGTGGTCTTATGATGAGGAAATAAAATATCGCCGCCATCAATACAATAGGTCCCCATTGCATCAATAATTCTTGATTCATTAATTATGCGTTTGGAGCAGCAGGCTTAGCCTTAGGAGTAACAAATCCTTTGATACGGATAGACTCAGTACCAGATTCAGTGTTTGCCTTAATTGTAACTGTCTTAGTTTGGTTATTAGGCTTTCCGTTTGTGTTGAATTTTACAAGCATAGAACCTGTTTCTCCTGGAGCGATAGGCTCTTTAGACCAAGTAGGAACTGTACAACCACAAGATCCTTTTGCATTCACTACGATAAGTGGTGCAGAACCTGTATTTGTAAACTTGTACTCATGCTCTACAACTGTACCTTCATCAACAGTACCAAAATCATACTCTACTTGCTCAAAAGTCATCGCAGGAAAATCTCCAGCAACAGACTCACGTGCAGCAGCAGCAGTTAAGTTTGCTTCATCAATAGTTGCAGCAGCTTTCTCGTTACAACCTGTAATTGCCATTGTAGCTATTGCAGCTACCATTAAAACTAATTTTTTCATAGTGTACTTATTAAATGTATTTTTTAAGAGTGAAGCAAATGTAACTAAAAGATAGATTTACTTCAAGTGTCTACTGTATATATTAACAGATTGTTATGTACTTAGTACTCACTTTGTAAGTATTCGCCTTATATTAAAAGAATAATGTGATAAATAACGGTTCTACATCAAGCCACGTCCTGATTTATTCAGAATTCCTTCGGCTTCAAATTCTTTTGCTAGATTATCAAGAATACCGTTAATAAAGAAACTACTCTTAGGAGTAGAATAATCTTTGGAAATTTCCAAATACTCATTCAAACTTACTTTTACAGGAATGCTGTTAAATTTAAGAAACTCACATTGCGCCATCATAATTAAAACGAGGTCAATTTGAGCAATACGATCTTGTTCCCAGTTGGGCGTTTTACCTTCTATACGTTCCAGAAAATCTTCACGATTAAACAGCGTTTTTCTAAACAAATCCATAGTAAATTTCACATCATCTTCATCCTTGATGAGCTCTGGAAGAACTACATCTTTCCCAGGTTTCACTTTACGTAGAAACATGATAACTGAGGAGTTCACTAGAGGATAATCGTCTGTCCAAGTGATGTTTTCATCTTCCAGAAAATCTAGAATCTCATCATTAGGCGCGATGATGTCTGTATAAATTTGAGTAAGGAATTTTAAATCAGCCTTTAAGGATTGATTAGGTTCACTCATGTAAATCACATAAGTTTTACTTTCAATAATCTGATTATAGAGATTCTCCACATAACGCACGTTTAGATGCCATGGTTTTAAATTACGCTTTTTAAGAGCGTCCATGAGAACTTGACTTTCACGCAGCTTCATCAATATTTTATTATCGATAAAATTACGGGTAGGATTCAAGTCAGAGTCTGTCGCTAGATGGCGCTGTTGTCCTTTTACCACGCGATCTTCTGCCAGTTTATGGATTTCAACAAGCAGTTGCACCATGTATAAAAAAAGTACAAAAGTTTGAGTCATGCTTTGATTCAAGAACTTTTCAAAATCTTTAATTTCAGGATTTTGTTGTTTCTGAAAAGAAAAAACAGCTTGCATCACTTTGATACGTAGTTGGCGACGGGTAAGCATAAGAACGATTTTTAAGTTTACGCTTTCGCGAAAGCGTAATTAAAATATTATTGCGGCCTCAACGACCTATTTTGAATGGGCAAAGTTAATACAATAAGTATAACTTATCCACGATTCTCCTGACGACGTGCATCTATACGAGCCTGTGCAATTTGCATAGCTGCAGTATGTGTAGTCACACCACTTTCTTGAGCTTTATTCAAGATTTCAATAGTCGTGGTATATATATTCTCGGTTTTGCGCATAATCTCTGTGCGGTCATAACCTTCTAGTTCTGCATAAACATTTATGATTCCACCAGCGTTTATCAAGAAATCTGGAGCATAAACGATTCCGCGTTGTTGCAATAACATTCCGTGTTTTCCTTCGTCTGCCAGTTGATTGTTTGCGGCTCCGGCAACTATAGAAGCTTGTAATTTCTGGATGGTATTATCATTAATGGTTGCTCCCAGAGCACATGGAGCATAAATATCCATCTTCTCAGCATGTAAATCTCCACCTGTATAGATTTTTGCGCCATACTTAGAACTCACCTCTTCCAGACGATCCTGGTTGATGTCTGCGATATGAACCTGAGCACCTTCTTGAGTAAGATATTCCACAAGAGTTTCTCCTACGTTCCCTATTCCTTCTACATAAACGACTCTATCCTCAAGAACATCGCTTCCATATTTATATTTTGCAGCGGCTTTCATTCCCATAAAAACACCATAAGCTGTAATAGGAGACGGATTTCCAGCACCACCTTTATCTTCAGATATTCCTGTTACGTATGGTGTTACCTCACGTACCGTATCCATATCTTCAGTTTTCATACCTACGTCCTCAGCAGTAATATATTTTCCACTTAGAGAATGTACAAACTCACCGAAACGACGCATCATTTCTGGGGTTTTTTGAGTTTTGGCATCACCTATAATTACGGCTTTTCCTCCACCTAGATTTAATCCAGTAATCGCACTTTTAAATGTCATACCTCTAGATAAACGAAGTGCATCATTTAATGCTGCCCATTCATTATCATATTGCCACATGCGAGTTCCACCTAGTGCTGGCCCTAAAACCGTATTATGGATTCCTATGATGGCCTTTAATCCTGTATCTTTGTCGTTACAGAAAACGACTTGCTCGTGATCATCAAATGATAACTGACCGAATACTGGATCTTGATTTATAATTTTATCCAAAGTGGTAAATTGAGACATGAAATTTATTTTTTGAACGCTCTCTAACTCAAATTAAAAAGCGCGCAAAAATAACTTCATTTTAGCAACTTAACAATATCGCTGTCCTAAATTCGTGCATTGAAATAAAAAAGAAAATTCTATTGAAGAATTTTCAATTGATATGAAAGAACTTTTTAAACTCAATAAACTTTTTGCCAAGTATAAGTGGCAACTTATAGGTGGCTTTATAGTTACCGTAATTGCACGTTACCTCTCTATATTCTTACCTAAATATATAGGTAAGATCATCAATCTTTTAAATGATTACGGCAACGGCACGCTTACAGATAAGGCGTTACTTAATGATCGTTTAATAGAATACATCGCCATTATTCTAGGCGCCACGTTATTATCTGCTGGATTGACCTTTGTGATGCGACAGTTAATTATAGTCGTGTCAAGACATCTTGAATATGATTTAAAGAATATCATTTACAATCAGTACCAGAGGCTTTCCTTAGGATTCTATAAACAAAACCGTACGGGAGATTTAATGAACCGCATCAGTGAAGATGTTTCTAAGGTACGCATGTATATGGGACCAGCGTTAATGTATAGTGTGAACATGATTACACTATTTGTCGTCGTAATTCCTGCGATGATTTATACAGCTCCTACTCTAGCGATTTACACGATTATTCCACTGCCATTTCTATCGGTAGCTATTTATTTAGTAAGTCGTGAGATTCAAAAACGATCTAAACTAGTTCAAGAACAATTATCTAGTTTAAACACAATTGCACAAGAATCGTTTAGTGGTATTTCAGTAATTAAAGCATACAATCTATCACAGCAAATGAACGATCAGTTTGCGGTAGTTGCAAATGATAGTAAGGATAAAAACATTGACCTTGCTAGAGTGCAAGCCTTATTTTTCCCTTTGATGGTGCTTTTAATAGGTCTTAGTAACGTTTTAGTTCTTTATATAGGAGGAAAACAAGCTGCCGAAGGAATTATAGACGTAGGAACTATTCCTGAGTTTTTAATTTATGTAAACATGTTGACTTGGCCAGTTGCTGTAGTAGGCTGGGTAACTAATATGGTACAGCAAGCAGCAGTATCTCAAAAACGTATCAACGAGTTTCTAGACATTAATCCAGCGATACAAAATTTAGTTGCAAAAGAAACTCCTGTAAATGGAACTATCGAATTTGACAATGTGAATTTTATATATGAAGACACAAACATTCACGCATTAAAAGATGTAAGTTTCTCCATTGAAGCAGGAAAAACACTAGCTATTTTAGGAAAAACAGGAAGTGGAAAATCAACAGTTCTAGAATTAATAGGCCGACTTTATGATGTAGAAAATGGTGTCATTACTGTGGATGGAACACCTATAAGAGAATTAAACCTAGACAGTTTACGTCAAGCAATAGGTTATGTTCCTCAAGATGCATTTTTATTCTCAGACACGATTGGTAACAATATCGCCTTCGGTAAAAAAGATGCTAGTAAAGAAGAAATTATCACCGCTGCAAAAAATGCCGTGGTTCATAAAAACATTATAGACTTTACAAAAGATTATGATACCATTCTAGGTGAACGCGGAATCACATTAAGTGGTGGACAAAAGCAACGTGTTTCTATTGCTCGTGCGATTATCAAGAAACCACAAATTCTATTATTTGACGATTGTTTAAGCGCTGTTGATACAGAGACCGAAGAAAAAATCCTCAACAATCTTAAGAAAATCACTAAAAACACTACGACCGTAATCGTAAGTCACCGTGTGAGTAGTGCAAAAAATGCCGATCAAATCATCGTACTCGATGAAGGTCGTGTGGTAGAACGTGGAAACCATCAATCCTTAGTAAACGGTAACGGTTACTATGCAGAATTGTATGCAAACCAAATGCTAGAAGAGGAATCGGTTTAAATCATTTTGTTTAAATTTGAGTATGCCACAGTATATTTATGACATCAACGATTTAGACCTCGACAAAACTTACAGTTATGCCGACTATCTATTGTGGAGATTTAAAGAACGTGTAGAACTTTTCAAAGGCAAAATCTACAAGATGAGTCCTGCACCTAGTATGTCGCATCAAAAAGTGGTTTTTGAAATCGCAAAAATCATAGATAAACATAAAAACGATAACGGTTGTTCTACGTTCATCGCTCCATTTGATGTTGAATTATTTCCTCAAACTAAGCAAGCCACGACCTTACAACCAGATGTTTGCGTAGTATGTGATGCGAGTAAACTTGATGAACGTGGTTGTCATGGTGCTCCAGATTTAGTTGTTGAAGTATTATCTAAAGGCAACTCAAAAAAAGAAATCAAGGATAAATTTGACCTTTATGAAGAAGCTGGAGTGCAAGAATACTGGATTGTTGATTATCTGAGACGCACGGTAAGCTTACATCATTTAGATTCAACTGGAAAATATCAAGCACACCGCATGTTAACTGAAGGTGACACAGTAACCTCAGTGCTATTTCCAGAGTTGAGCTGCGCCGTGAATGATATATTTAAAGGAGTACCTGATCGACTCGGTGAACCAGAACCAGAATATCAGGTGAAAGAGTCCAATTAAACTCTGCTACCTTTTATTTCCTATAATATTTCAAGTATCGCTTTGCTATTTAACATTTTTTTATATTTTTGGTGCCTTCATAACCTTGAAACAGAATAATGGCCGATAGAGATTACAAAGATCAGGAAGATATTTTTTCAAAAGTAGTTCGTGCAGGAAGACGCACTTATTTCTTTGACGTGAGATCCACAAAAGCAGACGATTACTACCTAACCATCACAGAGAGCAAAAAGTTCACTAACGATGATGGAAGTTTCCACTTTAAAAAACACAAAATCTACCTTTATAAAGAAGATTTTGCAGAGTTTGAAGGTACACTTGCAGAGATGACTCAATTCATCATTAAAGAAAAAGGTGGCGAGGTCATTTCAGACAGACATCAAGCAGATTATGACCCAGCGGTTCACGCAGCAAAGGAAACTCCGTTAACGACTGATATCGAAGAACCTAAAAAGAGTTTTACAGATGTAAGCTTTGACGACATCTAGGAAACACACATAATTATTACTTAAAGCCTTTCTATCTGAAAGGCTTTTTTTATTTTTAGACTTTAAGCACATATTATGAATAGAGCATTATTGATGGTTTTAGTTTATGTTTTTTGTGGTTCCGCTTTCGCGAAAGCGCAACAATACAGCATTCAAACAAACAACGCACAGACAGGAGAAACACCTACTTTAAGTTATTATTTACCGAATAACGTCACTTACAATAGTGATATCTCAACACCGCAAGAAGTGCTAGGATATATGCCAGGAGAATGGCACGTCACTCATGATAAGCTTACAGAATATATGCGCGTACTCGCTCGAGAATCTGATCGCATTACCTTAGTAAATCGCGGTACTACTTATGAAGGCAGACCGCTATTATTACTCACCATTACTTCTCCTGCAAATCATAGCAATCTAGATAAAATACAAGCAGATCATGTGGCACTATCTAACGGCAGTAATGCGGTAACAGCAAACATGCCAATAGTCGTCTATCAAGGATTTTCTATTCATGGAAATGAGCCTAGTGGTTCAAATGCCGCTCTACTGCTCGCCTATCACCTCGCCGCTGGACAAGGAGCTGAAATGGATGAATTATTGAATAATACGGTCATACTTTTTGACCCAAGTTTTAATCCCGATGGATTGCAACGTTTTGCCGGTTGGGTGAACCAGCATAAAAGTAAAAATATAAATCCAGATTCCTACGATCGTGAATATGATGAAGCTTGGCCTGGCGGACGTACCAATCACTACTGGTTTGATATGAACCGAGACTGGTTGCCTGTTCAATTACCAGAATCTCAAGCACGTATAGAAACGTTCCACAGCTGGATGCCTAATATCCTAACAGATCATCACGAGATGGGAACCAATGCGACGTTCTTTTTCCAGCCTGGAATTCCTTCACGCACGCATCCATTAACTCCAGCGATGAATCAACAACTGACTCGTAAAATAGGAGATTTCCACGCTGCCGAATTAAACAAAATAGGATCTCTTTATTATACTGAGGAAAGCTATGATGATTTCTACTATGGAAAAGGATCTACTTTTCCAGATGTGAATGGTTCTATAGGAATCTTATTTGAACAAGCGAGTTCTCGTGGTCATGCGCAAAATTCAGATAATGGAGTGCTTACTTTTCCATTTACGATAAGAAATCAATTTACAGCTGGAATAAGCACCTTAAAAGCTGCCGTAAGCATGCGACAAGAAATTCTAGATTACCACAAAAAATTCTATACCGATGCTCGTAAAGAAGCTGGAACTGGAGCTATCATTTTTGGTGATCATACAGATGCTGGAAGAACAGATGCGCTTGCTGAGATTTTAATGAGACATAAAATAGAAGTACGTTCTTTAAAAAATGATGTGACTAAGAATGGTAAGACTTACAAAAAAGATTACGCTTACATCGTACCAAAAAACCAAAAGAATTCGCGATTAATCAAAGCGATGTTTGAAAAACGTACCACGTTTCAGGATAGCTTGTTTTATGACATCAGCGCATGGACGTTTCCATTAGCATTTGATATGGATTATGATGAAAATGCGAGTTTGAGTGATGCTGAATCCACTAAGTTGATCAAAAACCAAGGTAATAATAATGTAAATCCTTACGATGTATTTGTAGTGTCTGACTACGCTTATTTAATGCCGTGGAATGAATACTTAACTCCTAAAGTACTCCATACGCTTCTATCCAAAGGAATACGTGCTAAAGTAGCGATGGAGCAATTCAACATAGATGGAAATGATTATGAATATGGAACAATCCTTATTCCTGTACAGAACCAAAAATTTGATCAGCAAGCGTTAGGCGTTTTTCTAAGTAAACTACAATCTGAGAATCGTATAAAAATCACGTCAGTTCAATCAGGACTCACCACAGGAATTGATTTAGGCTCGCGACAATTCAGAGCATTGAAACAACCTAAAATCGCTTTATTGATAGGTGACGGAATTAATCCTTATGATGCTGGTGAGATCTGGCATTTATTGGATCAGCGCTATGATATTATGGTGACTAAAATAGACGTTAACGACATCAACCGTAAGGATTTATCGCGTTACAATACAATCATCGTTCCTAACACTTATGGAAGTCCTGAAAATGAAGTCATAGACCAACTCAAAGAATGGACGCGTGCTGGCGGTACTTTAATAGGTTATCGCAGTGCCTTACGATGGATGAGCACAGCAAAACTTTTACCTCTTAAATTTAAGAGCATAGAGAACCCTGCAAATAACATCTCGTTTGAACAACGCTCTGATTTTTATGGAGCACAAAACTTAGGTGGAGCTATTTTTGAAACAAGGCTCGATTTATCGCATCCTATCGCATTCGGTCTCAAGGACGATCAGTTGCCTCTGTTTAGAAATACTAGACTCTTTGTAGAACCACACAAAGATTCATTCCGTAATCCGATTAGATATACGGATAGTCCGTTAATGAGCGGTTATATTTCTGACAAGAATCTTGAGGCGTTGAAAAACACGGTGCCATTCCAGCATAATAATTATGGTCGTGGAGACGTGATAGGTTTTACAGATAATACTCAGTTTAGAGCATTCTGGTATGGAACAAATAAGCTGTTAATGAACGCTATTTTCTTTGCTGAGGAGATGTAAATAGTTTAAGGTTTAAGGTTTAAGGTTTAAGGTTTAAGGTTTAAGGTTTAAGGTTTAAGGTTTAAGGTTTAAGGTTTAA
>NZ_JBPOGG010000011.1:0-70342 GCF_051251825.1 Nonlabens sp. | reverse complement strand
TCATCTACAACTAAATCAAAAGTGGTTGTATCATAACAATCTGGAGAAGTTGCATTTTCTATACGTACATACATCGTTTGTCCACCACTACTGTAGTTAGCGGCAACTGGAGTAGCTCCACCTATTGATCCTAGATCAGCATCTGATTGAGAGACAAAATATTCAATCGTAAAGTTTGCTGCGGTTTGAGATCCTAGAACTTCAGGATTTCGAGATGCTAAATCAAATACTTCAGATCCATTGTTTGATGGATCATCACATAAACGGTATTCAGCTACTGGATTTGCGACTGGTTGAACACTTACACATATTTCAAAATCGGTCGTATTGTAACAGGAATTACTCGCAATAGACTCAATACGGGCATAAATACGTTCACAAATTGTAGTATTCATAAAGTTAGTAGGTAATGCATTCATTCTAGAATCGGCATCTGCCTGTGAAGAATAATAACTTACGGCATACAACGTAGGGTCTTGAGCACCTATAATCGTTGCATCGAGTTGAGATAAATCATAAGTAATAATTCCATCATTACTCGCGTCATCACATACATTGAAATCTGCAACTGGATTTGCGGTAGGTGCTGGACCTACGGTAATGGTTACCGATTCTTGATTTACTATTCCGCAATTATTAGTAATATCTACGGTGTAAGTAGTAGTTACTGCAGGTGTGAAGGTAGGGTTTGCAATGGTCGGGTCACTAACACCGGTTATAGGTGTCCAGCTATAAGCGGTTGCACCATTTACACTAGCATCAAGACTAGTTACAGTATCACCTAAACAAATAGAAGTATCGTCAAGAGTAGTTATCAAATCAGTAAATGAGATGTAATCAAAGCAAACTCGCTGTCTATTTGCGGCTCCACCTGTGGAACCGGTAAATCCAAAATAAACTAAGTTCCTTCCAGCAAATACTTGATTGATTAAATCTCCGGTATAAGTTAATCTCAAACTACAATCAAAATACACACTCATAGTTTGTGTAGTTGAATTCCACTCGATACGTACATCATGTTGATTCCCATCCTCAACATTTATAGAGGTAGCACTAGCTTGCACTGGACCGGCTAAATTTTGTGGAGTATTATGATCGTTTTGCCCACCAGAAACCATTGCGATATGATCAAATGTAGGATCGCCTATGTTTGCATTTTGCCAGGTATCAAATTCTACTGCAAATGAATCAGGTATGGTAAGGTAGCCCATTCCACCACCTAGTCCACCTATCACTGGATCTATACGATTCTTTAAAACAAAAGTGAGTCCATCTGCACCATTTGCGTCGTTATTACCCAAAAAGATTCTAAACTCAACCACAAAGTCATTGAGCATATCAATCTGATCAGGTGCCCAGATAGCTCCAGACTGGCCTGTTTGATTTTGAGTGATTCTATAACAATCATTGTTTTGAGCAGTTGCATTTCCTAAAAGTGTAGGATTAAATTGTGCAGTAGTAATTAAACTGGTTAATAGAAAAACTATTAATAGTGATATTCTGAACTTAAAAAGGGCTGTTTTCATGTATCAATATTCTATAAAATTAGGGATATACTATTCAATTTATCATCATAAATGTTCAACTAATCGACACCATCTACAAAATCTTGTAAGTAGGCAAATCTTTCTGTGAGTTTTCCCTCACTAGTAGTCATACGAGCGCGTTCTAAGATACCGTTTTTATCTCCATTAAAAAATGCTGGAATAACGTGCTTTTCAAACATCTCTCCAAAGCCTTCACTCGCATCCTTAGGCAATTCACAAGGTAAATTATCTACCGCCATGACGGTTATAGAACCAGGAGTCTTGAATGGAACTTCTTTTTCGCCTTGAGCGTCATAACTATAAATAGGATCTGCAATAGTGCTAGGTCTGATGGTACAAGCGATAGGTCCATCGATGTCACAACTCACGTCTGCCACGAGATTGATATTAAAATCTGCTGATTTCATATCTTCTCTAGTGAAAAAATAAGGAGCTCCATTTCCATAGAAATGCCCTGTAATGAGCATGTCTGTAACCTTTGCATATTTCATAAAGTCACTTTTGAGCAACTCAGGATTATTATAACATTCTGTTTTAGTAGGTTTATATCCATCTTTACGAGTATAATAATCTACCACATCAAGCTGTGTATAAACGGTTTGAACATTTTTAAACTGACCTAGTTGTAAGTATTCTTTGGGTTTGAGAGAATGTATTTGTAAGATATCCAGGATTTCTTTAATTCCACCAGCTACTTTACCAGTTCCTGTCATGACTATATTGATAGGTGGCAAATCGCATTTGATACGTTTCAACTCAGCCTTGAGCGCTTTATAATCAGGAAGGTTTTCCACCTTAGGAAGCTCAAACAATCCATCTCTTAATCCTAGTGCACGGAATCCATTGTATGCTCCTACTATTCCAGCATATCTACCGAATCCTATAAGTCGAGCTCCATTTTTCTTTACTATGGTTTCATGATCATAAAGCTCAATTTTCTTATCAAGTATAGTGCGTAGTAAGTCTCTATTATAAGGTTGTTTCTTAATGGTGTGTGAGAAGAAAAAGTATTTTTTATGAGGTATTAAAGCTTCTTTAGGTACTTCTTTTACTCCTATCATCACGTCTGCATCACTCACGTCTTGTTGTACTGATATGCCATGAGCAGCATATTGTGAATCACTGAAAATTCTTATGGGAGAAGATTCTACTGTGAACTCCGCTTTCGCGAAAGCGTGATTCAAACGACCCAACTGCTCTGGAGTAAACACTACTCTCCTATCTGGCGGATTCTTTCTTTCTCTTATTATGGCAAACTTCATGGTGGCTATTTAAAGTAGCAAGATAAGGAAATAGGCTAAAAATATACCGAAGGGAAGAAATGAATAGTAGAAGGGAAAAAACCATCAATTTAATAGCTGTGCGGCGCAGCATCTTTACAGTATTATTAATTTAAAAATAAAATCATGAAAAAGGTAATCGCATTTTTAACCATTGCACTAGTATTTACATTTACTTCTCAGGCTCAAATGGACCATACTCAAGTAAAAACTATTACACTCGAACAAGTTAAAGGAGAATTTGTACAGAAAGAAATTAAGGTAGATCCGGGAACGTATAAGTTTTCAATTTTTAATAATGATGTAGGTCACGATGTAGGATTTGTTCTGGTACCAGTAGGTAAGGACATTTCAAATCCTGAAAACCACATCAAGACCGCTTATGTAACAGAGTCAGTTAGTACTGGGAAGACTCAATCTACTCAGGCGACGACTCTTGCGGCTGGTTCTTATTATTATTTTTGCCCGTTGAACCCTACCGCAACTGATAATTTACTGATAGTTGAATAAGGATATCCATCTCTTATTTTTATTTAATCCCAACCTCAACGGTTGGGATTTTCTATTTATTGATTTGGCATAGTTTTTACAATAGTGTCTGTGACATATTGTTATATTTGTAGTCCTGATTTTCAAAGTTTGGATTTCGGGAATTTTTGAGTGTTACTCAAGAAATAATTTGGGGTCGACTGGTTTTGACAGCGAGACCGAGTTAACTGTAAGCATGTAGAGCGCTGGGAAACAGCTCTTAAATCTCATTTTTCATCTTTTTTAAACGGCGAGAATAACTACGCCCTAGCTGCATAATCCGAATTATAGTAGGATAGTGCCTCGGACTACTAGGTAGTCAAGCAGGAAATCTCTCAGGAGCCTTGATTTACGGCGACTGATTATGAGATTTCGTAAAAGTAAATCTATCCTCATTAGGGCTTTGATGATGAGGAGAAACTCGATTGAAGACAAGCGTTGCTTTGGTAGTTTCTAACCGGTGTAACGACTGAAATCAAATGGAAACTAAACATGTAGAAGGCCGTTAAATCGCTCGTTTGGACGAGAGTTCGATTCTCTCCGACTCCACAAAAAACCACTTGCTATCGTAAGTGGTTTTTTTATGCGGTCAACTGAAAAAAGCCAACTGTTAAAATCGCTCATTACACACAAAGAGATTCTCAAACTACACTTTGAAACTATAAAATCATAAATGATTTCTTAATCGACTTATAGATATTTCTTACAGTTTGAAACAGTGAATTGCATATATCAAGGCAGATAACAACTATTTAGAAGTAGGAAAAAGCTTAGATAGTTTAGGGTTCAGATATAACTGAAGTTTTATTAAAAAAAATGCTGCGTATGAACTACGCTTAATGGTTTAAAAATTCTAATAAATAGTACAATTATTGTCATAATCTCAGGATACATCTTAAAAACTATAGGAGTTTCTATATTTTTAGAGAGTGATTTGTGTATAAAGCACAAACCATAGAAAACAGCCCGACATGATAAAGATAATTCCTCTATTGTGCCTAGTTTTAATTGCAATTACAACTAGCGCACAAGTAGGAATAGGAACTAGTGACGTAGAATCTTCTGCATTATTGCAAATAGATTCTAGCACAGATGGTATTCTTATTCCTAGAATGACTGAAACTCAAAAAGATGCCATTGCTACGCCTGCAACTGGCTTATTAATTTTCCAGACTGATCAATCTCCAGGATTTCAATACTATAATGGTGCGGCATGGATAGCTCTCGTCATAGATGGATGGGAAATAAATGGAAATACTAACATAAATAGTAATACTAACTTTCTAGGAACTATAGATCAAGAAGACCTCGTGTTTGCTACTAACAACAACGAGCGCATGAGAATAAGCGATACTGGAAACGTAGGTATTAATGAAAATAATCCTCAAACCGCTTTACACATTACAAGTGCAGGACCAGCGATTAAACTTGTAGATGGCGCTCAAGCAAATGGTAAAGTACTTACTAGTGATGCAAATGGTACTGCCGTATGGTCAGATGCTCCTTCTACATTAAGTGCAACAACAGATCAAGACTGGTTATTTGATACTGGCAGTAATGAAACTGATCCTATTTTCAGACGTGGTGGTGTAGTCATAGGTCGTTCTGGAACTACTACTCATGAACTTGACATCGATACTGGAGTTGATGGAACTACTACCTTAGGGATCGGTGATACAGAAACCATTGAAGATGGTACTAACACTACCTTTTTTAATGCACATACTATTCCTGATGTAAACGCTACACTCTCAACATCTGCAGGGAACAATTCTGGAGCAGGAAGCAACCATAGATGGAACACAACTTACAGTTTAAATAACGTGATTACTGGTTCTGATCGTAATATTAAATCGAATATTACAAATTTATCTTACGGTATTAATGAATTGATGTTATTACAACCTAAATCTTACGTTTGGAAAAACGAACGCTATTTAGATCGAAACATTCCAAATAATTACCGAACACCACAATTAGGTTTTATCGCTCAAGATCTGAATTTAATTATACCTGAAGTTGTTCATTCATTTGATTATGTAACAAATGATGAAAATGCCATGGAAACAGCAGTAAAGGTGAACTCTTCTCACCTAGGAATACGCTATAATGAACTAATAGCCTTGTTAGTTAAATCAAAGCAGGATCAACAAGAACGTTTAGACCAACTACAGACTGAATCAGCGCGCCTCATACAAACCTACAGAAACCTTACTAATGGAAATTAATAAATATATTTTAGTATTAGTCTCTTTAATGTTTTTAAGCATAGAGGCTCAAATAGGAATAGGCACTGATACACCAGAAATAAGCGCTGCCTTAGATTTATCAAGTAATGATAAAGGATTGCTTATACCGCGTATGTCTGAAACTGATAAAAATAATATCACAAATCTTCAAACTGGTAAATTAATTTACCAAACGACAGTACCAGTAGGATTTTATTATTATGATGGCAGCAATTGGATTTTACTAGACGCTGTTGGTGGCTGGCAAACATCTGGAAACACTGGTACCACTACCTCTTCAGATAAAATAGGAACACGCAACAACAATGAGCTGGTAATAAGTACTAATAGTAATGAAAGAATAAGAGTAACTACAGATCAAAAAGTAGGTATAGGAACAAACACACCTGCCACAGTGTTACATTTAAGTGGAACATCACCACTACTTCGTATTCAAGATGGTAATGAAGCGGCTGGTAAATATCTTGTAAGTGATGCTGATGGGCTTGCCTCTTGGGTTACTTTAGGAAACAATTCTGGTGGTGATAATGACTGGATATTTTATGGTACTGGAAATACCGCAAATGATGACGTTTATCATTCTGGTTTAGTCACGGTCGGAAACCTACATAATCCAGGTGGCAATAGAATTTTTAATGGAAGTGCGGCACAATTAGATGTCATTAATTACGACACCAACTGGGTAGGAAACTATCATAACCAAGGCACAGACGTTGGTCTTGGGACCAATGAATACTGTATCGATGATCCATCTGAGTTTTTTATGAGCCACCACGTTGCGCCACTGGTTACTAATACTTGGAATTTTGGTAGCAGTTCTAATTACTGGCGTGCCATTTTCAGTCAAAACTACAGTGTCTCTACTTCAGACATGCGTTTAAAGAACAATTTAAATCGATTTACTTATGGTGTGCAAAAACTCATGAAGCTACGACCAGTATCTTATCAACTCAGGAAAACGACTGTAGGTAATACAATAATTCCAGCTGCAGACCGAACCACGCACTTAGGGTTTATAGCTCAAGAACTTGCTCAAGAAGTTCCAGAAGTAGTAGTTTCTCAATACTGGAAACCCGTAACACCTCATCAATACTTGTTAGAAAACTCACCAACATTAGGTGTGCGATATGCGCAGCTTTTACCAATCATAGTCCAAGCTATAAAAGAGCATGATACAAGTATTAAACTAACCTTGCAGGAACAACAGGACATAATTTCACAATTTTAGATTTCTCCCTATGAAATTCATTTATACTATTATCATATTTTTCTTTAGTGGATTAACCATCGCTCAGGTAGGAATAAATACTATGCTTCCTGAAGCAGCATTAGATATCACTAGCACTGATAAAGGTTTACTAGTTCCACGCATGGTTTCTACAGATCGATTAAATATAGGAACGCCTGCAACTGGATTATTAGTTTATCAAACAGATACTCCAACTGGATTTTATTACTATGATGGTACCGCTTGGATTAGTTTATCAAGTAATAACTGGTCTATAGTAGGAAATAGTGGCACAAATCCAACTGTTGATAAAGTAGGAACCACTGATAATAAAGATTTACGTATTGTAACAAGCAATCAAAACGCCATAAGAGTTAAAAGACAAACTGGTTATGTAGGAATAGGTACAAACAATCCAGACACTTATTTACATGTTGTAGGTGCAAACACTACTGCGAGTGAATATTTTTATGAGGATTTTGAAAGCGGTAGCAACGATACAAATTTAGATAATGCTGTGTATGACTATTCTGCCTCAGACAAAAACCCTAAATACTCAACATTGCAGAATAGTTCTACCGGACTCAATGATCGAACTGCCGCGGCAATTAAAGCTGGTGGTAATGAAGTTTCGTTTTTTGAAACAACTATTAATTTTTCAGTAGATGGAACACTCACTTTTGACTACTACGTTCAAATTGCGACAAACTCTAGTTTTAATTTTTACATAGACCCGTCAACTAATCCTACGGCGGTATTTACGAGCCCTACCACATCTGGTTGGAACACTCTTACCGAAAACATAACCGCAGGAGTTCACACCTTTAGATGGGAACAAATACGACCTACTAATAATGGAGGAAATGGTAATACTGTGTTTATAGACGCTATTAATGCTCAGTCGCCACCATCACCAGTTCTGACTCTAGAAGATGGAACACAAGCAAACGGTAAGATTTTAATTAGTGATGCTACAGGAAATGCGTCATGGGCCATTCCGCCTACTCCTAATAATGACCAAGACTGGATCTTTGAGAACGGAAATCTAGAGACAGATCCTATTTCTAGAACCGGTAAAGTGGTTATAGGTGTCAACAGCAGTACACTACCAGTTCCTCTGCACACATTACACGTATGGAATGGTAATACCTCCGGATCAAAAATGTCGTTTGGATCAGTAGAATTTATTGAAGATGGTATTTCAACACTAATAATCAGTGATGATTTCAGTCCGTTAAATGATAACTCACAAAACCTGGGACTCTCTTCAAATAGATGGCGCGATATATATTCCTTAAATGGTATAAGTTCAAGCGATCGCAACCTTAAAGAACAAATTACAAATATTCCTTATGGGTTAAATGAAGTATTAGAGCTACAACCCATCAGCTATCAGTGGAAAAATGAAAAAATCGGGAATTTCACTATACCTGATAATAAGAAAGAAACACATCTAGGATTCAGTGCACAGCAACTACAAACTGTTATACCAGAGACTGTGGAGAGTGAATACTGGGAATTAGAAGGTGAAGACGCACAAGACCTATTAGTAAGAAAACAAGCTAACTACTTGGGCGTGCGCTACACAGCACTTATTCCAGTCCTTACTAAAGCAATTCAAGAACAACAAGCACAAATTGATCAAATAGAAAATAATAATGCATTAATAAGAGCTGAAATTGCTCGACTGCAGCAAGCGCAAGGCAATTGATGAAGTTTAATTGAGTGCGAGATTGATTGTAAGTATTCCGCTTTCGCGAAAGCGTAAAAACAATACCTGACGTTCTTTAAAACTCTAATGAGGTATTATAATTACAGACCGTTCAATCGCAATTGGGCTACTCAATGACATCTTTAACTTTTTATAGTTCGATACTAAGCGAACTAAACGTAAATTTGCGCTCACTTAAATTACAAGTGCATCATGAGCCATGATACAGAAATAAAAATACTTACTGAAGAAATAGGAGTAAGATTTGAGGACTGCTTGAATCTATCACCTCTTGCAGCTCGTGTATATGCTTTAATTGTATTATCTTCTTATGACGGCCTTACTTTTGAGGAAATAAAAGAATTTACCAGTGCTAGTAAAAGTTCAACTTCTGTAAATATAAATGTACTCACTCAACTAGGTTATATTACTTTCTATACTAAGCCAGGAGACCGTAAACGCTATTTTAAACTATCTAAAAGCTCACAGCTACAACAACTTTCATTGTATCAAGAAGATTTAGATAGAGAAATGGCTGCAGCCAGTAAGATTAATGATTTCAATCAGAAATATCATCCTGAAAAATTCATTAATGAGGAGACTTTTGGTCATATTTATCAAGACTATATTGTTGAGAAAAAACAGTTGGTTCAACGCACTTTAGAAAGGTTAAAACGCTTCCGCGAAAGCGAGAAATAAACGGCCTTATTTAATGTAACGTCATGACAATCAAATTTTAACATACTAAAGTTTATTTTAGTTCGCAATTTTACGAACTAAACGTATATTTGTATTCATAATTTTTCACTCTTAATTCTTTAATAAAGAATAACAGACTTTTGCTAATTATAGATCACCTTTAAAACGACCATATGCAATTTAAATCAATTGATGAGGTAAGGACTTTAAAAAGTCATTACGATGTGGCAAACGAATTATTCTTTAAAAAAGATTATGACGGCGCTCTAGCAGCATACCACAAATGTATTGAAATTGATAGCAACCACATTCCTTCATTGTATAAACTGGCGCAATTGTATAACATCACAGGAGATACCGATAAAGCTGGATCATACAGTCAGAAGGCAAACGGAATCATGAACGGAATATGGGCTGAAAAGCGATAGAAACCGCTTGTAAGACATAAAGCATATAAGACTGCTGGACTTATTATTGCGTGTGACGTCTATCCTATTTAACCTATTACTAGTCCCAAAATTTCTCAATTTCCTCTAAGGTCTTACCTTTAGTCTCAGGAATAAACTTATAGGTCACATAAACGATAATAAGTATAAAGAGAATAAATATAAAGTAAGGTAAAGATCCGTTCCATGGTTGAGAATTATTAGTCTCACTTCCCATCACTACAGGAAAAGATTGAGATACCACATAATTTGCTGCCCATTGTGCCGCTACGGCTACTGACATAGCTACACTTCTTATCTTATTAGGAAACATTTCAGAAAGTAGTACCCAAACTACCGGACCCATTGATAAAGCAAAAGAGGCGATAAATATCAATACTCCTATTAACGATATCATACCTACACTTTCCTGTTGAAGAGAAACTCCTAAAAGCAAGAACCCTACAATCATTCCTACCGAACCTATATATAATAGCGGTTTACGACCAAATTTATCCACCGTAAACATTGCCACAAAAGTAAATACCAGATTTACAAATGCTAGCAAAATTTGCTGTGCAAGAATATCCTCTTTACCGAAGCCTAAGGCTTTCTCAAAAATATCGGCTCCATAATATAGCACTGCATTTATTCCAGTGAATTGCTGCAGCATTGAAAGTGCAGTTCCTATTATAATAATTCCGAAAATGGCTTTAGAAAAATAACTCAACTTGACACCTGAATTTTGATCCTTCTCAAGTGAGATTTTTATTTGAGCTAATTCTGTTGAGGCGCTTTCTGCACCGTTGATTTTAGTCAGTACTTGTAGAGCCTCTGGATCATTTCCTTTAAGAGCCAGCCATCGAGGACTTTTAGGAACAAAGAATAATAAAACTAAAAACAGACCACTAGGAATCAACTCAGACCAGAACATTTTTCTCCATCCTATTTGGATATTCTCAGCTTCAGTAAGACTATTCCCTATAAAATAAGTTGCAAGAAAAACCACAAAAAAACCAATCACTATAGCGAGTTGATAATAAGTCACCATACGACCTCTTATGTTAGATGGAGCAATCTCAGCAATATACATAGGTGCATTCATGGACGCTATACCTATTCCTAATCCACCTAAGATTCTAAAGAAAACCAACATACTCACAGTCTGAGGAAACAGTTCTGGCAATCCAGATCCATAAGCTGAGAGCGTAAATAATAAAGCAGAAATAATCAAAGACCATTTCCTACCTATTTTAATACTTAGCGGTCCGGCAATTATCGCTCCTGCAAGACATCCTAGCAGTGCACTACCTACAACCCAACCTTTTAAAGCATCGCTTAAATCAAAGAATTTTGTTAAGTAAAATTGAGCGCCATTGATAACACCGGTATCGTACCCAAAGAGAAGTCCGCCTAAGGCAGATACGGCAGCAATAAGTAATAAAAAAAGACCATTATTATTTTTCATGATTATAAATTTCAACTTTTAGAAAGATTGAATATAATCTAATATTAAGAAACGCTTTTAACTTAAACTTTTATACCTCATCAAAAATAACAAACGGAGCTAATAATCGACTTATCTTTTCTGAAGTACTGTCGAGTCTATTTGAATCTAAATATGCTTTAATATTCATTAAATCTAGGCCGGATTTCACCACACTAAACTTACTATCATAATTACCGAAAACTAAGTAATCAGCTTTTTTATTAAAGACTTCGTAAATATTATTATGCCTTGAATCTTCTTTAATTCTAGTATAGAGCTCCTGAACAACTTCTTTCTCTCCTTCAAGAATTTGCAAAAACTTGCCAGCTATATGTAATAAAATACCATAGATATTATGATCGTTATTGAATTGATTCGTCTTCGTAAACAGCGATTCAATATCAGTATCAGTTGTGGATGGTTGAGCATCACTAAAATAACAAATGGTATGTAACTCTGTTCCCATGGCAAATATTAAGAGTGAAACGTTTTATTATCACGTTTAGTAAAAATAACACAATCCTTAATTTTCATTAAACAAATTCTCAACATGCCAATTATTTGTGAATTACTCTCTAAAAATAGCGCACTTCAGTAACTAACTTTATATTGTATACTTATTTTAAGACTATGTATCAACTCGCCATAATAGGATTAGGTCCTAGAGGATTATTTGCATTGGAATCTGTATTTGACTCGCTTTCGCGAAAGCGAGATCATAAAAGCCCATCTATATTAATCATAGAATCACAATCAGAATTAGGATGTGGTAGTGCCTGGAGTCTTAAACAACCAGATGAGAACACCATTAACATTTCAGACCGAGCACTAGAATCATTACCTGGTCGAGATGCTATACATTTAGAAAATCATGTGATACCGCAATTTCCTTCATTTATAGAATGGACCAGAGAAAAATATAATCACTCCATTTCTTTTGAGAAAGACACTTATTTTAATAGAAATGTAATGGGTAAATATCTCAATGAGCGCGCTCACTCCATTATAGATGTGCTTATTCATGCAGGATTTTTAACTCTTATAACTGGCAGAGCGACAGGTTTTAAGTTAGAAGGTAGCACATCTATTATCTCATTTGAAAACCAAAACAATGAAGATGTTACTGCATTAAGTGTTTTACTTACTAATGGTCATTTACCACAGAACATTTCTAATCAAGATCAAGGTTTTATAAAACATGCACAAGAAGTCGCAAAAGCAACATATATTCATGATCCTTATGCTACTGCGGTTTATGATACTTATGATAATATTTCTACAGTTGCAATTAAAGGAATGGGATTGAGCATGATAGATGTGGTTCATTTATGTGCTAAAAAATTAAATGGAATTTTTATAAAAAAAACAAAAGATATTTTTTACAGCTTTGATTATGAAAGCAATGTAAAACTTGAGTTAGTTCCTTTTTCACTAGATGGATTACCGGTTATTCCTAAACCTGTAGGAGAAATAGTTGACCAACATTTTGAAGTCAGCGAAGAAAGTATTTTAAAATTACAGAACAAGTTTGAGTTACTTTTTAAAAATCCAGATCATCTCTTGATTGAGGATTTAATTGAGCCCATTGTTGAAATCATAAGTTCTATTTACTTAAAACTTAATCAAACAGAATCTCAAGACACACTAATTCAACTTATAACACAATGGTTATTAGGCAACAATCCTAGCCATTCCTTAATAGTAAAAAGTGATTTAGAGCCAGTAGAGTACATGAAAACATTTTGCTTAATGGCTTATGGGAAAAGTGATTACTCACTTGATTATTCTATAGGACAAATATGGAGAAAGTTACAGCCTACTCTTTATGAATTATTAACGAGCTCACCGTTAAGTCAAGAATTGCAAAGTGAATTTATCAAAGTAGATGAGTTTACTAAAAGGTATTCTTATGGTCCACCAGTAAACCGAGTGCTTCAATTAATCGCTCTTGCCGAGGCTCAAATTTTAAATCTAGATTTCACCATCGATCCTAAGATTAGGGAAACTTTAACCGGTTGGGAACTTCATAATGGAACTAAAAATGTAAAGGTTGAAGCGATGGTTAATGGAGTTCTCGCAAGTCCAGATCTTAAAACTATTAAAGATGATCTCGTAGAAGAAATGTTTAATACTAATTATTTACAGCAATTTCACAAAGAACTAGGAATACTCACAGATGATTACGGCCGTGTACTTACTGACGCTGGCTCGGCTTTAAATATATCAGTATTAGGTAGAAATGCAAAAGGATCTGTTTATGGAGTAGATGCTATACTTGAATGTTTCAGTAATAAAATTACCCGATGGGCAAGTCAGTATGTGGAAGATTTTATGTCTGCAGATTGATTGTATGTGCGAACATTTAAAACATAGAAAAAGCCAGCATTTTAAAATACTGGCTTATGGAGTAGTACTGATTTATAGTTTAGTCTACTATATCTTCTAACTTCTTAATGGTATCAAGTGTGCTTTGAATTCCATTTAATTGAAATCTAACTACATCCTTGAATTCATGCAAGTAATCTTGGTTTTCAAGCACTTCCTGATATTCCTTAACAGCAGCTTCATCACCTCTTATGCATTCTTCTAGAATTGCTTCTTCATTCTTGCCCGTAAAAGCTGTTTTGAAATCCATCCAAGTTCTGTGTGCTGCAGCAGTTGCGCTACCTTTTTCAACTGGCTCGGCATTGAGCTTTCTTAATGAAGCATCTAATTCAGTTGCGTACTGACTGCGATTTGCAGCTTGGTTCTTGAAATAAGTCTTTAATCTACTATTATCAACATCAGTTAACGCATTTTTATAGCCTTTCTCTGCGTCATAATTTTTCTCTAATAATGCATTTAATGCATCTACTGTTGCATCATATGACTTTCTCTGTGCCTCTTCTCTTGTAGTTTCCATAGTTTTTTTTGATTTAAGTTGTTGTTTAATTTAAATTTTGCTCTAATTGTGCTTTCATTTCTTTTACTTCTTTATTACGTTTATGTTCCATGTAATAGTTATAAGCTTGAAACACAACTTGAGCTACGGTTAAGATTTTGAAAAATCGTTTCATTTTTATTTTAAAGGTAACAAGGATATTTCATACAGATTGAGACTTTAATACTATTTAACGTTGGACTATTAAAAAACTATTAAAAAAAGGCTCCAAGTAATAAGATTAACACATTTTATTAACTTAATATTAAATAATAACGTAATCTGATTTGAAATAGATAAGAACAGAAGTTTGACATATCCACTCGCCTAGATTCTCCAAAAAACTATCTTCGCGCCATGTGGATGTATTTGGGTCTTTTGGCCGCTTTATTTTTAGGATTACATAACTTATGTAAAAAGCATGCAGTTCAGGGAAATGAAGTATTCCCAGTTCTTTTAGGCACGCTCATCGCTGGATTTCTTTTAATTCTACCGTTTTTTATTGGATCTATATTCTATCCTCAAGAAACTAAAGAAATAGGCTTTTTCATAGAATCCATTCCATTATCAACTCATGGATACATATTGATAAAGTCCATGATTATGGCTGCGTCTTGGATTCTTGCCTATCAAGCACTTAAACATTTACCGCTTACTATTGTCACACCTATTAGGTCTGCAGGACCATTCTTTACCTTAATAGGCGCCATGGTTATTTATAAAGAAGCGCCTAACTCTTATCAATGGATCGGTTTCTTTTTAATCATACTTTCTGTGATTCTCTACTCACGCATTGGTAAAAAAGAAGGTATTATTTTTAAGAGTAATAAATGGATATTTGCCATTATAGGCGCCACGTTTTTAGGAGCTTCCAGCGGACTCTACGATAAGTTTTTGATTCAAAATTTATCGTTGAATCCGCAGACGTTGCAGTTCTGGTTTTGTTTCTACACCATTTTGATCTTACTAGTCATCCTATCATTTACTTGGTTTCCTTATGCTCAAAAACGTAAAGATTTCAAGTTTAGATGGACCATTCCAGCAGTTGGGATTCTTTTACAAACCGCAGACTATTTTTACTTTAAAGCACTTCAAGATCCTGAGGCGTTAATCATGCTACTATCTGCCATTAAGCGTAGTCAGCTTATAATAGCTGTACTTATAGGCGGATTTATCTTTAAAGAAAAGAACAAGCGTAAAAAACTCGTGCCACTTGCAGGAATCCTCATCGGTGTTTTTCTGATTCTATATTCTTAAATACTAGAAATCAGCGCTGTACTAAAAGAATTAGAACTAATATTTAAAACCACCTTTAATTACCGAGCAATACCTTAACACCTTTTTAGGAACAACTTTTGTATCTTTGAATTATGCTTTTAAAAGTTCTCAAAAATATAAGTTTAACCATACTAGCGGTAGTCGTCTTATGCTCTACCCTATCATTTAGTGTGCATAAACATTTTTGCGGTCCATTTTTAAAAGACATATCTGTCATGGTACCATCACACGGTTGTGGTATGGAAACTACTGATTCAACAGACTCTTGTGCGATATCGCTTGAAAAAAGCTGTTGTAATGATGTGGTAGAACTGGTTAAAGGTCAAGAAGATTTAAAGTTAACTTGGGACAACTTTGACCTCGAGCACCAACAGTTTATAGAATTATTCACACATTCTTACATCTACACAATTACTGGCGGCAGTTATGTAGATCAACCTTTTATTGCCTACTCGCCACCGCTGGTCACACGGGACATACCTGTACTGCACCAGTCTTTCCTTCTCTAGCTCGTGAATCTTGAGCGCATCTTTCTTGCGCGAGTATCACGTGCACAATCATTGTGTACTTCAATTTATTTTTGCGCTATACATGCGCACCACAATTTATATATACACTATGAAACATATTATAATGGTTATGTTGATGGTTTTCGCTTTCGCGAAAGCGTATTCACAAGGACCACCCATCACAGCTGACAAACCTATCATGTTAGGTGGCGGAAGTTTCACCATGAAAACGCTTACTGAAATAAGAAACACAGAACGCGGAACTATAGTTTATGCGCCGGTAATGTTACATTACTTGCCTACTAAAAATTCTCTTGTTGCGCTTCACATTCCTTATACGAGTTATAATTTTAACGATATAGATGGTAGCGGCCTGGCCGACATGAAAATCATGGGGAAATATCAATTCTATCGCAATGACGGAACTGGTAAAACCTTTCGTATGGTTGCCAAAACGCTGCAAACTTTACCTACAGGTAAAGAAATCGATGTTATGGATATTTCCACCGGTAAATATGCTGGTTACTATGGCATAGTTGCTGGACTAGAAACTCTTAAATACGGTATCTCTACAGAGATAGGATATAACTGGATGCCAGACGGTACACTAGATGAATTCAGGACTAAATTAGGTTTTGGGCTTCCATTATTGAAACCTCAGTATCCTAACAAGCAGCTGAATTTATATTTTGAATATAACAGTGTCTGGTTGCATGAACGTGACTGGTATCAACTATTATATTCTCAAGGAATTCAGTACGCAGGAAAAAATATCACTTATGATCTTGCCGTACAGTTGCCATTAGTTCAGGAAATAGATGCTGGTCGAGCACTGAATTATTCCGTGTTTGTAGGAACTCGATACACCTTTTAAATGAATAACCTAAATGTCTTGCTTAGCTTGTCGAAGCAGACTAAATATTAAAAACGTTTTGGTATCAATATTGAAATGAAATATCCAAAACAATAAAACAAAACAAGATGAAAAAAATAACTGTAATTTTAAGCATAATGATTGGTTTACTAGCTTTTACGCAAGCAGATGCACAAACCAATAAAGATAGAGATCAATATGAAGTACAAGTGGACGGACTAGGTTGTCCATTCTGTGCCTACGGACTTGAGAAAAAATTCAAAGAATTTAAAGGAATCAAAGATGTCGCTATCGATATAGAAACTGGTGACTTCTCTTTTAGCTATCCAGCTTCTAAACCATTATCTATGGAAAAAGTGGTTGCTCAAGTAGTAAAAGCAGGCTATACTCCTAACGATGCAAAAATCACTCGCGCAAATGGAACTATTGAAACAAACGAGAAGACAGACGACGTAGCTATGGGCGATGTGACCTCAGCAAAAGTTTTTGTGAACGGTATGTGCGGTATGTGTAAAGCACGTATTGAAAAAGCTACAACGGCACTAGCTGGTGTTGCAAGCGCGACTTGGGATGCAGATACAAAGATGCTAAGCGTGAGTTATGACTCAAAGCAAACGAGTGAAGCTGCTATAGAAAAAGCTGCAGCTGCAGTAGGTCATGATACCAAAGGAACTGTGGCTACTGATAAAGCTTATGATAACTTACACGCATGTTGTAAATATGAAAGAGCTAACTAAGATGAAGCAATTTATATACATCATCGCAGCTGCGGCTGCGATGATTTCTTGTACTGAAAAAGCTGCCGTACCACAAGACTGGCAGTATGAAAAAACAATCTCGCTTGATGATATCAACCCTATAGGGATTGCCATGGATGGTAATGACATTTTCTTAAGTGACGGCGATCACAATCGTGTGGTTAAAGTAGATGATAATGGAAGGATGATGTTTGAGATGGAAGGTTTTGAACGACCTATGCACATCGATTTTGGTGAGGCAGATTTTCAAATTACTGATAAGGTGACGACTTCCATGCTTAAAGAACGTGCGCTTTTTGTACCGGAATATGGTCGTGACTCTATTGCTGTAATGCGTGATAATAAATTAGATTATCTCGTTTTAAAAGACTCTCTAGATGCGCCAGCGGCAATAAGTGTTTATGAAAATGAAATCGCCATCGCAGATTTTTATCCTAATCGTGTACTGTTCTATAACGGTACGGACTGGATAAGCATAGGAACTGAAGGTAAAGAACTAGGACAACTCTACTATCCTACTGATGTACAAATCACAGAAGATAAGATTTTTGTGGCCGACGCTTATAATCATAGAGGTCAAGTTTTTGATAAAACTGGGAAAGGAATCGCTTTCATAGGTGCTGATCAAAAGATTAATGCAGCTACAGGTGTTTTTGTAAATGAAAATGAAATTTTCTTAACCGATTTTGAAAATGGTAGAATCTTAGTTTTTGATTTAGAATACAACCTCAAGCAAATTCTTGAAACTGGAATCGATAAACCTACTGATGTTTATGCTCAAGATGGAGTGCTCTATATTACTAACTACCGTAAAGGTGAATTAGTGAAATATACGCTCAAAGACATCATCGATGAAAAAGTTTAAATTCCTATTGCTACTGGTACTCGCGACCAGCTTGACCAACTGTAATGATGATAACGAACTTAACGGAAAAGTACAACATCGTGGAGCATTAATGAATTTGATGTCTGGAAATCTAGAGGCGACTGCGTCTCTAGATTCTTTGCAAACCTTACCTCATCTTTATGCACTTGGAGCGCTAGAAAATCTTAAAGGAGAAGTACAGATTTTTGATAGCAACTCTTATGTGAGTAAAGCTGGCGCGGCTAATAGCGTAGCTATTGAAGCTGATTATGACCACAATGCTTCATTATTAGTTTATGCTCAAGTTGCTGAATGGACAGAACCGATTCTATTAGATGAGTTCACAGTAAACTCACAGCTAGAAAAACAAATTAAAACTGCTGCTTTTGCAAATGGTATCGATGTAGAAAAGCCATTTCCTTTTTTAATTAAAGGCAAGCCATCTCTTTTGAGTTGGCATGTAATCAATTGGAAAGATGGTGATATGGTTCATTCACATAAAAAGCATAAAGAATCTGGTTCACATGGGACTTTTGAAAATGAAGAGGTAGAAATTATAGGTTTCTATTCTGAAAAGCATAAAGCTATTTTCACCCATCATACTACTTTTCTACACATGCATTTTAAGACAGAAATGGAACATCCTATTGCAGGCCACGTGGATGAATTGAAAGGCAAAGAATTGAATCTTTATTTACCTAGTATTTAATTATAAATTTTTAGTTATGAATTCAAAACCTTATTTAAAATTTGGAATAATGATGTTAACATCATTTGTGATTATGTATGTAGTGATGTTTTTAAATGTAGCTACTACTGACCATGTGATGCTTAGTACCATGCGCACTTACATGACATTATTGATGATTGCACCTATGGCAATTTCAATGATGCTGTTTATGTGGAAGATGTATAAAAACAAAATACTGAATTATATCATTCTGACAATCTCTAGTTTATTACTAGTAAGTGTCTTTTTTATGGAAAGAGAACAAACTGGTATAAGTGATGTACAATGGATGAAGGCAATGATACCTCATCATTCAAGTGCTATTCTTACCAGTTCAAATGCAGACTTAAAAGATCCTGAGGTAAAAAAGCTGGCAAATGACATCATTGAAGCTCAAGAAAGAGAAATTGCTGAGATGAAATCAATGATTAAACGTTTAGAAAACTAAAACATGAAACATACATATAACATCACGGGAATGACCTGTAACGGTTGCCGCACAGATGTTGAGAATAGATTAAATGCCGTAGATGGAGTTGATGAAGCAGTGGTTACTTTAGAAAACGAAAAAGCCGTAATCACCATGAACTCACATATTTCTTTAGAGACTTTTCAGAAAGCCTTGCCTGAGAAATATACCATCACAGTTCAACAAGAACGTAATGTTTTTGAAAGTACTTCCATACCTACCGGTAGGCAAGCTTTCGCGGAAGCGGAACCTACAAGATCTAAGCTTGAACAACTCAAACCTTTATTTTTAATATTAGGTTACATTTCAATCGCTACCATTCTTCTTAATTACCAGAGAGAAAACTGGGATGGCGCCATGCTGGATTTTATGGGAATGTTTTATATCGTTTTCAGCTTTTTTAAGATGTTGGATTTGAAAGGTTTTCCTGAATCGTTTAGAATGTATGATCCGCTTGCAAAGGTTTTACCAGTTTATGGATGGATTTATCCGTTTATTGAAACAGCGCTAGGATTGATGTTTTTAATGCGTTTTCAGGTGGATATGGCACTCATCTTTACGTTAGTTGTTTTGGGAATAACCACGATAGGTGTTACTAGAACTTTACTGGATAAAAAAGCGATTCAATGTGCTTGTCTAGGCACAGCATTAAAACTACCTATGACTGAGGCTACTTTTATAGAAAATGTAATTATGATAATCATGGCTGTTTTTATGCTATGTTATAATTAAATTATAACAAATTATCAATCCAACAGAGCGATTGTTAATAATTAGTTAATGAGGTTTTTTATCTACGATACAGCTAGGAATTAATTTATTTTTATAGAATGAAAACATTAATTACTTTACTACTATTCGCAACTGTTTTGAATGCTCAAACAATCTCAAAACAAATAATAAATACAACAGGTAATTCTACTGTTAGCGGAAATATTAAACTAAGTCATTCAGTCGGAGAAACTGTAACAGGCACTTTTACAGATAACAATGGTCTAATTCAAATAAGTAACGGATATTTTCCAGGCTTATTACAAAATGAACTATCCTTAAGTAGCTTTTCTAATTTAGACTTAAAGATTTATCCCAATCCAACCTCTTCAAAATTTTATTTTCTTAGTGATAGCTTGGAAAAATTTGAATTGAGTTTATTCGATTTAAGTGGAAAAGTTTTAATGAGAAAGAAATTAAATATTAATAACTCTGTTGATATGACGCCGTACCAAGCAGGAATCTACGTTTTGAGAATTAAATATGAAAATGGCAATGAAGAATTCATACATCAACTCATTAAAATATAAATTATGAAAAATATTTTTCAACATTTAGTATTAATAATAATTATTAATATTGGATTTTATTCTATTGCTCAAGCTCCTCAAGGATTTAATTATCAAAGTACGATTAGAGATAATTCAGGCTCATTAATAAATAATCAAACTGTCATTTTTCAGTTTGACATTTATTCTGTAAGCCCTAATACAACTCCCGTTTATTCTGAGAACCACACTGTCACGACAGATAATATTGGACAGATCTCTTTAGTTATTGGACAAGGCACACCATTACTCGGTACATTTTTAAATATCGACTGGGCAAATACAAATCATCATTTAGGAATACAAATTGATACTGGTTCAGGATTAGTTTCGCTTGGAAGTAGTCAGTTCCTAAGTGTCCCATATGCTTTATATGCAGAAAACAGTTCAATACCAAGTCTAACAGACGTATTATCTTCAGGGAATGATGCATCCGCAATAAGAATCACTAATCTACAAGACCCAGTTGATAATCAAGATGCTGCAACTAAAGCGTACGTTGATTCAAATAATTCTCAAAACCAAATACCGTCAGGAATTAATCCGGGAGATATGTTGATATGGGATGGAAATGCTTGGGTTGCCACTCCTTCACCCTTCTCAGCGACAAACATAACAGTAAACTCGGACTCAACGAGTTATTTATTAAATTCTGTAATCACTTTAACTTCAATTGATAATTTTAGTAATGACCTTACTACAGATACCATTTTTTCAATTGATGGGGCTCCAATTTCTGGCAATACTTTTATCGGTTTAACTCCTGGCACAAAAATTATTACAGGCGAGTACAATGGGCGAGTATCTTCACCACTAATAATAGAAGTAATAGCAAACTCATATACCAAAAAAATTCTTATTGATAGTTATACGGGCGCATGGTCTGGTCAAGCACCTAGAGTCTCAAATACTTTTTCCATAATTGATGGTCAAAGCAACGCAAATCAATTTATTCGGCTGGACATACATAATGGAGACAGTATGGCATATTTAGAAGAATCTATTTTAAGAAGTACATTTAATGTCAACTTGTTTCCATCAGCTTATATCGATAGATCTAATCTTTGGAATGCAGTTGATATTAACAACATGGACTTAGTTCAAATCAATGATTTCTTAAGTAATAATGATGCGCCTGGATCAGGATTATCTATTAATTCGACAATTAGTGGTAATATGGTTAATACAACCGTACAAGTAGGTTTTGATATTGATTTTTCAGACACTAAATTGGTTGTTTATTTGGTTGAAGATAATGTGATTTTCAATCAAAGCAATTCAACCACGAATTATGGAGGTGTAAACCCATTAGTGAATTTTCAACATAATAATGTAATGTTAGCTAGGTTTACTAATTTATTAGGTGACTCTATACCTAATAATCAATCATTAAGAAATAATATTTTTTCTTCTACGTATACAACTTCCATACCTTCTACTCCTATAGGAGTCGTTAACGGGAATCTTAAAATTATTGCTTTTCTTACAAATAATAATAATGAGGTCATTAATGCACAAATTGCCGGTGTTGGTACTAATCAACCATTTGACTAAGACAGAAAATCAAAACGCCCGTAATCTATAGAGATTACGGGCGTTTTTTTGTTTAAATATTTCTGGTACTATAAAGTTCCTCTTCTTGCTTGTTGTCTTTCTATAGCTTCAAAAAGCGCTTTAAAATTTCCTACTCCAAATGATTGTGCACCTTTGCGTTGTATCACTTCAATAAACATCGTAGGTCGATCTAAGACGTTATTAGTGAACAGTTGCAGCAAGTAACCTTCATCATCTCTATCGATGAGAATACCATGTTTTTTAAGTAATTCTATATCTTCATCTATCTCTCCTACTCGTTCTAGAATATCGTCATAATAAGTATCTGGAACATATAAGAATTCCACACCACGATCTCTCATGGCACTTACTGTTGCAACGATATCATCAGTCGCAACGGCGATATGCTGGACTCCAGGTCCATTATAGAAATCTAAGTATTCTTCTATCTGAGATTTTTTCTTTCCTTCGGCTGGTTCATTGATAGGGAATTTTACACGGCCGTTACCGTTACTCATCACTTTACTCATGAGTGCGGTATATTCAGTTGCGATATCATCATCAGCAAATGAAATGATTTGTGCAAAGCCCATAACTTCACCGTAGAACTTACACCATTTATTCATCTCGTCCCAGCCTACATTACCTACCATATGGTCGATAAACTTTAATCCTACTGGTTCTGGATTATAGTGTGATTCCCATTTCTCATAACCTGGTAAAAAGACTCCATTGTAATTTTTGCGTTCTACAAAAATATGCACGGTTTCTCCATACGTGTAGATTCCTGATCGCACTACTTCTCCATGCTCATCTTTCTCAACCGTAGGTTCCATATATGGTTTTGCACCACGTTTAGTAGTTTCTTCAAAAGCGCTTCTCGCATCCTCTACCCATAAAGCTACTACCTTCACTCCATCACCATGCACATTAATATGTTCATTGAGCTCACCACCTTTTTGCAATGGAGTGGTGAGAACTAGTTTAATCTTTCCTTGAGTTAACACATAAGACACGCGATCTTTTAATCCGGTTTCTAATCCTGCATAAGCAAAAGACTGAAAACCGAATGCACTTTTATAATAATGAGCAGCTTGTTTTGCATTCCCTACATAGAGCTCTACATAATCTGTTCCTAATAATGGAAGGAAATCCTCAGCCTCACTAAATAATTTCTTAAGTGAATATTCTGTATTTACTAGATTTTTTAAATCTTTTATTTCTTTGGCCATAATCGTAATTGTTTCAAATTTTTAAAATAGTTGATATCATAATCCTCATTAAAAAGATTACCACATAGCTCTTACATGAGCGGCTATTTTAAAAAGTGTACAAGTCATTAGTATTCATTAATTCATCTATTTCTAGATATAGGTAAAGATACAGATTAGAAAAGAAATGGATAGAGCTTAAACATAAGTTGTTGAAGATATAGCTATTATAAATCAGGAATTATTTCCCATAAAAAAACCGCTCAGCTGAGCGGTTTTTCATTTAAATTATATAGATCTATAATCCCATGTCTGCTTTAACAGCATCAGTAATATTTACAGAATCCTCTGCAAAAAGTACTGATCCTACAGAAACTATTATTTTAAAACCTTTTGCTTTGGCAACTTTAGAAATAGCCGCGTTAAGCTTTGCATAAATAGGTTCCATCAATTCATTGCGTCTCATAGAGAGTTTTAATTCTGCTCCTTGCTTTTCAGTATTCAAAGTACCTTCTAGTTGTTGCGCTTGTTTTTCTAGTTCTTGCTTTCGTGCATCAGTAATACCAGGTTTTTGAGATTCTTTCACAAGATCTTGAAATCTTGCGTTTGCATTATTCTCAGCTTTTGTAATTTCTACCTGAAGATTGTTTGCAAAGTTCTTCAATTGAGTTTCGGCAGCGCTTACTTCTGGCATTTTAGATAAAAGAAACTCTGCATCCACGTAACCTGTTTGTGCAAATGTGAAAGTTGATGCTACAAGTGCTACTAATAAAAATATTTTTTTCATGATTGTTTTTTAAGGAGCACAAGATAATTAAAATGTGCTTTTATGTTTATATAATTTTCAAATTCCAATAACTGAGCCAAAGTTATTTCAAGCTATCTTTTTACCGCAAAATATCCACTTATCTCTTGAGAGACTCCATTCACCTCATAGCTCAACATATACCAGTATGTACTCGATGGCAAGGGATTCCCATTATACATCGCATCCCAACCTATACCATCTGGAGCGAGTTGTTTTAATAATTTCCCATAACGATCAAAAATATAAATGCTAGTTACGGTAACATCTGTACTATTAACTTCAATCTTCCAGAAATCGTTATATCCATCATTATTAGGTGTCACATAATCTGGAATGATAAATAATGGTTCTTCAGGTTCGGGAATTATTACTACAGGATTTATTACTAAATCAAAATTCACCTCATCCTCACAACCCGAATTGTTTACATCATAAACATATAAGGTTACTGGATAGGTAGCAAAATCCAATATATCAATCACATCACCAGGCATGTAAGAAGTTCCCATTCCACCAGTTTGTGTAAAGTATAATTCATTACCACTTAAATTAGCACCAGTTATGGCTGGAAAAGTAAAAGTCCCAGTTGAAATTTGATTACCAATAGTATTTAAACTAGGAGCTGGAATCACAGTAATGGTAATCACCTCAGTAGCGGTATTATTCATAGCAAGTCCACTATCCATAACAGTACATTCATATATAGTAGTTGCTACTGGAGTCGCTGTAAAAGAAGCCGATGTTGATAAAACGGTAGTAGAGCCTTGCACACGCCATTGATACGTGTAAATCCCTTGAGCGCTTGATGGGTCAGGCGTTGCGGTTAAAACTGTAGATAATCCTTCACATATATTATTAGAAGAGCTACTCAAGCTTAAAGTTAAAGGCTGCGGCGTTACTATATCCAGTATAAAAGACTCCTCATCGTCGCATGAACCATTATCATCAAATATGTAAAGCGTTACAGGTAAAGATGTAAAATCTGCTGCGGTGACTATATCACCTGCAGTATATATGGTTCCCATTCCATTGGGTTGTGTATAATAAGCTTGTCCACCAGTAAGTCCAGTTCCAGTGATTGTAGGAAATGTGAAGTTGCCAGTTGCATTTTGATTAGCAAGCGCTGTAATATCTACTGTAGGCAAAACCGTAAAATCGGTCATGTCAAATCCCATTCCTGTACCATTCTCTACACCAGAGTCATTTACAGTTACAGAAACCGTAGTGGAAACCGATGCGGTAACCGTTATGCTTGCTGTATTGGGATAAGCCGTTCCTTGAGTATCGCTCCAGTTGTAAGTGTAAGTTCCATATGGTGTTGCAGGAACTGGAGTTGCCGTTAATGTAACCATTTCACCAGCACATACATTTTGAATTCCACCAGGTGTGATAGTTACTTGAGCATCTACAAATTCTATGTCAAACTGCTCAACAAGTTCACAACCGTTAGTGTCTAATCCATACACATATATGGTAGCAGGATTAGTCGCAAACATAGTAGGATCTACAATATCTCCAGTATTCCATGGAGTTCCTGTATGCATAGGATTATCATAAAAAGCAGTGTTTGCTGGAATATTAGTTCCCGTAATTGCAGGTAACGTATAAGAGGAATGAGCTATCACATTTGCTATAGGATTCCACACTGGTTGAGGATTTACCGTTACAGTTATGCTCGCTGTAGCAATATTATCTGGCGCAACTCGACCAGAGTCTGTGATGATACATTCATAAGTTGTTGTTGCTGTAATATTTATGGGTAACACAGCACTTGTACCTACCACACCTGCTTGACCTTGAATACTCCATTCATAACTATAAACACCAAGTGGCGTCAACGGATCTGCAATACTGTTGAGAACGGTATTTGCATTTTGACAATACTCTGGAGCGCTACTACCGTTTGAATCTTCAATCTCTAGAGTAATGGAACATATTACATCACTGGCAACCTCAGCAGCTCCAAAAATCGTCGAGTTCACCACGTTTGAACAATTAAACGTAGTTTGCGCGGTGTTCACATCTACAAATCTAGTGTCATTTCCACCAGTCGCTACAAGCGCATAAGTAGGGTTCACAGCACAAGGATTTGCTGTTATTATAGTTACCACTCCAAAAACGCTCGAAAAACCTGCAGTAGATGGAATTGTTCCTATAAGCGAAGAATTCCCTGGATTTGCAACATCTATTAAAACTAGTTCGTTACTCTCTGCGCTTAAGTATAAATTACCATTGAAAAAAGTCAAATCGCCGGCACTACCAAAACCCGTATTCCCTAAGAAAGTTGCCGTCATTGCGGCCACATCTATTCTAAAAAGTGCTCCAGGTTGGTCCTCATGAACTCCTAGCAATACACCTTGAGATTCCTTAACTAAAGAATTAATATTAAAACTCGTAGTTGTACCTACTACAGTCAAATTACCTAGCGAATTTATAGCTCCAGTTGTCACGTTAATCCTAAACAATTCCGAGTTACGCGTACCATAAAGAGTATCATCTGTATCTCCTTGAGCGATATCATAAAATGCAGACGTGTGACTCGCCACGACCGTTGATGTGCAATTACCTAAATCTGCCAGTACGACATCACCATTTCCTAGGCATAGGTAGGATGTGTTTACGGATTGCGCTTTCGCGAAAGCGAATAAAAACAAACATAACAGGCTCGTAATAAGATGCTTTTTCAAAAGAAATAGTGCTTTAATTATTATGCAAAATTACCGATTTATAAACTTTTACTAAGTGATTCCTTTAACAGACCAACTGAATAACTACTTCTTCCTGCGGCGATTTGCAGTTTTATCACCTCTTGTTTTAGGTTTCTTATACTTCTTCTCCATGATCCTGCGATAGCTACCACCTTGATTGGTCTTTTGGTTCTTTTCACTTTTTTCATGAAATGAAGCACCACGTTCCTCCTCAATTATCTTGTGCGGATTAAACAGCTCTCGCACGACTGGTTTTTCTTCAGGAGTTTTCTGAGTGGAGATCTCTACTTCTTCAGGGAAAGGAAGCTCTGGGATTTTATAATCCATTAATTCCTCAATCTTTTCTTTATCCTCTTTTTCTTTCTCGGTATAGAAAAGTATTGTTTTACCTTTCTCTTCGGCACGACCACTACGACCTATACGGTGCATATAGTTTTCAGGAAAAGAAGGAACGTCTAAATTAATAACGTGTGAGATTTTATCAAGATCGAGTCCACGAGCCATCACGTCTGTAGCTATTAAAATACGTCGCTCACCGCTATCAAATAATTCAATGGAGCGCAATCTATAATTCTGTGTCTTGTTGGAATGGATTACAGCGATTTCATCACCATAGCGTTCCAGCATGTATTCCTGTAAGCGATCTGCACTCTTTTTATTTCCTGCAAAAACGAGTACTTTTTTAAATTCTTCCTCATCAGTAAGTAAGTCCATGAGTAAGTTAGCCTTAGTGTAGAAATTCTCTACAGGATAACAAGTCTGCTCGATGTTTTCTAAACGAGTACCACTAACAGCAACACTTACTTTCTCTGGATTAAAGAAATAAGCTCTTATAAATTCCTCTATCAAGTCAGTCATGGTAGCACTGAACATGATGTTTTGACGCTTAACAGGTAAGTGTTCAAAGATATTAGTCAACTGAAAACGGAAACCCAAGTCCAGCATCACATCTACCTCATCAATAACCACTTTTTTACAGTTTTTCAATCGTACCGTTTGTGCAACTATTAAATCATACAATCTTCCAGGTGTTGCAACGATGATATCTACACCATCTGTCACAGCTTTCTTTTGAGTATTAATATTAGTTCCTCCATAGACTCCTAGCACTCTTACATTTATATAAGCAGCATAAGATTCTATTTGTTCCACTACTTGCACAACTAGTTCACGTGTAGGAACCATAATGAGCATGCGAGGATCTAAGCTTTCAGAATATTTTAATTCATGAAGTAACGGCAACATGTACCCGAGTGTTTTACCAGTACCGGTTTGTGCAATACCTATCATATCTCTACCCGATAAGATTACCGGAAAAGCTTGTTCTTGGATAGGTGTCATGGTAGTAAAACCTAAATCACTCAAGCCGTTACGTAACGGTGTGGATAGATTTAGTTCCTCAAAATTCTTCATGAAAATGATTTTTGCAAAGGTAGTGGAAATAGCGCTGAACTTGAACTTCAATTTGAATTCGAACCAGAACCTGAAAAAATGAATTTTCTTTTTATCAATCAGTAATATGCAAAGAAGCTATAATGAAGTGAAAAGAGACTCAGCAGTTTTAGAGAACTAATGACAATTAACCCAAGACTAACTTATCTTTGTGCCATGCACGATAATAATTTACACAAACACGGTTATGATTTACTCCTATTATCTGAGTCATTTCCTGCTTTAAAGTCCCATTTCATTACTAAGGAAGATGGACACATAAGTATAGATTTTACTGATCCAGATGCTGTCCTTGCGTTAAACACTGCGCTACTCAAGGAACACTATGGAGTTCAGAATTGGGAATTGCCGGTGGATTATTTGAGTCCGCCCATTCCTAGTCGTGTGGACTATATCTTACACCTAGCAGATCTTGTAGGAGAGAAAAACATCACTGGGCTAGATATAGGTACTGGCGCAAACATGATTTACCCTATTCTAGGAACAGCTATTTTTAATTGGAAAATGGTAGGTAGTGAGGTAGATGAGGATAGTTACGCTTTCGCGAAAGCGTTACAAGAAAAAATCTCCATGCCCAAATCTCGTAAAATTTCAAACATAGCCTTGAGATTCCAGGAAGATCGTGGTTCCATATTAAAAGGCATCATCAAGCCTCAAGAATTATATGACTTCACGATGTGCAATCCGCCGTTTTATGCTAGTGAAGAAGAAGCGCGCAAGGCTAACCAGCGCAAAAACAAAAATTTGGGCTATGAATCGCGCAACCGTAACTTTGCCGGGAAATCACATGAGTTATGGTGTAATGGTGGCGAGGCATTATTTGTAAAAAGGCTCATCAAGGAAAGTGCCGATTTTCAATCACAGGTAGGCTGGTTCACCAGTTTAATTTCTCGCAAAGAGAATTTACCTAAACTGGAAAAACAGCTCAAAAAGATGAAAACCACCTATAAAATTATCCCTATGAATAGTGGTAATAAAAAGAGTCGCTTGCTTGTCTGGAAGTTTGATCGTTAATATTTAGACAGGTAATTGCGCTTTAAAATCCTGTAAGAACTGAATGATTTTATCACCCTTCACATGATCCATTACCACAATCTTTAACCATTCAGGATTGTTATGATTATCTGGCACTAAACCGTATTTCAAGACTAAATCTGTAGTGACAAAATCCCTATGAATAGCGATGATGTTACTACCATCAAAGTGAATCATTTTCACGTTCCACTGTTCAAGCTGATTTTTCAATCTCAAAGTGCGTTGAGCAAGTGCCAGCATGCGCTCTGCCCAGTCATAAGGACCATAATTCATTAAAATCTTATAAATACTTATGGCATTTGCACCACTGCGACTTCCCACGAGTGTGCAATCCATTCCAGCTACGTATTGAGCACTGTCTGTTAAGCTGTACTTGAGCAGTCCTTTACGGATTACAAAAATCCCAGTTCCGTATGGTGCTTGTAACATTTTATGAGCGTCAAGTGTAAAGGAATCTATACGTTCATCTTCAAAAGTAAGTGGCTGGTCTGGATGTGTGAACGGCAGGAAAAACCCACCATAAGCTCCATCAACATGAACCTTAACGGTCATGGAAGCAAACTGAGCGATGATGTCCATATAATCATCTAGTGAATCCACTGAGCCATACATGGTCGTCATCATATTCACAACTAGGATTAATTTATCGATACCTTGATGTTTCAAAAGAGTTAATTGCTTTTTAAGATGTTCTTGATTAATGACTCTAGTGTCTTTTTCAACTGCTACTTTACATTGTTTGATATTCAACAAATTTGCAGCTTTATCCATGCTATAATGCGCATCTTCACTACACAATATAGCAATAGAACTATAATCCATATTGAGTTTAAAAGTCTCGTTATATAAATTACGATATACCCATATGGCCTGTATATTACCTTCAGTTCCACCAGAGGAAACATAACCATCAACTGTGTCGGGTTGCGCTTTTAAAATGTCATCACTTATAATTTTAATGACTTGCGCTTCCAGTTTTTGTGTTCCTGCAAAATAAGGCTCAGACAGATCAGTATCTGTATGAACTCCTATATGGTTAGGGTTATTAATAAGTGTTTTGAGAAAAGTAGAACCGTCGAGTACTTTAGAATCTGCAGCAAACTCACGTTGATCAAGATGTGATCCAGGAATTCCCATTTTTAAACTATCATAATAATTGATATTTTGATTCAACGCATCAATAATATGACTATCAATTTCTTTTTTAGTTAGTCTTTTCCAGTGAGAATAGGATTGATTATAGATCACACAAATAGTTTTAAATAAGTACCACACAAAAATAACCGATGTATTTTGCATACTTGCTGACAATTGTCATTTTTGTCAACATATCTAAGTACTAATTATTATTCTATGAAACCCGACATAAGAACTATATCAATTCGCCCATTTATAGGCTGTAATGATTATAAAGAATCTATCGCTTTTTATGAAGCGATAGGATTTCAGGTAATTTCAATAGCACAAAATATGAGTGTTTGTAGTATCGGAAGTTGCAGTTTTTATTTGCAAGACGCTCATATCAAAGATTGGATTGATAATACCATGCTTTTTCTAGAAGTAGAAAACCCAGAAGGCTTTTTAAATCACTTGAAGTCTCTAGATTTAAAGAAACAATTCCCTAGCATTCAACTTAAAGAAATGGTTCATCCAGATTGGGGAAAAGAGTTTTTCCTTCATGACCCGAGCAATATATTATGGCACATAGGTAGTTTTAAGAAGTAATGAAATGTTTAATCACCGACTTCATTAAAAACCACAATCATGTTTGGACTATTTAAAAAGAAAAGTGAGCTAGAAAAATTACAAGAAGAGTATCAAAAACTCATGGGAGATTTTCATAAACTTTCAAAATCAGACCGCTCTGCTGCAGATGCTGCTTTTGCAAAAGCCGACGAGATTGGAAAGAAGATGGATCTTTTGAAAAAGTAGGCAGGTTTTCAGTAAGCAGTAGGCAGTCTTTTTCTTTTCTATAATGCCAAAAACCTTATGCAACATTAGCAGAATGCTATTCTCTGCAAAGCCGAGATAGCAAAGATGTTATTAAAACCAACTTCAAATTTCCAGTTCGAGTTCAGATTCAAGTTCAAGTTCACCAACTTTACATCTGCTCAGGAACTTCTATTCCAAGTAAGCCACAAGCTGATTTAATCACATCGGCAGTTTTGAAACACAGTGCTAGACGGAATTGCTTCATATCTGCATTAGTTTCTTCAACTATTTTGGGAACGTTCTGGTAGAAAGAATTGAATTCTTTTACGAGTTCATAGACATAGTTTGCCACTAGTGCTGGACTGTAATTTCTTGCAGCAGCATGAACCGTTTCTGGATACTGCTGTAATAACTTGATTACGGTTACATCTTTATCGGTCAATTCTAAATCTGTTGCCACTTTTAAATCACCTTTTTCAAAAGCCGATTTCTTTAAAATAGACTTGATACGTGCGTGAGTATATTGAATAAATGGTCCTGTATTCCCTTGAAAATCTACAGATTCTTTAGGGTCAAACATCATGCTTTTTTTAGGATCAACTTTAAGCATAAAATACTTTAAAGCACCTAATCCTATCATTTTATAAAGACGCTCTTTTTCAGAATCACTCATTCCTTCGAGCTTGCCTTGTTCTTGAGCAATCTCTCTAGCAGTGTCTGTCATCTCTTCCATGAGCTCGTCTGCATCTACTACAGTTCCTTCACGAGATTTCATTTTACCCGATGGTAATTCTACCATTCCATAACTAAGATGATATAGATTATCTGCCCAATTGTATCCTAGTTTCTTGAGTATTAAAAACAACACTTTAAAGTGATAGTCTTGCTCATTACCTACGGTATACACCATAGAGTTGATATCGTGATCTTTTACACGTTGTATAGCTGTTCCTATATCCTGAGTCATGTAAACTGCGGTACCATCAGAACGTAAAACAATTTTGCGATCCAGTCCTTCATCTGTCAAATCTATCCATACAGAACCATCTGGATCTTTTTCAAACACATCTTTATCGAGGCCTATTTGCACTACATTTTTACCGAGTAAATAGGTGTTACTCTCATAATACAAGCTATCAAAATCAACTCCTAGATTCTTATAAGTGGTATCAAAACCTGCATAAACCCAACCGTTCATTTTTTTCCATAGCGCAACTACGGCTTCATCACCTTGTTCCCATTTGCGGAGCATTTCTTGGGCTGCGATGAGTGATGGCGCTTCTTTTTTAGCTTCTTCCTCCGTTTTACCAGCAGCTATTAAAGTGGCGATTTCTTTTTTATATTCTTGGTCAAACTTCACATAGTAATTCCCAACAAGTTTATCTCCTTTTAATCCTGTGGACGCTGGAGTTTCTCCATCACCATATTGTTCCCAAGCCAGCATAGATTTACAGATGTGAATTCCGCGATCGTTAATGATTTGGGTTTTATTCACTTTACGACCTGTTGCTGCTACTATTTGGGCTACAGAATATCCTAACAAGTTATTACGCACGTGTCCTAAATGCAATGGCTTGTTAGTATTAGGTGAGCTATATTCTACCATCACACCAGATTGTGATGCATCTACTGGCGTTTTACCATAATCAGCAGCGGCTAGGATGTTGTTGAAATCCTTGAGATAAATCGCTTGAGCGACTGTGATATTTAAAAAACCTTTGATGACTTCGTATGAAGTAATAAGGTCAGTTTTTGCCAGCTCTGCTCCTATTTGTTCTCCTATGACCGCAGGATTTCCTTTGATGTGTCTCAACATAGGAAATACCATTACCGTGAGGTCTCCGTTTTGATCTTTTCGCGTAAGCGTAATCTCAACAGATTCTAAACTCACAGAAAATAAATTTCCTACAGCGTTTTTAACAGCGTTTTCCAGTTGATTGTGAAGCGTCATGGGTACAAATTTAAGCCTGCAAAGATAAGTATTATGAAAGGCTTACGGAACTTTTGAGACTATTAGAAATATGCTATACAATGTCTCTTATAACGACTCAGAAACGCGACGCCTCATAGAAAAAGACGTAGGGAAAGTTTTAAGCTTGCGCGAAAGGTGGAAACTCAAGGGCAGCGGTTCACCTAAATTACATATCACTTCTAGCAGCATACAGATTCACAACTTGCTCGTGGTAGATAACAATCTTAATGTGTGTAATGTTGAGTTGCGTGAAAAAGGTATCATCGTAAGATTTAGATCTAGATTACAAACTTATGCACTACCTATTCCCTATTACAAACTAAACGTTTACAAAGGAAGAGCCGAAGAATACAGTATTTATAGAGATAATTATTTTGTAAAAGTAAAAGCCGACCGCAAGGTGATTCACGAGTTCTTTAAAAAGGTAAGCACTCAAAAAAGTGATTTGGGTTTTACTTATGTGGATGACCTTTGAAATAGTAGGCAGTTTTTAATGGGTTTTGAAGTTATTATGTAAACACCCCACTAAATGTCATTTCAAGGCGAGATTTTTAATGATATTCCCTTAATTGAAAACATAACTCCTTCCCTTGAGGGAAGGCTGGGATGGGTGTTTTACGAATATCATTTACTATAAAAAATCAATTATATTTCCAACATGAAAAAACTCTATTTTCTATTTCTAATTTGTCTTGTTGCTTTCTCTTGTGAAAAAGATGAAGGTGAAGAAAACACCATGCCTAAAACTATTGATTTCTATAAAGGAATGGATCTATCATTTCTACCAGAAATAGAATCTCTAGGAGTTACTTTTAAAGATGAAAATAATCAGATCATTGTAGATAATTACGCTTATCTAGCGAGTCGTGGAGTTAATCTAGTACGTATAAGATTATGGATTAATAATCCTCAAGATTTGTACAACCTCAACTTTGTAAAAGCACAAGCATTGCGTGCTCAAGCAAATGGCATGGATTTTTTATTAGATTTTCATTATTCAAACACTTGGGCAGATCCAGGTTCTCAGGACGTTCCATCTGTTTGGGCTTCACAAGATGTAACCGACTTATCTGAAAGTTTAAAAAACTATTCTCAAAATGCAGTCCGCGAACTCGTACTACAAGGAACACCACCTGCCATGGTTCAAATAGGTAATGAAACTAACAACGGATTCTTATGGCCAGTAGGTCAAGTTTATGATACCACTGGTGAAAACTGGGATGATTATGTTCAACTGACTAATGCCGCTATAGAAGGTGTACAACTAGCTTCTCCGGATTCTCAAATCATGATTCATTTTGCCGGAATTGAAAACGCTGCTTATTTTTATGAACAACTTATTTCTCGAGGTGTAAACTTTGACATAGCAGGATTGAGTTATTATCCATGGTGGCATAATCCAGATATCGATTTTATTGAAAATGAATTACAATCATTTGCCGCTGGGATCTCACAAAAAGTGATGATCGTAGAAACTGCTTATCCTTTTACTTTAAATTGGGATGACAATTCAAATAATGTGGTCGGGCTAGATAATCAGCTGGTTTCAAATTACCCAGCAACCGCAGCTGGACAGCGCACTTTTATGCTGCGTATTCATAATATGATCAAGAATTTACCAAACGAGCAAGGAATAGGCTATTGCTACTGGGCACCTGATTGGGTAGCTACAGATAATAGCGGTTCCTCCAGTACTAACGGAAGTAGTTGGGAGAATATGGCACTTTTCAATTTTAATCATCAGGTAAATCCGGCGCTTGAAGTGTACGAGTTGGATTAATTCTCTTTATCCTGTAACAATTCTTAAAGTTGATGTACTAACACATCAAATCAACTATTTAAGAACTGTTTATTATGATACTAAGTCTCAAAAATGTTTCCAAAACATATCCTAATGGTGTAAAAGCACTGGATGATGTTACTATAAATATTAATCAAGGAATGTTTGGTCTCCTAGGACCTAACGGAGCTGGTAAATCTTCTATGATGCGTACCATTGCGACGCTACAATCTCCAGATTCTGGTAGTATTCATTTAGATGGATTAGACATTTTAAATAACAAGATTGAGTTTAGAAAAACATTAGGTTACTTACCACAGGAATTTGGCGTATATCCTAAAATGAGCGCTCACGATTTACTGCATTACTTTGCAAGTCTTAAAGGAATCACGAGCAAATCTGAACGTAATGCGCTTGTTGATAAAGCCCTTGAAGTGACCAACTTGAGTGATGTGCGTAATAAGCACGTAGCTGGTTATTCTGGTGGTATGAAGCAACGTTTTGGTATCGCCCAGCTATTATTAAATGACCCTAAATTAATTATCGTTGATGAGCCTACTGCAGGTCTTGATCCAGCAGAACGTCACCGTTTTTTAAATGTTCTTAGAGAAATAGGAACTAATCACATTGTTATTTTCTCAACTCACATTGTGGATGATGTTAAGGAACTTTGTACAGACATGGCAATTCTTAACGGTGGTAAAATCTTAGCTCAAGCAACACCTAAGGAAATGGTGGCTGTCCTTGCAGATAAAATCTGGACCACAACTATTGAAAGAGAAGAAATCGAGAAAATGCAAAATGATTATAATGTGATTTCTTCAAACTATAATGAAGATAACAAATTGAATGTGCGTGTTTATGGAGATGTTTCTCCTGGTGCCGCTTTCGCGAAAGCGGATCCTACACTAGAAGACGTGTACTTCACAACCTTAAGCAATGATAAGTTCATCGCTGCAACCGAAATCGCTTAATCATGTTCTCAACAATATACATTCACGAAGTAAAAACCTGGTTTAAGAAACCACTTTTTTACATATACGCAGCTATTTTATTCTTATTATCTGGACTTGTTTCTGCTATCGCAGTAGGTGTTTTTGATAGTGATAGCGTTACGGTTACTAGTGCTATTAAACTCAACGGCGCCGTAGGTATTTATAGCTTATTAGGACTTTTTGCAATGCTCACTTACTTGTTAATCCCATCTATAATAGGTGGAACCATACAACGTGACTTTTCAAATAATATGCACAATGTGCTCTATTCATATCCGCTGACTAAGTGGAAATATTTAGTGGCTAAATTCAGTGCTGGAATGACGATGACATTGCTAGTAATTATCGCTAGTTTGATAGGAATAACGATAGGTTTTTACCTTCCAGGTGCAAACGAAGATCTAGTAGGTCCATTTAAAACCATGAACTATTTGCAACCGTTTTTAGTTTACATTATTCCTAATGTATTCTTTTATGGAGCCATAGTATTTGCGATAACTGCATTTTTACGTAACGTGAACATAGGTTTTATGTTTGTATTAGTAATGATTATTTTACAGTTTGCTGCGGCTAATAGTGCGCAAACTATGGATGACACTTACTGGTTAGAATTACTAGAACCTACTGGAGACACAGCAACTACAAATCAAATCAAATATTGGACTCCTGAGGAACAAAGCACACAATTAATACCTGTAGAAGGAACACTGCTATACAATCGTTTGATATGGCTTGGCATTTCATTACTCGTTTTCTTTGGAGTATTGTATGCTTTTAATTTCTCTCAAAACCCTACAAGTTTATCGTTTACTAAACCTAAGGCGCAACGAGTAACTAAAAAGAACTTTGGTACTATTTCTAAGGTTATCATGCCGCCGGCGACTCAAGATTTATCGTTTTTTGGACAACTTAAAACCGCATGGATTATTGCAAAATCTGATATCACATATATCTTAAAAGGTTGGCCATTTATCATTATTGCTGTTGTTGCTTTTGCATTTTCACTCCTAACTATGTTAATCACTGGTCAACAATATGGAACTGACATTTTACCTAAAACTTGGGTGATGTTGCAATTAGTTGGAGGTTTCTTTTTTCAAGGATTCTCATATCTCTTGATATTTTTGTATGCTGGATTAATAATTGATCGTGCAAAAGCAGCCCACATTAATCAACTAATAGATGTGACACCAACAAAAAACTGGGTGTTTCTAGTGGCTAAATTCATTGCTTTGGTTACAATGTTAGCTACGCTTCTAGTAATTGTTATTATTAGTGGAATTGTTATTCAAACTTACAACGGATTCTATGAGTTTGAATTACCTCTTTATCTTTTTGATTTATTTGTTATCAATATTTGGAGTTATTTACCATGGATTTTAATGTCCATTTTAATTCACACTTTAGTTAAAAATAAATGGCTTGGATTAATCATATTATTGGTAATGGCTCTAGGTGTGCCACCATTGTTAGGTGCGATAGGTGTTGAACAAGGACAATTTATATTTAATCAAGGTGCAGGTTCTCCTAGCCCTAGTGATATGAATGGTTACGGTAGTGGTTTACCTAAATACTTTACGTACAGAGTTTACTGGATGCTACTAGGTATTGCGTTGTTTGCTATTGCAATTTTGTTCTACCGCCGTGGTATGGGAACAAATGTGAAAGAACGTCTTGCTTTTGCAAAAGCGAGGTTATCAAAATCTATCATAGCCATAACAGCCATTTCTTTAGTAGGATTCCTTGCGATAGGTGGATATATGTGGAAAGTGAACAATGTAGATAATGAACGAACTACTGGTAAAGAACAAGAAGAAATGCAAGTTAACTATGAGAAAGAGTTAAGCAAGTTTGCAAAAGCACCTCAACCACGATTAGTAGCCGTAAATACGTTTATGGACATTTATCCAGATACGCGCGACTATAAAGCTGGAGCAACTTACACTTTAATCAACCAGACTGATGTGGCAATTGACACCTTACATGTCAACTATCCAGACCGACCTACAACTATTGAACTGGATCGTGAAACTGAGGTGGTTTATGATCAAGAAGATTATGATTATCGCATGTATCAATTTAAAGAGGCGTTGCAACCTGGTGATACCTTAATAATGAAGTTCACGACAGAGAATAAACCAAATACTTTCTTTGATAATAATTCTCAAGTAGTAGATAATGGTACGTTTATAAATAATGGGATTTTCCCATCTGTAGGTTATAGTGATCAAGCTGAAATACGCAACACACAAGTACGTGAGAAATATAACTTACCACCTAAAGATCGTATGCCAGCACCTGATGCTCCTGGAGCTAGAGAGAACAACTATATAGGTGGAAATAGTGACTGGATTGATTTTGAAGCTACGGTAAGTACGTCTAGTGATCAAATTGCGATAGCACCAGGATACCTTATTAAAGAATGGGAAGAAGATGGACGCAAGTACTTCCATTATAAAATGGACTCTAAAGTTCTTAACTTCTATGCCTTTTTAAGTGGTCGCTATGAAGTATTAAGAGATGAGCATGATGGTGTTAAATTAGAAATCTATTATCATCCAGATCACGCCTATAATGTAGATCGTATGATGAACGGATTGAAAGATGGACTGGATTATTATAATGCAAACTATACTCCATACCAGCATAGACAGGCTCGTATTATAGAATTCCCTAGAACTGGTGGTGGATTTGCTCAAGCATTTCCTAACACAATTCCATTTAGTGAAGCGATAGGATTTATCGCAGACGTAGATGATGAAGATAAAGATGCGGTGGACTACCCATTTAGTATTACAGCTCACGAGCTGGCACACCAGTGGTGGGCACACCAAGTCATAGGTGCAAATGCTAAAGGAGCAACATTACTTTCAGAGAGTTTATCTGAGTACAGTTCTCTTAAAGTTCTTGAGGCAACTAATGGTAAGGAGCAAATGCGCAAATTCCTTAAAGATGCCATGGATGGCTACCTTATGGGAAGAACTACAGAGCAAATTAAAGAGAACCCATTGATGTATAATGAAAATCAACAGTACATTCATTATCAAAAAGGATCTCTTGTGCTGTATGCTATGAGTGATTATCTAGGTGAAAAGAAATTCAATAACGTCGTTAAGGAATTTGCAGAGAAGTATCAATTTAAAAGTGCACCTTATCCAGTGGCCACTGAATTTGTAGATGATATAAGAGCTGTAACTCCTGATTCATTGCAGTATCTAATTAACGACATGTTTGAAACCATAACTTTATATGATAATAATGTTGAGGACGCTACCTATCAAGAATTACCAGATGGAAAATATCTGGTAACGATAAACGCTCAGGTTCTTAAATATAGATCTGACGAGAAAGGTAAATCTGTATATAAAAATAGAGCTGGTGACAGCATTACTTTTACTCCTGAAGGTAAGACCAAAGCTCTTAAATCTTTACCACTTGCAGACTATATTGAGGTAGGTGTTTTTGGTGAGGTAAATGAAGAAACTGGAATTGAAAAAGTTCTCTACCTAAAGAAAATGAAGGTAACTGAAATTTCAAACACCTTTGATGTGATTGTAGATTCTAAACCAGTAGTAGCTGGAATTGATCCCTATAATAAACTGATCGACAGAAACAGTAACGATAACAGATCTAAAGTTTCTGAGAAAAAAGCTAAAGAAAACACAGACGAATAGCGTTTATAGTCTTAACATAAAAACCTGCTTTTAAATTCATCATTGTGAATTATAAAAGCAGGTTTTTTTTATTGATTTAGATTTAACAAGTGAACACTTTTATCTACTTATCTTTAAGCATATGAAAGTTCTACTCACAGGTGCCAATGGTTACATAGGAATACGCTTACTCTACGAACTCCTTAAGCAAGATCACGAAGTAATTTGTGCGGTGCGAAGTGCTCATAGGTTGTCTGTACCACAAGAGATTAAGGATCAAATCAAGATTATTGAAATTGATTTTTTAAATATCAAATTAAATCAAGAACTACCTCAAGATATAGATGCCGCATACTACCTCATCCACTCTATGAGCAGCAGCACAGAGAGTTTTGACACGATGGAGTCTGAAAGCGCAATGAATTTCATTCAGCTTATTAATAGAACAAATTGCAAGCAAATTATTTATCTCTCAGGAATCGTTAATGAGGATAAATTGAGTAAACACCTGCTTTCGCGAAAGCGTGTGGAAGATCTTCTCTACACAGCAACAGCTGCCGTGACCGTACTGAGAGCAGGAATAATAGTGGGAAGCGGAAGTTCTTCCTTTGAAATAGTGCGTGATTTATGTGAAAAACTACCCGTCATGATTACGCCTAAATGGGTGAATACTAAAACGCATCCTATCGCAATAAGGAATGTGATGAGTTTTTTAACTGGTGTTTTAGGCCGTGAGGATTGCTATAATCACAGTTATGATATAGGTGGAAAAGACGTGCTTACTTATAAAGACATGATGCTGCGGTATGCAAAAAGGCGTAAAATCAAACTCTACATATTTACCGTTCCTGTAATGACTCCTAAGTTGAGTTCTTACTGGTTGTACTTTGTAACCAGTACTTCATACAAACTGGCTCAAAATCTAGTTGATAGCATGGCGATAGAAGTTGTCGCTCAACCTAACGATTTGCAAGAAAAACTAGGAATCGAGCTCTACAGTTATGAAGAAGCGCTCGATATGGCGTTTGCAAAAATCGAGCAAAACCAAGTTGCCAGCAGCTGGAAAGATTCCATGGTTAGTGGTCGGTTTAAACGCAATCTTAATAAGTACAAACAAGTTCCTAGTTACGGTTGTTTAAAAGACGCACAAGAACACAAAACAGATAATCCCACAGCTGCACTAGAACGCATTTGGTCTATAGGTGGAGAAAACGGATATTACTACGCAACGTTTCTATGGAAAATACGTGGATATGTAGATAAGCTTTTTGGCGGTGTAGGATTACGACGTGGTCGTACTAATGCAAATACAATTTATGCAGGAGATTCTCTAGATTTCTGGAGAGTCCTCGTAGCCGATAAAGATGAAAAACGCTTGCTCCTATTTGCAGAAATGCGCGTTCCAGGAGAAGCATGGCTCGAGTTTGAAATCGATGAAAATAACGTGGTTCATCAAACTGCAACTTTCCGTCCACGTGGTATATGGGGACGATTATACTGGTACAGCATGCTACCTTTTCATTACTTTATTTTTTCAGGAATGATCAGGCATATTGCTACTGGGAAATGATGTAGCATTCATATATAATTGACTTAATAATCGTAACTTTTCGAAATTGTTAGTCTATATGCTTCATCGATTATTCTGTTTCATAATTCTACTTTGCATTCTTAGCAGTTGCAGTAAGACTGTATATGTTAATCAATTAGGCAGCAGTAAATCTAAATTCATCTTATATAAGCATCGATTTAAATATGAAGAAAAAACAAGTATCGATGATATTAAGGCACGTGGCTCTTACAAATTAAATGATAGCACTATCTCATTTACATTTGACCACATAAAAACTACTCCATATAGTTACATTTCTCAAAAAACAAACAAGCTAGAAAAATCTAATCAATCACATATTAAACTTTACCTAGCTCAAGAAATTGATAACGAACCTATACTCGGTGCTGCTATACTTTTAAAAAATAAAAATCATGAAACCATCAATATTCTGGTAACTGACTTTGACGGTATGGTGGAAATCAAAAAAGATGATTCTATTTATCAAATAGAAATAATATCCACTGGCCATAGTAATAGTGTAATTAAAGCTGAAGATTTTTTGAATTACGATTTAAAAATCTTCCTAGAGAATCTCAACTACAAAGGAGCAAATTCAGATGGTACTTGTATTGCTCAGGCGGCTGACCCAATATTAGTTTACAGGATTGACAATTCCAATGACATTAAGGTCATAAGTAAAGATGATATTTTATTTGAAAAAGTACTAGATTAAGCTCTCGGCAAAAACACCTCAGCCATCATACATCTTACAGATCCACCACCTAGTGTTTCAATAGTCTCAATGGATGGATGTAAAATCTGGTTGTACTTTTCTAGTTTTTTAATTTGGTCTGGAGTAAGAGATTGATACGCCTGATCACTCATGACTAATATCTTATCTCCAGCAGCGTTATGAACTTGCATCATATTTCCTGCAAACGCGTTGACCTGCGCTTCAGTAATAGTGATGACTTCTTTTCCTGTTTCTTTAAGATGATACAGAACGCTTTTACGTTCTTTCTTATCATCTATACAGTCTAAACATATCACCGCATAGTTCTCTCCTAGCGCCATCATAACGTTAGTATGATAGATAGGTAAGCGCTTCTCTTCTACCGTTTGAAAGGCTGTAAAGATTACCGGTGTATATTCAAAATCCTCACAGAATTCAATCATTAATTCCTCGTCTGCTCGTGGAGAGATACTGCAGTATGCTTTTTTATTCACTCGGTCGAGTAATAAACTACCAGTTCCTTCAAGAAAAAAACCTTCTTCCTCTGCGCTGGTGTAATCGATGATATTATTTATAGAAAAACCTTCTGCTTCAAGAAGGTCTAGAACTTCTGGTCTGCGTTCTAGACGACGATTTTCTGCAAACATGGGATATAGAGCTATATCTCCATTCTGGTGTGTAGAAATCCAGTTGTTAGGGAAAATAGAATCTGGAGTATCGTTTTTCTCATCATCAGATACTATAATGACCTTGACTCCTTTTTCTTGTAAAGCTTTTACAAAGGCATCAAACTCAGCTTGAGCTTTAGTGTTCTGATCTATAATCTTAATACCTTCATCCTGGTAATAGTTATTAACCGCAGTTTGCTCGTTTAAACGGAATTGTACTGGCCTTACCATGAAGACCGTATCTGTAATTTGTTTCATTAATCTCTTATTAGTGGTAAGGTAGAACATCTCAACAAGCCTTCTTGCTTGGATATCTCAGCATAAGGAACTTCTTCTACGGTGATATTATGACTGCGCAACCAAGCATTTAACCTAGTAAAATTCTTTTCTGATATCACAACATCTGGTGCTATGGAAAACACGTTTGAATTCATGTGATACATTTCTTCTTGAGTGATTTCAAAACAATTTTCCTTTCCGAAGAAATCAATTAAATACTGATATTCTTCTTCCTCTAAAAATCCGTTTTTATGAATAATGCATTTGTCTTTTCCAACTGGTTGAAAACAGCAATCTAAATGCAGCGCATTATTATATGGATTAAGATTATCCTTGCGCAAGTTGAAGCTCACTACTTTCTTGTGTGGAAAGGTTTCTTTTAACCAGTCTATAGCTTCTACATTTGTACGAGCGATAATATAGTCAGCATAATCTGCTCCGCGATAGGTTCCTACAAAAACATAATCACCGTGTAACATTACATCTCCACCTTCTACATGAACCTCTTCTGGTGGTCTGATAACCTTGTCAGGATTTATTTGATCAATAACGTATTGAATCGCTTCTATTTCTTCCTCACGATCGGGAAGTATGTTTGATTTTACAAATACATTATCGATTACAAAACCGATGTCTCTCGTAAAAATCTGGTTGCAATCCTCAATATGCTCTGGACGATATACGGTAACATCATACCTTTTAAAAACAGCATTCACTGCCTCCATTTCTATGACCATGTCCTCGTTTGTAGGATAGGTTCCCGCAAGAATGTGCTCGCGTGATTTAGGATCATAAGCATCTTCCAGTGCAGGAACTGGACCATTGCTCGCTGCCGTTCCTAGAATAACCGCGCGTAGCCGTGAGGTCTCATCACTTACATTAAGATTCAATCTATTCATATTGCGAATTTAATAATATAACACTCTATTTTTTACGGAAATCTGAAGGAGATTTTACCATAACTCACAAAAAAACTCCTTATTGCAAAGCAATAAGGAGCTATAATAAATTTTAAAAGAAATTATCGTTTTGACACTTCTTTAAATGATCTTAAGTTCTCACCAGTGTAGACCTGACGTGGACGACCTATAGGTTCTTTATTCTCACGCATTTCTTTCCACTGTGCGATCCAACCTGGTAAACGACCTAATGCAAACATTACAGTAAACATTTCTACAGGAATTCCCATAGCACGGTAAATGATTCCAGAATAGAAATCTACGTTAGGATATAACTTGCGATCTACAAAGTAAGGATCGTTAAGTGCTTCTTGCTCTAATCCTTTTGCGATATCTAGAATAGGATCATCAACACCAAGTGCTTCAAGAACATCGTCTGCAGCTACTTTAATAATCTTTGCACGTGGATCAAAGTTTTTATAAACTCTATGCCCGAATCCCATTAAACGGAACGGATCTTCTTTATCCTTTGCTTTGGCCATATACTTTTTAGTATCGCCGCCATCTGCTTTAATATCTTCAAGCATTTCAAGAACTGCCTGGTTAGCTCCACCGTGTAATGGTCCCCAAAGTGCAGATATTCCTGCGCTTAAACTAGCAAAAAGTCCTGTATGAGCAGAACCTACGATACGTACTGTACTTGTAGAACAATTTTGTTCATGGTCTGCATGAAGTATTAATAATTTATCTAATGCATTTGAAACTACAGGATCGATTTTATACTCAGAGTTTGCTTTCTTAAACATCATTTTAAGAATGTTTTCTACATACCCTAAGCTATCATCACCATAATCAAGCGGCTGACCTGTACTTTTTCTTAATGTCCAAGCAACTAAAACTGGGAATTTACCCATGATTTTAACGATTGCTTTATACATTTCTTCCTCACTATCCACATTAACTGATGATGGATTAAATGCGATAAGCGCACTTGTTAATGAAGAAAGAACTCCCATAGGGTGAGCGCTTTTAGGAAATCCATCAAGGATTTTCTTAAGATCTTCATCTACGTGAGATTGTTCCTTAATGTCTGCGTGAAATTTATCAAGTTGTGCCTGTGTAGGTAACTCTCCAAAAATCAATAAATAAGCTACTTCTAGAAAATCTGCTTTTTCAGCAAGTTCTTCAATGGAATATCCGCGATATCTAAGAATACCTTCTTCTCCATTAAGGAACGTAATTGCGCTCTCACAACTACCAGTATTTTTAAAACCGGGATCGATTGTTGTAAGTCCACCTGTTGAACCTCTCAGCGCCTTAATATCTATGGCTTTCTCGTTTTCTGTTCCAGTGATTACAGGAAATTCATATTTTTTCCCGTCAAATTCTAAAATAGCTTTGTCTGACATTATTTTTCTATATTTTATCTTCCTCAAAAATAATACATAGTCCGTTAATTTGTCGTTAATCCCGAGCAGTAATTTAACAGTTTTAAGATAATTTTCTGTATTTCTGAATTGATTATGAGAAGCTCGTGTATTTTCTTAAGATTTTGAAGATCGATGAGTGGGATTTATCTCGCTTTCGCGAAAGCGTAATAACACATCTCAAAAAAAAAGGTGCCCAAAAATGGACACCTTTCTACTGCTTGATAGTTCCCAAAAACGATTTCAAACATTAATTTACAATAAATTGAATCGTGGCAAATTCATCTTGCGTATGTATTCTAGCAAAATAAACACCATTACTCAAATCGATTTGTGGTTTAACCGCTAGACTATTATTAAAAGTCGCTTCCTGGCTGTGCACTAATTGACCTAATGCCGTATATAAACGTACCGTTACTTCTTTACCATTCAATAAATTGCTCTGTATAGTGAACTGTCCATTTGTAACTGGATTAGGGAATAAAACGAGCTCGTTTTGCAACTGAACTTGTCCTGAACTAAGCGTGGTATTTTCAAAAACAATTTCAAATCTATTAAGATCATTACTTGCCGCATCACCAGCAATCACATCCATGTCTATTAAATTTATTCCATTATTTAAAGTAGTACGTAGTCCTGTGAAGTGATCAACAAAAACTGCTTGAGTCCCAACGAGTCCATCTACATTTATCTTAAACGTATAGTTACTATGTCTATAACGGTCAGTAAGTAATGTTACTCTATCACCAGTTGCAGGCATAGTAGTTTTATTTATACTCAACGAAGTTCCATTTAAGACCGTTGCTAGGGTTTCATCTTGGTTATAGAATTTAAGTGCATCACTTGAATCAATTAGGTCATTATTTACAGCATTAAATCTTAATACTGTTTGATCCATTAAAGATTGAGTATTGCGTTCTATTAAAGAAACAACTATGCTAGATTCTAACTGCTGTTGATTGAATATATTACTAAGATTTGCATCTACGCTTTTATGTGACTCTTTAAAAGTAATCGATGCTGCTCCTGTGGCCTGAACAAATAATGATTGACCTGACTGTAAATATTTATTTGCATTACTTGAAAACGGAATTGCGTCTCCATTTACAGAACTCATATCTATAGTCGCGTATCCACCGCGAGTATTCAAATTAGGATCCCAGTAATAAACAAAGTTTGTATTTACCCCACTTGTAGAAGCATCATTAAGCACACTTTTAAAATCTACGATGGCTTGATAAGGATTTGCAATCATTACAAATTCACCGTTTGTTGTTGAGGCGTTTTGGTTATGATTACCGGTATGCAAAGAACCTACTGCTCTTAACTTAGTGTTAGTAGGAGTTGCGTTATTACTTGCTAAATTTATACTTCTATCTCCTCTTACCATAAGTCTATATGGAATTCCCACATTGAGGCTCGTTAGATCAGTATTTGCAAAAGTGGTCCAAGACTGATTATTATTATCAAAACTAAACATAGAAGTGTTACCAGAAACTGTAGCATCAAATCCATTTGAACCAGCTGCAGATCCTGAAATATGTGTCCCTAAGCCAGCAGTGCTAGTACCATTTTCTTGCCAGTTTTCATAAATTGATCCAGTTGTATTTACTGAAGAAGCAAGAAATCTAAAAGCTCTTCTTGCCGGAATAAATCGCTCTACTCTAACAGATCCATTAATAGTTGCATTACTTGCATTATCCAACTGACCAGTTCCGTTTTCATCGCTATAGAATTCGATGTTTCCGTTAGTACTTATTATACTATTGTTAGGTGTTAATACTCCATGCACATAAGTGGTTGAATTAAAATTAAGCCCATTTGTATTTGAAACAGTGAGTTGATTCACATGAATCGATCCATCTCCCGATATGGACTGTGCCGTTGTTCCAGGAAATACTAATTCGCCATCCAGTGCATCTATATTACCTTGAATTGTTGTATTTCCATTTATGGTCAACATCGCGTTTAAGTCTAAACTATTTGCCGTTCCTAAGACATCAAAATTATTGATCGACGCGTCATCGTTAAGTGGAGCTAGTCCATTAATCACTTGTGCATTTAACGATCCTGTTTCCATGGATGGAGCAAAAGGAGTCCATCCAAAATCGTAAATCAAAGTAGGTTCCTCTATATTGATATTAAAAGTTTGAGCGTTCATTAATGAATTAGAAGATCCTTTAACCGTAAAGTCAAAACTATCTGTAAATACAATCTCTGTGGAGTCGTGATTGTATTGAATATTATCATTATTTAAATCTGCTTGAGTGAATGTATCACCTAGACCAAGTGGTGTAGCATTAAGCTCTAGTATTCCTTGTTGAGGTAGTTTAGTAATTACATAAACCATGTTTGCATTTGAAGTACCAGTTTGTTGTGTTCTTAGTAAGGACTGATCTATCGTAGCAGTAGCTCCATAAGATATGGTTAACAAGTTATTTCTATTATTATCGATGTCATTTACATATTGTAATCTTCCACAAACTGTCATAGCAAACTCATTGAACGTCCCACCAGTTCCAGACGTACGATCCGTAGCTAGTAACACCCATTCTCCTTGAGCACTTAGCCCGTTAAATCTTGTAAAAGCTTGACTAGGTCTTAGTACACCAGTAATCGTATTTGACGCTCCAGAGTTATCACCACACTGAAACGGTAAGGTTCCAGAATCTGAAACTGTAAGATCAAAATTGTCTCTAGTTTGACAATCTCTATTATAAATCTCTGCAAAACGTCCTGTAGGTGCACTAAACTGCATTTTAATATGTCCAGTATTACCGTGTGTTGCTCTCATGTAAAAACTTACTTGAGTGATTTCTATATCATCTGGAATATTCATGCGAGCACTTACAGCGTTCACATCTGTTTCCCAAACGTTGTCACCATTTTCAAAATATTCATTTGTATAGGTATTACATACATCTTGAGCTGTTTGAAATGAGGCTATTGAAGCTGCATTTCCAGCGTTACAATCATTTGAAGGTGTTATTCTCCAGTAATATATTTTACTAAAATCTAATTGAGTAGTTTGATACTCACTTACACCTACAACCGTAGCACTTTCTTCAATAGACGTAAATAAACTAGACTCTGATACTTCAACTAGGTAACTGGATGCACTAGCAAGATCATCCCAAACTAATAATGGGTTTGAAACTTGATTACCAGCTCCATTTATAGGCGCTGTTAAAATCACTTCACCAACGTTAGCATCAAAAACTTTAAATTCAAGATCTTTAGTAATTGTAGCACTAGGAGTATTTGCTATAATTTCTAAATCATACTTATCAGCATCAACAGTGTCTGTTCCGGTAATAGTCAATGTAACTGGACCACTAGAATTACGAGTAGAAGGACTGAAAGAGTGACTTAAAGTAGCCGGCAAATTATTCAAACTAAAAGTTGCTGTCTCACTGAATCCTGGTGCAGCATTATAGTCAAAAGTATAAGTAGCATCTGCTGGCTGACATGTTGTTACAAAATCTTGAGCTGCAACAAGTTCAAAGGTACCTTCTTTAATTTCAAAATCATTTGCTGAGATATTAAAGAAGTAGTTACCTACTGCCTCTACCATTATACGAGCTTGAGAAGTAACTATACCAGTAGGTAAAGTAACTGTTGTACTTCCATCATTAGGTGTAGAAGCTACAAGAGTAGTAGGATATGTCAATCCTCCATCTGTAGACAGTTTTATAGCAACGTTAGAGGCATAAGTTGAAGTTCCTGTCCCATTTACATTCCATGTAATGGTTTTATTTTCTCCTTCATACCATACTGTAGAAGCGCTAGGAGAATTTACGGTTAGTGGTCCAGCCGTACCTACGGTTAAGGTTAAGCCACCGTACTCAGTTTGTCCACCCATAGGATTATTATCTCTAACTGTACAAAAGAATCTTATATCTCTTGAAACGTTAGGTAAAACTTCCCAAGTAGGTGAAACACCATTAACTAAATCCTCAAGATTTGGAAAATATCTCGTTGGACTTGTGGTATGAAACTTAGTTCTAAATAATGGACCTCTCTCATTAGTAGGTAATGGTGGTTGAGTGTAACCAGTATCATTATAGATTCCAGTGTCTAATTCTTCCCAATTATAAGTATAAACTTCTCCAGAGTCTGGAGTGTTTGCAGTTGCAGTTAGCTTAAAAGGAGTTAATCTTGGAATAGTTTTATCTCCTTCATTGTTTGAGACAGGTGCGGTATTATTTCCGTTATTCACCAAGGTTACTTCTGAGTCACAGCTATCGTTTGCTAGTTGACCATGCATTTCAAATAAACTGATTAAATGAAAATAAGCATCGCTATTTTCTTGCACGTTTGGAGTACAAATACCGGCATATCCCATAATGGTAGAAGCACTACCTGTTTCGTAAGGTGAAGGACCAGGATTACCAAAACATGGATTATAATAAGTATGCGCTGCACCAAATTGGTGACCAATCTCATGACATACATAATCAATATCAAAAGGATCAAATTCAGGAGTTACAATTCCTGTCACACCTCTACCTTGATTATTAGCATTACATCTAAAATTAGAGGCTACTCCACCACCACCGGTTGAAAATACGTGACCTATATCATAATTTGAACTTCCACCTAATACTCCATTGATATTTGAAGTATTAATTCCTAACATTTGATTTCCCGAATAGTTATCATAAGGATCACTATCACCAGCTCCATTGTTGCCATTTACATAAATCAATAAATCATTATCAGGAACTAAAGTAAAACGCATAGACATCTCTTGCTCAAAAACTGAGTTTACACGTGTCATAGTAGTTACAACTCCTGCAAGAGCATCAGCTCTAGCGTCTCCATTTGCTGCGTTACCATCATCATGATAAGCACTGTACTCTGAGGTTACAGCAACTGCTATTTCATAGGTTCTAAAAGTTAAATCTTGAAATGCTTTTGCTCCATCAATAATTTCTATCTCATTAAAATTTCTGGATAATTCACTATCGTCGACTTCACATCTAAAATCTTCAAAATCGGTACGTTTTAAATCTTGACGATTGTAAATCATGATTTGGTTTGGAGCCGTTTTAGCAAATGGATCCATATATAATATCTTTTCACCAGTAATCACTCCTCTGAAGCCCTGAGGAGTAATAGAAAAGTAAATTTTATTAATACCACCATTTGCACTTTTACCAAAGTAGGATTGAATATTTGGAAATTGTGTAGCTAGACCTTTAGACATAGCTCCAGAAGTATATACTTCAAAAGTTTCAAATTGATCATCACCTACAGGAAAATCTACTTGTATCGCGTTTCCTCTTTCAAAGCGATCAATAGCATTTACAAGTTTGCCAGATAAAGCCTGAGCGTCTATTTGATAAACGTCATATGAGGAAGGCTGAATGGTTTTTAGAGAATCATCTATTTTTTGAAGTTGAGCAACTTCAGTTGTTTTCCATATAGTCTGAGCATTTAAGACTCCTGTGAAAATTAACGCAATAATTAGTACAAATTTTTTCATGTAAATCGTTTTAGGGAATACAAGTATGCAACACCAAAACGATAAAAACAACTTTTAAACGATATTATTTGTATTTCAATAGTTATTTACGCATTTCATCGATACAAAAAAGCCGCTCAATGTTGAACGGCTTTTAAAGTTTTGCTTTCGCGAAAGAGTAATGGACTAAGTCCTAGTGCTGAAAAGCATTGCGTGCTGGGTAATAAGCACTGTCATTTAATTCTTCCTCAATACGAAGTAGCTGATTGTATTTTGCCATACGATCTGATCGTGACGCACTACCTGTTTTAATCTGTCCTGTAGAAAGTGCTACAGCAAGATCTGCAATGGTATTATCTTCTGTCTCACCACTTCTATGTGACATTACAGAAGTATAACCAGCCTTATGAGCCATAGTTACTGCAGCAATCGTTTCAGTAAGTGTTCCTATTTGATTTACTTTGATAAGAATCGAGTTTGCAATGCCTTCTTTGATTCCTCTAGAAAGTCGCTCTACATTTGTAACAAATAAATCGTCACCTACTAGTTGAACTTTATCTCCAGCTAGATCTGTTAAGATTTTCCATCCTTCCCAATCGTTTTCATCCATACCATCCTCAATAGAAATAATCGGATACTTGTCTGCAAGCGACGTTAGATATTCTGCTTGTTCTCTACTAGAACGTATTACACCACTATCACCTTCAAATTTAGTATAGTCATATTTTCCATCTACAAAGAACTCAGCCGCTGCACAATCTAGGGCTATCATTATATCTTTTCCAGGAGTGTAGCCAGCGTTCTTTACGGCTAGTAAGATAGTATCTAATGCATCTTCAGTACCGTCCAAAGTAGGAGCAAATCCACCTTCATCACCTACCGCTGTGCTCAAACCGCGATCGTGTAATACTTTCTTTAAATGATGAAAAATCTCTGTTCCCATTTGTAATGCATGAGAAAAACTCTCTGCTTCAACAGGCATTACCATAAACTCTTGAAATGCAATAGGTGCATCACTATGAGAACCTCCATTAATAATATTCATCATAGGCACAGGTAGTGTACAAGCACTTATTCCTCCTATGTATTTATATAGCGGCTGATTAAGCTCAGCGGCAGCAGCTTTTGCACAGGCTAGAGAAACACCTAGAATAGCATTTGCTCCAAGTTTTGCCTTATTAGGAGTTCCATCAAGATCAATCATCAATTGATCGATGTACTGCTGTTCAAACACTGATGTTCCCATAAGTTCAACAGATATCAATGTATTCACATTATTAACTGCTTTACCTACACCTTTACCCATAAATGACTTACCACCATCTCTAAGCTCTACAGCCTCATGTTCACCGGTTGATGCTCCTGATGGCACTGCGGCTCTACCCATTACTCCATTTGAGGTAATCACATCTACTTCTACAGTAGGGTTTCCTCTTGAATCAAATATTTGTCTTGCGTGTACGTCAATTATAGTACTCATGCTGTTTGTTTTTTAGTTGTTTTGATTAAATCTATGAATTGGTCAAAAAGATAAGTTGCATCGTTTGGACCAGGACCAGCTTCAGGATGATACTGTACAGAAAAGCATGACTTTCCTTTAATTTGTATTCCTGCGACTGTATCATCGTTAAGATGAATATGTGTTATTTCAATATTTTCATTGGACTCTGCTGCTTGTTTATCAATAGCAAAACCATGATTTTGAGAAGTTATTTCTCCTTTTCCTGTAATCAAATTTTTAATAGGATGATTAATTCCTCTGTGACCATTATGCATTTTATAAGTAGGAATTCCCATAGCTTGAGCAATTATTTGATGTCCAAGACAAATTCCAAATAAAGGTACATTTGCATTAATAATATCTTGAGCACATTTAATAGTATCCATTAAAGGTTCTGGATCTCCTGGTCCATTAGATAAAAAATATCCATCTGGATTGAATTCAGATAATTCTTCAAAGGTAGCATTATATGGGAATACTTTTATATAAGCATCTCGAGCAGCAAGATTACGTAAGATATTAGTTTTTATACCTAAGTCTACTGCAGCTATTTTAAATGATGCATTTTCATTACCATAAAAATAAGGTTTACTACATGAGACCATAGAAGCTAATTCCAATCCTTTCATACTAGGAACGGTAGTTAACTGCTTCTTTAAACTATCTATATTATCTACATCTGTGGAGATAATAGCATTTTGAGCACCGTGATCTCTAATATACTTTACCAAAGCACGTGTATCCACGTCTGAAATAATGACTAGATTTTTCTTTTTCAAATAATCAAATAGAGAAGATTGAGCTGCTGGACGAGAGAATTCTTCAGAGAAGTTTTTACAAACTAAACCTGCTATTTTAACAGAATCAGATTCTGCATCTTCCTCGGTAACACCATAATTCCCTATATGAGCATTTGTGGTTACCATTATTTGTCCAGTATAAGAAGGATCTGTAAAGACTTCTTGATAGCCAGACATACCAGTATTAAAACAAATTTCTCCAGTTGCAGTGCCACCATCAGCTATAGCCTTACCATGAAAAATAGTTCCATCTGCTAATAAAATAATAGCATCTTTTTTATTTAAATATCCCATACTACAAATTTGTTTTGTCAAAAATAATTTAAAAAAAAAGGACCAATGCGAAAGCATTGATCCTTTTATCTACATGTTGTTAAAGATATTACTCTTCTTCATTTGTGTTCTCTGTTGCAGTTTCAACTGGAGCAGCGGCTTTAGAATTACTACGACGGCTACGACGAGTAGTTTTCTTTTTACCTTCATTAGGATTGTAAATCTCATTGAAATCCACAAGCTCAATCATTGCCATATCAGCATTATCACCTAAACGATTTCCAAGCTTAATGATACGTGTGTATCCACCTGGACGATCTGCTACTTTTGAAGAAACATCTCTGAATAATTCAGTGACTGCTTCTTTGCTTCTAAGCTTAGCAAAAACTAACCTACGATTGTGAGTAGTATCTTCTTTAGATTTAGTAATAAGTGGCTCAACAAACTGCTTAACAGCTTTAGCCTTTGCAACGGTAGTATTAATACGCTTGTGTTCTATAAGAGAACAAGCCATATTTGCTAGCATAGCCTTACGGTGTGCTGTTTTTCTACCTAAGTGATTAAATTTCTTTCCGTGTCTCATCTTATTTTATTTCTATAACTAGAATTACCTAGTCACGGTCGAGTTTATATTTTGATAAATCCATTCCGAAGTTAAGTCCTTTAACGTTCACAAGTTCTTCTAGCTCTGTCAAAGATTTCTTACCGAAGTTTCTAAACTTCATTAAGTCATTCTTATTATAAGATACTAAATCTCCAAGTGTTTCAACCTCGGCAGCTTTAAGACAATTTAATGCACGCACAGATAATTCCATATCTACAAGTTTTGTCTTAAGCAATTGTCTCATGTGAAGACTTTCTTCATCATAAGTTTCTGTTTGAGCAATCTCATCTGCTTCAAGTGTGATGCGCTCATCAGAGAACAACATGAAGTGATGGATAAGTGTTTTAGCAGCTTCTGTTAGAGCTTGCTTAGGATGAATACTACCATCAGTTGAAATTTCAAAAACTAATTTTTCATAATCAGTTTTTTGTTCAACACGGTAATTCTCAATACTATACTTTACGTTCTTAATAGGAGTAAATATAGAGTCAATAGCTATTGTACCTATTGCAGCATTAGAGTTCTTATTCTCCTCTGCAGGCACATAACCACGTCCTTTTTCAATAGTAAGTTCAAGATTCAAATTAACAGAAGATTCTGTATTACAAATTACCATTTCAGGATTCAATACTTGAAAACCTGAAATATACTTTTGCATATCACCAGCTGTAAATTTGTCCTTTCCAGAGAAAGCGATATTTACAACTTCACTGTCAACTTCATCAATTTGTCTTCTGAATCTGATTTGTTTGAAATTTAAAATAATTTCAGTTACATCTTCAACAACTCCTTCAATAGTAGAAAATTCATGATCTACACCTTCTATACGTACAGATGTAATCGCAAAACCTTCAAGTGAAGAAAGTAATACTCTACGAAGAGCATTTCCCACAGTAAGACCATATCCTGGTTCTAACGGTCTGAATTCGAATTTACCTTCAAAATCGGTAGAATCAATCATGATTACTTTATCCGGTTTTTGGAAATTTAATATTGCCATAAGATTACTTTGTGGATTATTATTATTTAGAGTACAATTCTACGATCAATTGTTCCTTGATGTTCTCAGGAATTTGTGTTCTTTCAGGAACACTAACGAAAGTACCCGAAAGACTAGCTTTATTAAAAGTAATGAAATCATAAACATGCTCATTACTTGATAAAGATTGATCGATTGCACTTAGTGATTTAGATTTCTCACGCACAGCAACAACGTCACCAGGCTTTAATTGATAAGAAGGTATATTCACCAACTCACCATTAACCGTCATGTGACGGTGAGAAACTAACTGACGTGCTCCACGACGAGTTTTTGCAACACCCATTCTATAAACCACGTTATCTAAACGAGATTCACATAATTGAAGTAATACTTCACCAGTAATACCAGTACTACGTACCGCTTTGTGAAACATTAAACGGAATTGCTTCTCTAATACACCATAAGTATATTTAGCTTTCTGCTTTTCCTTAAGCTGAACTGCATATTCTGATTCTTTACCACGGCGTCTTGCGTTACCGTGCATACCTGGAGGATAATTTTTCTTCTCCAAAGCTTTACTAGGGCCAAAAATTGGTTCTCTGAATCGACGCGCAATTTTTGCCTTAGGACCTCTATATCTTGCCATTTTACAAAATTTATTGAATAGTGTACTGTGAATTCAGGTCTATATCCTTCGACAGCCTAACAACTACTCGTTATTAATAATTAATTAAATTATACTCTACGTCTCTTTGGAGGACGACAACCATTGTGAGGAAGAGGCGTTACGTCAATAATTTCTGTAACTTCAATACCTGAGTTGTGAATACTACGAATAGCACTTTCACGACCATTACCAGGACCTTTCACATAAGCTTTCACTTTACGCAAACCAGCCTCATGAGCTACTTTAGACGCATCCTCTGCAGCAAGTTGCGCTGCATAAGGTGTGTTTTTCTTAGACCCACGGAAACCCATCTTTCCAGCAGATGACCATGAGATAACTTCTCCTTTTTTATTAGTCAAAGAAACAAGGATATTGTTGAAAGAAGATGAAATGTGAGCTTCACCAACTGATTCTACAATTACTTTACGTTTTTTTGATACTGTTTTAGACTTTGCCATATCAATTAGTTATTATTTAGTTGCTTTCTTCTTGTTAGCAACAGTCTTACGTTTCCCTTTACGAGTACGAGAATTATTCTTAGTTCGTTGACCTCTTAATGGAAGACCCGATCTATGACGAATACCTCTATAACAACCAATATCCATAAGACGTTTGATGTTAAGCTGAGTTTCTGATCGAAGTTCACCTTCAATAGTGAATTCACCAATTGCCGCACGAATCTTACCAATTTCATCATCGTCCCAGTCGTTAACTTTTTTGTCTAAGCCAACACCAGTATCAATAAGAACTTGTTTTGCACGATTACGTCCTATTCCGTATATGTAGGTTAAAGAAACCTCTCCACGTTTGTTTTTAGGTATATCTACCCCTGCAATTCTAGCCATAGCTTAACCTTGTCTTTGTTTAAATTTTGGATTCTTTTTGTTGATTACATAAAGACGTCCTTTACGGCGTACTATTTTGCAATCAGCACTTCTCTTTTTAATGGATGCTCTTACTTTCATATTAGTATCTATAAGTGATCCTTGCTTTCGTTAAATCGTAAGGACTCATTTCTAATTTTACTTTATCTCCAGGTAACAATTTGATATAATGCATACGCATCTTTCCAGATATGTGTGCGGTAACCACGTGACCATTTTCTAATTCTACTCTAAACATTGCATTAGACAATGCCTCTATTATTGAACCATCTTGTTCAATTGCTGATTGTTTTGCCATTATGCTACTGCTTTTCTATTCTTACCAGTCTTAATTAAACCATCATAATGACGATTAAGTAAGTAAGAGTTTATCTGTTGCATAGTATCTATTGCTACACCAACCATAATTAATAACGAAGTTCCTCCGTAAAACAATGCCCATTGCTGAGTAACACCCATTAATGATACAAAGGCAGGAAATATAGCTACTAATGCTAAAAACACAGAACCTGGTAATGTAATTTGAGACATTATTTTATCTAAATAATCTGCAGTTTCAGTACCTGGACGAATTCCAGCAATAAAACCGCCATTCCTTTTCAAGTCATCAGCCATTTTGTTCGTTGGGACAGTAATAGCAGTATAGAAATAAGTAAAAACAATGATCAATAAGGCAAATACTAGATTATACCAAAAACCAAAAATATCACCAAATGCAGTTTGCACAGAAGATGCCCATGAAGTATCCAATTGACCTAAAGCAGCAGGAACAAACATAATTGCTTGAGCAAATATAATAGGCATAACCCCAGAGGCATTAAGCTTAAGAGGAATAAATTGTCTAGATCCTTCTTCATGCTTCTCATAACCTCCAGATGCTGCTCTCCTTGCGTATTGAACTGGAATCTTACGTACAGCCATTACTAGCATAATACATAACAAAATTATAACAAACCAAACCAATAACTCAACCAAAACTAACATCACTCCACCTGAACCAGTAATTCTTGCAGCTACTTCCTGCACAAATGCTTGAGGTAACGTAGCAATTATACCAACCATAATTAATAAGGAGATACCATTACCTATACCTTTATCAGTAATTTTTTCACCCAACCACATTGCAAATACGCAACCAGTGACAAGAATAATAGTACTACTAACTAAAAACAATGTCATGTTATCTGGCATAAGATAAGCTTCTGCAGGAACACCTAATGTACCTAAACTTAGCAAATAACTAGGAGCTTGGATTAAACAAATCCCTATAGTCAACCAACGTGTAATTTGATTAATTTTCTTTTGCCCACTTGCACCTTCCTTTTGAAGCTTCTGTAAATAAGGAATAGCTATACCCATTAGCTGTACTACAATACTTGCTGATATATAAGGCATAATACCCAAAGCAAAAACAGAAGCATTAGAAAATGCACCACCGGTAAATGCGTTTAAAAGAGTACCTATTCCACCACCATCAAGGTTTTGAGAAAAGTTAGCTAACTGACTAGAGTCTATACCTGGCAAAACAACTTGAGCACCAAAACGGTAAACAAGAAGCAAACTGAAAGTCATAATAATACGATCTTTCAGTTCTTCAATATTCCAGATGTTTTTTAATGTATTAATTAATTTCATCTAATTATTTTAAACTGTTTGAGCCGTACCGCCAGCCTTTTCAATAGCCGTTTTTGCCGTCGCAGTAAACTTATGAGCAGTTACATTGATATTTGCATTCAACTCACCACGTCCTAATATTTTTACTAAGTCCTTTTTACCGACCAATCTTTGTTCAACCAAATTTTCTAAAGTTATCACATCAGATAAACGACCAGCATCAACATATTCTTGCAAAGTATCAAGATTCACACCTGCATACTCTTTACGATTAATGTTAGTGAAACCAAACTTAGGAACACGTCTCTGCAATGGCATCTGACCACCTTCAAAACCTATTTTCTTAGAATATCCCGAACGAGATTTCGCACCCTTGTGACCACGTGTTGCGGTACCACCTTTACCAGATCCCTGACCACGACCAATGATTTTTGCTGATTTCTTAACAGAACCTGCAGCAGGTTTAAGATTATTTAAACTCATCTTATATATTTTTAAGCCTTCTCAACAGAGACTAAATGTTCAACTTTTGCAATCATACCTTGAATAACAGGAGTGTCATCATGTTCAACAACCTGATTCATTTTACGCAGACCTAGAGCCTCTAAAGTCCTCTTTTGTCTTAACGGCCTTTTAATTGCACTACGCACTTTCTTAATTTTCAACTTCGCCATAATAAATAATTAACCGTTAAACACTTTATCCAATGACACACCTCTTTGCTTAGCAACAGTGTGAGCATTTCTTAATTGAAGTAAGGCATCAAACGTAGCTTTAACAACATTATGTGGATTTGATGAGCCTTGATTCTTTGATAACACATCATGAACACCTACAGCTTCCAGTACAGCACGAATAGCTCCACCTGCAATAACTCCTGTTCCCGTCGCAGCTGGAATCAGTAGCACTCTTGCTCCACCAAATTTACCTTTTTGCTCATGAGGAATAGAACCTTTTACTAAAGGAATTCTAACTAAATTCTTTTTAGCATCTTCAACGGCCTTTGAAATAGCTTCCGAAACTTCTTTAGACTTTCCTAATCCATGACCTACAACACCACTTTCATCTCCAACAACAACAATTGCAGAAAAACCGAATGCACGACCACCTTTAGTAACTTTTGTTACACGTTGAACACCTACTAGACGATCTTTAAGATCAAGTCCACTTGGTTTAACTAACTCTACGTTTTTATATTTTTGGTACATTTATAAAATGTTTGTAATTAAAAATTAAGTCCTGCTTCTCTAGCACCTTCAGCAAGAGATAAAACACGACCGTGATATAAATACCCACCTCTATCAAAAGAAACGGTATCAATGCCAGCAGATTTTGCTTTTTCAGCAACAATTCTACCTACCTCTTTAGCTATCGCTACTTTTTCACCTTTAGCATCAATATCCTTTGAGGACGCAGAAGCTATAGTTAAACCATCAACATCATTGATCACTTGAGCATAAATTTCCTTATTGCTACGATATACTGACAAACGCGGACGTAACGCAGTACCGGATACAGTCTTACGAATTCTTCTACGTATTTTACTTCTTCTTTCAGACTTTGAAAATGCCATAATTATTCTATTATGCTGATTTACCAGCTTTTCTTCTTAATATTTCGCCTACAAATTTAACACCTTTTCCTTTATAAGGCTCAGGTTTTCTAAAAGATCTTACCTTAGCCGCAACCTGACCAACTAATTGTTTGTCAAAAGAGGTTAATTTCACTCTAGGATTTTTACCTTTTTCGGAAATTGTTTCAACTTTAACCTCAGGAGCTATATCCAAAACAATATTATGAGAATACCCCAATGCTAAATCTAAAACCTGGCCTTGATTTGAAGCTCTATAACCAACTCCAACCAACTCAAGTTCTTTCGTCCAACCTTCAGAAACACCAGCAATCATATTAAAAACCAAAGATCTATATAACCCATGTTTTGCTTTATGATCTTTAGAGTCAGAAGGTCTAGTAACAAGAACCTCATCTCCTTCAACCTTGATGGTAACATCAGAGAACTCTTGAGTAAGCTTACCTAACTTACCATCTACACTTATTAATCCATTGTCAACTTTCACATTGACACCAGCTGGAATAGCTACAGGATTATTTCCTATTCTTGACATATCTATATATTTAATAAACGTAACAAAGAACTTCACCACCAACGTTCTCGGCGCGAGCTTGTTTATCAGTCATTACACCTTTACTAGTTGAGACAATAGCGACACCTAAACCGTTCAATATTCTAGGTAACTCTCCTGCTCCAGCATACTTACGTAAACCAGGCTTACTTAATCTTTGAATATCCTTAATGACTGACTCCTTAGTTTCACGATCATACTTAAGAGCTATCTTAATATTATCTTGAGCAGTTTGCTCCTCAAACTTGTAACTAAGAATATAACCTTGATCAAAAAGAATTTTAGTTATCTCCTTCTTTAACTTCGATGCAGGTATATCAACAACACGGTGATTAGCACGTACTGCATTCCTAACTCTAGTTAAATAATCTGCGATTGGATCTGTATTCATAATGTTATATTTCAGCTGTTTACCAACTAGCTTTTTTAACTCCTGGGATTAAACCTTGATTTGCCATCTCTCTAAAAGTAACTCTTGACACACCAAACTGTCTCATGTAACCTTTTGGCCTTCCAGTTAACTTACATCTATTATGCTGTCTTACTGGAGATGCGTTCTTAGGTAACTTTTGCAATCCTTCATAATCTCCTGCTTCTTTTAATGCCTTACGCTTGTCAGCATACTTCGCAATTAAAGCTTCACGTTTGCGCTCACGCGCTTTCATTGATTCTTTTGCCATGTTTAGTCCTTTTTAAATGGTAAGCCTAACTCACCTAATAAAGATTTAGCTTCTTTATCTGTTTGTGCACTGGTAACGAATGTGATATCCATACCAGAAATTTTATTAACCTTATCAATATTGATTTCAGGAAAAATAATTTGTTCTGTAATACCAAGGTTGTAATTTCCACGACCATCAAAACCAGTAGCCTTAATTCCCTGAAAATCCCTTACTCGAGGTAAAGCAACAGTGACTAAACGATCCAAAAATTCATACATGCGCTCACCTCTCAACGTAACCTTAACACCGATAGGCATTCCCTTACGTAATTTAAATGAGGCAACATCTTTTTTAGATAATGTAGCTACAGCCTTTTGCCCAGTGATGGTAGTAAACTCATCCAAAGCATAATCAATAAGCTTTTTATCAGCAACTGCAGCACCAACACCACGGCTTAATACAATTTTTTGCAATTTAGGAATCTCCATTACATTATTGTAACCGAACTCCTCTTTTAAAGCAACGGCAACGCGTTCCTTGTATTCTGTCTTGAGTCTAGGGATATATGCCATGACTTATATAACTTCGTTTGTTGATTTCGCAAATCTTACTTTCTTATCACCTTCTATACGATAACCAACACGTGTTGATTTACCATTCTTGTCAATTAATGACAAATTAGAAATCTGAAGAGCAGCTTCAATCTCCTTAATTCCACCTTGAGGATTAGTAGCACTTGGTTTCTCGTGTTTAGAAACCATGTTAACACCTTCCACGATGGCTTTATTTTTTTCCTTAAAGATACGTGTAACAACACCTTCAGAACCTTTATGTTCACCAGCAATCACACGAACTTTATCACCTGTTTTAATTCTTACCTTTACCATGATTGTAAATTATAATACTTCTGGAGCTAATGATACAATCTTCATAAATTGCTTATCTCGCAATTCTCTAGCCACTGGCCCAAATACTCGAGTTCCTCTCATTTCTGAATTAGGATTTAATAATACACAAGCATTATCATCAAATCGAATATATGATCCATCTGGACGACGCACCTCTTTTTTAGTTCTAACAACAACTGCCGTTGAAACAGCTCCTTTTTTAATATTTCCATTAGGAGTAGCCTCCTTAACAGAAACAACAATTTTATCCCCAACAGAAGCATATCTTCTCTTAGTACCTCCTAAAACTCTAATACAAAGCACTTCTTTAGCTCCAGTATTATCAGCAACTTTAAGTCTTGATTCCTGTTGTAACATTATTTAGCTCTTTCTAAAATTTCTACTAATCTCCAGTTCTTTGACTTACTCAAAGGACGTGTTTCCATGATACGAACCGTATCACCTTCACTACACTCATTTTTCTCATCATGAGCAACGTATTTTTTCGTTTTCAAAACGAACTTACCGTACATAGGATGCTTTTGCTTTTTAACTTCGGCAACCACTATACTTTTATCCATCTTGTTACTTCTAACAATACCAATACGTTCTTTTCTTAAATTTCTAGTTTCCATAATGTAAGTCTACTGATTATTTATAGCCGTTTTTAATCGAGCAATAGTTCTACGTAAACTTTTGATCTGAGAAGGATTCTCCAAAGGAGAAACAATATGCGTTCTTTTTAAATCTGCATACATCTTCTGAGATTCCGCAAGCTTGTCGTTAAGCTCTGTAGCCGAATATCCTTTAACCTCTGATTGTTTCATAACTATATACTATTCTTGAAAATCGCGAGCGACTATAAATTTTGTTTTAACTGGTAATTTCTGAGCAGCAAGTCTTAAAGCTTCCTTAGCTGTCTCCATTGGAACACCAGAAATCTCGAAAATGATTCTACCTGGCTTCACTACAGCAGCCCAATACTCAACAGCACCTTTACCTTTACCCATACGTACCTCTAAAGGCTTCTTAGTAATAGGCTTATCCGGAAATATTTTAATCCATAAAGAACCTTCTCTTTTCATATAACGAGTTGCAGCAATACGTGCAGCCTCTATTTGACGAGAATTAATGAATTCTGAATCTAATGACTTAATACCAAAAGTACCGTATGCTAGCTGATTACCACGTCCGGAATTACCCTTCATGCGACCCTTTTGCTGTTTTCTAAACTTTGTCTTTCTAGGTTGTAACATCTCTAGCTATTATTTTCTACGACGACGATTACCACCTCTGTTGGCAGAACCACCTTCTGATTTACTTTGTTTCTTTGATAATCCTGCTAAAGGGGATAATTCACGTTTACCATAAACTTCACCTTTCATAATCCACACCTTAACACCTAAGCGACCATAAGTCGTGTGAGCTTCAACTAAAGCATAATCAATATCTGCTCTAAACGTTGAAAGTGGAATACGACCATCCTTGTAAGATTCTGAACGAGCCATCTCAGCACCATTCAATCTACCAGAAATTTGGATTTTAATACCTTCCGCATTCATTCTCATTGCAGCAGCGATTGCCATCTTAATTGCACGTCTATAAGAAATTCTATTTTCAATTTGACGAGCAACACTAGAACCAACTAAAAACGCATCTAATTCAGGTCTTTTAATCTCATGAATGTTAATTTGAACATCCTTCCCTGTAATCTTTTTTAGTTCTTCTTTAAGACGATCAACTTCCTGACCACCTTTACCTATAATAATACCAGGTCTTGCAGTAGTTATTGTTACCGTAACAAGCTTTAATGTTCTTTCAATAATAACTCTAGATACAGACGCCTTAGAAAGACGTGCATGAATATATTTACGAATTTTATTGTCTTCAGCAAGTTTATCACCGTAATCATTACCACCGTACCAATTAGATTCCCATCCTCTGATGATACCTAAACGATTTCCTATCGGATTAGTTTTTTGTCCCATATCCTAAATTAGTTAACCTCTGTATTAATAGCTTGACCCAAAACCAATGTTACATGGTTAGATCTTTTTCTTATTCGATGAGCTCTACCTTGAGGAGCTGGACGCAACCTCTTTAACATAGCACCACCATCAACTCTAATCTCTTTAATAAACAAACCAGCCTCAGCAACATCAGCATCCTCATTTTTTGCTTGCCAGTTAGCTATTGCAGACAACACGAGTTTGTCTAATCTGCGAGCAGCTTCCTTAGAGGAAAACTTAAGAATATTCAAAGCATCCTCAACCTTTTTACCTCTTATCAAATCCACAACTAATCTCATTTTACGAGGACTAGTAGGGCAATTATTAAGCTTCGCAAATGCAATGCTCTTTTTTTCTTCCTTAAGCCTTTCAGCCATCTGTTTTTTACGAACTCCCATAGCTTAGATTACTTTTTACCTTTATTCTTAGCTCCCGCGTGACCTCTAAAAGATCTTGTCGGTGAGAATTCACCCAACTTATGACCAACCATATTCTCAGTAACATATACTGGGATAAATTGTTTTCCATTATGAACTCCTATAGTCTGACCGACAAAATCAGGAGTAATCATAGATGCACGTGACCAAGTTTTAATAACTGTCTTTTTTCCGGACTCAACATTCTGAGCCACCTTAGATTCCAACTTATGAAATACATAAGGTCCTTTTTTTAATGAACGAGCCATAATTATTTCTTTCTACGTTCTAAAATATATTGAGTACTTGCTTTATTTTTGTCACGAGTACGATAACCTTTAGCAGGTATACCATTACGAGACCTAGGATGACCACCTGAAGACTTACCTTCACCACCACCCATTGGGTGATCAACTGGATTCATCACTACTGGACGCGTTCTTGGTCTTCTACCTAACCATCTAGACCTACCAGCTTTTCCACTGACAACTAGTTGATGATCACTATTAGACACAGCACCTATGGTTGCTAAACACTCCTGCAACACTAAACGTGTTTCACCAGAAGGCATTTTAACAGTAGCATACTTACCATCACGAGCCATCAATTGCGCAAAAGAACCAGCACTACGTGCAATAACAGCACCTTGTCCAGGATGTAATTCAATACAACTAATGATACTACCTAATGGAATATTAGCAAGCTTCATTGCATTACCAACTTCAGGAGCAACAGAGTCACCAGAAACAATGTTCTGACCAACTTGTAAACCATTTTGAGCTACAACATAACGCTTCTCACCATCTTGGTAATTAACTAGCGCTATAAAAGCAGTTCTATTAGGATCATACTCTATTGAAGCGATAGTAGCAGGAACTCCTTGCTTATCTCTTTTAAAGTCAATAATACGGTAGCGTCTCTTATGACCACCACCTTTGTAACGCATAGTCATACGACCACTTGCATTACGTCCACCTGAGCGTTTTTTCGGAGCGAGTAAACTCTTTTCCGGCTTATCAGTTGTAATGGCGTCATAGCCGTTTACAACTCTAAATCGCTGCCCAGGAGTAACAGGTTTTAATTTTCTAACTGACATCTCTTGTCTGTTTAATTATAGATTACTATAAAGGTCGATGGTTTCTCCATCTTGCAATTGTACAAAAGCCTTTTTACTAGCTTTAGTTTTACCAATTTGCATCCCTGATTTAGTGAATTTTGTTTTGCGCTCTACACGAACATTCATGGTTCTAACTTTAGTAACAGTTACACCATAAGTTGCCTCAACCGCTTTTTTAATTTGAATCTTATTAGCGTTAGGCATAACCTCAAACCCATAACGATTCAACAGCTCACTATCACTAGTAGCTTTCTCTGTAATGATTGGTTTTATTAAGATATTCATGACCTATTTGCTTAAATTTTCTTCAATTCCTTCTAGCGAGCCTTCTAAAACAACTACGCTGTTAGCGTGTAAAATCTTATAAGTATTTAATTCTGAGTTTGTTACAACATCAGCACCCTTGAAATTTCGAGAAGACAAATATACATTATTATTTGAACCACCCAACACGAAAAGGGATTTTTTATTATCTAATCCTAAAGACTTTAAAACATCAATAAAATTCTTTGTTTTAGGAGCCTCAAAATTGAAGTCTTCAACTACGTGTAAATTACCTTCAGCCATCTTTTGACTTAAAACAGATTTACGCGCTAAACGCTTTTGACCTTTATTCAATTTGAATGAATAATCTCTAGGTACTGGTCCGAACATACGTCCACCACCTCTAAAAACACCAGACTTTATAGATCCTGCACGAGCAGTACCTGTTCCTTTTTGCTTTTTGATCTTACGAGTACTACCTGTAATCTCAGCACGTTGTTTAGCCTTATGAGTTCCTTGACGTTGATTTGCTAGATATTGCTTAACATCTAAATAAATAGCGTGATCATTAGGCTCAATTCCGAAAATGCTGTCAGATAATTCAACCTGACGTCCAGTTTCTTTTCCTTTAATGTCTATTACTGATATCTTCATTACTTCTGTAAGATTACATAAGCGTTCTTATGACCAGGAACACATCCTTTAACAACTAAAAGATTTTTTTCTGGAACTACTTTAAGAACTCTCAAATTTTCAACTTTAACTTTAACGTTACCCATCTGTCCTGCCATGCGCATTCCTTTGAATACACGAGCTGGATATGATGCAGCACCTATTGAACCAGGAGCACGTAAACGATTGTGCTGTCCGTGAGTTGCTTGACCAACTCCAGCAAATCCGTGGCGTTTTACAACACCTTGGAAACCTTTACCTTTTGACGTTCCTGACACATCTATAAATTCACCTTCAGTAAAAATATCTACTGATATTGAATCTCCTAATTTGTACTCCTCATCAAAACCTTGAAATTCTACAACTTTTCTCTTGACACCAGTTCCCGCTTTTTTAAAGTGACCTTGAGCCGCTTTAGATGCGTTTTTGTCTGATTTGTCATCGAAACCAAGTTGAAGGGCTGTATAACCATCCACTTCTTCAGTTCTGACTTGGGTAACAACGCAAGGACCAGCTTCAATGATTGTACATGGCATGTTTTTACCATTCTCATCATAGATACTTGTCATTCCGATTTTTCTTCCTATTAACCCAGACATAATTATTATTTAAATTATTAATACTATAGTAATTGTTAACGCTTTCGCGAAAGCGTTAACAATTAAATTATTTATTACACTTTAATCTCTACCTCTACTCCACTAGGAAGTTCTAATTTCATAAGCGCATCAATAGTCTTACTTGAAGAACTATAGATATCCAACAATCTCTTGTAAGAACTTAGTTGAAATTGCTCACGAGATTTCTTATTAACGTGAGGAGATCTTAATACAGTAAAAATTTTCTTGTGTGTAGGTAAAGGAATTGGTCCAGTAACAACAGCACCTGTGCTTTTTACAGTTTTAACGATTTTTTCAGCAGACTTATCTACCAGCATGTAATCGTAAGATTTTAACTTAATTCTGATTTTTTGACTCATCTTTTGAATATTAATTAGTTGCACCTTTAGCAGCTGCGATTACTTCTTCACTAATGTTAGAAGGAGTCTCAGCATAGTGTGAAAATTCCATTGTTGAAGTAGCACGACCTGATGAAAGTGTACGTAACGTAGTTACATAACCAAACATTTCAGAAAGTGGCACTTCTGCCTTCACCACCTTAGCACCGGCACGATCACCCATATCATTAACTTGACCACGACGACGGTTTAAGTCACCTACTATATCTCCCATGTTTTCTTCTGGAGTTATAACTTCAAGTTTCATAATAGGCTCAAGAATAACAGCTCCTGCAGATTTTGCAGATGCTTTATAACCCATTCTAGCAGCAAGTTCAAAAGAAAGTGCATCAGAATCTACTGGGTGGAAAGATCCATCAGTAAGAGTCACACGCATGCTATCCATTTCAAATCCAGCAAGAGGACCTGCTTTCATTGCTTCACGGAAACCTTTCTCAATAGCAGGAACAAATTCCTTAGGAACGTTACCACCTTTAATCTTATTTATGAACTGTAAACCTTCTTCAACCTTACCTTCTTCATTCTCTTCAGCAGGCTCGATAGTAAATACGATATCTCCAAATTTACCACGACCACCAGATTGCTTCTTATAAGTTTCTCTATGATCAGCAGCTCTTGTGATAGCTTCTTTATACTCTACTTGTGGTGCACCTTGATTAAGTTCTACTTTGAACTCACGACGCATACGGTCTACAATAATATCTAAGTGAAGCTCACCCATTCCAGAAATAATAGTTTGACCAGAAGCCTCATCAGTTCTAACTTGGAATGTAGGATCCTCTTCTGCTAATTTAGCAAGAGCCATACCCATCTTATCAACATCGGCCTTAGTCTTAGGCTCTACCGCGATACCAATTACTGGATCAGGGAAGTCCATAGATTCTAATACAATAGGATGCTTTTCATCAGACATAGTATCACCAGTCTTGATATCCTTAAATCCTACTGCAGCACCTATATCTCCAGCCTCGATATAATCGATAGCGTTTTGCTTATTGGAGTGCATTTGATAAATACGAGAGATACGTTCTTTTTTACCTGAACGGTTGTTCAAGATATAAGAACCTGCATCTAAACGACCAGAATAAGCACGGAAGAATGCAAGACGACCTACGAAAGGATCTGTAGCAATCTTAAATGCAAGAGCAGCAAATGGCTCCTTTACATCTGGCTTACGTAATTCTTCTTTTTCAGTATCAGGATTAATTCCTTTGATACCTTCCTTATCTGTAGGAGCAGGTAAATAACGACAAACAGCATCTAACAAGAACTGAACACCTTTATTTTTAAATGCTGATCCACAGATCATAGGAATGATAGACATATCCATTACCGCAGCACGAAGAGCAGCATGCACTTCATCTTCAGTAATAGAATCTTCATCTTCCATATATTTCTCTAGCAATTCTTCATCATAAGCAGCTACCTCTTCGATAAGCATACCACGATATTTCTTTGCCTCAGCCTTCATATCTTCAGGAATCTCAATAACATCAAAAGTTGACCCTTGAGTTTCATCATGCCATACAATAGCACGGTTTTTTACTAAATCTACAATACCTTTAAAATCAGCCTCATCACCGATGTTTAATACAATCGGCACAGCATTAGATTTCAACATATCTTTCACCTGCTGACAAACAGCAAGGAAATTAGAACCTTGACGGTCCATTTTGTTAACAAAACCAATACGTGGAACTTTATAGTTATCTGCAAGTCTCCAGTTAGTTTCTGACTGTGGCTCAACACCATCAACAGCACTAAATAAGAAAACTAAACCATCAAGAACACGTAACGATCTATTCACCTCTACGGTAAAATCAACGTGACCAGGAGTGTCTATAATATTAAAGTGGTAATCTTTAGTTTCTGGTAACGATTGTGCGTTCTCTAGAGGAAATTTCCATGTACAAGTTGTAGCAGCAGAAGTAATCGTGATACCACGTTCTTGCTCTTGCTCCATCCAGTCCATAGTTGCCGCACCATCATGAACTTCTCCAATTTTGTGAGAAACTCCAGTATAGTAAAGAATACGCTCTGTAGTAGTTGTTTTTCCTGCATCAATGTGTGCAGCAATACCTATATTTCTTGTGTATTTTAAATCTCTTGCCATGGTTTCTTAGAATCTAAAGTGAGAGAATGCCTTGTTAGCCTCAGCCATTTTGTGCGTATCTGTCTTTTTCTTAACAGCAGCACCTTCTTCTTTTGAAGCAGCTAGAATTTCAGAAGCTAGTTTTTGAGAAAAACTTTTCTCGTTACGCTTACGTGAATATCCTATCAACCACTTCATAGCGGTAGATATCTTTCTGTCTGGACGAATTTGCATAGGAATTTGAAAAGTAGCTCCACCTACACGACGACTACGTACTTCTACGTGAGGCATCACATTTGATAATGCGTCTTTCCATAATTCAAGAGCTGTTTTCTCTTCATCTTGTTTTTTCTCTTCTACGATGTCAATTGCATCATAAAAAAGTTTAAAAGCTGTTGACTTTTTTCCATGTAACATCATCATGTTCACGAAACGTGTCACTAGCTGGTCGTTAAAACGTGGATCCGGAAGGATAGGACGTTTCTTGGCCTGTCTTTTTCTCATTTCTTCTCTTTGAGTTGTTTATTAAAGCTCATGAACTGAGTATAGCTCACTTACTTAAAAAAATTTACTTCTTAGGGCGTTTTGCACCATACTTAGATCTACGTTGTGTACGACCTGCAACACCTGCTGTGTCCAGTGCGCCGCGCACGATGTGATATCTAACTCCTGGCAAATCTTTTACCCTTCCACCTCTAACCAATACTATCGAGTGCTCTTGTAGATTGTG
>NZ_JBPOGG010000010.1:0-79793 GCF_051251825.1 Nonlabens sp. | reverse complement strand
AATGATGGTAGTTATGAATTGTTCATGCGATTTGAGTTGTTCAACAGCTACGATAAGATTATAACACCTCGATTCTTTTAATTATGTCAATAGGAAAAAATATGTTACATAGAATTCTCATAATAGCGATTACTTTCACAGGTATATTTAGTTATGGTCAGAAAGATTTGATAAAAGAATCTAACAACGACTTTAAAAGATTGGCCTATATAGATGCACAACAAATGTATCTTGAAGTGGTTAATAACGGTTTTGAAAGTAGAGAGTTATTCTCAAAACTAGGTGATACTTACTATTTCAATAACGACTATGTTAATGCTCACAAATGGTATGAAAAGCTTTTTAATTTCAACAAAGAACTTATAGAAAAGGAGTATTTCTTTAGATATGCACAATCTCTTAAAGCGGTTGGTGAGTATGATAAGGCTAGTGCTATCATGAAGGAAAGTGTAGCTTTAAAAGGTTCTAGTGATAACTCAGATAGATATTTGAAAGAACCTAATTACTTAGAGTTAATAGAAATGCAATCAGGTCGTTTTGAGGTTGTGAATTGTGACATTAATACTAAGGCTCAAGATTTTGGTACAGCATATTATAAAGATAAATTCACTGTTGTTTTTGCAAGTTCTAGAGATACCACATCTTTGGTTAAGAGACGTCATAAATGGAATGAAAGAGTTTTTCTGAATCTTTATCAAGCAGACGCGGCAGATTCAACTGGTGCGCTAAGCAATGTGAAACCTTTATCAGGTAATTTAAATACTAAGTTTCATGAGAGCAATGCGGTTTATACCAAAGATGGTAATACCGTTTACTTCACTAGAAATAATTACTATAAAGGAAAGTATAAGAAAAGTACTGATGATATAAACAAGCTTAAAATCTTTAGAGCTAGACGTTCAAGTGAAAAAGAAGAGTGGCAAAACATGGAAGAACTCAACATCAATGGTGATGAGTTTTCCACAGCTCATCCAGCATTGAACGCTGCCGAAGATAAATTATACTTTGCTAGTGATAGAGATGGAAGCATGATAGGTCCTGACGGTGAGCGACTTTCAGATATATGGGTAGTAGACATCGATGAGTCTGGAAATTTAGGTACACCTATGAATCTTGAAGGTATTAATACTGCCGGAAATGAATTGTTCCCATTTGTAAGCGAGAACGGAAATCTTTATTTCTCTTCAACTGGATTACTTGGATTAGGTGGTTTAGATGTTTTTGTATCTACACTAGATAATGCAGGAATTCCTGAAACCCCAGTTAATGTAGGGAAACCTTTAAATGGACCTTATGATGATTTCGCTTTTATAGTTGATGATCGTAACAAAATGGGTTACTTCAGTTCAAACAGACCTGAAGGTAAAGGACTGGATGATATTTACAGATTCAAAGAAACTAAACCATTACAATGTAAAGTCTTTATTGAAGGAGTAGTTACACAAGAAGGTACGGGAATGATTATTCCTAATGCTGTGGTAACATTAATTGATAGCGATAATAATATCGTAAAAGAAATCACTACGGGAGATGATGCTGCTTATAAATTCCTAGCAGATTGTGATCATACCTACAGAATACGTGGTGAAAAAGAAGGTTACACGGTTGCTGAGGATGTTGTTACAACACCTGGTGTGTCTGGAACTATTCAAGCTCCACTTGAAGTTGAAAAAGGTGAAACCATTGATGATAAACTGACTAATGTAAAAGTAGGTGATGACCTTAATGATATCTTAGATTTGAATCCTATTTACTTTGATTTTGATAAATCAAACATAAGATATGATGCAGAGATTGAATTACAAAAAGTACTTGCGTTCATGAGAGCATATCCTACTAGTGAAATAGATATAAGATCTCATACAGACAGTCGCGCACCAGATTTATACAATATGAAATTGAGTGATCGTAGAGCAAAAAGTACTCGTGGTTATTTAATTGAAAAAGGAATCGCAGCTTCAAGATTAACAGCTGCAGGTTATGGTGAATTCCAATTGACTAATGAATGTTCTAATGGAGTTGATTGTACTGAGGAACAACATCAGTTAAATAGACGATCAGAATTTATAGTGATGAAGAAGTAAATCATTACATTTATAATATTAAAAAGCCTTTCTCTACATAAGTAAGAAAGGCTTTTTTATGCGACATATCTTTATGAAACCATTAGTAATTCACTCAATTACCTTTTGTATTTTTGAGAGATAGATAAATTTGATGAAAGAACAAGTAATATTAGTAAATGAACATGATGAGAAAGTAGGACTCATGGAAAAGATTGAGGCTCATGAAAAAGCATTACTACATCGTGCTTTTTCAGTTTTTCTTATCAATGATAAAAATGAAATCTTGTTGCAACAACGTGCATTAAGTAAATACCATTCTCCAGGATTGTGGACTAACACTTGTTGCAGCCATCAACGTGATGGAGAAAGTAATATAGAAGCTGGGAAAAGAAGACTCATGGAGGAAATGGGAATGACCGCAGACCTTGAAGAACTCTTTCATTTCATTTACATTGCACCATTTGATAATGGGTTAACAGAGCATGAACTCGATCATGTAATGGTAGGGAATTCAAATGAGGACCCTAATATCAATCCAGACGAAGTTGCAAGTTTTAAATGGATGACAGCAAACGACATTAAAAAAGATATCGCAGCACAACCAGACATCTATACCGCTTGGTTTAAAATTATCTTTGACAAGTATTATAAACACATCTCATGAGGTTAACAGCATATCGCAAAGCACATTTTAACGCAGCCCATAGATTACACAGACCTGACTGGAGTGAAGAGAAAAACCAATCTATTTTTGGGAAATGTAATAACCCTAACTTTCATGGTCATAACTATGATCTAGAAGTAGGAGTCACTGGAGAAGTAGATCCAGAAACTGGTTACCTTATCGATTTAAAAATTCTCAAAGATGTCATTAAATCAGAGGTGGAAGATGCCTTTGATCACAAAAATCTTAATATTGAAGTGCCAGAATTTGCAACCTTAAATCCTACCGCAGAGAATATTGCTTTCGTAATTTATAACAAGATTAAAGCAAAACTTGACTCTAAATATGAGATTGAGGTAAAACTTTATGAAACAGAACGTAACTTTGTTGTCTATAAAGGAGAATAATGCAGTTATACCCATTAAGTTTTAAACCTATACTTAAAGATAAACTTTGGGGTGGTGAAGAACTTAATAAACTCAAAAATGTCACACCAGCCGTACCGCAGTTAGGAGAAAGCTGGGAGATTTCAGTAGTGGAAAATGATATAAGTGTGGTTGAGAATGGTCCATATTCAGGTCAAGATCTCAATCAACTTATACATCTATTTCCCAAGGAACTTCTTGGAAATAAGGTGATTGAAAATTTTGGAGAGCAATTTCCGTTACTGATTAAATACATTAACGCTGCAAAGGATTTATCTATTCAAGTCCATCCCGATGATTCCGTTGCGTTAAAAAAACACAATAGCTTCGGTAAAACAGAGATGTGGTATATCATGGATGCTGTGCCAGATTCTCGACTCATTTTAGGGTTCAAGAATGATTGTACTCAAGACGCTTTCGCGGAAGCGATTTCACAAAACACCGTACTCGACTTATTAAATGAAATCCAAGTAAAAACCGGCGACGCATTTTTTATTAAACCAGGATTAATCCATGCGATAGGTGCTGGAATCACACTTGCCGAAATTCAACAATCCAGCGATATTACCTATAGAGTTTATGACTTTGATCGTAAAGATGATCAAGGTAATACTCGTGAACTGCACATAAAAGATTCTATAGAGGTCAGTAATTATAAAGAATCGCTAGATCATGTGATTCCATATAATCCTGAAAAAGTAGGTCAGCAAAATCTAGCGTCAAATCAATATTTTACGACAGATTATCTTCATTTTACAGGATGCAATCGACTAGCAGTTAGTGAGCACGACAGTTTTATGGTGCTCATGAATGTAGGAGAATCTTGTGAAGTGATATGTAATGGAATACACCATCAACTAGACGGAGCTCAAACTATACTTATTCCTGCAGCCGTACCTTATGTTCTTATAAAAGCAAGCAAAGAAGCAAAATTATTGAGCGTTCATCTGTAACGTATAATTTTGGCGTATTTTTGCAAAAAATAATTTACCATGGCAAGCATTAGAGACCTTAAACAAGATATCAACTTCGTATTAGGAGATATTATAGAAGCAGCATTAATACATCAAGCAACTAATCCAGAAGCAGACGCAGCAGCATCTGAGGCGATAGTTGATGATAGCATCAAAGTATTTGATGAGTTAATCGCAAAAGTGAACGACAAATCTGTTGAGAACCGCAAAGCAAACCTAAAAAGTGTGCGTGCAGATCTTGAAACTAAAGGAAGTGAACTTATCGCTCGTATCAACAAGCTATAAATTTTCCTTTTTATCTTTTATAAATTCAGACAGTTGTTTTCCATAACGACTGCTCTGAATTTTTTTTGGCATCATGTTATACGCACTATCTAAGTAAACTGGATTTGCCTCAAATCCTTCTTTTAAAAGAATAAATGGAGCTACTTCATAATCTTTATGGAGCATCGCAAAATTTATAGCATATCCCACTTTTCTCTTTAAATGCTTATCAATATCATTTGATAGCGCATTAATAGAATCTTGGTTTCGCACATCGGCCTGGCTCAATCTTAAACTGCGTTTGAATAAGTCGGTATATTGAGCAGATAGTTGTCTGTTTACTTTACTAAACTCACTGTAAAGTCTTTGATTTTTAGAACCTGTGATAATAGCTGCTGTCTCAAATTTATCTAGTGTAGTTGCAATGTTAATGATAGTATCTTCTGCAAAAAAATGAAGGCGATCATCATAGATAGTTCCATCTTTTTTATCAAGGTATAAATACATTAATTGAGGCTCATCAATAGCGGCGCTTAGTTGAAATGGCTTTTCACCATCTACGATAACAGAATCTACATTAATAACAGTAGTATCCTGCAATTGCTGTAAATAAATTTTACCTACTTTAAGTCCGTCAACAGTACCATTTACGGTGATCATTCCTTTTCTGTCCTCACTACAAGAAGATAGAATAGTAGTAATTAATAGGGCTATTAATAAGTTTTTCATGAGCTTTTTTTATTGGGCTGCAAATATGATATATAAGTTTTAAATATTCTAAGAAGTAGCCACCATTTGCATTAAAACTGTACAAGCAATTGCGCCTATAGTTCCGACTACGTATCCAAAAACAGCAAGCAACACACCTACACTGGTTAGCGATGGGTGAAACTCTGCAGCAACAATAGGAGCGCTCGCTGCGCCACCTACATTTGCTTGCGAGCCTACAGCAAGGAAAAAGTATGGAGCTTTAATTAATTTTGCTATGAGAATAAGCAAACCTGCATGAATCATCATCCATATCACGCCTACTAGGATAAGTAAAGGGTTCTCAACGATTTGAGTTAAATCCATTTTCATTCCTATAGTTGCCACAAGAACATAAATGAAAATACTACCTATACTACTCGCACCGGTTCCTTCATAACTTTTTGCTGGTGTAAATGATAATCCTATTCCTATCAACGTAGCGATAGATATCATCCAGAAAAACTGGCTTGTTAAGAAACTCAAATAAATATTTTTTGCAATACCATCCATTCCGCTCATTAAGTCCGAGAAATAATTAGCTCCAAAATGGGCAATGGCCACAGCACCAAAACCGATACCAAGCATTACCATAGTATCTGTAAAAGTTGCTTCTCGTTTAACACTAGCTGTGTAATCTGACACACGTTTTTTAAGGTCTTCAATCGCTTGACTATCTGCACCAAACCAGCGGTCTATTTTTGAAGCTTTTGCAATCCCAAAAAGTAATATTCCCATCCACAAGTTAGCCACCACTATATCTACGAGCACCATTCCGCCATACTTAGCTTGATTAAATTCATAAACTTCAAGCATAGCAGTTTGATTTGCGCCACCACCTATCCAGCTTCCTGCAAGAGTAGAAAGGCCACGCCACACAGCATCAAAACCTTCACCACCGACAGTTTCTGGAGAAAAAGAACCAACTATTAAAATAGCAATAGGTCCACCTATAACGATTCCCAGAGTTCCTGTTAAGAACATGATGAGTGCTTTAGGTCCTAGATTAAAAACTGCTTTTAAATCTATTGAAAGTGTCATTAAAACCAGTGCAGCTGGTAATAAATAACGAGATGCCATATAATATAGTGATGAACTATGTTTAGTTGTTGTACCGTATTCACCTATCGTAATCCACTCTGGAGCGATAACTCCTAGCGAGCTCAGTATAGAAGGCAAGAGATAGCACATTAAAAGTGCCGGAACGATTTTATAAAACCTGGACCAGAATCCTGTTTTTAAAGAAGAAGAATAAAAAACCAGCGCCAGGCACATCATTAAAAGTCCAAAAACAATCGTGTCCTTAGTTACAAATGGCGTGGTGTCCATTATTTTTTCGGCAGCTTCTTGAAAAATCATAAAGTCATATTTTGTAAGAATGCAAAATACGACTTTATAAATTTTAGATAATATGAAATGCGCTTTCGCGGAAACGTAATACAATAAAGAAATCTACTTCATAAAAGCTACCATTTTTTCTATAAGCTCTGGATGAATAGGGAAGTTGACATCAGTATAGCTCTTAGCAGCTTCGATATCATCTTTACCTACTTTTTTAAGGACATGATTTAAGCCTTCAATAATTTCTAGTTGGCTAGAAGGCAGCGCTTCATGAAGCATGTTTGCTTGAGCAACGGCAACTTGAAAATCTCGATCACCATTAATAATAAGTACAGGTGTTTTGAGCTTTGCGATTTCAACAGCGGGATGATATGCCATCCATGACTTCATGAAGGGTTGTATTTGTGGACCTTGTAACTGCATTAAATAAGGATTTACATCTTCTACAACTTCTTTCTGATTGCGCATTTTATCAAAAGTAGCTCGAGCTATAGTATCAAGCCCAGGACTTTGCGCCGCGATTTGAGAAACGATAACATTATCAATAGGCTCACCAGCACCAGCCAGTGAGATAAAACCATCTACATTTTCATTAACGGCAAGCATTCCTACTAGAGAACCTTGACTATGACCAGCTATGTAAAGTTTAGAGAAACGATTGTCTTTTTCAAAATGAGCGACCACTGCACGAGCATCGGTAATAAAATCTTCAAAGGTCGTGTTAGGATCTACTTTTTTATTCTTGATTTGAGTTACCACACGTTTATCATAGCGATAGGTTGCAATTCCTTGTTCTTTTAAAGCAAGAGCAAGTTGTTTGTGACCATCATTTTTAGTCATCACACTATTTCCATCTCGATCATTTGGTCCACTACCAGTTAATAGAATCAACAACGGCGGATTTGATACACCTTCTGGAATCCACAACGTTCCTTGAACATTTTCATTGATGTTTAGTTCCGTAGGGTCTTTTTCAACTTCTTGCTTTCCTTTATTAAATAGGTTTTGAGAGAAACCTAAAAATGGTAGAAATGCGAGTATTAAAACTAGTTTTTTCATAATTGAAATATAAAATCATCATTCAAATTAACAACTATCCATTAAGGCAAATGTTGTGCCTAAGTTAGACAAAACTAAATTATTGAGCCATAAAAAAAGGACAGACTATTGCCTATCCTATTAAAATATAAACGGGTAAAATTTACCTCTTAGAAACCTTATTATTTGAGATATGACGCTGTCTAGAACAGCGGAAACGGTCCATCTCTGGATCACGTTGCGCGACATGTTTAGTAGAACGACCTTGCACGCGAGCTCTCCACATGCGGAAACTGCTTTCCTTCATCTGGTTGCGCATGATTTTTATCACCTGACTTTCTGTAACACCAAACTGGGCTTCTATCGCATCAAATGGTGTGCGGTCTTCCCAGCCCATTTCTATAATGCGGTCTATGGAACGTTCATCTAAGTTGTCTAAAATGTCTTTTGCTCTTGCCATGTGATGGTAGTCGTATTAAACATTAACAATTTACAATTACAAATTATAAGTATCGTTAACACTTACCTAAACTACCGTTTAACAATCTTCCTAAAAGTAAGGTTGATCCGTTCACTAATTACTTTTTTGGTTTTGGCAATTTGATGTTTGTAGGTATGTTGTGTTTCTCCAGCCATGATTAACAAGCTGCCGTGTTCTAATAGGAATTTGAAACGCCAGTCTTTATTCTCATTGTGTTTCAAATGAAAAAAACGCTCTTGACCTAAGCTTATTGATGCAATCACGGGATTGTTTCCCAGTTCTTTTTCATTGTCTGCATGCCAGCCGTTTGAATCTTGCCCATCGCGGTAGCGATTTATTAGGCATACATTAAAAGTGGTGCCAGCCGCTTTTTCTACGTCGGCTTTTATGGATTGTAAGGTTGCTGTCCATGGTAATGCGTCGTGGTTAATATTGCTGTAACCATAAGATATTCCAGCGTCGCCGTATAATTGTGTCAATCGTGGCTCGTTGTGTTCCTTGCCATAAACGGTTATTTTGTTTTGCCTCCATGGTGTTTCTTGTAATAGCTGTGATTGTAATTGTTCCGCTTTCGCGAAAGCGTAAAAACCACCATCATACTGCACCTGAGCGTCTGGGATATCGGGAAAATGGGATGGGAATAAGCTATGAGACATCATAAAATTTAAGCAAAGTGCTAGCAAAATAACAGGTCTAGTAGTTATATTGCAGTGAATACAAAGATAAATTATGTACACTTCTCGCATTACAGGAATGGGAAAATATGTCCCAGAAAATATAGTTACAAACGACGACCTTTCTAAATTAATGGATACAAACGATGCCTGGATACAGGAACGTACTGGGATTCAAGAAAGACGTCATATTAAAAAAGGTGATGGAAATTCTACGGCTGTTATGGGCGTAAAAGCGGCCGAAATTGCACTGGAACGAGCACAGGTTTCAAAAGGCGACATAGAAATGATCGTGTTTGCGACGTTGTCACCAGATTATTATTTTCCAGGTTGTGGAGTGCAAGTTCAGGATATGATGGGAATTCATACTTGTCCTGCGATAGATGTGCGCAACCAGTGTAGTGGTTTTGTCTACGCTCTGTCTGTTGCAGACCAGTTTATTAAAACGGGTATGTATAAAAATGTACTCGTGATAGGTGCAGAGAATCACAGCGGTGGACTCGATATGACTACTCGTGGACGTTCTGTTTCAGTGATATTTGGTGATGGAGCAGGAGCAGCAGTAGTTTCCAGAAGTGAAAAAGAAGGACGCGGAATTCTCTCCACGCATTTACACAGTGAAGGGAAACACGCACTAGAATTATCGCTTAAAGGTCCATCAACTATGCATTGGGTTCCTGAGATTATAGAGGAGAATCCGCAAGAGGATATTCCTTACTATCCATATATGAATGGGCAGTTTGTGTTTAAAAATGCAGTAAGACGTTTCAGCGAGGTGATTATGGAAGGACTTGAAACAAATGGTCTTCAAGTAAGCGATATTGATATGCTTGTGCCGCACCAGGCAAACTTGCGTATCTCACAGTTCATCCAAAAGAAATTCCAGTTAACTGACGACCAAGTCTATAACAATATCCAGAAATACGGTAACACCACAGCAGCTTCTATTCCTATTGCTCTTTGCGAGGCATGGGAAGAAGGAAAAATTAAAGAAGGCGACACAGTGGTTCTCGCAGCTTTCGGTAGCGGATTTACTTGGGGTAGCGCGGTTATAAAGTGGTAATTAAATTCTAAAATATTGGGATTAAGGAGACTGACTTTTAAAATTCAAATAGTGATTGTTCATTTATGGTTTTTAGGATGTTCGTATTTAATGATTACTAAAGAGCCTGAAATCGATTACATCGGTAAAACGGAAACCAACCAAACAGACTTATTGGAATTATTCTTTTATATCTCTTTATTTATTTTGGTGATATTTTATGTTTCTGTTACAGCTAGATATTTAGGGAGAAACAATAAATCTAATAAATGACCAATTGGCTGAGCGATTTAAATTCGTCATCTTCCCTTGAGGGAAGACAGGAGTTGGGTGTTTGACGGTCTGATATTAATTCTCTTAAAATCAAAAACCCGAGCCTGCAAGCTCGGGTTTTCTAAATCGTACAATAACACTAACCATTAATTATGAACTATACGATTATTAGGTTTGAATTTTTCTTTTTCAATAAACAATTCAATTTCAAATAAATCAAAGGATAATCAGTCCTTCACCTAAAAGACGATACATTTGTAAAAATGTTACAGCTATTATCTTAAAATATGTCTAAAAAAACTTTGGTACTCGGTGCATCACTTAAAGAAGAACGTTATTCAAACGTTGCTATTTATAGACTGCGCAAGAATAATATTGAAACCGTAGCGATAGGTTTGCGAGAAGGAATCGTGGACGACGTTAAGATACACAAGGAACTATTGCCTTTTATAGGTATTGATACGGTGACCTTGTATCTCAATCCACAGAGACAGCCGCAGTATTATGAGTATATCATAAGTTTGAAACCACAACGCGTGATTTTTAATCCTGGAACTGAAAATCCAGAATTTTATAAAATGCTATCTGAGAACAATATCAAGTCAGAGGTGGCTTGTACACTAGTACTACTCGGTACAGGACAGTATTAATCTTTATTAAAAGCAGAAGCAATAAGCAAACCTAAAAAGGTTACAGCTCCATTGAGTAACAACACAAAGAATCCAAATTCAAACTCAAATACTTCTAGCGCAAACCAGCTGATGGCATAAGCAATGAAAGGTGAAGCTATCGCAATCATAGGCGTTGCTAGATGAGGTACTTTCAAACGAGTTAAAATTCCAAAAGAGAACAATCCTAATAAAGGACCATAAGTGTAACCGGCAAACACAAAAAGTTTGTTGATGACACTAGCATCTTTTATCAAGTATTCAAAACTCACAATCACCAGTATAAGCACGACTGAAAATCCTACGTGGATTCCTTTACGTAAAAGATTCTGCTTTTTCTCATTATAATTCTTCTCTATATTTAAAATATCAACTGAGAAAGATGTTGTTAATGACGTTAGTGCGCTGTCTGCACTGGAATAAGCAGCGGCAATTAAACCTAAGATAAACACCAGTCCTAGACCTATTCCCATTTCAGACTGTAATGCAATACATGGGAATAACGAATCTTTGAATCCGCCTGTACCGGCAAATGCTGCGTATTCTGTTAGTAAAACACCTAGTCCTAGAAATACTAAGTTTACAAAAGTGAGCACGATGGTGAACCAAAACATGTTCTTTTGCGCGTCTTTTAAACTGCGGCAAGTCAAGTTTTTTTGCATCATATCTTGATCTAGTCCAGTCATTACTATGGCAATAAATGCTCCAGCGATAAATTGTTTTACAAAGTGCTGACCACTTTTCCAGTCATCCCAGAAAAAGATTTGTGACATTTCACTATCTGCAATAAAAGATGTTATTTCTCCTATACCGTTCAATCCTAGTCCGTCAGAGACAAAGTAAATAGCAACACCTACGGCAACAAGCATGAATAAAGTCTGTAACGTATCTGTCCAGACTATAGTTTTGATACCAGACTTAAAAGTATATAGCCATATAAGAATTACAGTAAGCGTTACCGTTTGCCAAAATGCAATTCCCATATTCTCAAAAACAAAATCTTGCAACACACCAGCAATCAAGTAAAGCCTGAAACTAGCACCTACTATCCTAGAAAGTAAAAAGAAACTCGAGCCTGTATATTGAGCAGCACTTCCATACCTATCATTCAGGTACGTATAAATAGAAGTCAAGTTCATGCGATAATAAAGCGGTAACAAGACTAGTCCTATCACTGCATAACCTAGAATATAACCCAGTACGACTTGAAAATAATTCATCGCGCCTAGTTCAACAGCACCAGGAACACTTATAAAAGTCACACCACTTAGTGAAGCACCTATCATTCCAAAAGCTACTACATACCACGGCGAGCTGCGATTACCTCTAAAGAAAGTAGCGCTATCACCTTTACGACCTACTAAAAAGGAGATAAGAATAAGCACCGCAAAATAAACCGCTATGGCAATAAGAATTTGTGTAGAAGTCACAGAATAAATTTTAATGCTAAAGTACTCATACAATTTCTAATAGCAAATGTCAGTTCGAGCGCAGTCGAGAACAATTTACTAGTAACATGATTTTAGTACAAACTCAAAAATTGCTAATTCTCTTTTTACTTCGTAAAATTTGATTACCGATTACCTATTTTTAATTCATAGGTTTCTGTTTTCTAAGCTGCAAATGTATATTTGAGTGCAACGTGCTGGTAAAGTCAGGTCAAGAACAGTTTATAACTGATTTAGATTTCGAGTTCAGATTCGACTTCAAATTCAAATTCTTAAAACCACAACTCTTATATTTGTACCACATGAATTTCTCCTCAAAAATCCTAGAAGAAGCCGTTAATCAAGTGTCGCAATTGCCAGGAATAGGTAAGCGCACGGCATTGCGATTAGTACTGCATCTCATGCGTCAACCTGCAGACCAGACAGACGTGCTTGCTCAAGCGCTTACTAACATGCGTCACGATTTGAAATTTTGTGTGAACTGTCATAACGTGAGTGACATAGATATTTGTGAAATATGTGCGAGTCACAATCGTGACAAAACCATTGTTTGTGTGGTAGAAGACATACGTGATGTGATGGCGATTGAAAACACGAGTCAGTATCGTGGTTTATATCATGTTCTAGGAGGAAAAATAAGTCCTATGGATGGAATCGGGCCACAAGATTTGAACATAAAATCACTAATAGAACGTATTAAAACTGATGGAGTTCAGGAACTTATTTTTGCGCTCAGTCCTACCATAGAAGGTGACACGACTAACTTTTATATATTTAAGCAACTAGGTGAATTAGAGGTAAACACTTCAACTATAGCCAGAGGAATCGCAGTAGGAGACGAGCTTGAGTTTGCAGATGAGGTGACCTTAGGGCGCAGTATTCTACATCGTGTTCCTTATGAGAATTCGCTAAAAAACTAACTGTGGATTTATCCATCATCATACTCAATTATAACGCCGCAGCTTTTCTCGAGTTGTGTCTGGACAGTGTTTTTAAGGCCATTAAGAATATAAATGCTGAGGTTATCGTGGTGGATAACAACTCGACTGATTCCAGTTTGCAAATGCTGCATTTTGTCTATCCACAGGTGAAAGTCATTGCAAATGAGGAGAATGTAGGTTTTTCTCAAGGTAATAATATTGGAGTGAAACACGCTGCTGGTACCTATTTATGTATTTTAAATCCCGATACGATTGTAAGTGAAACGGTTTTTGATGAGGTACTCGCTTTCGCGAAAGCGAATCCTCAAATAGCATTTACCACCACACAATTAATCGATGGCACAGGAGCATTCCTGCCTGAAAGCAAGCGCAATGTGCCAACTCCGAAAATCGCAAGACAAAAGATATTAGGTAATGATTCTAATTATTATTCAAATCACTTAGAAAAAGATCAGAACGGAGAAATTGAAGTTCTAGTAGGAGCGATGATGGTTTGTAGAAAGAGTGTTTATGAGGAGTTGGGCGGTTTTGACCCGATGTATTTTATGTATGGCGAGGACATCGATTTGAGTTATACAGCATTGCAAAAAGGATATAAAAATTACTATTTAGGTAGTGAGAAAGTGATTCATTTTAAAGGTGAAAGCACTATTAAAGATAAAAAATACCTTGAGAGATTCTATGGTGCGATGGGATTGTTCTATGACAAGCATTTTAAGAAATCTAAGTTGGAGAAAACTCTCGTAGATCTAGCCTTAAAAGGAATTATTGCTACTAAATCTTTGGAGACCAAATCTGATGATCCAATTAATGGTAAGCAAGAAATTCTAGTGACTGGTGACAAAGATTTTAAATCAGACCTGTTTGAAAAAACCTTGGATTATGAAGAAATACTCAATTGCTCAAGGGATTTAGATATGGTCATTATTTGGGATACACGTACTATTTCTTATGGTCAAATGATTGAATTCATGGCAAGTCATACAGTTTCAAACATTACATATAGATTCTTGAGTCCGCAAAGGGATTTTATGCTAGGAAGTGATAGTAGTTCTTCCCGTGGAAGTGTTACGTATTTAGAGCTTTAAATGTAGAAACTTAAATTAGTCCTAACACTCATTAAAAAAGCTCTTTCTTATTCTAGAATTCTTATTTTTGCAACTTCTAAGAAAACGATATAGTTACTATACGATATGGCAAAATTTGAACTTAAATTACCTAAAATGGGTGAGTCAGTAGCAGAGGCTACTATAACATCATGGCTCAAAAATGTAGGTGATACTATTGAAGCTGATGAGGCAATCCTTGAGATAGCAACAGATAAGGTGGATAGTGAAGTACCAAGTGAAGTGGATGGAACGCTAGTTGAAGTACTCTTTCAAGTTGATGATGTTGTTCAAGTTGGACAAACCATCGCCATTATAGAAACTGATGCTGATAGTGCCTCAACAACAGCACCGGCAACTACTCAAGCTCCAGCACAAGTTGAAAAAGCAATGGAAGCTGCTGCTGAAACTGTAGAAAAAGGAATTGAAACTGCTGCACCAGCAGATTATTCAGATTCTGATAATTTTTATTCTCCTTTAGTAAAGAATATCGCCAAAGAAGAAAATATCTCACTTGCAGAACTTGAATCTATTTCAGGTACTGGAACTAATAATCGTGTGACTAAAAATGATATTCTAGCTTACATAGCAGATAAAAAAGCTGGTAAAACAGCTCCAGTGGCTCCAGCTAAAAATGAGGCGCCTGCTACAAAAGCTCCTGCTCAAAAAGCAACTGCAGCACCAGTAAGTGTGAATGGTGGTGATGAAATTGTGGAAATGACTCGTATGGGGAAACTCATTGCTCACCACATGGTAGCATCAGTTCAAACGAGTGCTCACGTTCAAAGTTTTATTGAATGTGACGTGACAAATATTTGGAACTGGAGAAAGAAACATAAAGACGCGTTTGCAAAAAGAGAAGGAGAGAACCTTACGTTTACACCTATCTTTATGGAAGCAGTGGCTAAGGCATTAAAAGAATTCCCGATGATGAATATTGCCGTAGATGGTGATAACATCATCAAGCGTAAGAATATCAACTTAGGTATGGCAGCCGCGTTACCAGATGGTAATCTAATTGTTCCTGTAATTAAAAATGCTGATCAATTAAATCTTATGGGTATGGCAAAGGCTGTAAACGACCTTGCAAGAAGATCCAGAGATGGTAAATTAAAACCAGACGATACTCAAGGAGGAACTTATACTGTGACAAATGTTGGAACTTTCGGGTCTGTTCTTGGAACACCTATTATCAATCAGCCACAGGTAGGAATTCTTGCTTTGGGTGCGATTAGAAAAGTACCTGCGGTTATTGAAACTCCAGATGGTGATTTCATAGGAATACGCATGAAAATGTTCTTATCGCATAGTTATGATCACAGAGTTGTAAATGGAGCTCTAGGTGGACAGTTTGTTCAACGTGTGGCACATTTATTAGAAGGATTTGATGTGAATCGTGAGATTTAGAAATTTCATTTAATTAAATTATATAAAACCGCTTCAACCTTTTGAAGCGGTTTTTCAATTTACTAAGGCTCACAGCTTACGACTCACAAACTAATATTACCTTTGCAACATGGAAAAAGACATCTACTTAGAGCAAATCGATTACTTTAAAGGAGCAAGAGTATTGCATTATGTTGAGTTTGTGGAACCACAAGAAGTAAAAGATGAATACTTCACGGTGCACGAAATTCATGCTGTAGTAATTTGTGATTATGAAGGAGAAGAAACCATGCTCTTTTACCTAGATGATGATCTTGAAATCGCTCTAGAATTTGAATTCATGATTCCTAAACAAGCTAAAGAACAAACCGCAACAGATTTTAATGGCCTGGATATTCAGTGGAAGAACCGTTAGGTTTTAGTCTACAGTCCACAGTCCACAGTCCACAGTCCAAAACTTGAGTATCCAGTCTCAGTTTTAAGCTTGGATGCTGTTACAAATAAACAAGAGCTGTTTATAAATAAACTTAAAAGGACTTTTCAACAGGCAATTTTTTTCAAATCTTAACAGCTAACAGCTAACAGCTAACAGCTAACAGCTAACAGCTAACAGCTAACTACCTACTGAAGTAATCGTTTCCTCTTTCTTCCAGCCACATAGTCTTGAACGGCTTTTTCAGTAGTATACCATACTCTTCCTTCTTTGTAAGCATCTATTTTACCTTGTCGAGCAAGTAAACTCACATATTCCTGACCGTATTTAATAGATGGTTCTTTAACAATATTTGAAATAGGAGCATAGTCGCCAGCAGTATCATCTAGATTACTCAAATAAATATCCAGTGACCTCAATGTAGCTTGACAGACAAGTGCAAAAAGCTTTTCAAACTTGCCATTATTTGCATCATTAAGCGCTGTGTAATATCTTTTTCTATCTACTTTTAAAATTATCGCTGGAGGAAAACCTTCCTTCATTAATAGCAAATTGTAAATCAATCGTACCGTGCGACCATTTCCATCAAAAAATGGGTGGATCCATACAAACCGGTGATGAAACATAGCAGCTTTAATAACAGGATGCATATAGCTACCATTATTAGTCCATTCAATCAATTTTTCAAATAAATCAGGAACTTTTCTAGCATTAGGTGGGACAAAGTTTGCACCACTTATCCTCACACCAGCATTACGTATGCGACCAGCAAAATCCTTATCGATTTTATCCAGCACTAATTCATGAACATTTAAAATATCACGTTCTCTCAAAATATAGTCTGGTGCTACAATGGATTCTACATAATGGATAGCGTCATGATGATTTACAGTTTCAAAATGTTCTCGCAATGGTTTACCACTTACTGTAAGGCCTTCTTCTAGAACCATTTTTGTTTCTTGAAGTGTAAGCGTGTTTCCTTCTATACTGTTTGAATTATAGGTCCATTCTACAGTAAGACTTTCTTTAATACTATGAAGTACGTAACTAGGAAATGGTCTGAAAGAATCCAGCCGAGTCTTCTTCTCGTCTATTTTCTTCAGGACTTCTTGTATGTCTTGCGACACCATGATATCATTCCATTTTTTTTCCATACCCAAAGGTACAAAATTATTCTTAATATCGTATAGCCTATATAATTAACTTGCCGATATTAAGAAATATAAATTTCTTGATATTGTCGAGCCACAATGACTGAGTCATGATATTTCTCTATGAAAGTTCTAGCTTCTTGACCTATTTTGAATAGCTCGTCGGGATTATCGATGAGGTGAGATAATTGTTCAACGAGATCATCTACATCGGGTTGAGCGTCTATGAGCGGTGCGGTTTTAAGATGATATGCTTTTAAGAATGGTAATCCAGCTCCTGCAAAAACTACTTTTCCTTGGGCCATAGCCTCGAGTGAATTATAACCTTGGTCATAGCTCAATACTTGGTCGAGAAGAACGTGGCACTTTTTATAAGACTTGATATATTCTTGATAAGGTAGATTTTCTGCAACAGTGATATTTACTCGATTTGCATATTTTTCTTTGATAATCTTCAGGGCTTTTTCAAAGTAAGGAATTCCTTTTTTATGGTAATTACCACGATTAATTCCCATAAAAATTTCAACTGGAGTAGTGATATGGTTTTGCTCTAACTCAAGATTTTTAAGAACCACTGCACACGGTATCATCTTGGTACTTTTAGATTCGTTTTCCAGAGCCATTTTAAAATCTACATGCGATGGAATGATTGCTTCGCATCGAGCTAGTAGATTTTCGTAATTACTTTGATAACCTTTTTGCAGGTATTTAAAAGTATGAGCAAAGTGTTTTTTTAAAGAAGCATCTTCATGATAAGGAGTGAGAATGCTGTAGCCTTCATGTTCTTGGGTCAAATATTGAGCATAAGGATAGTCGTCACCACAGGCAGCAAGGTATGCTTTACCATTATTTTTCAATAAATAATCTATCATTTCCCACTCTACATTTGCCTCGCAACCGAATGGGTTAGAATTGATAAACTGAATAATATCGTAGCCTTTCATGAGATGCTCGCTTTCGCGGAAGCGTGCTAAACGAATCTGATCTTCTAGATTATTCCCTGTGAGTTTCCACCAGGCTACTTTTACTTTTTCACGTAACCAGTCTCTTCTAAAATAATCACTGCCTACTTCAATGTCAACAGGGAATTTCTTGAAACCATCACCATCGCCCACGAGTGTGACCTCATGACCTAGTTCTTGAAGGCCTGATTTAAGGGAATTGTGAAAACCACTGTACTCGCCTATGAGCAAAATGCGCATAAAAGTTATCTTTGAGGTAAAGATACGCTGTTGAATTCATACACAAATCACGACTTACAAATCCTCATCGCTACGATGAACAGGAGTGATTTGTCATTTCTTGAAAATATGTTTCAGCTTCCTGTGAATGAGATAAAGCATCAACTTATAGTTGTCAATCAATCTAAAACAACCATTCTTACCTCGCAATACAAAAATATTCAGGTAGTTAATGAAAAGAACTTTGGGCTTTCTCGCAGCCGTAACTTAGCTATTCAACATGCAACAGCAGCTATTTGCTGGATTCTTGATGATGATTGTGAAGTACTCAAAGACTCTGTAGAGCAAATTATTAATGCTCATAAAAATTTGTCTGCTGAGGTAATTACGTTTATGACTATCGCAACAAGCGGACTACCATTTAGTAATTATCCAACTGCTGAAGCTCAACTTTCACGCAAACAAATCAGACAAGTATTATCTCCAGAGATTACTTTCAAACGTGATAAAATTTTAAACAAGAATATGAAGTTTGATACCAGATTTGGCTTAGGAGCTCAATTTGCAGATTCAGAGAATTATGTGTTCTTGACAGATGCCCAAGAAAGCGAGTTGAGTATTTATTTTAAAAACGAATTTGTAGTTAAACACGATGACTACACCAGTAGTGACGATGTGTCTAGTAATCGTGTTATCTATGCTCGTGGCGCATTGGCGGCGCGTGAAAATTTATGGACAGCGCAAATCAAACAATTAAAATATGTGTTCTTTTTATGGCGCAAAGGATATGTAAAAGGCTGGCGCAATTTGTATGATAAGTCCATGGTTTTTAATCATGGAATGAATGATTATTTAACCGGTTTTGATGGTCACCGCATGGGCCATCCAGACTTATAGTTATATTTACCACATGGATATAAAAATTATTGATATTCCTAAAATCACTGATCCACGCGGTAATCTTGCTGTGATAGAAGGTGATACTATTCCGTTTAAAATGGAACGTATTTATTACCTCTATGATGTTCCCAGTACATCACATCGTGGTGGACATGCTCATAAAGAACTGCGACAGTTAATCGTTGCGCTGAGTGGTAGTTTTGACGTGGTGCTTGATAATGGAACAGAGCAAAAAACCGTTACTCTTAATAAACCAGATAAAGGATTGTTGATTCCTACTATGGTATGGCGAGAATTAGAAAATTTCTCAAGCGGTTCTGTTTGTATGGTCGTAGCTTCTATGGAGTTTGATGAAGATGATTACATAAGAGAATATGATGATTTTAAGAGCTTAACCAGTTCTTAAATCCAACCCTATAAATTCCAGTGCTTTTTTAGCTTTATAAAGTCCTTTGAGTTTCAATCTACTCATGGTTAGTAGTTGTTGTTGCTTTAAAGATAGATGTTCCAGATCTATTTTTTGCTGATAGAATAATGCCGTTTTAATGTCATTTTCCATTCTTGCAGTTATGGCAATTGAAAATCGATTAAGATCTAAGTATTTTTCTAATCCTTGAATTTTCATATCATTGTAAACATCAATATCAAAGATGTTTCTCTTTTTAACAGCAACTTTATCAGATCTGCTAGATGTGCTTTTGTCTATATAAACCGTTTTTTTAATATCAAAAGCTACAGTAGTATGAATAGCTAGTCTTATAAAAAAGTCTGTATCCTCGCCATGCGTGTAGTTTTCATTATACCATTCTATGTTTTTTAATACAGATACTCTTACAGCATAGGAAGAACTCGTGAGTATGCTATTCAAATAATTCTTTTCAAAAAATGCCTCTATAATTCCGGCTTGGTGATCTTCTAAATTTGAAAATCGAGTATCTATAATTGTGGAACTAGATTTCTTAATAAGGTAATTTGTCGCGGCTACTCCTGCCGCTGGATGATTGCCAAATAACTCTAAAATAGTACTGAGGTGATTTTCTTTCCAGTAATCGTCTGCATCTATGAAAGTGAGGAACTCGTATTGCTGTTCAATAGCATGATTAATTCCTGCATTACGAGCAGCACTTACACCAGCATTTTTTTGATGCAGTACAGTTATTCTTGAATCATTAAAATGTTCTATGGTAGAAATACTGTTGTCAGTGCTGCCATCATTAACTACGAGTATATGGAATTCCTGATAGTCCTGTTGAAGAACAGAGTTAATTGTTCTTACAATAGTTTCTTCTTTATTGAATAATGGGATGACTACCAGTAAATTGCTCAATCTTTTTGTTTTAGTTGAGAATAATGATACAATTTAATGAAATCTAGATAGATGAGTTTTGCCTTGCTGGAAACCAGGTTTTTATCCAATGCAGTTCTTCTCTTTTCTATCACTTTTAAAAAAAGCTTTAAAGCTCCTGTCTTTTTAATTTTAAGATAAGCACGTTGTACAGGTCTAAAATCATTTGAAATCAATCCGCTTTTTTCTGATTGATAGGTGGTGTTAATCGCCTCAATAGATTTATATAAATAGGCAATTGCGGTTTCCAGGCCTAGATGAATTACAGGATTATCTATGTGAGTGATTTTATATTTCAAGGAATTAATATGATAAGAAAACACAATATCATGACCATAAAAGTTACCGTTAATCAAACTTGAAATCTTCAAAAACAGCTCCTTTTTAATCATGAAACCCATAGAAATCAAATTCTGCACACGATCTTCTTTACGTTTCTCTACAGATCTAGATTCTCTTTTTTTACCATATAACCATCGCAACAGGTAAGCTGACTCAGGTGGTGAGTTGCTGTATGAGACACCGCCATAAACAATGTCATAATTTCTAGAAATACAATCTATGTAGCGATTTAAAAAATTATTGTCAGGCAACCTTACATCTGCATCTAGAAAGATGAGGTTTTCATATGTTGCATGCTTAGCAAGCTGTTCTCTCGCTGCACTGCGACCTATGTTCTTTTCAGAATTGATTGTTTGAACCATACTAGAATCATATGGCTTAAATCTTTGTTGAGAAGCATCATTGAAAACAATAATTTCATAAGCAATTGATAAGCGAGAGACCTGATCAACTAATTGATCCAATAATGGAGTACAATCATAATTATAAACAGGAACGCATATACTTATCATAAAAGTGGATTACAATGTTTTCTGCACTACTTCAAACACCTCGCCGCCATCGCATTTAAGTGTTTTAGAAGGATATTTTAACAGCAACGCATAATCGTGTGTTGCCATAAGAATGGTGTTTCCATTATTATTAATTTGCTTCAGTACTTCCATAATTTCCACACTGGTTTGTGGATCGAGATTCCCGGTAGGCTCGTCGGCAATAATGAGTTCTGGGTCATTTAAAAGTGCTCTTGCAATCGCAATGCGCTGTTGTTCTCCACCAGATAATTCATGCGGATATTTAAAACCCGTAGTTTTCATACCTACTTTATCCAGTACTTGGTCTATTTTCTCTTCCATCTCTTTCTTCGTTTTCCAGCCTGTAGCTTTTAAAACAAAAATTAGATTAGCCTTAATCGTGCGATCAGTGAGTAATTTAAAATCTTGAAAAACAACTCCTAGTTTTCTACGCAAGTAAGGAATGTCACGTTCTTTTAACGTGGCAAGGTTATGTTCTACTATAGTTCCTTCACCTTTTTTAAGCGGTATATCACCATACAGCGTTTTCATTAAAGAACTTTTACCACTACCAGTTTTACCTATAAGATAGACAAATTCACCTTTTTTAATACTCAAGTTCACGTCCTTAAGTATCAGGTTTTCTTGCTGGTAGATATCCACATGGCTCAATGATAAAACGTGGTCTGACATAGAAATAGGTTTTGGTGTAAAGTTACACAATGCTGTGAATAAGATTATGAATAATTAAACAGACTTTATGCCGTTATAGTGTAGTAAGATTTTAAATTTACTTTCCTATATAATAACATACACCGTTATGAGAAAAATCGTGCTTACTCTGTTGATTGCTGTAACTTCCTTTATAGAAGTAAACGCGCAACAGTCTAAAATATTTACAGATCACCTGCGTACCTATAATCAAGCCATTGATTTATACCAGGAGCAGCAATATACCGCTGCGCAACGTCTTTTTGAAAAAGTAAAAGATCAGGTTGAAGATGACGCTATTCAAGGTAATGCTGCTTATTACATTGCAAATTGTGCCGTGAGACTCAACCAGCGCAATGCAGACGCGCTCATGGAAGCCTTCGTTGAAGAATATCCTACTTCTACTAAACGTAATACTGCTTTTATAGATGTGGCCGACTATTACTTTGATAATGGTAAATACACGCAGGCTACTAAATGGTATAAAAGAGTTGATGTGAGCACGCTTTCGCGAAAGCAGCAAAACAAATACTACTTCAATACAGGATATACACTCGTGCAAAGCAAAAAATATGAAGAGGCTAAGCCTTTTTTAAATCGAGTAAGTGACGATCCAGAATATGGGTCTGAGGCAAAATTTTATCTGGGTTACATCGCTTATGAAGGTGATGATTATCAAGAAGCAAACGATCGATTCAATGAAGCTGGAACAACTCCAGAGGCAGACGAGAAGCTGTCTTATTATCAAGCAGACTTAAATTATAAACTAGGAAACTTTGATAAAGCCATCGCTCTTGCAAAGGAGCAAATGTCAAAGTCTAATCCTAAGGAACAGTCAGAATTAAACAGAATTATAGGGCAAAGTCTCTTTAATCAAGAAAAGTATGACGAGGCATTACCTTATTTACAAGAGTATAAAGGTGTGCGTGGTCGCTGGAATAATAACGATTACTACCAGTTAGGTTACACGTACTACAAGCAAGGCAACTTTGAAAAAGCGATCGAGACTTTTAATAAAATCGTAGATGGTGAGAATAAAACGGCACAAAACGCATATTATCACCTCGCACAGAGTTATATCAAATTAGGTAAAAGTGAAGACGCTTTAAACGCATTTAAGAAAGCGAGCGAGATGGATTTTGACGCTCAAATTCAGGAAGACGCGACTTATAACTATGCAAAAATCAGTTACGAGTACGGGAATCCGTTTGATAGTGTGCCTGCAGTAATTCTTAATTATCTAGAAACTTATCCTGCAACAGCTAAGAAAGGAGAAATGAATGAGTATCTCATAGATTCTTATTTCTCTTCAAAGAACTATACAGAGGCTATGCGACTTATGGAAGATGGACGCATCGCTGGAAACGAAGATATTTATGCAAAAGTTGCTCTGTACGAGGGATTAAACCAGTTCAAGTCTGGAGATTATAAAAAGACGATTCAAAACCTCAATAAAACAATTCAATATGCACAGTCTGCAGAATTAAAAAAGAGAGCGACGTTCTGGAAAGCACAAAGTAATTATGAACTTAATAATTTCCCTGCGGCATTAACCGGTTTTAACGCTGTAAAAAATATGAACGTAGCAGTTGAAGAAGATCAACTCTTAAACTATGACCTTGCTTACACACAGTTTAAGTTAAAGGATTATGCAAGCGCGATTGCTACTTTCACGACTTATACAAAACAGTCTGGAGTGAATAGTGAAACAGCACGATTGAATGATGCTTACCTGAGAATAGGTGATGCAAACTTTGTGACTAAGCAATACTGGCCAGCGATGGAAGCTTATAACAAATCCATCTCTATGAACGGTTTTAATGCAGACTATGCAGCATTTCAAAAAGCCATTTCTTATGGATTTGTAGGTAAGAACGACCGTAAGATAGAAGACTTAAATGCTTTTTTGAATAAATTTAAAACATCGGCATATCGAGATGATGTGATGTATGAACTGGGAAATACTTATATCAATACTAATAATGTCAATAAAGGAATCCAGACTTATGACCGATTGATTAATGAGTTCCCGCAAAGCAGTTACACTTCTCAAGCGATGATGCGTAAAGGCTTGCAGTTGTATAACGATTCTAAACTTGATGCGGCCTTGGTCGTTTTTAAAGACGTAGTTGCAAAATATCCTGGAACACCGCAAGCAAACGAGGCAGTAAGTTCTGCACGATTGATTTATGTGGATCAAAACCGCACTAACGATTATGCCGCTTGGGTACGCACACTCGACTTTGTGGACGTGAGCGATTCTGAACTTGATGACACGGCTTATGAAAGTGCAGAGCAACCGTATTTACAGAATGATATGGCAGGAACGGCGCGTTCTATGAAAAAATACTTGGCAGAGTATCCTAACGGGAAACATGCCTTGCAAGCTCATTTTTATCTCGCTCAAGCATTGTTCTCTGAAGATAAAAAACAGGAAAGTATCCCTAGTTATGAGTACGTGATTAGCAAAGAGCGCAGTGAGTTTACAGAACAAGCATTGGCTCGTTTAAGTGGGATTTATTTAGGTGAGTCCGCCTTCGCGAAAGCGATACCAGTACTAACTAAACTGGAACAACTAGCAGATTTCCCTCAAAACATCATTTATGCTCAATCCAACTTGATGAAAGCATATTATGAACTAGAAGATTATGACAAAGCCGTGAGCTATGCTAACAAAGTCCTTGCAGACGCAACTATAAGCGATAACGTAAGGTCTGATGCAAACGTGATTATTGCACGATCTAACTGGAAAAGAGGAAATGAGGCTGCTGCCAAAACTGCTTATGAAGCCGTAAGGTTAAACGCAAGCGGAACACTCGCTGCAGAATCTACGTATTACAAAGCTTATTTTGAACACAAAGAATCTAATTATGACGCTGCGATTGCAACGGTGCAAAGCTTGACTAAGAACTATGCAGGTTTCAAATTGTGGACTTCAAAAGGTCTTGTAGTTATGGGTAAAAGTTATAACGCTCAAGGACAAACCTTAAACGCAACTACGATTTTGCAATATGTGGTAGATAGTTTTGCTCAGTATCCAGAAGTCGTTGCAAGTGCTCAAGCAGAGCTGAATGCTATAAAAGCAGACGTCGCCAAAACAAATTCATCTGTAGTACCAACAGGAAAATAATAAGAAAGATTATGAAATTATTTCAATCATATATATTAGTAGCAATGGCATGTGCAGTCTCAATAACTGCAGCTGCTCAAGGTGGAGAAGAAGGAGAATTAAATGGTGGAACCATCACGGTCGTAAAACCTTATGATCCTACCATAAGTGATGCTTTTAAAGTGAAAAGCACACCTACGGTTAACGATACGACGACCGTTAAAAAGAAACCGGTGACTTATAGTATTTTTTCTGTTCCTGTTGCTTCTACTTTTACACCAGATAAAGGAAAATTATCAAAACGTAAAGCTCCTAAAAGAGCTAAGTTCTTTGATAACTACGCTCGATTAGGTTTAGGTAATTATGTGAATGTACTGGGAGAATTTGCAGGTAACTTTGAAGTAGATAAGAACACAGACTTAGGAGTTTTTCTCAATCATAATTCGTCGCAAGGTGGAATAGATGATGCAACATTTGACGATACGTTTTCAGATACGTCACTAGATGTTTCTTACGGGAAACGTAACCGTAAATCCAACTGGGGAATTACCGCTGGAGGAAGATATCAAACCGCAAACTGGTATGGAGTTGCACCGCTAGCGTTATCAAGCGTTCCAGCTGGAGTAGATGTAGATGCGGGAACTTCTTACTTAACACTTGGGTTATCTGGAAAAGCACAATTTTTTGATTCTGTTCTTGAAAATGTAGAGTTAGCTTTTACAAATTTAAGTTCAGGAAACGACGCGACTGAGTCCAGAGTGAGATTGCTGCCGCAACTAGCATTTGAGGTAATGGAAGAAGAGATTTCACTAGGCGTTGAGGTTGATTATGTAACAGGAGCATTTGACACACAAGGAACCATTCCTGTTGCCGATGCTTATTCTTATTTAAATCTAGGAATCAACCCTAGCATTAATCTTTATGGAGATCGTTATAAAGTAGAGTTAGGAGCAAGAATGAATTACTTAACAGATAATGAAGCGTCTGAAGGTAGTTTTAAAGTCTATCCAGACATTAACGCGAGTTATATCTTAATGGACGAAAAAGTAATCGCTTATGCAGACATAGGTGGTGGACTAGATATGAACACCTTACAGAACTTTGCAGACGAGAACATGTTCATCGCACCAGCAGTAACCGTTGCGCCTACCAGTCGTCAAATAGATGCTCAGTTAGGTATTAAAGGAAAGTTGTCTTCAAATTTTGGATACAAGCTTTATGGTGGATATAGTCTAGAAGAAAACCGTTATTTCTATACTAAAGATAACAGCGTTCTCTTGACAGCAGTTCCACGCTTGCCTTATGAATATGCAAATACATTTTACACGCAGTATGGTGATTTAAGTACGGTATCATTTGGAGGATCTGCAAGTGTAGATTTAAACACGCAATTCAACTTAACACTCAATGCAAAATACATGAGTTATGATGTTACTAACGGTGATTCTTTTGATAATGTAGCATCACAACTACCGTCATTCACGGCAGATATAGTTGGGAATTATGACATCACAGATAAGTGGAACGTGGGAACAACCTTATACTTCGTTGGAGAACGTGAAGCTTTCAGAACTGGAGGAACAACCGCAACAGAAACTCTTGATTCTTTTGTGGACTTGAACCTAGATATCAATTATAAAATCAACCCTAAGCTTACAGCATTCTTAAGAGGTCATAACCTTACTGGCGGTAACTACCAGTATTACCTAGATTATCCAGTACAGAATTTACAGATTTTAGGTGGTGCTGTTTACAAGTTTGATTTTTAGAGTAATAAAGTATCCATAATATCTCAATCCACTCACAGGTGCGGACTTAAGTCCGCACCTGTGAATGTTTACCTATTTTTACGTAAGTTATACGTATATGTAACGTAAATCTCTAGATGATGTTAAAAGATAAAAAGCGCAAAGAAATTTCATTGGACCCAGAAACTATTTCTTTACTGCAATCTCAAGCAGAAAAAAAAGGTCGTAAGCTTAAAAATTACATGGAACATATTCTACGTGAAAGGGCTCATGGAGAAGAACTCTCAGACTCTTCTAAAGTCATGATGGATATGTTACTCGATAAAAATAAAAAGGGAGAATTAAACTTTACACCTTGGGAAAAAGTAAAAAAAGAGCTTTTATCTAAGTAATAAAGTTCAACATTATATTATCAGATGGAGTAGTTAATAATGCGAAAAGCTAGTATCAAAATCTTATATTTGATTTATGGAAATAAACCTTCAAAATAAAAAATTAGAATTAATTCAGTGGTTGGTTACCCTTGAGGATTCTTCTATCATCCAAAAGATATTGGAATTGAGAAAGAAAGAATCTAAAGATTGGTGGGATGATTTATCTGAGAATGAAAAAGTATCCATAGAGAAAGGTATTTCTGATTCTAAAGAAGGTAAATTAAATACCAATTCACAAGCCGAAAAGATTTATGGCAAGTGGTTATAAAATTTTTTGGACGGATCACGCATTAAAAGAACTTGCCGATACTTATAAATATCTGGAAGAAAATTTTTCAGATAAAGAGATGCGTAGTCTTTCTTCTGAAATTCAAAAAACTTTAAACCTAATAAGTGTTAATCCTAGATTATTTCCTTGTTCAAAGTCTAATAAAGTTCGCAAGGCTGTAGTTAAAAAATATAATTCGATGTTTTATTGGGTAAAAAGTGATGAAATTGAAATTCTATCCTTTTTTTCAAATAGACAAAGCCCTAAGAAAGGACTATAAGGCAATTGACTTTGTTTACTTAAATCAACTATGAAAAATCTCTACTTCTTACTTCTATCAGTAATTCTTATTTCTTGTGGAGAACAACAAGAAACCGCAGACCTAGTCATTAAAAACGCAAAAATCTATACCGTAGATGAGAATTTCTCTACGGCAACAGCAATGGCTGTAAAAGATGGCAAAATCCTCGCTACAGGAACAAATGCTGATATGGAAGTTTATAGCGTAACACAAACTATAGATGCACAAGGAAAAGCCATCGTTCCAGGATTAATAGATGGACACTGTCATTTTTATGGATTAGGACAGCAGTTGCAACGAGTAGATTTGGTAGGCACAAAAAGTTATGATGAGGTGTTGCAACGAGTAAGAGACTTTCAGAAAGAAAATGATAAAAGCTTTATCATCGGTAGAGGTTGGGATCAAAATGATTGGGAAGTAAAAGAGTATCCTACTAATCAAGAACTCAATGAAATGTTTCCTGATACACCAGTTGCGATTACACGTATCGATGGACATGCGATGATCGCAAATCAAGCGGCTCTCGACGCTGCAGGAATTACAACCAGTACAAAAGCAGATGGCGGCGCAATTGAAATTAAAAAAGGAATACTAACTGGAATCTTAGTTGATAATCCTATGGAATTAGTAGAAGCAGTTTTCCCTAGAGATTCTAGAAAAGATGACATTGCTTCGTTAATGGCAGCACAAGAAATCAACTTGAGTTATGGATTAACTACCGTGGATGATGCTGGATTATATAGAGAAACGATTGAATTGATTGATAGTTTACAACAAGCTGGAGATTTAAAAATCAAGATGTATGCAATGATCAGCAATACGCCAGAGAATCTTGATTATTACCTCAATAAAGGAATCATAAAAACAGATCGTTTAAATGTAAGATCTGTAAAGTTCTATGCAGATGGCGCACTGGGAAGTCGCGGTGCAGCAATGAAAGAACCATACACTGACCGTCATGATCATTATGGAGCGTTACTAAGTCCTATCGCAACTATTAAGGAAACTGCGGCTCGCATAGCGGCAACAGATTATCAAATGAATACACATGCCATAGGCGATAGCGCAAACTACGTCGTTCTTAAAACCTATCAAGATTTATTGAAAGATAAAAAAGACAAACGCTGGAGAATCGAGCATGCACAAATTGTAGATCAACAGGATTTTGCCATGTTTAATGAAACAAACATTTTACCATCTGTGCAGCCTACTCATGCGACCAGTGATATGTACTGGGCTCAAGATCGAGTAGGAGCTGAACGCATTAAAGGAGCTTATGCTTATCAAACTTTATTGCAACAGTCTAAAAGAATCGCTCTAGGAACAGATTATCCGGTAGAACAAGTAAATCCGTTTTTGACTTTTTATGCCGCCGTGGCACGACAAGACAGCAGCGGTTATCCAGAAGGTGGTTTTCTTCCACAACAGGCATTAAGTAGAGAAGAAGCTTTGAGAGGAATGACCATCTGGGCAGCTTATTTCAATTTTGAAGAAAATGAAAAAGGAAGTCTCGAGCCAGGAAAAGCAGCAGATTTTGTGATCCTAAATGATAATATTATGGAAATCCCTGTAGCTCAATTGCCTAAAGCTTCCGTGAAATCAACTTTTATTAATGGTGAACAAGTTTACGAGTCTAAGTAGCAAATACCTGACTCATATCCTTAAACGCTTTAAATTCTAGGGCGTTTCCGCTTGGGTCTTTGAAGAACATGGTGGCTTGCTCGCCAGGTAATCCTTCAAATCTTATGTACGGTTCTATGATGAACTCGATGCCTTTTTTTTGAACTGCTTTCGCGAAAGCGTGAAAAACATCCCATTCCAGCACCACACCAAAATGAGGAACTGGAACAGCCTTACCGTCCACGGCATTTGTAGCAGCTCCAGGAGCATTTTCAGAAATATGAATCACTAGCTGGTGACCAAAGAAATTGAAATCTACCCAATGGTCTGAACTGCGTCCTTCTTCACAACCTAAGGTGTCGCGATAAAACGCACGTGTAGTCGTGATTTCTTTTACAGGAATAGCGAGGTGAAAAGGTGTAAGTTTCATTTTCTGTTTTTAAGAATAAGACTATAAAAATAAGCGATTATTATATTTCCAACGACCACGTACGGAATTGTTCTCGCTACTGAAGTAACTAAGTTTCCTAAGTAATGATCATTGTCTATTGCCAAAAATGCATACATAATAATTACAGCAAGAAACATAAAGGAAATTGTTCTCAGGTAGTTAGTGACATAATCATACCATGTAATTTTAAATTTTTCCATCGTTTAAATTATATATCTTAAATATAATAATCATTTTTATGATTCCTCGATTGCAGTTGAAAGGTTTTCCATGTTGATTATTAATACCATTGAAATAATTTTAATCACAAAAAAAGCTCGCAAATTTACTTGCGAGCTTTTTTATATAGGTTGAAATGTTTTATTAAACTATTCCATCGACGATACCGTATTCCACAGCTTCCTCTGCGCCCATCCAGTAATCGCGGTTAAAATCTTTCATTACTTTTTCAAAAGGCTGACCACAATTTTCCTCATAAATACGAGCAAGAAGTTCTCTTGTTTTAATGATTTCGTTTGCGGTAATTTCTATGTCTGTACTCGTTCCACGTGCTCCACCGCTAGGCTGGTGAATCATGATGCGTCCGTGCTTTTGAACAAATCGACGGCCTTTTTCTCCTCCAGATAATAATAATGATCCCATAGAAGCTGCAAGTCCAGAGCAAACTGTGCTTACCGGGCTTTTAATTTCTTGCATAGTATCATATATGGAGAATCCTGCAGTAACATAGCCGCCAGGACTGTTTATTACAAATGTTATTTCCTCATTACTTAAAGAGTCTAGATAGAGTAATCGATCTACACAATGTTTAGCAGTTTTTTCATCCACTGCACCCCAAATAAAAAGTTTGCGTTGTTCTATATAAGTTTCGTCTATTTTATCTTGAAGTTTAAATACTTTGCTCATTCAGTTTAATTTAAGCGTTAAAAATAAGAAATAAAGAAAAATAAAAGCATCATTTAACAAGACTATATGGTCTTGCCTTCCTTACCATATTCGTTTTTATAAATTTTTACTAAAAGTAAAAATATACTTACTAGTAATGGTCCAAAAATAAGACCTATAAATCCAAATAAAGGAACACCAACAACAACTCCTATTAGTGTGACTAGTGGATGTACGTCTGCAAGACGTTTTTGAACTACGAGTCTAAAAAGGTTATCGGTCGAACCTACTACTATGAATCCGTAAATTAAAATACCTATAGCTGAGGTTGTATGACCTTGAGCAAATAGTAATATACAAACAGGTAAAATACCTAAGGCTGTTCCTACAAAAGGAATCATACTACCTATAACCGTAATTACAAACCAGAAAAATGGGTTTTCAACTCCAAAGATGAAATAACCAATTAAAGCCACAACACCTTGTAATAGAGCTACTAATGGGATTCCTATTGCATTAGATTTTACTAAATCTATACTTTCTTTACCTATGATTTTAAGATTGTCTTCTTTTAATGGCATGTAAGTTAAAGCAGCTTTGAGCCATGTATTTCTTTCTACCAGCATGAAATACAGCAAGAAAAGCATAATACCTACAGAAATAAACACACTCAATCCAGAGTTTGCTAAATTTTGAATATTACTGGAAATCCAACTACTTACCTCGCTTGAATTGATGCTTTCAGAAAAATTCATACCTATAATGTTTTCAAATTTTGCAACTTCGGTCTTTATAGTTTCTGTAATGGCAGTGCTATTATCTATGGCAGTTTTCACCTTTGAAGTCATCATCAATCCTATACCAGCGATAGGTAGCAGAATTATCAAAAATGATAGAATGATCAGAACAGTTGCAGCAATTGCTGGTTTCCATTTTTTGGATTCTAACCATTTTTGAATCGGAACTAATAATACATACAAAGTTACGGCACCTAGTAATCCGCCTAGATAGGGCTTAAGTGCTGCGCCTATTAGAAATAAAATACCTAGAATCGTAGCTAGAATAAATAGCTGACGAATTGTAGTTGTTGCAATTTGATTTTTCATAATTGAGTAACGCACGAGCGTTTAATGGTTACGAATTATCATTTTTTAAAAATTCAATGATATGATTCGTGTTTTCTTTAGTATGCAGGCTGTGTCCACCAGTTTGTGTTTCTATAAAAGTAACGTTTTGCATTTTTCCAGCAATTTCTCTTCCTGCGCTTACGGGCACTATTCTGTCATTTTGCTCATGTAAGATTAAAGTTTGAGCCGTGATGTTAACTGCAAAATTTTCTGTTTTGAATTCTGTCACATGATAGCCAAAACGCTTAAATAACATTTTGTCTAAACCAGTATATACTTTTTTATTAAAGCTCAATAATTTCTGGTAATCTTTCATGATTACCTCGAGAGAATTGGGGCCACCTAAAAGAACTAGCTTTTTCAAGCTAGGTGATGGATGATGGAACTCATTATATACCGTTGCCATTGCACCTACACTATGGGAAATAATAACCTCTGGTTCATAAAGCTCAACTGTAGCTTTAATAAGTTTAGAATATTCAATCGCAGTAAATAGTGTGCCACTGGTATTTCCATGAGCTGGTCCATCTATAGCAATGATGTTATAGTCCAGCGCTTTTAAATCATCAAAAAGATATTTCCATCTAAATGCGTTTGATTCCCAACCATGATTTAATAAAACCGTAGGTCCATCACCTTTCCAATGATAGAGCATAAAAAGTCCATCTTTAAAAGCTATGCGTTGCTGTCGAGCACTATTTAAGAACTCTATTTGATGTTCTGAAATACGCCCACGACGCGGCGTACTAAAAACCTTGAGCGCAAGTTTCCCTGCTTTCTCTTGAGAAAATAGACTTAAGATGTTAAAATAAAAGCCATACATTTTAGGTATGGCTTTTTGTAAAAATCGTTTCATGATATAGGTTTACCAGCTTACAAAAACGTACTTAGGTTTTGCACTATCAGGAATCATTGTTTTTTCAATAGCTGCGGTCATGTCAAAACGGATCTCAGCAGGTAATAATTCTTTATCTACTGTAAAGTAAAAATTATGATCATTAACTCTCACTACGGCATCCTTAATCATGTTATCTATACTAGAAACATTATAAGCAGTACTGATTGTTTTGAAATCACTTTCTATTGTAACACCTTCTAGAGTTTTGAATCTGTTGTCTCTTACGCGTACATATTCTATGGTAGAAGTACTGTCTTCTTCTAGAGGAGTAAGTGTTAAAAGATGTTTACCACCTTTTTCATAAACTTCAATAGGGCTCGGTCCATTACTGAACTCGTCTCCTTTAATATTCTTTACAAGACTATCATTTGCATATAAACTGTCTAGTTGATATACCATCATTTCTTTAGTCAAGTGACCTACACGATCTTTATTCCATTCAAATGGATCCTGAGGTTTTGTACAAGAAGTAATTGCTATAACTAGAGCAAGTAATAAAAGTGTCTTTTTCATTATTTAGTTTTTAAGAGTTGCAAAACTACTTTTAGTTCTGATAACAAACGATTAAAAAGATGATAAATTTTACTTGAGAGCTTTTCCTAGAATTCCCATCACACCTCTTATAAAACTAGCGCTAGTTAATACTTTAACGATAGGATTTTGTCGAGTGCTTTTTCTGCTCGATGAACTTCTTGAAGCTTTAGCTTTTTCGGCCTTTGCTTTTTCTTTTATTTCGTCCTCGTTTGCTTTTTCTATTTTTTCTTGAAGTATTTCTTCAGCGCTTTCACGGTTAATGACTTCATTATACTTGTCAGTCAGTTCTGAGTCTGCGATGAGGTCGCTTAATTCTCTGTCTGTAAGAACATCCATTCTACTGGCTGGTGCACGTAATAATGTTGCCGCTAGAGGACTAGGTCTTCCTTTTTCATCCAGAGCAGATATGAGTGCTTCACCTATTCCTAGAGAAGTCAGTACTTCGGCAGTGTCATAGAAATCTGTTTCTGGATAGTTTTGTGCGGTAAGCTTTATGGCTTTACGATCTTTTGCAGTAAAAGCTCTTAACGCATGCTGAATTTTTAAACCTAGCTGACTCAATACACCTTCTGGAATATCAGTCGGGTTTTGAGTTACAAAATAAAGGCCTATTCCTTTAGAGCGTATCAGTTTTACAATACTTTCTATTTGGTCGAGCAACGCACCACTAGCTTGATCAAAAATCAAATGAGCCTCATCTATAAACATGATGAGTTCTGGCTGGTCTGCATCTCCTTGTTCTGGGAAAGTGCTGTAGATCTCTGCAAGTAAGCTCAACATAAATGTCGAGAATAATTTAGGGCGATCTTGAATATCTGTAAGGCGTATAACGTTAACATAACCATGACCATTTTTGTCTTTACGAGTTAAATCTTTTACATCAAAGCTGCGCTCTCCAAAAAACTGATCAGCTCCTTGTTGTTCCAGCTCGATTATTTTTCTTAAAATCGCTCCTGTAGAAGATGTAGAAATACGTCCATACTCAGCTTGAAATTCTTCTTTTCCTGCTCCGGTAGAATATTGTAATACCTTCTTAAGGTCTTCTAGGTCGAGTAGTGGCAACTTGTTATCATCACAGTATTTAAAAATCACAGAGATAATTCCTGCCTGAGTCTCAGTCACATCTAGAATTCGCGAAAGCAAAACAGGTCCAAATTCACTTACCGTAGCACGCATTCTTATTCCGTTCTGGTCAGAAATAGTCATGATTTCCACAGGCGAGTTGTGCGCTGTGTATTCCAGTCCTATTTTCTCGTGTCGTTCATCAATTTTAGGATGTCCGTCACTCGCGGCAGCTATTCCAGATAAATCTCCTTTAATATCCATTAATAAGGAAGGAATTCCTTTTTGTGAAAGTTGCTCTGCGATAATCTGTAAGGTCTTAGTCTTTCCAGTTCCCGTGGCTCCTGCAATAAGTCCATGACGATTCATGGTCTTCAACGGGATTTTAACGTGCGCACCAGTGAGTGTTTCACCATTGAGCATGGCTGCTCCCATAATAATGGAGTCACCTTTTGGGTTATAACCTTCGGTAATGATTTTGTGTAAAGAATCTTTATCAGACATGTACGTGTAATTTTGTGTAAAGTTAATTAATTCCTTCAGTCTTTAATAACGACTGTATTCTTGAATCTGATTTTTAAAAAGTACCTTTGCGGCATGTTAGAAAAATCAATTTCTCAAGCGGTTGAAAAAGGTGAAATGCTTCCTTTAATGGAAGAGTTTTACACCATTCAAGGAGAAGGCAGTCATACAGGGAAAGCGGCTTACTTTATAAGAGTAGGTGGTTGTGATGTAGGATGTCACTGGTGTGATGTAAAAGAAAGTTGGGATCCAGAGAAACATCCACCTACGGCAGTTCAGGCTATAGTGGAGAATGCAGCAAAATATAGCAAGACCATTGTAGTGACCGGTGGAGAACCACTTACGTGGAATATGAATCCATTAACGGCTGGATTGAAAGAAAAAGGAATGCAAGTTCATATCGAGACCAGTGGAGCTTATCCATTGTCTGGAACTTGGGATTGGATTTGTCTATCTCCTAAAAAAGTTAAAATGCCGCTCCCAGAAGTTTATACGGCAGCACACGAGTTGAAGGTTATTATCTATAATATGCATGATTTCGCTTTCGCGAAAGCGGAGGCAGAAAAAGTATCCTCTACTTGTAGATTATATTTGCAACCAGAATGGTCTGTACGTGAGAAAATGATTCCGTTAATAACGGAGTTTGTCATGAATAATCCAGAATGGCACGTCTCACTACAAACTCACAAATACTTGAATATTCCTTAAAGCTCTGTAAGCTGAATAGGTAAGTTTACCAAAGTGTCATCCCAACCCATAAATAAAATTAATCCATCAGGTTGTTCCACAAAGCTAATGGAGAAATCTTCAATAGTTTGAGGAGACGGCATGGAGTCCATCGTTACTTTTAAAATATCTTTAGAAGCATCGTGGTTGGTGCCCCATTGATTAGTCTGTGAGTTGAGTATAAAGGTCCACTGATCTTCTCCAGGAATGGTGTAAATAGAATATGCGCCAGCTTTTACAAGCGTTCCATTAATGGTGACATCTTTAAAGAAATCGATCTCAGTGGCTTCATTTGCCCCAGTACGCCACACTTCGCCATACTTTACAAGTCCACCAAAGACGTCTCGATCTCTTTTTGAAGGTCTGCTATAAATGACACGAGCAATGGCTTGATTATCATTGTTTCTATGAATCACTACGTCCAGCGGACTTTTATCTATTTTAGAAAAAGAGAAGTCTTGTGCTTGGACTGTGAAAAAACTTAAGAATAATGCGCTTATAAAAAGTACTGATTTCATGTGTGAATATTTGGTTCTTACTAAGATATAAAAATGCTTCTATAAATTGAGTTTTGCTATTAATAATTTGTTAATAACTTAAAGGCATTAAACAAGGCTCAAAAGCCTATAAACGTTGATGGTTCCTTATATTTGTTTGTTACGGAATTAAAGTAAAATTTACACTCAAATTATGAGCGAAGAAAATAAAGGAAATTACGGCGCTGATCAGATTCAGGCACTTGAAGGAATGGAACACGTGCGCATGCGTCCATCGATGTATATCGGTGATGTAGGAGTGCGTGGATTACACCACTTAGTATATGAGGTTGTAGATAATTCTATTGATGAAGCGCTTGCTGGGCACTGTGATAATATTACAGTTGCTATTAATAAAGATAACAGTATTACCGTGACTGATGATGGTCGTGGTATTCCTGTAGATATTCATAAGAAAGAAGGCGTGTCTGCATTACAGGTTGTAATGACTAAAATTGGTGCAGGTGGAAAGTTTGATAAAGACTCTTATAAAGTATCTGGTGGACTGCACGGTGTAGGTGTAAGTTGTGTAAACGCACTTTCTGACCATCTAAAAGCTACAGTTTATCGCGATGGTAAAATATGGGAGCAGGAATATGAGCGTGGTAAAGCTATGTATCCTGTAAAAGCTGTAGGAGAAACAGATAAAAGAGGAACTGATGTAACATTCCTTCCAGATCGCAGCATCTTTACACAAACGACTGAATATAATTATGAAACACTTGCAAATCGTTTAAGAGAATTATCTTTCCTTAATAAAGGAATTAAAATCATTCTTACAGATAAACGTCAGCAAGATGAAGAAGGAAACGATAAAACAGAAGTTTTCCAGTCTGAAGAAGGATTGAAAGAATTCATACGTTTCTTAGACGACACACGTCAACCTATCATTGCAGATGTTATCTCTATGGAAGGTGAGAAGAATGGGATTCCTGTAGAAGTAGCGATGATCTATAACGATAGTTATGCAGAGAATCTTCACTCTTATGTAAATAATATTAATACACATGAAGGTGGAACGCACTTGGCTGGTTTCCGTCGTGGATTAACTTCTACACTTAAGAAATATGCAGACGCGTCAGGATTGCTAGACAAACTGAAATTTGATATTGCTGGAGATGATTTCCGTGAAGGATTGACAGCGATTATATCTGTAAAAGTTCAAGAACCACAATTTGAAGGACAAACTAAAACTAAACTAGGTAACCGCGATGTAACCAGTGCGGTTTCTCAAGCCGTTTCTCAAATGCTTGAAGATTATCTAGAAGAAAATCCTAATGATGCCAAAACTATTGTTCAGAAAGTAATTCTTGCTGCAACAGCGCGTCACGCTGCTCGTAAAGCTCGTGAAATGGTACAACGTAAAACCGTGATGAGCGGTGGAGGATTGCCAGGGAAACTATCTGACTGTTCTGAGACTGATCCTACTTTATGTGAAGTGTTCCTTGTTGAGGGAGATTCTGCAGGTGGAACGGCTAAGCAAGGTCGTGATCGTGAATTTCAAGCCATCATGCCACTGCGTGGTAAGATCTTGAATGTGGAAAAAGCCATGACACACAAGGTTTTTGAAAACGAAGAAATTAGAAATATTTATACAGCACTCGGTGTTACTATAGGAACTGAAGAAGATTCTAAAGCACTGAACTTGGAGAAATTGAGATATCACAAAGTAGTCATCATGTGTGATGCAGATATTGATGGTTCTCACATTGCAACTTTAATACTAACTTTCTTCTTCCGTTATATGCGTGAGATGATTGAAATGGGTTACATATACATTGCAACGCCGCCATTATACCTTGTTAAGAAAGGAGCTAAAAAACGATATGCATGGAATGATGAGGAACGCGACCAAATCGCAGAGAGTTTTGGTGGTAGTGTGAATATCCAGCGTTATAAAGGACTCGGAGAAATGAATGCTGACCAGTTATGGGACACGACCATGAATCCTGAGTTCAGAACGTTACGTCAAGTAACTATCGATAGTTTACCTGAGGCAGATCGTATCTTCTCCATGTTAATGGGTGATGAGGTGCCGCCACGTAGAGAGTTTATCGAGAAGAATGCTATTTATGCAAACATTGATGCCTAATTAAGGTGTTACATTTATTTAAAAGCCCTTTTTTTAAAGGGCTTTTTGCTTTTTTAAAAACTAGATAATAGAAAATTGCGTTAATATATTTTAATCCCTATTTATTATGAAGAAATCAATTTCAATTTTAGTAATCCTTTTTGTAGCTCATTTTTCAATAGCTCAAAATGGTTTTTCAGACATTCTTGCTGCTGGTGTAGAGGCTGGTGAGAGATACTCAAATTCATACATGACTCCTGCGGCTGAGGCTTTTAGCTTTAACTTAAGTACTGGATGGTATGATGATGCACGAGTTCTAGAAGCAGGAAAATTCAAGATTCAATTTAAAGCACAAGGAACTTTTGCACCAGATGAAAAGAAGTCTTTCTTTCTAGATCCTGCAGAGTACGAAGCGATTATTCAAGAGAGTTATGATAATTCTGGAAATCCACCTGCAAATATTGAGGTGACCTTTGGTGATGGTGGAACAACTCCTAGGGCAATCGCAACAGCTTTAGGAGAAAACACGATGGATCAACAACTCATTATAAGGAGTCGAGAAGCAACATCAGGATTTTTACTTCAAGAAGACGTTATTAATTTGCCTAATGGTTTAGGAAGTGAAGGATTAGATTTAGTTCCAGCAGCCTTTCTACAGGTTGGAGTAGGAATAGGAGCAGGCTTAGAATTGAAAGGTCGAGTAATTCCTAAAACTACCATTGGTGAGTCAGAGACCAGTTTATATGGTTTAGGGCTTCAATGGGAAATTTCTAAATTTTTATCTACTAATGATAATGGATTCCCATTAAATATCTCACTTCTCGCAGGATATACACAATTAAATGCATCTTATGATTTTGAAGATGGAGCAGTCGTGGCTGGTTCAAATCAGTCTATTGAAACGCAGGTAAGTAGTTTAAGTATGTCTGCGATTATCAGTACGGATCGCAAGGTTTTAAATTTCTATTGTGGTGTGAATTATAATGCAGGAACTACACAAACAGATTTATTAGGAACGTACACGTTTACTTCAAATACAGTGATTTTTCCTGTTGCAGCATCAGTTAAGGATCCATTTTCTGTAAATACAAACGTTAATGGTATCTTAGGAACAGCTGGAGCAAAATTAACATTAGGAGCATTTAATCTCCATGCAGATTATACATTTGGAGAATACAGTACGGCAACTGCAGGTGTATTTTTCAGAATTTAATTTATGTTAATATATTCTTTAATTCAACTGTGGTAACTATGTTAAATGCGGTGCATTTTGTATTTTTACAATCTATTGGTATTCTAATAGATAGACAATTTATCAATCAATTTTAAAAAATATTATAATGAAAGTAACCGTAGTAGGAGCAGGCGCAGTAGGCGCAAGTTGTGCAGAGTATATCGCTATTAAAGACTTTGCTAGTGAGGTAGTCATATTAGACATTAAAGAAGGATTTGCAGAAGGTAAAGCCATGGATTTAATGCAAACGGCTTCTTTAAATGGTTTTGACACAAAAATCACTGGTTCTACTAGCGATTATTCTAAAACGGCTGGTAGTGATATCGCAGTAATTACTTCGGGAATTCCACGTAAACCTGGAATGACACGTGAAGAATTAATAGGGATTAATGCAGGTATCGTTAAGTCAGTAGCAACAAGTCTTGTGGAGCATTCTCCTAACGTAATCCTTATCGTGGTTTCAAACCCTATGGATACGATGACTTACTTAACGCATAAAGTAACTGGTTTGCCTAAGCACCGCATCATAGGAATGGGTGGCGCATTAGATAGCGCACGTTTTAAGTATCGTCTTGCAGAGGCTCTTGAAGCTCCTATATCTGATGTGGATGGAATGGTAATAGGTGGTCATAGTGATAAAGGAATGGTGCCATTAACGCGTCTTGCGACTCGTAACTCTGTGCCGGTTAGTGAATTTATCAGTGATGAGCGTTTAACTCAAGTTCTTGAAGACACTAAAGTAGGTGGAGCAACACTTACTAAATTACTAGGAACGAGTGCATGGTATGCGCCAGGTGCAGCAGTATCTGGACTTGTTCAAGCAATCGCTTGTGACCAGAAAAAAATCTTCCCATGTAGTGTAATGCTGGATGGTGAGTATGGACTTTCTGACCTTTGTATAGGTGTGCCAGTTGTGTTAGGTCGCAACGGTATTGAAAGAATTGTAGAAATTAATTTGAACGATGCTGAAAAAGCAAAACTTCAAGAAAGTGCCGAAGGTGTGAAAGTAACAAATGGATTGATCTAATTCTACATACCTTATTATATAGTAACAACCGCTCTTATTGCAAGAGCGGTTTTTTTTGTGGATTATGGTGGTGGTATTACGCTTTCGCGAAAGCGTATTAATTACTTCAAACGACTACAAAACAGTATTTTATAAAATTTTAAAGAACAATATTAACTTCATTATATTTGCCGCATGAATTTTAAGTGGTACATCGTTGCTTTTTTAAGTTTGATTTCGATTTTTGTTGTTCAGCAGCAAGATGAAGTCGTGCCTAATCAGGAAATTGTACTGCACTTCACAAGTGATTCTATCTCTGCGGCCGATGCTCAGTATTCCATTACTTTATTAACGAAACAACTTCAAGAAGCAGGAGCAGTTGATATAAACGCAACGCTTCAGGAAAGTGGAAGTTATAGAATTAGTTACCATAGTGAGCTTAATGTAGCTGGATTGAAGGAACGTCTCAATGTTGCTGAGTTTCATTCTTTTCTAGAAAACCATCAGCCGTATAATGCGCCATTTGAAGAAGATAGGTCTACTTATAAGATGGATGTGCATGATTTACAGCAAGACACCAGTGGTTTTGCAGGAAGTGATGCAGCATTATTTTTTGAAATTAAACAAGATTTCAATCGTGGATCGCAAGTAAGCTACTCATTCTTTACAAAGACGATGGTGATCATTCCACAAGGATCATCCATAAAAAACTTAAAGTGTTTTAATCAATCACGAGGTCTCACAATCGCAGACCGTTCTTATGTGATTCCAGCAGTAAGAGCTGGACCTTTTAACTCCTAATAAACACAGAGTTATTCTCTTGTTTTGAGCTTTTTAAAAGCTTTTAAATTTCAACTTTTATAATGAGTTGAAAACTTCATTTATTATATCAAAAAAACAACATACAATCCTGTGGCTCATTATATATTTGCCGGATTGAAAAATTTTAATAAAAATCAATAATTATGCAAAATAAAGGACTAGTCAGAGTTTTTGCAATCGTTTTTGCACTGGTAAGTATTTATCAGTTGTCTTATACTTTTATTACTAATAAAGTAGAAAGCGATGCAGATGCTTATGCAAATACAATTGTAAATGCAGACGACCCAAATGCCGCGACATTAAGAGAAAATGCCGCAAAATCTTATTTAGACTCCATTTCTTCCAAAGATGTTTGGGGATACACCACTTATGCAAGTGCAAAGGAACAAGAACTTCAAAAAGGACTTGACCTTAAAGGTGGAATTAACGTGATTCTTCAAGTATCTGTAAAAGACCTATTAATAGGTATGGCAGATGGTTCAAAGGATCCTGATTTCCGTACGGCACTTGAGCGTGCCGATGAGAGAATTAAAGATGGTCAGAAAGATTACTTCGATTACTTTATCGAAGAGTTCAATGCTATCGATGGAGCAAAATTAGGTTCTCCAGATATTTATTCTAACCAAGAAATGGATGGAGTAATAGACTTTAATATGTCTAATGCTGAAATTGAGCCTGTTTTAAGAGTGAAACTTAAAGAATACATGTTGAGTGCGTTTGAAGTATTGAGAAAACGTATTGACCAATTTGGTGTAACTCAACCTAACATTCAACAATTAGGAGATTCTGGACGTATATTAATTGAATTGCCTGGTGCAAAAGATATCAAGCGTGTTGAAGAACTACTTACTGGAATGGCTGAGTTAGAGTTTTGGCATGTGTTTAAAGCATCTGAGGTGTCACAATATGTGATTCAAGCAGATTCTTATTGGGCTGAAAAATTAGCTGAAAACACTCAAGAAACTGAAGCAACTGAAACAACTGATGATGAAGAAACAACCGAAGCAATTGCTGATGACGTTCAAGAAGCGGCTGATGAAGCTGTTGATGCTGTAGGAGATATCCTTGCAAATGATTCTGTTGCAGATGCTGAAGGTGATGATGATGAAATCAATTATGATCAGAACCCAATCCTTTCAAGAATGCTGGCTCCAGGAAATGGAACTGGTCCAGTAATCGCAACTTTTAAAGATGCTGATAAGCAAATCATTTTAGATTATTTAAATGATGCGCAAGTACGTTCTCTATTACCTGCAGAACTACGTAATGTGAAATTTGCTTGGGGCGTACCTGTTCTTAATGCAGAGCTAGGATATTCAATTACAGACTTATATGCAATACGCTCTAACCGTGAAGGTGAAGCACCATTAGGTGGAGCTGTAATTACTGATGCTCGTCAGGATTTTGAAATGAGTGGTAGAGTAGTAGTAAGTATGGCTATGAATTCTGAAGGGTCAAAAACTTGGGAAGACATGACTACTGAGGCTTACCAAAATAATACTCAAATCGCGGTAGTATTAGATAATACTGTATATAGCGCGCCAGGTATTACAACTGGACCGATTTCAGGAGGAAACAGTCAGATTTCTGGTGACTTTACTGTTGCAGAGGCAGAAGATCTTGCTAACGTATTACGTGCTGGTAAATTACCTGCAGGTGCTGAGATTATCCAGAAAGCTGTAGTAGGACCATCTTTAGGTCAGGAGGCTATTAATAGTGGTTTGTGGTCATTTGGAATCGCATTATTGTTAGTTCTAGTTTGGATGATTTTCTATTATGGAAGAGCTGGTCTTTATGCAGATATTGCTCTTGTAGTTAACATCTTGTTTATTTTTGGTGCTCTAGCATCTCTTAAAGCGGTATTAACGTTACCTGGAATTGCCGGGATTGTATTAACGATCGGTATATCTGTAGATGCAAACGTTCTGATCTTTGAAAGAATCAGGGAAGAACTTGCAAAAGGTAAATCTCAGGTAGATAGTATTAAGGATGGTTTCAATAATGCTTTGAGTTCTATTCTTGATGCAAACGTAACGACGTTCTTAACAGCTTTAATTCTTTTCATATTTGGAACTGGACCTATTCAAGGATTTGCAACTACTTTAATGATAGGTATTGCAACTTCTTTATTTACTGCAATTTTTATCACTAGATTATTTATTGATGGATATGGTAAGAATGGTAAGTCACTTGCATTCTCTACACCACTTACTAAGAACTGGTTTAGAAATGTAAATATTGATTTCTTGAAAAAGAGAAAAGTAGCTTACATGATTTCACTTGCGTTTGTTGTAATCAGTGCCATCTCATTATTCACAAAGAGTTTGAATTTTGGTATTGACTTCTCTGGTGGACGTACTTATACAGTTCGTTTTGAACAACCAGTAAATGCAACTGAGGTGACTAAAATATTATCTGCTGAGGATGTATTTGGTAGTGCTGAGGCAAAAACTTATGGTGCTGACAACCAGTTAAAGATTAGTACAAAATACGGTATTAATAAAGTAGGTGGTGACGTAACTAATGCCGATGTTACTGAAGAAGTTGAAAGTAAGTTGTTTAATAGCTTGAAGCCTTACTTACCAGAAGGTATGGATATGGCTGCATTTGCCGATGTAAGTAAAGAAGATAAGAATGCAGGTATAATGTCTAACTTTGAAGTAGGACCTACTATCGCAGATGATATCTTAATTGGATCATTATATGCGATTTTTGGATCACTTATCGTGGTATTCCTTTATATCTTAATCCGTTTCCGCAAGTGGCAGTTCTCTTTAGGAGCTGTAGTAGCAGTATTCCATGACGTACTAATCGTACTTGGAGTATTCTCTTTAACTTATGACTTGTTACCATTTAACATGGAAATAGATCAAGCGTTTATTGCAGCGATTCTAACTGTAATCGGTTACTCACTGAATGATACGGTGGTTGTGTTTGATAGAATTCGTGAATTTATTAATGAGAGAACTAACTGGGAATTTGCTCGCACGGTAAATGCGGCAATTAGCAGCACGATTTCTAGAACGTTGAATACATCGTTAACTACATTAATTGTATTGCTTGCGATTTTCACTTTCGGTGGTGAGTCTATTCAAGGATTTATGCTTGCACTGATTATTGGTGTTATCGTAGGTACATATTCATCTGTATTTATCGCAACGCCAGTTATGTATGATACAATGGAAAAATCAAAAGGAAAATTATTACCTAAAGAGCCTAAACCGGCAAAAGAGGAATTATAGTATCCATTTCCCTTATTTAAGAACCGCTTTGATTCAATTCAAAGCGGTTTTTTTTATGTCGTTTAAAGTCGGTTTGCTACCCTTTATCTAAAATGCTGTTTTATCTTAATAATAGGTGAATAGATTTTAAATAGATATGTTAGTGAGTGATAGTAATTTATTATTTTGCATTACTTTAGGCGCAAGTTTAAATAAATCTAACACTAACTGAATTTAAATTCATACCCATGAAAAAACTTTTACTATTAACCTTAAGCCTGTTATTTACAGCCACTATAGTAACAGCTCAAGAATTTGCTATGACTGATGGTAGCTTTGTTACTTGTAGCGGTGATTTTACCGATTCAGGTGGATTAGCTGGTGACTATATGAATGGAGAAAATTCAACTATTACTTTTTGTTCACCATTTGCTACTGATGATATGTCAGTGAATTTTACATTATGGAATGTAGGAACAGGTGATATTTTATTAGCTTATGATGGAGATACCGCAACTGGATCACCTATAGGGGTTTTTAACTCAGCAATAACTCCAGCTCTTGTTACTGCTACTGCTGCAAACACCTCAGGTTGTTTGACATTTAGATTTATTTCAAACGCTACAAGTACAGGTCCAGGATGGCAAGCTACTTTGGCTTGTATCGATAATTGCCAGACTATATCAAACGCGGTTACAACAGTGCCAGCTCCAGATAATGATGGAATACTAAGAGTTTGTCAAAACGAATCAATTAGTTTCTCTGGAACTACAACATATAGTGTTGATGGAACTGGTGCAACAAGCGAATGGGTTTTTTCTGAAGATCCTATGAATCCTGTGGCAGGAACAACTGCTACTAGGTCATTTATGAATCCAGGTATTTATAGAGTAGATTATATCACTACAGACCCAACAGGATGTAGAGATAGAGTTTTAGAAGATGTTATCATTTTTGTTTCCACGACTCCTGACTTTACAGGAACTCTTCCTGCAGATACTTCAATTTGTTTTGGAGAATCTACAACCATCACTGGAGTAGCAGAGACTGTTGAATTTGTTGCTGACGTAGCTCCACCTATTACAGGTCAAACATTCCTTCCAGATGATAACGGAACCACTTTTTATGAAACTTGTGTGGACGTTCAAGGATTTGCTCCAGGAACAACATTTCAAAATGCTTCAGACTTAGTAAGCGTGTTCATCAATATGGAACACTCTTATTTTGGAGATTTAGATATTACATTAACTGCACCAGATGGATCTGCTATTAAGATTATCACTTTTGGAAATGGAGGAGGAAATACATTCTTAGGAATTCCTATTGATATTGATACAAATTTAAATCCAGGAACTGGTTTCCTTTATACAATCACTGAAGGTGGATCGGCAACACAAACTATGGTTCAAGCTACAGCTGGTGTTGCAACATTGCCATCAGCTGACTATCGCCCGTTAGATCCATTCTCAAACTTCATAGGAACTCCTTTAAATGGATTATGGTGTTTAAGAGTTGTAGATAATCTTAGTAGTGATAATGGGTACATTTTTGAATGGGGACTTAATTTTAACCCTGCAATTGTACCTGCTGCTGAGCGTTATGAGCCAGGTGAAGTAACTGAAGTTTGGGCTGCAAATGCGGACATCACAGCAACTAATGGTTCTGATATCACGGTAACACCTACTACGGCTGGTCAGAATTGTTATGATTTTGAATTTACAGATAGTTTTGGATGTCTTTACATTGAAACAGTATGTATAGACGTAGCTCCAGAAATTACAAGTGTAGAGCCAGCAGATATTATCGTATGTCAAACAGCAACAGCAGTAACAGTTGATTTAACTTCTAAAGATGACGAAATAAGAAATGGTCTTGTCGCAGCAGATTATGATGTTACTTATTTCAACACTGATGCAGACGCTCAAGCAGACATGAATCCTATTCTAACTCCTGATGTATTCTCAGTAACTGGAAGTACAACAGTATGGGCAAGAGTATTTGATAATGTGAATGGATGTTTTAAAACGGAGCAAGTGGATGTAACTTTCCAGGCAGTAAATTTCAACAATGTTCCAACAATCGAACTTTGTGATGACTTATCTGCAGATGGTGTTGAGACATTTAACTTAACATCTCAAATAACAGGAATCTTAGGAGCACAATCTCCTTCAGAATTTAACGTAGCGTTCTTCAACTCTCAAGCAGATGCTGATAGTAACATGAATGCAATTTTAACTCCTGGAGCTTATGATAACGTATCTAATCCTGAAACGATATTTGTACGTGTATCAAATGCACAAGACGAAGACTGTTTCGAGACAGGTCAGTTTGATATTGAAGTATTAAGCGCACCAGCAATCGGGAATGTTACAAACGTTTCTGACTGTGCTACTAATCCTATCACAAATGAGTTAGATCTAGTGCTTACAGATTATGACGTACAAGTATTAGCAGGTCAGAGTGCAGCAGCATACACAGTAACATACCATAATGATGAAGCAAGTGCAATAAGTGGTTCAAGTGCATTGAGCTCACCTTACGCATCATCAGATCAGCAAACGATTTATGCTCGTATTACAGATAATGCTACAGGATGTTTTGACTACTCTTCATTCTCAGTAACTGTTGAGGTTTGTGAAGTGGTTATCCCAGAAGGATTCTCGCCTAACGGTGATGGTGTTAACGATACGTTCTCTATGCCTAACATTGAGCAATTCCCTAATTTTGAATTAATCATTTTTAATAGAAACGGAAGCAAAATCTACGAGACTACAGCTTCTAACTATGAGGAGTTTGCAGGAATCCCTAACACAGGAGCAATGGCAGGTGATGGATTACTACCAGTAGGAACTTACTTCTATGTATTGAAGTACAACGACGCACAGACTAAAGACGTTGCAAGTTGGGTTTATATCAATTACTAAGAATGTTGTAATTGATGCTCTGCCTGTAGGTAGGCAGCTTTCGCGAAAGCGTAACATAAATTCATAAATATTTAAAAAGAGCTTCTCAATTGAGAAGCTCTTTTTTTTGTAGATTAGAGTTATGAGACTATTTTACTTTATACTGATATCTTGCATTGTTTGCTGTTCTAACAATGAGAAAAGGCAAAGTGTATTTGATGACTTTTTAGAAGGAGAAAAACATGCTATAGAGAATGATAAGAATCTATTGGTCATATTTGATAATTTATCTAATCCAACAAATTCAGTAAATAGTAAAATTCATCATCCAAATTTTCAAGATGCTTTGGATGATTATATAATTGTCAAATTGAATATTGACGACAAACTAAAAGGGCCTCGAAATTTAGAATTTCAAAAGGAAAATTTCAAAACTAATTACCAACCAGCTTATTACATTCTTAAGAAAGGTGATGTTGTTAAAGGACCTTTAGGTTACTGTATGGATGACGAATTTATAGATTTTGTTGCTATGAGCAAGTAAATGTTGACTCGATCTTTGTCTGTTCGAGCGGAGTCGAGAACTAAACGCGAATGTTTTTATAAGTAGGTCTCGATCAAGCATACTATTTTTACCTGTCATTCTGAATTTAGTTCAGAATCTGCCGGTGATGAAAAGCTATAGCCTGTTAACCTCGATTATCCCACGTCGCTGCAAAATGATATGCTGAAACAGGTTCAGCATGACAGTATTATCCTATTCCCAAACCAATACATCACCCAGATCCAGTCCCCATTTCTCAGCAAGGCCAGCATTTATTTCTAAGGTGTATTGCGCAGGAGCTTCACTAGGAAGTAGTGTCTCATCCATAGGCTTGGCATTTTCTACAAAGCTTACAATAGCGCCATCAGCATTTAAATAAATGATATCTAGCGGGATTTGAGTGTTTTTCATGTAAAAAGCAAGCTCTTGCTCTGCTTCAAAAACAAATAGCATCGCTTGATTATTTTTCATGCTCGTGCGATACATGAGTCCGGTTTGTACGTCATATTCTGTATCTGCTATTTCTAGATCCAGCAATTGAATCGTGTCCTTGGTAGTTTTTTTAATTAAATATCCTGTAGCTTCCTTTGTGAAAGTAACATCGGCAGTGCTTAACACGTTTGCCTTTTCATGACGACAGCCTGATAGTATAACGGCTAGAACGATAATTGAGAAAATAGAATTACGCATCGGTTTTAGGATTTTTAAATAAACCTTCAGGACTAAACATTAAGAACAAACCTATAAGTATAAATGGAATACTCAACAATTGACCTGTATTAAAATTAGTACCAAACAACACAAAGGCATCAGTAGCGGTTTGTTTTTCTTTTATGATCTCTATGAAGAAACGTACTGTGAATAGTAGCACAAAGAATAGACCTAGGATGTAACCTAATTTATGACGTTTCTCAGTTTTCCAATACACTAGATAAAGAATCACAAAAACACCTACATAACATATTGCTTCATATAATTGTGCAGGATGTTTATAAGGAATCGCCTCTAGAGCATCTGCGAGCTGAGGATTACTTACTAGAGATTCAATTGCTTTATCTGTATTAGTAAGTCCTGTTTTTTGAAGTGCTGCAGCTACGTGAGGATCTGAGGTGTCACGCACAAATTTGAATCCTGCCCAAAAGTCACCACTTTCCTTACCGTTAATCTCACTATTAAAAAGGTTTCCTAATCTCACAAATGTTCCACCTATGGCAGTAGGAACCACTATGCGATCGAGAATCCAGAACATGTGTTTTTTCAAATGTTTTCTACTGTAGAAAAACATGGCTATAATAATTCCTAGCGCAGCACCATGACTTGCCATTCCAGCAAATCCAGTCCATTCAAATGGATCTAATTTAAACGGTAATAAAACATGCAACGGATCAGAGAAAAGAACCTCAGTTTCATAAAAAAGATAATGACCGATACGTGCACCAGCGAGACATCCTATAACCGTGTACATAAATAAAGGATCCAATTTGTCCATTCCTACACCATCACGTTTAAAGATAGGTTTAATAATGTACCATCCCAGTACAAAAGCAATCACATAGGATAAACTATAAAAATGAATGGTAAAAAAACCTAGATCTATTCCTTCTAACGGATTCCAGATAACCTTTAATGAAAACATATACTTTAATTGAACGGCTAAATTAAGGATTTTCTAAAAGCTTGTGCGAACTGTGATGTCTTAATTGTAAAATCAGTTATTAGCTTTAATTATTAAATCATTACAATCTTTAAACTTAAACTTAAACTTAAACTTGATTTGACTTTAGTTTAGATTTTGTTTTTTCGCTTAAACCTTAAACCTTAAACCTTAAACCTTAAACCTTAAACCTTAAACCCAACAAAAAGCCTAGACTCAGTTCTTTAAAACGATTTGGAATTGTTTACCTAAAAAAGTTTTAAATAATCAGTAATTGGAAATCAAATTTTCACGCAGTGAAAAGATAATAGGTAATTTGAGATATGTGATTAAAACATCTTACGTAAAACACCCATCCCAGCCTTCCCTCGAGGGAAGGAGCTAATAACTAATTTCTAATTTTTGGTAATTGGAAATCAAATTTTCACGTAGTGAAAAGATAATAGGTAATTACGGTACCGGATCATAACCACTGCCGCCCCATGGATGACAACTAAATATTCTTTTAAGCGCTAGCCAGCCACCTTTAAAGGCGCCGTGCTTTTTTAAAGCATCTACCGTATAGTGAGAACAAGTAGGTGAGTACCGGCAACTCGCTGGCGTGAAAGGTGATATCGCAACTTGATAAAACCTCACGATCCATAGTAACGGATAAGCCAGTAGCGAATACTTCATAATTATTTAGTCGTGTAAGTAGTGCCATCAGCACCATCTTTTAACTGGATTCCTGCTGCCACTAATTGATCTCTAATCTGGTCGCTAGTCGCCCAATCTTTATTTGCGCGTGCCTGAGTTCTTAAATCTATAATCAATTGCATCGCACCATCCAGGTGTTTAGAATCTGTAGAGCCAGTAGCATTACCAGTTTCTAGTCCTAAAACATCATAAAAGAACGACTTAAAAGTAGCTTCAATTAATTCAATATCTTGAGCAGTAGCTTTTTGCTTTCCTTCTTTAACCGCATGAATCAACTTTGCGCCTTCAAAAAGCTCGGCAATAAGAATAGGTGAATTAAAGTCATCATTCATCGCAGCATAACAGCGATCGATCCATGAAGAAACATCAATTGTGCTTTCCTTGCTTGCCGTTAAGTCTTTAATAGATTTCATAGCCTCAGTAAGACGATTAAATCCTTTCTCGGCTGCAGCGATAGCGTCATTGCTAAAGTCTAATATACTTCTATAATGCGCCTGCATCATAAAGAAACGCACCACACTAGGTGAAAACGCTTTTTCCATGAAGTCGTTATCACCAGTAAAAAGCTCTTGAGGCAAAATAGAATTGCCCGTAGATTTAGACATTTTCTTACCATTTAAAGTAAGCATGTTAGTATGTAACCAGTAATTCACAGGATTATGACCATGAGCAGCTTCACCTTGAGCGATTTCACACTCATGATGCGGGAATTTTAAATCCATGCCGCCGCCATGTATGTCAAATGTTTCTCCTAAGTATTTAGAACTCATTACTGTACATTCAAGATGCCAGCCAGGGAAACCATCGCCCCATGGACTAGGCCATCTCATAATATGTGCTGGACTTGCTTTTTTCCACAAGGCAAAATCCTGAGGATTATCCTTTTCACTCTGCGCATCAAGGGCACGAGTGTTTGCAATCATGTCTTCAAGCTTGCGACCGCTCAACTTACCATACTCATGATCCTCATTAAATTTAATAACATTAAAATAGATAGAACCATTACGCTCATAAGCATAACCGTTATCTATAATTGTTTTAATAATTTCAATTTGTTCCACGATATGTCCTGTCGCAGTAGGTTCAATATTAGGTGGTAAACTGTTGAATTGCTTCATCACGTTATGAAAATCCAGCGTGTATTGCTGTACGATTTCCATAGGTTCTAGTTTTTCAACACGTGCTTTTTTTGATATTTTATCTTCGCCTTCGTCAGCATCATCAGTGAGGTGACCGGCGTCAGTAATATTACGCACGTAGCGCACTTTATAATCTAGGTGTTGTAGATAACGGTAGATCATATCAAAGGATATGAACGTGCGACAGTTCCCTAAATGTACATTGCTATAAACCGTCGGGCCACACACATACATGCCTACTAGACCTTCGTTTATAGGTTTAAAAACTTCTTTTTCTCCAGTGATGGAGTTGTACATCACGAGTTTGTTATCTTGATATCGCACCATGATTTATAGATGGTTTAAAGTGGTAATGGTTAAAATGTTGATGAGAATTCTGCTTTCGCGAAAGCGGACTCTCCACAAATCTCCTGCCTCACGTCATCAATCGTTTTCATGAGATCAGTATTACTATGATTCACTTAAATTTAAAACTTAGTTTCCATTTTTATATAATCGAGAAATTCTCGACGAACGGCTGGGTCTTTAAACGCACCGCCAAATTCTCCCGTAACCGTGCTGCTTTCAATATCGCGTATTCCGCGACTGTTCACACACAAGTGCTTTGCATCAATCACACAGGCAACATCTTCAGTATTCATGACTTGTTGTAATTCACGCACGATTTGAATATTCAAACGTTCTTGAACCTGTGGACGTTTTGCATAATAATCCACGATGCGATTCATTTTAGAAAGTCCTACTACAGATCCGTTTGAGATATAAGCCACGTGAGCGCGACCTACTATAGGTAGTAAATGATGTTCACAAGTAGAGTAGAGCACGATGTTCTTTTCCACTAGCATTTCACCATACTTGTACTTGTTTTCAAATGTGGACGCTGTAGGTTTAGCATCTGGTCTTAAACCGCCAAAAATCTCTTTCACAAACATTTTTGCCACTCGGTTAGGTGTTCCTTTCAAGCTATCATCAGTCATGTCCATTCCTAGAGTTTCTAGAATATGGTGCATGTCTTTTTTGATAATTTCTATCTTCTCAGCATCGGTTTTTTCAAATGCGTCTGGTCGCAATGGTGTTTGCTCGTTTGATGATAAGTGGTCGTTATCATCTATATCGTTAATCAAATCTTCTATTTTCATGTGCAATGAGCTCTTAAAAGAGCAGTAAATTATAAAAAGCAAAGGTATGGAATACCGACGTAATACTATTATTTTGGGCAGGTTAGACTAAAGAAAAGTGTTGTTACGTTAAGATGATGTTAATGATTTTCTGCATATTTGTAAAAGCAGATGAAAAAGCAAAAAAAGCAAAGCCCAAAACGATGAAAAATTTAATAACAGCAGCCTTTTTATTTATAGGATTGTTAAGCTATGGTCAAGGTATTATTAATATGCCTAACAATAATGGAGTGCCTACTAGGTTTGTGACCTGTAGTGGTTCGTTTAATGATGACGGGCAAAACGGTAACTATAGCAATAATATGAATGGATATGCAGTGTTGTGTCCTGGAATTCAAACGGATAGAATGCAACTGAATTTTATTCAGATGATTATTCAAACAGGAGATGTGTTAACCATTTATGATGGTGATTCCACCGCGGCACCTCAATTAGGAACTTTTACAAACACTACAACTGCACCAGGATTGTTTCAAGCGAGTGCTGGAAATCCTACGGGATGTTTAACTGTAACTTTTACTTCAAATGGTAGTGGGAACGATGCTGGATGGAGAGCTGGAATAAGTTGTTTTGATCCATGTCAGGCCATAAGTACGGCAATTGTTACGACTCCAGCGCCAGATCCTGATGGAATCGTACGTATATGTCAAGGAGACACAGTAAACTTTGATGGTTCTGCAACTTTTAGTGTCGATGGAACTGGAGCAACATATGAATGGGATCTTGGTAATGGTAATGGATTAAATCCAGGAGCGATTCAAAGTGAAACTTATGTTACTTCAGGAATATACTTAATTGACTTTGTAGTTACTGATGCGACAGGTTGTTCAGATCGAGAATCTCGTGATGTGGTTGTTCATGTGTCCACAGATCCCGATTTTACGGGAACTGCTGCTGTGGATAACACCATATGTTTTGGTGAGTCCACTGACCTTAATGGAAATGTAACTCCTGTAGAATTTGCGATAACACCATCTCCACCTATTACAGGAAGAACTTTTTTACCTGATGATAATGGTACTACCAGTTATCAAACTTGTGTGACAGTGGATTTATTCCCACCAGGCGCAACAATGACAAATGCTACTGACTTAGTAGATATCTTTTTGAATATGGAGCATTCGTATTTAGGGGATTTAGATTTAACGGTAACAGCTCCTAACGGTGCAACAGTTGCGTTACACGTTTTTAGTAGTGGTGGAGGAACTTATTTAGGAGTACCTATTGATGTTGACACTAATTTAAATCCAGGTACTGGTTTTGACTATGTTTTTACAGAGACAGCAACTCAAACATGGGCTCAGGCTCAAGCTGGAGTAACGACCATGCCTGCAGGAGATTATTTGCCTGTTGATCCATACAGTACATTTGTAGGTTCACCGCTTAATGGGCAATGGTGTATTAATATTACTGATAACCTTTCTTCTGATAACGGTTATATATTTTATTGGGGACTTAACTTTAATCCAGCCATTATCCCAGCAGATTTATCATTTACACCAATGGCGACTAGTGAACAATGGCTGCCAGATCCAACTATTACAAATGTAAATGGTGCTACCATTACTGTTACGCCTACTACAGCTGGTACAAATTGTTATACGTATGAGTATATAGATAACTTTGGTTGCCCATATACTGAGGTTGTTTGTATAAATGTACTTCCAGAAATTTTAAATGGAGTACCTACAGACTTTGTTATTTGTGATCCTACAGGAAGCGCAGCAACCGTGGATTTAACAACTCGAAATATCGAAATATTAAATGGTCTTGCAGCAGCAGATTTCCCTATTTCTTACCATTTAACTCAAGCCGATGCTGAGAATCTTACCAATGCAATAGGAACTCCTACTGCTTTTACCAATACTTCAAATCCACAAACGATTTATGCCGCTATTACTGATATTACTACTATGTGTGTGGTAGTTGAGTCATTTGACATTACAGTAGGTAGTGCAACATTTAATGCCGTTCCAAATATTGATTTATGTGATGATCCATCAAATGATGGTTTTGAAACATTTGATTTAACGTCACAAGATGCTGGAGCATTAGGAAGCCAGTCTGCAAGTGGTTTTACAGTAACTTATTACACCTCACAGGCAAATGCTACAGCAGGAATTTCATCTATACCTAATCCAGCAACTTATGTAAATGTGCAAACTCCTAGTGAAACTATATATGCAAGAATAGAAAGCGTGACAGATGCTACTTGTTTTGATACAGGTAGTTTTGATATCACAGTTTCTCCTACACCAGTGGCAAATGTGCCTATGGATATGATCGCTTGTGATGATGTTTCAAATGATGGACTTGCGACTTTTATACTTTCTTCTCGTACAGGAATGGTGCTGGGAACTCAAAGTCAAACAGATTTCAATGTCACCTATCACAATTCACAAGCAGATGCTGATGCTGATACTGGTGCGCTAACTAGTAGTGGTTATATTAATGCCGGTACAGGACCAGAAACCATTTTTGTACGTATCGAGAGTGTTCTTAACGCCACTTGTTTTAACACGACTTCTTTTACAATTCAAGTAGATCCTCAAGCTGTTTTTAATAGTGCTGTTGATTTGGTTTTATGTGATGATATTACTAATGATGGTTTTGAGATTTTTGACTTAACCAGTAACGAAGTTGATATTTTAGGAGCACAAAACGCTGCAAACTTCACCATAACATATCATAATACGCAAATGGATGCAGATATGTATAGTGCATCTATTCCTAACCCATCCACATATACAAATGTAGTTTCTCCTGTAGAAACTATTTATGTAAGAGTTTCACCTAATGGGAATATGAATTGTTATGCGACAGGAACTTTTGATATCATTGTAGATCCTACACCTATAGCAAACGCGGTAGGAGATCTAACCTTATGTGATGATCCTTCAAATGATGGAACAGAATCATTTGACCTAGCAGCTCAAACGGCTGCTATTCTAGGAGCACAAAACGCTGCAGACGTTTCAATAACATTCCATCCTTCACAAGCAGATGCTGACGGAAATACAGCAGCGTTAGCCTTGAATTTTGATAATACATCGAGTCCACAAACAATCTATGTACGCGCAGAAAATGTAAATAACACAGATTGTTATACAACAACCACATTTGACTTGATTTTAAATCCGGCACCTACTGTTACCGCTGCTTCAAATATGGAGCAATGTGATGATCCTAGTGGAGATGGAGTAGAGACATTTGACTTAACACAGAATGAAGCTGCAATATTAAATGGACAAGCTCCTGCAGATTTTATTTTCTCTTACCACCTAGATCAAACCGCTGCAGATGCTGGTACACCATCTATAGCTACTTCATATGATAACACAAGTTCGCCAGAAACTATTTATGTAAGAGTTGAGAATATCACAACAGGTTGTTATAATACGACGACTTTTGATTTAATATTAAGTGATATTCCAGCCATAGCTGTGGTTCCTAATCTAGAAGAGTGTGATGAAGATGGAGATACTGTGGCCGTTTTTGCTCTAAGCGATCGCGAGTCAGACATTACAAATGGGCTGACAGGTGTAGCAGTGCAATATTATGCTTCAAACATGGACGCACTTAATGATACTGGCGCTCTTGATGAAAATACTTATTCAAATACTGCAAATCCACAAACTATTTCTTATCGACTCATTAATACTACCACTGGATGTTTTGCAATAGGAAGTTTTTTGATAGAAGCAGTTCCTGCACCAGTAGTTGTGATGCCTATGGATGTTAATAATTGTGATGATGGTTCAGGTAACGCTATAGCTGATTTAGGAGCTGTAACGCCACAAGTAATAGGAACACAAACTGGATTAACAGTAAGTTATCACGAGTCTCAAAATAATGCAGATAGCGATACAAATGCCGTAAGTTCAAACTATTCTTATAATTCTAATACAACCTTATTTGTAAGAGTTGAAGATGATAATACAGATTGTGTAAGCTTTACTACAGTGAATTTAATTTTAGATCCATTACCACAACCTGCATTGTTATCTCAATATGTACTTTGTATAGATCCTAATGGTGTATTATTAAATGGTCCAGAAGTTCTAGATACTGGCTTGAGTACTGCAAGTTATACCTTTGAATGGTTCTTAAATGGCGCAACAATTGCTGGTTCTACAGGTGCATCTCATGATGCCACTGAGCCAGGAGATTATGAAGTGCTAGTGACTAACATCACTACAGGATGTGATATCACAGACTCTACAAACGTGAGACAATCAGGAATCCCTACAGATTATAGTGTAGATGTCACCACTAGTACTTATGCGGTAGATCATCAAGTAGTGGCTACAGCATCTGGTCCAGATGAATACTGGTTTAGACTTGATGATGGTCCTTATGTGAACAATGGAATATTCAACAATGTAACACCAGGTTTGCACTCAGTAACTATTGCAGAGCGTTCAGGATGTGGTGAGATTATCGTTGAGGTATTTGTATTTGGCTATCCAGACTATTTTACACCTAACAATGATGGATTCCATGACACATGGAACATTATAGGAGCAGACCGTTTGCCATTTACCAGATTGTATATTTTTGATAGATATGGGAAACTTTTGAAGCAACTTGAAACTACGGGTCCAGGATGGGATGGAACTTATAACGGTCAGCCATTACCTAGCTCTGACTACTGGTTTAAAATAGAGTATGAGCAAGATGGCAGAATGGGTGAGGCGACAGGTCACTTTGCTATTAAGAGGTAACAGGACGGTTTGTATTACGCTTTCGCGAAAGCGTCATACACATTCCTAAATATGTCCAATCTTACGTTAAACTGGGAATAAGTATTTACAGTGAACTTGAGATATAGTCAGAAACTAAAAAAAAGCCTTTGAGAAATCCTCAAAGGCTTTTTTTATAATATGATAGTAGCTCTAGAAGTTGAAGCCAATAGTCGCTACGATGTTGTTTTGAATATTATTAACTGCGGCTCTTGAAGTAAGACCTGTGTCAAATAATTGATTACTATAATCTCTTTCAGATCGATCATAAGAAAGGTCTAGTGTAGTTTGACCCCAAGTATATCCTAGTCCAAGACTGTAACCTGTTAAGTCATCCATTAAATTTTTATCTTTATAAGGAGACTCCTCAGAACGGTATCCAGCGCGTAAAGACCAGTTTTTAACACGGTATTCTCCACCTATACGTAAAGTTCCAGCAGTAGTTAATTCTTGATTAATTTGATCGTTATTTGCTGCAAAGAAAGCATCATTTGTAGGTTTAAATTTCATACTAGAATAATCTCTTGAACTATAATCTACACTTATCAAACCGCTTTTACCAAAAACATAAGCTAAGCTACCAGTCACACTACCTGGAGTTCTTAGGTTATATGGTGCAAACACATTTAAAACTCTAGGGTCAATAACTTCTGTGATTGTACCATTACTACCATCGGCACGTCTTGCAACTACAGTTTGTAAGATTGTTTCTTCCATTTCATACCATGTAGGAGATTCATAACTGGCGCCTAGTCTAAGGGCATCAGTCACTTTTAGAATTGCGCCTGCTTGAAGTGATATCCCAGATCCTTGAACATCTAGGCTATTGTCAAATCGTACGGCATCTACTAAAGCTCCGTTATCGTTCTGTTCTGCAAACGAAGAAAATCTCTGATAATTTATGTAATGTGCATTCACATTAAGTCCTAAGCTCAATCTATTTTTAATATCGATAGCGCCATTAAAGGACAATTTGCTTTGGTAACCAGAGGAATTCTGCTTGAGTTGTTGTTCAAAAGAACCGTTTCCTGTATTTGAAATATAAGCAGTGTTTAAATCATCACTATTATCTACTGCGTCAATCACAAAAGATTGATATCCTAAAAACCCTTGCTGTACTCCGAAACCTTCATTTTCTCCTAGAAATTGATACAATCCAGATACAGATTCATCAGGTAATAGTTGAAAATTACTTAATTCAATACCGTTTGCATTTTCTAAAAAATACTCAGAAATTGATATATTGTTAGTACCAGCAATTGATAATTTGTCGTCATAGTTACGAGTGTCATTATAATTTAGTCCAAATGAAAACTTAGTCACGGCTGCATTTTCATTTCTATTTTTATAGACTAGAACTACTCCTATTTGATTTAAAGTAAGATCATGGTCGTTGTCTTCGCTTAACGTTCCATTGAACTGGCTGTCTGTCTGGTTGCCGGTATATTGAAGAGAACCACTTGCATAATGATTTGCAAAGATTACAGATCCTGCTGGGTTGTTTCCTATTGCTGTTAAATCACCTCCTAGAGCACCAAAAGCTCCGCTCATTCCTCTATAACGGGCAGTTCCGTAAGAACCTTGCTGTCCATATAGTAATCCGTCTGCTACGGTTTGACCATAGGCTGTTATGGCACCTAATAAAAAGGCACTTAGTATAATTGATTTTTTCATGTTTAAAGTTTATTTATTTCTAACCTCTACGACCACTGGTTCTTGAAGTTCCTGATGAAGATCTTCCAGAAGAACTGCTGCTGGATGATCTAGTAGATGATGATCTACTTGAAGAGCTAGAAGATCTTGAAGATGCTGATGAAGAGCGTCTGCTTGAACTAGATCCACTTCCCATTGTTGATGTTCTAGAAGATCTGTTAGAAGAGCTTCCTCTTGCGTTAGAGTTGCTAGATCTAGAAGAACTTCTTCTTGATACTCCTGTGCTATTTCTTGATGTTGTACTACGTGAATTAGTTGCTGTAGTGGATCTACCACGACTTACACCATTTGCTCCACGCCCCACATTACGTCTAGTTGTATTTCTGTTATCTACAGAGGTTGTTGTTCTTCCTCTAGAGTTTGCGATAGAGTTTCTACCATAATAAGATCTGTTACCATTTACGTAAGCGTAGTTATTTCTATTATAATAATTTCCCCAACCATTATTAAATCCGCCATAATAGCCATAATTCCAGCCCCAATTATTCCAGCCAAAACCGTTGCCCCAAGCGTATCCGCCATACCATGGATTGTTCCATCCAAATCCTCTATTCCATCCAAATCCACCGCGATAACCACCCCAGCCAATTGCTCTATTCCAACCCCAATAATTCAAGCTTCCCCAACCCCAGTTGTTCCAGCCCCAATTATTCCAACCATTATCATAGTAATTAATTGTGACTTGAGTAGGGTTTTCTCCAAATCCGCTATTTCCTCCACCATAGTTAGAAGTGTAATCAGGATTAGATTGATCATAACTTTGAGAAGAATAGCTATCTACATCAGTGAAAACGCTATCCTGTTCAAAACTCTGTCCATATTGTTCTGCTTTTTCGGCAAATAGGTTTTTATAGTAACTACCACTATTACCTTCGTAGTTAACTTCTTCCGTTTCTTCTTCCTCTTGATAGTTATTATTGCTATCTCCATAAATTCCATCATTATAAGAAACGGCATCAAAAGAGCCACATGAAGTGGTGATAAGTGCCACTGCAAAAAATGCTAATAACCCAGTTGATTTAAGTAAAAGTGTAGTAAAATTTCTCATAGCGTAATAATTTATGATGATAGTATAAAAATAAGTAGTTTTGACGGCTTATAAAAACGTTTAACAAAACTTAATATAAAACATCAAGTTTTGTGCCAAAAAGACAACGATGGGAAAGAACTTAACAAGTAGGAGTGAAGATTATTCAAAATGGTACAATGAATTAGTCGTTAAGGCAGATCTTGCCGAAAATAGCGCTGTAAGAGGTTGTATGGTGATTAAACCTTACGGTTATGCGATTTGGGAAAAAATGCAAGCTGAGTTAGATCGTATGTTCAAGGAAACTGGACATCAAAATGCTTATTTTCCATTATTCGTTCCTAAAAGCCTTTTTGAGGCCGAAGAGAAGAACGCTGAAGGTTTTGCAAAAGAATGTGCGGTAGTTACTCATTATAGATTACAAAATGACCCTGATAATCCAGGTAAACTAAGAGTGGATCCAGAAGCTAAGCTAGAGGAAGAACTTGTTGTAAGACCAACGAGTGAGGCAATCATTTGGAATACTTATAAAGGATGGATTCAGTCTTATAGAGATTTACCATTACTTATTAATCAATGGGCAAATGTTGTAAGATGGGAAATGCGTACTCGTTTGTTTTTGCGTACAGCAGAGTTTTTATGGCAAGAAGGGCACACAGCTCATGCTACTAAACAAGAAGCAATTGAAGAGGCAGAGCAAATGAATGATATCTATGCAGAATTTGCAGAGAACTTTATGGCGATTCCAGTAGTTAAAGGGTTAAAGACAGAAAGTGAAAGGTTTGCAGGTGCAGATGAGACCTATTGTATTGAAGCATTAATGCAAGATGGAAAAGCGCTTCAAGCAGGTACATCTCACTTTCTAGGTCAGAATTTTGCAAAAGCATTTGATGTTAAGTTTACTTCCAAAGAAGGGAAGCAGGAATATGTTTGGGCAACTTCATGGGGTGTTTCTACTCGATTGATGGGAGCTTTAATTATGACTCATAGTGATGATCAAGGCCTCGTGTTGCCACCTAATTTGGCGCCTAATCAGGTTGTAATCGTACCGATTTTTAAAACAGATGAGCAATTTGATGCAATTACAAAGGTTGTTGACGGATTAACTAAAGCTTTGCGCTCTAAAGGTGTTACTGTAAAATATGATAAAAGAGATACTTTAAGGCCAGGAGCTAAATTTGCGCAACATGAATTACAAGGAGTTCCTTTGAGAATAGCGATAGGCTCTCGTGACCTTGAGAACGGTACTGTAGAATTAGCAAGAAGAGATACACTTTCTAAAGAAACGACACCTATTGATGGGATAGAAGATAAAGTAGTAGCGCTTCTTGATGAGATCCAGACCTCTTTATTTGATCGTGCGTTAGATTATCGCAATTCTCATATCACTCAAGTTGATAGTTTTGATGAGTTTAAAGAAGTGCTTGAATCAAAAGGTGGATTTATTTCTGCACATTGGGATGGCACTATTGCTACAGAAGATAAAATTAAAGAGCTCACAAAAGCTACCATAAGATGTCTTCCTTTAGACGGCGATATTGAAGAAGGTTCTTGTGTTTTTACAGGTGAAAAATCTGCTAGAAGAGTGTTATTTGCAAAAGCATATTAAAATTTTTTAAAAAAAGTTGCTTTGTGTGTTTGTAGGATTGAAAAAAGTGTTTATTTTTGCATCCGCTAAACGAGCAACAATTTAATGGCCCGTTCGTCTATCGGCTAGGACGCATGGTTTTCATCCATGTAAGAGGGGTTCGATTCCCCTACGGGCTACAACAATTAGGTTTTATTAAAACCACATTTAAAAGTATATGGCAAATCATAAGAGTGCTTTAAAAAGAATTAGAAGAAACGAAGTAGCTAGACTTAGAAATAAGTACCAGCATAAAACTACTCGTAATGCTATCAAAAAATTACGTGAGACAGAAGATAAGTCTGAAGCTCAAAAATTATTTGTAGAAGTTACTTCTATGGTAGACAAGCTTGCAAAGCGTAATATCATACACGACAACAAAGCTTCAAACATGAAGTCTAAACTTGCTAAGTTTGTAAATGCACTATAGTATTTCAAATTAAGATTTAAAAAAAAAAGCCTTTCAATATTGAAAGGCTTTTTTTATACTCCAAAAATAAAATCTTCTTTTAATTCCGATATTGTTTTCTATAATATATTGGAAATTATTATTTCAATAAATTAATTACTGATTATTATTTCCTGAAGTTTTTTTACGCTCATCCATTAACTGACGGCTCAAGTGTTGTTCTTTTTCTAATGAACGACGTTTATAGGTTTCAAGTTCTTCTTCGGCGAGTTTGAGATTTGTTTTTGAAACCTTAGTTATTTCATTACTACTGCGATATTTAAAAACTAAAACTATGAAAGCTAGTAGTAGAGCAGCAATAATAGACCAAAGAATAAGGTTGTAGGTAACTTTATCGAGCATGATGCCGAATAGAGAGATAGAATCTTTCTCCTCATCGATTCTGCTAAGTTCTATATCTTTTAATTTAATTTGTTCTTCTAGTGCAATGGTGTTTTTATTCTTTGCACTGATTTGTTCTTCAAGAGTTGTGATAGAATCTTTTAATCCTACTATGCGTTCAACGGTTTCCTTTTTAAGCTCTTGTAATTTACTTTGTTTAATCACTTTAAAATCTTGATAGCGATTTGCTTCATCAATGGTCTGTTCAAATTTTTCTTTAATAGTAGTTGCTTGAGCAGGTTGATTGTCTTGCGCAGTGGCTATAAAAAAGCTTGATAAGGCTACGATAATTGTGATTGCTTTCAATGGGTGATCATTTTAGGGTAAAACGTCCTTAAAAATAGTGAATATTTATTTTTAACTGGTAGAATTGATGAGCTTATCTGAATTCTGGTTATAAACGCTTTCGCGAAAGCATAAAAAAAAGAGCTTCCATAATAATGAAAGCTCTTTCAATTAAATTTAATGAATTATTTAACTGTTCATAGTTGCTATAAACTCTTCATTATTACGAGTCTGTTTCATACGTTGAGAGATAAACTCCATTGCCTCTACAGGATTCATGTCTGCAAGGTATTTTCTCAATATCCACATGTGTTTTACTGCTTGTTCATCAAGTAATAAATCATCACGACGCGTGGATGATGATGTGAGGTCAATAGCAGGGAAAATACGACGGTTAGAAATATTACGGTCTAACTGTAATTCCATGTTACCGGTTCCTTTAAATTCTTCAAAGATTACTTCGTCCATTTTAGAACCAGTTTCAGTAAGTGCGGTTGCTATGATTGTTAAAGAACCACCACCTTCTATGTTACGAGCGGCACCAAAGAAACGCTTAGGTTTGTGAAGTGCATTTGCATCCACACCACCCGATAGTATTTTACCACTAGCAGGTTGTACAGTGTTGTAAGCTCTTGCAAGACGAGTAATAGAGTCGAGTAGGATCACTACATCGTGTCCACATTCCACCATACGCTTTGCTTTTTCAAGAACTATGTTTGCCACTTTAACGTGATCGTGTGCTTCTTTATCAAAAGTAGACGCGATTACTTCACCATCTACATTACGTTGCATATCTGTAACCTCTTCTGGGCGTTCATCAATTAGAAGAACTAATTGGTAAACCTCAGGATGGTTAGCAGCAATAGCGTTTGCGATGTCTTTTAATAACATCGTTTTACCTGTTTTAGGTTGTGCGACTATCATTCCACGCTGTCCTTTACCTATAGGAGCAAAAAGATCCATGATGCGTGTAGAAATAGATGACTGACGATCTGCGATATTGAATTTCTCATCTGGAAATAATGGAGTTAAGTGTTCAAAAGAAACACGATCTCTCACTACACTAGGGTCCATTCCATTAATTTTAATAAGCTTGATAAGAGGGAAATACTTTTCGCCTTCTTTAGGAGGACGTACCATACCTAGTACAGTATCACCTGTTTTAAGTCCAAATAGTCTTACCTGAGATTGTGATACATAAATATCATCTGGAGAGGCAAGGTAATGATAATCACTACTGCGCAGGAATCCATAACCGTCTGGCATCATGTCTAGACAGCCTTCACTTTCTATAATCCCATCAAATTCAAATTCTGGGTCACGGTAGCGGTTGCGAGTATCCTTATTTCCTTTAGGGACATTGTTGTTATTATTACGCTGATTCTTATTACGGTTATTACGATCGTTCCTATCGTTACGGTCAGAGTTTTGATCGTTGCGCTTGTCGTTTTTATCGTTTTGCGTTTTCTTATCGTTTTTAGAATTCTTATCGTTTGTACGATCCGTTTTCTCATTACGATTATCGTTTTGTTTTGCTCTTGGTGCGCGTGGTTCCTTTTTTACAGCAGGTTCCTTTTTGGTAGAGTCATTATTAGAATCCTTAGAATCTTCTTTTTTCTCTACTACTTTTCTTGGTCTAGGATTTGGCTTGTGCTTCTGTTTAGGCGCCTCTTTTTTCTCTTCGACAGGTGCTTTTTCAGATTTTGCTGGTGTAATATCTACATCCAATTTTTTAACTACATCTGGGTTTGCTGCCTGTAGGTCGAGAATTTTATAAACTAGATCTAATTTTCTGAGCTGCTTGTACTTAGGTACATTAAGTCCTTGAGCTATTTCCTGTAATTCAGGTAGCTTTTTTGATTTTAAATCAGCGATTTGAAACATAAATTATAATGTGTGTGATATATCGTTCTGTTGAAGAACTGAAGAAATAAGAAATTATTTTGAAGTTAGTTAGCCTAGAAAGAGATGGTTAACCTATCAGTCATGCAATAATACATATAAAAATTAATATGTACTATGCTTTTTTGTGGATATATATTATTTTTGACATCAGTTATGTAAAGAGATTTACTATTATTACCACTATGATTCAACGTATTCAAACTATATATTTATTTCTAGCTGCCGTGGCATCTAGTGGACTTATATGGCTCGTGAGTTTATGGGTAGATGGTGAAGGAAATGAAGTGGTTGCGATGGATGAGAACAGCTATTTTGGCGCATTTATGGCCAGTGCTTTATTGTCTCTTATTGCAATCTTTTTATATAATAACAGGAAGTTACAAACGGTGATAAGCCGTCTTAATATTTTATTGAACCTTATTTTGCTAGGAGTTTTCGTTTATCGATCGCTAACTATGTCTGGAGAAACGGCGGTTTCTGAGAAAGGCATTGGGATGTTCATTCCTATCATTTCTATCGTTTTTTTAGTTCTTGCAAATAGAGCTATACGTAGTGATGAACAACTCGTAAAATCTGCAGATCGTTTCCGTTAAACACTGTATCTTAGTTTATTAGTGAAAAACCTGCGAGGCGCCACCTTGCAGGTTTTTGTATTTTACGCTTTCGCGAAAGCGTAATTATTACCACTTTTCTTATCTATAATTTACCGATCTTTTTCAATAACCTCTAGGTTGCTAATCTTACCATCATTTATTTCAAAACGAAGCATAGTGCGTTTATGATGGAAACCGTGTATCCCTATCGCTCCTGGATTCATGTGGAGGCAATTGATCTTTTTATCATTAACCACTTTAAGAATATGTGAGTGACCGCAAATGAAAATATCTGGGGCGTTCTCGTAAATCTCTGGACGCACTCGCTGGTTGTAGCGTCCTGGATAGCCGCCTATGTGTGTAATCCAAACATCCATTCCTTCACACACAAAACGATTGTGCTCTGGAAATTGAATTCTTGCTTTATCATCATCTATATTTCCCCATACAGCGCGCAGTGGTTTTAAAGCTGCTATCTGATCTGTAACTTTGAGGTCACCTATATCACCAGCATGCCATACTTCGTCTGCTTGTTTAACGTACTTGATAATAAAATCATCGATATGACTGTGCGTATCTGAAAGGAGTAGGATTTTCATGGTGTAAAGATAGTATGTGAGTTGGTGTGTTGTTAAGTCTTTGAGCTATGAGTTTTTGAGTTTATTTGACGACCGACTATTCGTGTTCAAAAGTGTAGACTTAAGTCTGCACCTTTCAAGGCATCTATAGTCAAATTTCAAGTTCGAGTTCAATTTCAAATTCATTCCACTTATCTTTGTAACAATGGAAAATAAACCACGTTATTTTATGGAACTGGCTTATGATGGTACTAACTATCACGGCTGGCAACGACAACCGCAAAGCATTTCAGTTCAAGAAGTGCTGGAAGATGGATTGCATAAAATGCTACGTGAGAAAATCGCTATTACTGGTGCCGGAAGAACTGATGCTGGAGTCCACGCTGCTTATATGGTAGCACATTTTGTATATAAAGGTGAGATAGATCTGGAACACCTAGTTTATAGAATGAATAGATGGTTGCCTAAGGATATTGCGGTTTATACTGTGAAACCAGTAATTGACAAAGCTCATGCACGGTTCCATGCTTATAAACGTTCCTATGAGTATCATTTTCTATTGCGTCCAGATCCTTTTCAAATTAAGCAAGCTTATGTGCTTTTCAGAAAACCAGATTTTGAATTGATGCAACAGGCAGCAAATATCTTACTCGAGTATAAAGATTTTGAATGCTTCTCTAGATCAAATACTGATGTGAAGACCTTTATATGTGATCTTACTGAGGCTCGATTTGAATTCCAAGAGCACAAGGTGATTTTTCACATTACGGCAAATCGATTCTTACGTAATATGGTACGCGCTGTGGTAGGAACTTTACTCGATGTAGGATACGGGAAAAAGGAAGTGGAAGACATGCATAAAATCATTGCTTCACGTGATCGCAGTAAAGCTGGATCAAGTGCACCGGCAGGTGGTTTATACCTTACTAAAATTCATTATCCCGAAGAATTATTTTATGAAAAATAAAATCCTTTTTCAAGAAACACAACGATTCAATCAGTGGTGGTTGTGGTTAATCATGATAGCAACATTGATCATACCTGTAGTGTTGCTTTTAAGTGAAATGAAAGATGCTCATTATGCTACTAAACTTATCCCAATCGCAATTGGGGTAGTGCTATTCCTTTTTATTTTTGTGATGCGCTTAGAAACGACCATTACTGAAGAAAAAATTACGATGAAATTTTATCCATTGGTAAAGAAAGAGTTCCTTTGGAAAGATTTAAAACAAGCCAAAATTTTAGACTACGGTTTTATAGGTGGCTGGGGAATTAGACTATGGACTGGTTATGGTACTGTTTATAATATGAGAGGTTCCAAAGGGTTGCACTTTAAAACAGCCGATAAAGAATATATCATAGGAACTCAAAGAGAAGAAGAAATGCGATCCAGTATCGCTCATTTATTAAAATAAATATGGCATCTACTACAGGTAATGCGTTTAATTTTAGTTTGTTTAAGAGATTACTTTCTTATACAAAACCCTATAGAGCTACATATTACTTTGTAGCCATATCAGCAATATTGCTAGCTGGACTTGCAGTGGCCATGCCATATCTTATTAAATTCCTCATAGACGATTATATCATACCGCAAGAACTAGGTGGTATTTATAAAGTGATTGCAACGATGGTAGGCGTTTTAATGCTGGAAGTATTGCTGCAGTTCTCTTTTATCTTTTATGCAAACTGGTTAGGACAGCAAGTAATAAGAGATTTAAGGCTGAAGCTTTTCAATCACATGTTGAGCTTTAAGATGAAGTACTTTGATAAAAGTGCTGTCGGTAAATTAGTGACTCGTGCTGTGAGTGATATAGAAACTATTGCCAGTATATTTTCACAAGGGCTTTTTGTAATCATATCAGACTTGCTTAAAATGCTGGTCGTGCTCGGTTTTATGGCTTATTCAAGTTGGCAACTGACCTTAGTTTCTTTAATTGTAATGCCATTTATTTTATATGCCACTCGCGTGTTTCAAAAAGCGATGAAAAAGGCATTTGAAGATGTGCGTAATCAAGTGAGTAATTTGAACTCATTTGTTCAAGAACGAGTAACAGGAATGAAAATAGTGCAGATTTTCAATCGCGAAAAAATCGAATACGAAGAGTTCAAAAAAATTAATGATAGTCACAGAAATGCTTGGGTAAAGACAGTATGGTATAACTCGATTTTCTTTCCTATTGCAGAGATGGCGTCTAGTATCACCATCGCATTAATCGCTTTTGTAGGTTTTAAATTGATTATAGTGAATGATGCTACAGAATCCTTAGGTATTTCTATAGGTACCATCGTGATGTTTATTACACTGGCTCAAATGCTGTTCAGGCCACTCCGTCAAATTGCAGATAAATTCAACACGCTCCAAATGGGAATGGTGGCAGCAAATCGTGTTTTTGGAATCATAGATACAGATTCTACTATTGAGAATATGGGAACCGTTCAGGCAGATCAACTTAAAGGTGATATTGCTTTTGAAGAAGTGAAATTCAGTTATGTAGATGATGAACTGGTTCTTAAAGGAATCAGTTTTAATGTAGATTCTGGGCAAACTGTGGCGATAGTAGGAGCAACAGGTGCTGGGAAATCAACGATTATCAATTTGCTTTCTCGATTTTATGAGATTGATAGTGGTAATATATTGATTGATGGCGTGGATACACGTGATTATGATTTAGGCAGTCTTAGATCAGAGATTGCGGTGGTTTTGCAAGATGTTTTTTTGTTTGCAGACACTATTTTAAACAACATCACATTAAACGATTCCAGTATTACAGAAGAAGATGTGATCAACGCTGCCAAAGAAATAGGCGTTCACAAATTCATCTCATCGCTACCTGGTGGTTATCATTATAACGTTAAGGAACGCGGCGTGATGTTGAGCTCTGGACAGCGCCAGTTGATTGCATTTTTAAGAGCATATGTATCTAATCCTAGTATTCTTGTACTTGATGAAGCGACCAGCTCTGTAGATGGTTACAGCGAGCAATTGATCCAGGACGCGACAGATAAGATTACAAAAGGTCGTACTTCCATAGTGATTGCTCACCGACTTGCCACTATTAAAAAAGCCGACAAGATCATCGTCATGGACGCAGGGGAAATTGTTGAAATAGGTTCACATAATGAACTCCTTGAAAAAGAAAGTGGTTATTATAAAAACCTCTACGAAGTCCAGTTTGCAAAAGATGAGGTCGCTTAAAAGCATTTGATTTATTTTTATTACGCTTTCGCGGAAGCGTGATTCAATAAATTATAGTATTTAACTGGTAATAATTTTAAAAATTATCACTGAAATAATACCTAGAAAAAATATTCCAATAGCCATCGCAATAGCAACTAAAATGGCAATGAGTGCCTTGAGGATAGCTTCCTGCCAGTTTAAATCCAAACATTTTTTATAACAATATGTGTTGAAAGTGAAAATCAATAAATAACTTGATAAAGACCAAGCCAGCAATGCATCGATGCTTATAAAACTTAAAATTATAGTAATAGGAGTAGACGCTATTACATAGTGACTATAAGTATACATGTGAAAAACGAGGTGTTCTGTGTAATTATACCTTTTATTTCTCAAGAACGTAATACGGCCTATGAGTGCGAGAATAGGCAAAGTCACGAATACAATCAATCCCTGATACTTAGAAACAAAATCTAACACCATTTCATTTTGAGCGTTAGTTTCGGCAATTCTTTCTGCGCTGTAACCTAAGGATTTGTATAACTCGTCATTATTCATCATACCACCCGTAATGTCTATGTCAAATGTTTTGATCACAAACATGTACATACCACTCATGAAAATGGCGATAAAAACATAACGTATCGCATCCACATAGTTCATGCGAGCACCTTTAATGTAGCCATTTATAACATGCTGAGGTCTTTTGAAAAGGTCTATAAAAATACGCCCAAACTTAGTATCGATACCTAAATACATATCTGCAAAATCTGCACCTACGTTGCGCATGGTAATACGTTTCTCAATCCATTTTGCACCACAATCTGCACAATAAGCTTTACCGGCATAAACCAGACTACCGCAGTTTTTACAATTCCGTTCCATTAACGTTAAATTTGAGTCCTTCAAGTACTTCTGGATAAAACCATTTTATTATCACAATAGCAAGAATACCGACTATTGTCATAAGAACAGTTTGAATTATGAAATAAAGGATAGTCATTAACAATGTTTTTAAAGCGGTATTCCACAAACTAAGCTTAAAAATTCTTTTATAATACCAGGCAATGAGTAAAATATTGATTATTAATGATATATATGAAAAATCCAGAAAGTTGAAGGAACCAATGATAATTATAGGAGTTGATAAAATAGTGAGAATATTAATGACTCCATACACATATCCAAACAGTACCAAGTGCTCCACATAATTATAGGATTTATTATAAAAAACAACCCAACCCGTTAGTGCATAAAAAGGTATGAATATGGAAGTGAAAAGTCCCGTGTAATCGAGAAAGGCAGATAGATACACACCTATAGTCTCATTTTCTCCAGTTAAGTCAGCTAGACCAATTAATTCTGGATAAAATGTTTTGAGAATAAATATATGAAGACCAAATAGAGTTAAACTGATAAAGAAAAAGTTAATCACATTAACGTATTTCTTGCGCTGTCCCGTGATATAACCATTAATTACATCTTCTGGAAATCTAAATAAAGTGAAACAAGTTTTAAGAAAGACATTATCTGTCCCTAAATATTTCTCAGTAAACTCTCCTGTAATTTTACGTGGAGTAAGTCTGTAATCCACCCATTTTGCACCGCAATTAGGGCAAAAATTGAATTTGTTGGTATATCTAGTGGTACAGTTTTTACAGGTTTTCACTCTAAATGTTTTTTAATCCTAACAGATAAGTCTTCTAAATTCTTAAATGTTTCAAATTCGGCATTACTAATTAAAGAAATTTGTCCAGTTTCTTCACTTACTGCAATGGCTATCGCATTACTACGCTCTGTAATTCCTACTGCGGCTCTATGTCTTAACCCAAATCGCTGCGGAATTTTACGATTATCAGATACAGGAAGAATAACTCGAGTCGCAGTGATTTTATTACCTTCTATAATCATCGCTCCATCATGTAATGGCGAGTTTTTAAAGAAAATACTTTTAATAATAGATGCGTTTAATACAATATCTTGCTGGTCTCCAGTGTTTTTCACAAACTCTAGAGAGCCATCACGTTTTATAACGATAAGTGCTCCGGTCAGTGATTTAGACATTTCATCACAGGCTGCGACTATTTCATCAACTGCGGTGTGTCCAGTATCGACATCATCTTTGAGGAATCTTAATTGTTTGAGAAAACCACTGCGTGATGTGAAATTTGTAGATCCTAGCATGAGTAGAAATCTCCTGATTTCTTGCTGGAAAACGACAATTACTGCAATAATACCAGCGCCTGCAAATGCGTCAAAAGCGCGACTCAACAATTCCATTTTTAAGGAACTCGTGATACTGTAGATTAAATAAATAATCACGATACCTATAAAAATCTTTATGGCTGGAGTACCTTTTACTAATCTGTAGAGATAGAAGATTATTGCCGCTACTAGGACAATATCTATGATATCTAGAATTCTAAAATCTGGTAACTCCACTCAGGTCGGTTTTTGTAAAAATAGAACTTAATTTGAATTTAAAGCCTCAAACAAGGTAATCACTTCCATCGCCTCTTTTACATCATGAACTCGTAAAATAGAAGCTCCGTTTTGTAAACACACCATGTGCAATGCACTTGTGCCATTTAAGGCTTGAGCTGCGGTTGTGTTTAATGTTTTATAAATCATAGACTTGCGAGAAACTCCAGCAAGAACAGGAACCTTATGTGCAAGTAATAAATCTTGATGACGTAGCAGTTCATAATTCTGCTCTGTGGTTTTGGCAAATCCATAACCTGGGTCTATAATAATGTCGTTTATTCCAGCAGCTCTGGCAGCCGCAATACGTTCAGAAAAATAATAATTCACATCATTCAGTAAATGATCATAATCTGTTAGAGATTTCATGGTTTGTGGCGTGCCACGCATGTGCATCATGATATAAGGAACCTGATGATGAGCTACCGTTTCCAGCATCTTTTTATCCAGCATTCCTGCACTTATATCATTTACAATATTTGCTCCATGCTCTAGAGCTTGATTGATCACGCTTTCGCGAAAGCTATCAATACTTAAATTGAGCTCATCAAATTCTTTTACTAATAGATCAATAATAGGAATCACTCTATTTAGTTCTTCCTCAACAGAGATGTCAGTACCGTCGGGTCTAGAACTATAACCGCCTATGTCTATAAATGTGGCGCCATCTTCCAGCATTTTTGAAACTTGATGTAGTAAATCGGTATCAGTTTTGAGGTTGCCTCCATCATAAAAAGAGTCTGGAGTAACGTTAACTATTCCCATCACTCGAGGAGTTGAAAAGTCGATTAATCTACCGCTGCAATTGATGGTATGCATTAAAATATGGTTATTTGAAATTTAAAGCCGAAATTTACGCAAAATATTACCCGTTTATGTCCCAGACCAGTCAGCAATATGATGCCGTGATTACCACTTGTAGAGATCTCTTCTCAAAGAAAATGAAAGATTATGGTAGTGCCTGGCGCATTTTAAGATTACCATCGCTTACCGACCAGATCTTTATAAAAGCACAACGCATACGTGGTTTACAAACTCTTGCAGAGTCTAAAGTAGATGAAGGACAAGAAAGCGAGTTCATAGGAATCATTAACTATTCCATTATGGCACTCGTACAATTAGAAAAAGGAGTGGTGGAACAACCAGATTTATCTCTAGAAGAATCTCTGGAATTATATGACCAGCATGTGGCTGTTACTAAACAACTCATGATGGATAAAAATCATGATTATGGTGAGGCGTGGCGCGATATGCGAGTAAGTTCACTAACTGATTTAATTTTGCAAAAACTTTTAAGAGTTAAGCAAATCGAGGATAACGAAGGGAAAACCATAGTCTCTGAAGGTCTAGACGCAAATTATCAAGACTTGATTAATTATGCCGTTTTTGCGATGATCCATTTAGCTGATAAGTAGTATTCAGTTTTAGTCTCAGTTTTCAGTGACTCTTAATAATTAGCTTTTTGCGCAGCAAAAAACTGCGACTGCCTACTCACATTTTAGGTTGCGCAGCAATCCTAAAATCAACCTGCCTACTGCCTACTAAAAGACTAAAGACTTAAAAACTACTTCCACTTAATACCACAACCCATACTAGGTTTCTGCAACGTAGGAACTTTTTTATTTCCCATAACTGCGTCCATTGCTTCACGTAAAGATCTTCCCGTTAATGGTATGCCATTTCCCGGTCTTGAATCGTCCAGTTGACCTCGATAGATGAGGTAATCTTCAGCATCAAAAAGATAAAAATCTGGAGTGCAGGCTGCATCATAGGCTTTTGCAACTTCTTGAGTTTCGTCATATAAATAAGGGAACGTGTAATCGTTGTCTTCGGCAGTTTTTTGCATTAACTCAGGTCGATCCAGCGGATATTTCTCCACGTCATTACTTGATATAGCAACAAATCCAAATCCGAGAATACGATAATCGTTTGCTACACGCACAATCTCTTCATTTACATGAATTACAAACGGGCAGTGATTACATATAAACATCACAACCGTGCCGCGTTCTCCTTTTATATCTTGAAAAGTGAGCAGTTCTCCATCGATGGTGTCTAGTAATTCAAAGTGTGGAGCCTTAGTGTTTAAAGGCAACATAGTAGAAGGAGTGAGAGCCATTTTTTATTTTATTAGTAGCATAAATGTAGGTTTTGTTACGCTTTCGCCAAAGCAAAATCACAAACATATACACATCTCCATATCCTTAAAGTTATTTTAAAGCTAATGGAATCACTCATATATTTTTTATATTTAAAATAAAACATGAAAAAAGCTTATAACACAGTCACAGAAGCAGTTGAAGATTTACAATCTCAGGGATACACAGTAGATTTTGATTTAATCGAGGATGGAGTGCACTCCAAACATTTAAAAAAGGAATGGAAAGCAGGCGACATAGAGGTTGTACAGTTTTATCGTTTTGAAGGGATGACTGATCCTGGAGATAATATGATTTTATATGCACTTGAATGTAAAGATGGAGAAAAAGGTCTGCTTCTCGATGCCTATGGCGCTGACATTGCGATTTCTAGAGAAATGATAGAAAAATTAAGAATGCATTAATGGAAATCTCATGGAGTGATTTTGAAAAAGTGGATATGAGAGTAGGAACAGTACTCACTGCTAGTGATTTTCCCGCAGCAAGGAATCCATCGTATCAACTACAAATCGATTTTGGACCATTAGGAATTAAAAAAACCAGCGCTCAAATCACAAAACGCTACGATAAAAAAGAGTTGATAGGTAAACAGGTCATAGCCGTAGTCAATTTTCCAAAAAAGCAAATCGCAAATTTTATGAGTGAATGCCTAGTTCTAGGAATAGTAGGTGATGATAAAGATGTGATCTTGCTACAACCTAGTGCTCATGCTCGTAATGGAGATAGAGTAGGTTGATAGAACATAAAAAAGCTCCTCGCTAATAATCGAGGAGCTTTTTTATATTAATTATGTTGAATATTAATCAACCGTATAACGGAAACGCTCAATCTCACCTTTTGAGTTTTTCATTTGGATTAATAAAGTTTCATTAGGTACAACATTACGCAATACTGATTGTATATCGTCTATGTCGCCTACTTCAGTATCATTTACTTTTGTGACTATGTAATCACTTAAATTATATCGTGACAGTTTCCCAATGGTATTAGTGATCTTAACACCTTGTTTTACATCAAATTGTTTCTTTTCTTCTTTAGTAAGATTGCGCAATTCCATTTCAATTTGAGGTATCGTCACCGTGTTATTTTTTGAAACCGTAATAGGAATTGTAATTAGGTTGTTATTTCTTATAATCTCTGCTTGAACCACGTCACCAGGATTTTTAGTTTTTATGTATCCTGCTAGCTCTGTGAACTTGTTAATTTTCACTCCATCTAGAGCCGTTATCACATCTCCTTTTCTCAAGTCACTTTTTGCAGCACCGCTATCTTCCACGATCTCTGCCACATATATACCGTCAGTAGAATTGAGACCTAGTTCTGTTGAGTTTACTCCATTTAGGTCAGTACCTCTTATTCCTAACATTCCTTTTTGTACAAAACCAAACTCCATAAAATCTTCAATGATTTTACGAGCATTATTAGATGGAACTGCAAACGAGTATCCTATATAAGAACCAGTTTGAGATTTAATAGCCGTGTTAATACCTATAAGCTCTCCACGAGTATTTACCAGTGCACCACCAGAATTCCCAGGATTTACAGCTGCATCTGTTTGAATGAACGATTGTATTTTTGAGTCTCTTGCTTCTAGATCGCGACCTTTGGCACTTATAATTCCTGCCGTTACCGTACTGGTTAAATTAAAAGGATTTCCAACAGCAAGAACCCATTCTCCAATTTTTGCTGTATTTGAATCGCCAAAAGGAACAAATGGTAACTCTTCATCGGCCTCAATTTTAATAAGTGCGATATCACTTTCTTCGTCTGCACCTATTAATGTTGCTTTATATGATTTGTTATTATTTAAAGTAACCTGTAAATGATTTGAATTTGCAATCACGTGATTGTTAGTAATAATATAACCATCTGGTGTGATGATTACACCACTACCGGTTCCTATGGCTTCACGGTAAGGAACACGTCCAGCCCATACATCGGCCATAGACATGGGTGCTCTTGCGACTGTTTTATTAATAACGTGTACTACAGAGTGAACGGTTTTCTCTGCAGCTTCGGTAAAGTCCACGCCAGCTATGGATGTGTTTCCCGTATAAGAAACTGGCGTAACTGGTAAGATATCTTGAGGAGCTTGTAATTCTACGATTTGTGCGTTTTCATTAGATTCGTTTTGAATCAATTGATAACCGCCTAGGGCAACTATTCCGCCTAGAATAGCCATACCCAAAGATTTGATAAATGTTTTCATTTGCTTTCTTTTTTCTTTTATGACTTAATAACTTAAAATTAGTTTAGTGATTGTGTAATTGCAATTAGTTTAACTCTATTTAACACTTGGTAACTACTAGTTCATAGCTCTTGACGTTATCCTTGCTGGCAGACTGAAGTCTGCCGCTAGGAATAAATTCTGTCGCCTGCGGCGTTCTTTCTATTTGCGCCGACTGAAGTCGGCTTTTAGATTTGTGATTGTCATTCCGCACCTGCCTTTGCCGGCAGGCAGGCTTGATGCGGAATCTGCTCCTTATGAAAATCAAAAACTATTTCAACTCATTTTCCACAATCATTAATTACCTGCTGGCAGACTGAAGTCTGCCGCTACGAATGAATTCTGTCGCCTGCGGCGTTCTCTCTATTTACGCCGACTGAAGTCGGCTATTTAGTTGGTTGCTCATTACAAACTTTGTTTTGTAGACAATTTTTCAAAATCCTAACCTGTTCTCGACCTGCCTTTGCCGACAGGCAGGCTGAGCTCTTACTGACATTTCATTCGTTACCACATACCACAGACTCCCGAATTCACAGCTCACTTTTTCATAAACTGTTCTCGACTCCGCTCGAACTGACATTGGAGTGCTCAAGAACTCACTAACTTAAAACTCACAAACCAAACCAAACCAACTGCCTACTACCGTTTTAAAAGAGAAGCGCAAAAAACGAACCTGCCTACAGCCTACTGCCTACTAACTCAAAAACTCACCAACTCAAAAACTCACCAACTCAAAGACTCACAGCTCAAAGCTCAAAACTAAAATTCACAAATTGCCTCAATCAACTTACCTTTGCAATAATGAACACCATTCACTTCTATAAATATCAAGGAACCGGTAATGACTTTGTCATGATAGACAACCGTCAGCTTACTTTTTCCAAAAACGATACCAAATTAATTGCACACTTATGCGACCGCAAATTTGGCATAGGAGCAGACGGGTTAATACTTCTAGAAGATCATCCTACGGCTCATTTTAAAATGGTGTATTATAATGCCGATGGTCAAGAAAGCACCATGTGTGGAAACGGTGGTAGATGTCTCGTGCGCTTTGCACAATTTCTAGAAATCATTACAGATACCGCGACATTTGAAGCCATAGATGGAATGCACCATGCGAGAGTTGTAGATGCCACATTCATCAGTTTGCAAATGAGTGATGTTAATGAAGTGCGAGTAGAAGATGGTTATGTATTTACAGACACAGGATCACCGCATCACGTACAACTCACTGAAAATTTGGCAGCGTTTGATGTTTACGAGCAGGGCAAGCACTTGCGCCACTCAATTTATGGAGAAACAGGTTCAAACATCAACTTTGTTGAGGTGAAAAACAATGATACATTTAAAGTGCGAACTTATGAGCGTGGAGTTGAAGATGAAACATTGAGTTGCGGTACTGGTGTTACGGCTGTTGCACTTGCTATGCATAAAACAAATCAAACTATCGCAAACCAAGTAACCCTTGAAACTCCAGGCGGTAATCTAAAAGTATCCTTTGATTCTCAAGAATCGGGATATAAAAATATATGGCTCACAGGTCCAGCACTACAAGTTTTTAAAGGAACAATCCAGCTATGATGTTGAAGGCACAAAACTGCATGCTACGAGCTATCGATCCTGAGGATATGGAATTTATCTACAGGCTCGAGAACAATCCAGAGTTATGGGAAGTAGGGAACACATGGACTCCTTTTTCAAAATATACCATCAGAGAATATCTGGAAAACGCACATCGTGACATCTATGAGGTCAAGCAATTACGGTTGGCGATTTGTAATTTAAATGAAGAAATTGTAGGCGTGGTAGATCTTTACGATTTTGATCCGTATCACAAACGCGCTGGAGTGGGAATTGTGATTTCGCAAGACGCAAATCGCAAGAAAGGTTATGCATCACAAGGTCTCCAGTTAATGATCGACTATTCATTTAAACATCTCAGGTTGCACCAGCTATATGCCGGTATTACTGAGGATAATGTAGCGAGTAGAAAATTGTTTGAGAAATTACGCTTTCGCGAAAGCGGACTCAAAAAAGACTGGATTGCCACTGAAAAATCATATAAAAACGAAATTACCTACCAGCTCATCAATGAATAATTACAAAAAGATAATATTAGGAGTCGCGTTAGTAGGCTTAATAATTATGGGCTTTTTTGCTTATAAAGTGTACAGCACATTCTTCAGTGCAAACACAAATTTTGAAACTAAAACCTACGAGGTTTTCATACCATCAACAGCAGATTATAATGAGGCATTCCTAATCGTAGCAGATGGTGTTAAAGACAGAGATGCGTTCCATGAAACCGCTGTGCGCAAAGGATATAATACAAACGTAAAAGCGGGAAGATTTATCCTGCGCAAAGGAATGACTAATAATGATATCATCAATACGATACGTAGTCAGAACACGCCTGTGAAAGTGCGTTTTAATAATCAAGAGCGACTGGAAGATCTTGCGGGAAGACTGGCTCAGCAAGTAGAACCCGATAGTTTGACATTGCTCAACGTGATGAAAGATCGGGAGTTTTTAAAAGAAAATGGATTTACTGAAGAAACAGCACTTACCATGTACTTATCAAATTCTTATGATAGTTACTGGAATACTACAGCCGAGAAATTAAGAGATAAGATGCTGCAGGCTTATAAGGATTTTTGGAATGCAGATCGACTCGCCAAAGCTAAAAAGATTGATCTCACACCTCAAGAGGTTTACACACTTGCGAGCATAGTCCAAAAAGAAACTGCCAAAGTTGATGAAAGACCAAGAGTAGCTGGTGTATATATGAATCGAGTAAATCGAGGTATCAAACTAGACGCAGATCCTACCGTAATTTATGCTAAAAAGTTGAAGGAAAAAGACTTTAAACAGGTCGTAAAACGTGTCTTATACGTAGATCTAGAAATAGATTCTCCATATAACACCTATAAGTATGCAAGTTTGCCTCCAGGACCTATAGTTACACCTGACTTAAACGCTATTGATGCGGTGCTCAATTATGAGAAGCATAATTATTATTATTTTGTGGCTAATGTTGAGAACTTCGGTTACCACAAATTTGCCAAAACGCTTACTCAACATAACGCAAACGCCGCCGCCTATAGACGCTGGGTAAACAAACAAGGAATTAATCGTTAGGGTTAGTCTTTTAGCCTTTTAGTCTTCAGTCATTGAGTCTTCAGTCTGCAGTCAGATTTTGAACCTGTCATTACGCATCTGCCTTTGCCGGCAGGCAGGCTTGATGCGGAATCTCCTTTTGATGAAAAAAAGACTAAACCACCTGTCATGCTGAACCACGATTCAGCATCTGCTAATGATGAGAAACTAAGATGTTTCCACAACCTTTATCCTTACGGGCGGAATAAATTCCGCCGCTATAAATTGATTCTGTCGCCTACGGCGTTCTTTCTATTTACGCCGACTGAAGTCGGCTTTTTTATTCTAGTTGTGCATAAAATTTGTAGAAAAAACCTGTTCTCATCTTTCGCTCGAACCGAGGTTTCATTCTTTCTAACAGCTAACAGCTAACAGCTAACAGCTAACAGCTAACAGCTAACAGCTAACAGCTAACAGCTAACAGCTAACAGCTAACAGCTAACAGCTAACAGCTAACAGCTAAC
>NZ_JBPOGG010000001.1:0-601565 GCF_051251825.1 Nonlabens sp. | reverse complement strand
CGATGGAGGGACTCGAACCCACGACCTGCTGATTACAAATCAGCTGCTCTAGCCAGCTGAGCTACATCGGCTTTTTACACTTTTATACTCGCATAAAAAAGTCCGCTATTTCTAACGGACTGCAAATGTAAGTGTATTTTTTAAATCGCAAAATATTTTTTGCAAAAATTTAATGCATATTTTGTTTTTCTTTTCTTTTCTTTAGTTGACGCTCGAGCGCATCTACACATTCATCAGTACTTTGCTCAAAAGATTTACAAGTTTTTGACGCCATTAAATCCTCTCCTGGCACAAAAAGTCTTACTTCAACAATCTTATTTTCAGGAGCTGAAGTCTTTTGAACCTTCAAATAAACATCAGCGTTTATAATCTTACTGTAAAATTGTTCTAGTTTATCTAATCGTTCTTGAATAAATTCAATCAGTTTAACGTCTGCATTAAAATTAACAGACTGCACGTTTACCTTCATAAGCTTTCTAATTTAGTTAATCCTTCTTTGATCGCGGATGCGCGTTTTTGTAAACTCCTTTTAACATAGTCATACTTGAATGAGTATAAACTTGAGTAGAAGCAAGACTAGCATGTCCTAATAATTCTTTTACAGAATTTAAATCTGCGCCTTCATCGAGAAGATGTGTTGCAAAAGAATGTCTTAAAATATGCGGACTCGTTTTTACCTTTTGAGATACCAAACTAAAATACGATTTAATAATCCTATAAACAAGACTTGGATAAAGTTTTGCACCTTTTTTTGTAAGAAACAACAATTCAGAGTCAGAAGTATTTATTTGTAATCTTAAAGATAGATAATGATTCAATCTCTCTTCAATAGACTTCAGTAACGGCACTCTTCGCTCTTTATTCCTTTTACCGATTACTTTAATTGTTTTATCATTAAAATTAATATCCTCTACTTGTAAACCGATTAACTCTGCTCTTCTCATTCCAGTCACATATAACAACTCAATTATAAGCACATCTCGTGCTGCTTCAAAATCATTATGATCGTAAGAAGCATCAAGAATATTGAAAACCTCTTCTTTAGAAAATGGAATTTGAATTTTTTTAGAGACTTTAAGGCTTTTGTGTTGAGATAAAGGATGGTGTTCAATTTCTTGAATCACAAGCAAGAACTTATAATACCTTTTTATAGCTGCTACTTTGCGATTAATTGTTCTTGAACTTAAGTCATCGTCAAGCAATGTACTTAACCAAGTTCTAATTAACGGATATGTAGCTTCCTTTATGCCTACATCATATTCCTCTAATAGATAAGTAGACAATTGTTCTATATCTTTTTTATAAGCAACAACCGTGTGCTGAGAATACTTTTTCTCTAGGGAAAGATAATCTAGAAAAGAATTTAAGGACATAAAAAAACCGCTAGGAAGTAAAATTAAGAATTTTACCACTAGCGGTTCGATTTATTTTAAGAAATACTAGATGTTCTCTGCATCTCTTAAGTGCTGAATGTAAGACGCTTTAATTCTTTGAGCGCGTTTTGCAACAGATGGCTTAGTAAATTGCTGTCTGCTACGTAGTTCACGCATCTTGCCCGTACGATCAAATTTTCTTTTGAAACGCTTTAGAGCTCTATCGATATTTTCTCCGTCTTTTACTGGTATTATTAACATAGTGTCATCACCTCCTCTCTTTGGGACGGCAAAAATACATTTTTATTTAGAATTACAAGTATTTATTTTAAACGCTTTCGCGAAAGCGTAATTATAACCGCTTCTCTACTTTGCTGCTGGCTTATAATCCTTTCCATCCATGACCATTTTTGCGATGATCTCGCGCATGATCTCGCTCGTCCCTCCACCTATAGGGCCTAAACGGCTATCACGCCACATTCTCGCTAGTGGATACTCCTCTATGTAACCATAACCACCTAAATACTGAAGACACTTATAGATCACCTCATCAGCAATTTTTGTGGAAACCAGTTTAGACATACTTGCTTCTTTTACTGGATATAATCCTTTATCTAATTGTTCTGAAATAGAGTAATTGAAATTCTTTGCCATTTCTACTTCACTGTACATGTCTGCCATACCGTGACGTAAAGCTTGGAATTTATCTATGGTTGTTCCAAATGCTGTACGTTCTTTCATGTATTGAGCCGTGTATTCTAATGCATACTCAGCTCTTGCATGAGCATTAATACCCATAATTAAACGTTCTAAAGCAAAATGCTGCATGATATAAGGGAACCCTTTTCCTTCTTCACCCATTAAATTCTCTGCTGGGATGCGCACATTATCAAAACCTATTTCTCCTGTATCACTAGCTCTCCAACCTAATTTATTAAGCTTAGTTGCGCTTATACCAGGTGTCTCACGATCCATTACAAAAATAGAAATCCCACGTCCCTTTGCATCAGGATCTGTTTTTGCAGCTATGACTAGGTAATCGCTATAAACTCCATTTGTTATGAAGGTTTTAGAACCATTAATAACATAGTGATCACCATCTTTTACAGCGGTAGTTCTCATTCCTGCTACATCACTACCTCCAAATGGCTCAGTTATTCCAAGACAACCTATCTTTTCTCCAGTTAATGTAGGAACTAAATACTCCTGTTTAATACGCTCATCTCCTTCTTTTAATAAATGTTGAGCACCTAAGAAGGCTTGAACCCACATGGCAGCAGCAAAACCTCCAGAATTAATACGTTGCATTTCTTCTAAGAAAATAACCGTGTAGAAAAAATCAAGATTCAATCCACCATATTCTTCTGGGTAATAGAGCGCAAAGTATCCCATCTCACCCATTTTTTCAAAAATAGAGCGGTCTATTTGCCCAGTTTCTTCCCATCTATCGATATGAGGAACAGCTTCTTTTTTTAGAAAATCTCTAAAACTCTGTCTAAAGACATTGTGCTCTTCTGTAAAATATTTTGAATACATATGGTATAGTTAAACTATTGATTTAGTCAAGTGTCAAATATAGCTGAATTAGCTCTAATTTCTCCTCTGGAAACCTTGAGGTTAACACAACTTTATCCCAACTTTTAAAGCCATCTCGCAATGTGCGTTGCTTTATCAACTGGTCAACGAGGTAGTCGTTAAAATATGGAATGCTTAACAACTCATCTCGTGTTGCTGTATTAAGAGCTATTTTCCTGAAGCTGGAAGGATTTGTAACGTAGAAATGTTTTTTGAGCTGAATCATCGTAGAATCACTTAATCCATAAACACCACTGACTTGCTTGACATCAATAAATCCTTTAAGAAAATCGCGCTCTTTGATAATCCTACCTGATAAAGCCGGACCTATTCCATAAACTGCTTTGAGCTCGTCCTGAGTAGCTCCATTGATATCTTTGGCAACAATCTTTCGTTCCTTAAAAGAAGTTTTATAAACACTCTTTTTAGGGTTTGTGACCCATTCTGGAAACTTAAAATAAGGACTGATGCTATCGAGCCACTGGTCTGAAACGCCAGTTACCTTTTGAAAATCTTGTTTAGAGTTCACCCATTTATCGCTTTCGCGAAAGCGATGTAAACGACCCAACTCCTCTTCACTCAAGCCTAGTATGTAACCACGATAATCTGTAATGTAGTTAGGATTAAAAGGATAAATCTTATTTTTCTTTTGGGCTGCAAGGATTTTCAAAGAATCTATTTGCGATTGATAGGCAGTTACATCTCCCACTATTAATTGTTGCACGGGTTTAGTAAGCGCATAGCCATAAATTGCAATAGTAATCGCCAGTAAAATTATTAATACAAAAATCCCTCTTTGTTGTTTTCTGTTGAACAAAAAGAGGGATTTAAAATTATTCATTTAAGATATATTAATCGATAGCTTGAGACTTTAATTTAATAGCACTCATATATCTATTAAGTTCTCTTTTCACCTTAGGTGCAAGTAATACAATACCTATCATGTTAGGTACCATCATCGAGAATATCATCGCATCTGAGAAACCTATTACGTTTCCTAAACTCGCCGCAGAACCTATTACTACAAATACACAGAACAAAATCTTATAAGTATATTCTGTTCTTTGCGTTCTTCCAAATAAGTATGCCCAAGCTTGATATCCATAATAAGACCATGATATCATCGTTGAGAAGGCAAATAAAACTACAGCTAGTGTTAATACATATGGGAACCAACTTATAACTGATTCAAATGCTCCTGATGTTAACAATATAGCGTCTGCATCATTCAAGCCTGCATTTTCTGAACTCACGTTACCGGTAATGATTAAAACTAAGGCTGTCATAGTACAAACTACAACCGTATCAATAAATGGTTCTAGTAACGCCACTAATCCTTCACTTGCTGCATATTTCGTTTTTACTGCTGAGTGTGCAATAGATGCACTACCTACACCAGCCTCATTTGAGAATGCTGCTCTACGGAAACCTTGAATCAAAACTCCAATAGCTCCACCTGCGATACCTTCTGGACTAAATGCTCCATCAATGATTTGAGTAAACGCATCACCTATCAAATCAAAACGTGCAAAGATCACCCAAAGTGACGCAGCCACATAAATAGCAACCATGAAAGGAACAATCTTATCTGTAACCTTAGCAATAGACTTAATTCCACCTATGATTACTATACCTACAAAAACAGCCATAAACAGCCCAAACGCCCATTTATAACCGTACAAGAAAGACTCCGTTCCTCCTGTAATGTTTTCAACCATTTGAGCCGCTTGGTTTGCTTGGAACATATTTCCTCCACCAAATGATCCACCGATACACATTATTGCAAATAACACTGCTAGCACTTTACCTAGCTTAGCTAATCCCATAGACTTCAAACCCTTAGTAAGGTAATACATAGGTCCACCATACACGGTTCCGTCTTCTGCTATATCTCTGTATTTAACACCTAAAGTACATTCCACAAACTTAGACGCCATCCCTAGGAAACCTGCAACAATCATCCAAAAGGTTGCACCTGCACCACCTATAGAAACTGCAACTGCTACACCTGCTATATTCCCTAAACCTACCGTAGCAGATAATGCTGCGGTTAAAGCTTGAAAGTGAGAAACCTCACCATGGGAACTTTCATCTCTTATAGTATCTTTAATATCACCATCAATAGTTATCTCATTTGAAACTTCGTCCATATGAGCTTCTATATCATCTACGGTATTAATATCTACACCATTTGCAATTCCATCTTCTCCATAAAGTTCCTCAGCACCATATTTTTCAATGTCCTCATATTTACCTCTTACTACTTCAATCGCTTTCCATACTCCAGTGAAGTTGATGAACTTAAAATAAAACGTAAAAAACAATGCTCCCAAAATCAAAGGAAATAGGACCCAGTAGATCTTAACCTCATCTGTAAAAGGGATTTGATAAAAAACTGCTTGCACATAGTCTCCTGTTGCCCAACCAAAGGCATCATCAATTCTCTCATCAATTCCTTTCTCAGCGGCTTCTTGAGCAAAAACTAATGCAGGCATTATAAACGCCAGCATTGATAAACATACTTTATAGATACGTTTCATTATTTTAAATTTAATTTTTGGTTAAGTCAGCAAGATGCATAAAAATATCGCCTTTTAAAAATTTTAAAGCGACTTATGTTATTTCATTGTTAATTCTATACACCTTTTGAAGGTTTTGAATTTGCTGAGTATTTCCTACTACTATAATTTTTGAACCTGTAGTAAGCATCATTTCAGGATCTGGATTAACAGTATATTCTCCATCTGCAGATTTGTATCCTATGATAGTACAACCTGTTTTTTTTCTCAAGTTTAAATCGATAATAGAACAACCTACATCACCATCAAACATTTGCTCATAAGATACTTGCTCTAAGTTCACTCCTTCATTACCTCCATAACTCAAGTTGTCCCAGAACTCAATCAAGTCTGGACTAACTATCAAAGATGCCATGTGTTCACCACCTATTTTATCGGGTAGAATCACGTTATTTGCTCCTGCAAATTTCAATTTCTTATAACTTGTTTCCTCACTTGCTCTTGAGATAATTTTTAAATCTGCATTGAGCTGTCGTGCGCTTAGAACTGTAAAAAGATTATCAGCATCATCTGGTAGTGCGGTGATTAAGGTAGATGCTCGTTCTATTCCTACATTGAGTAACACCTCATCCTCATTTGCGTTTCCTTTAAAAAAGAATTCTTCACCTAATGCACTGTTATCAATAACTTCTTGATCTTTTTCTATGATAATAAACTCTCGATTATAATCTATGAGCTTTTCAACTGCTTGTCTTCCATTACGGCCGTAACCGCAAACAATGATATGATTCTCCATAGAGTCTATAAGTTTTTGTTTTCTTTTTTCCCTTAATTCCTTCAACGAGCTACGTGATATTAAATATTCTGAAATAACAGATACCGCATAACCAACAATTACAACACTACATAAAATTAAAAAGACGATAAATAATTTTGCAGTATCATTAGGCAGCTCAACCTCTCGATAACCTACCGTAGTAATGGTGATTACTGTCATATACAGTGCGTCCACCCATGACAAATCCATGATGAGTTTAAAACCTACAATTCCTATCAATAGAATAGTAACTAATAACGAGATGGCTATTGTAATTTTTGAACGCACGTTGTTTAATTTAAAGATCAAATACTGAACTGCGTTTCACATAAAGCATATCCTTAATTTTCAACCAAAAAGCCATAATTAAATATACTCCAAAACCTGCGCCCAAAGTCGCAAACGTAAAATAGATAAAAGTAATGCGCACATTGCGTGCACGCATTCCCATGCGGTCTGCGATACGTGAGGAAACATAGAAACCATATTTCTCCATGTAATGTCTTAAACCTGTAACTACTCCCATAATGTAAATTTAAACATAAGCACTTAATAACCCATCATTACATCTAGTTATCTCTCAATAGTGACACTCCTATATCACATCTCAAGCATTTATTTATATCACAATAATTGGGCTTTAACTGCAATACGGCTTGAGCTTCAAGCGCGTTTGAAATGTTGTTTAATTTTTTAAAACCATCCACTATAGTGTTAGACTCCGCTTTTAAGGAATACATGATTTCTAGTAACTCTTCTGTTTTATCTTTTCCTGTAAACTGAGCATGGACAAATTTTATGGGAACTATACAATTAACAATCAGTAAATCTATAAACGCTGGAGTTAATGTTTTCTCACGCTCCGTAGTTTCTTTATCAAATACGTGATGCGTGTTCCAGTAGCTAGCTGCATTCACATTAAATAATTGATGTATTTCTTCTCTGGTTCTAGCCAGTAACACTTCTCCAAACAATTGCGGACTCCTATGATACAACATTGCTAGTTGTGATATGCGTATCGTAGGATAATTAGCAGGTCTCAGTCTGAAAAATTTCATGGGTGTGAGAGTAGGTTGTAGTTGGAATTTTGCTTTCGCGAAAGCGTATTCATCCACCAACTGTTTAAAATACCGATCGTTTTTAGATTCCTCAAGCAATCCCGCTTGCCCTAACAACGTGGCTTCAAGTTGAAAAGCATCTTTTGCAAGCTTGCGTATGGTCGCAGAATCCATGCTTTGTGCCAGCTGTTCAAATGCGTCGTTATTTACTTTTGTACCGAAACTTCTACTCAACATTTGAAAAAACAAAGCTTCCCAATCGTTATGTGTTTGCTCGAGAATGGTTTTAATATGAATACTGCGTTGTTCTAATCGTTCAAAAAACAACTTTTCAAACCATTGAGATTTCTTAAAATCATCTACAGTGGGAAAATCCTTCTCGCAATTGATAAACTGATTGTTTTTAATTACAAATAACTTTTGGTAGCTTTTAATTAGCTCTGGCGCTACATAGTTACTCACTTCCAATACCGGAATATTAATTTCATCCCTGCGGCTTATCTCTGCATCATGAACCCAAACCACGTGCAAGATCACATTATCATAAGCAGGATCATCGTCGTGACCGTGTAAATACCAATCGCTCGCTTTAACGTGCATTTCCACATTTCCAGCCCATTCTTGCCCATCGATTTCTAGGCGACCGTTAAAAAAGTCTGGACCAGAATGGAAGTTGTGTGTTCCTAATGATTTAATGATTATGCTTTTTCCCTCAGTAGTCTTGAGTTCTTGACCACTGAGTTTTTTAAATTTCCAGAGATAATGGATAAAATCTTCTTGCATGTACAATTTTAAATTGAGTAGGAAGATATGATTATTTTAGTTTTCAGAAAATGAATAACTTGTGGCTTAAACTTTAATTATGACCGAAGACTTTCAACTTGATAAAAATCTAGAACGCATTGTGAGCACTAAAAACAGATTAGATGCTTTAATGATTTCACTCGTCCTAGCAACTACATTTGCTTTCTTTTATAGGGATTGCAAGTTTGAACATGCTCAAATTTTCGGATTAGACATTACCCATCATGACCCATACTATCACTATTCTATAGCTATATTATTGATTACAATATTTGGATTAGTTGGTTCACATTTTATAGAATACGTACTTAAAAGAAGTACTTATGATAAACTCGTGCAATCAGAAAACGTGGATTTCAATGAAATGATTAAATCTACCGTACCAGGTTCTTTCTATGAGTTCACTTATCAATTAACCAAATTCAAAAAGAACGACCCGTTAAGAGAACTAGCTGTAGGAGTATTATTGAGTATGTTTTTTGCTTCTCATTACATAGCAATACTACATATCGTTGAACGATTTCAAGAACAGTCTACTAAAAGCACCATTATTCTTGTAATTTGTGCAGTAGTTCTTATTGGACTTTATTATGGCTTTGTTAAATCTATGGGGAAATCTAAAAAGAAACTTGATAGATATGTGACTCAGAGAATAATAGCATGGATTATTATAATAGGAATAGGAAGTGTTATTTTCAATTTAATCTCATAAAAAAAGCCCCAAAATCAACTTTAGATTTTGGGGCTTTTAATATTAAGTACAACTGTTATTTATCATCTTCAGGATAAGATCCATCTTCATTAATGTATCCTTTTTCTAGCATCCATTCATCGTTAAAGAACTTACCTACGTAACGACTACCGTGGTCATGAAATAATATCACGACTACATCATCTTTGGTAAAACCATGTTCCTCGTGAATTTGACGTAAACCTTTTATAGCTGCACCAGCACTGTTTCCTAGAAACATTCCTTCTTCTTTAGCAAGTCTTCTTGTATAAACAGCAGCATCCTTATCAGTTACCTTAGTAAAACCATCGATGACTTCAAAGCGTACGTTTAGCGGTAAAATATCTTCTCCTATTCCTTCAGTCACATAAGAATGAATTTCATTCTCGTCAAAAATTCCTGTCTCATGATATTTCTTGAAAACCGATCCATAAGTATCTATTCCCCATATCTTGACATTTGGATTTTGTAACTTTAAATAGCTTCCTACACCAGAGATGGTTCCGCCAGTTCCTACACCTACTACAAAGTGTGTCACCTTACCTTCAGTCTGTTTCCATATCTCAGGTCCTGTACTATTAAAATGTGCTTTACAATTAGACGGATTATCATATTGATTCACATACCATGAATTAGGTATTTCCTCACTCAATCTCTTACTAGTTGAATAATAAGATCGTGGATCATCTGGCTCTACATTAGTTGGGCACACATGAACCTCTGCGCCTACAGCGCGTAGGATATCCATTTTTTCCTTGGATTGCTTATCGGCAAGAACACATATCAATTTGTAACCTTTCATGATAGCTGCAAGAGCAAGTCCCATTCCAGTATTACCACTTGTTCCTTCTATGATTGTTCCACCAGGTTGCAATCTTCCATCAGCCTCAGCATCTTCAATCATTGTTAAAGCCATACGATCTTTAACAGAGTTCCCTGGATTAAAAGTTTCATATTTTGCGAGTACAAGGCAAGGTAAATCTTCCACCAACTTGTTCATCTTAACAAGTGGTGTATTTCCTATCGTGCCTAATATATTTTCTGCGTATTCCATATTCTTAATTGAGCTGCAAAAATAATGTTTTGGAAATGTTTTGTTCCCACAACAACACTATTGATTTGTTAATTGATTGAAGTTACGCTATCATGACTCTATAGCTGCGCTATAAACTTCTGTTATTATTTAATAACAGAAAACGTTTTACTCAAACCTCATCGCCTTAACAGGAGAGATTTTACTAATGATATAAGAAGGAATCACGAGCACCAATAGACAAAGGATAAATGTTCCCAAATTGAGTGCAATTACATGCCACAACGAAATATAAACTGGCGCTTCAGTTACATAATAAGTACTCGCATCTAGGGTGAACGGACTGAAAAAATATTGAATTCCTATCAATCCTAATCCTATAACATTACCTATAAGTAGTCCTTGAAGAATCAAACTCATGGCATTATACAAGAAAATCTTGCGTACCGACCAATTATTTGCACCTAACGACTTGAGTATTCCTATCATGCGCGTGCGATCAAGAATTAAAACTAGTAACGCTGTGATCATATTAATAATTCCCACAATGAGTATAATTGCGATAATTCCATAGATATTAGAGTCCAATAAAGCTAACCAAGAAAATATAGTTGGGTATTGCTGCTTTATCGTTTGACTGTTTAAGACCGAATCTGTATTCTGGAATATCTTCACACCTAACTGATCCAACTGATCAAAATCATCTATAAAAACTTCAAATTTCCCGATTTGGTCATCTTCCCATTTATTGATTTTCTGGATATGCTTTAAATCACCTATGATGAATTTAGTGTCATATTCCTCTAGACCACTATCGTAGATTCCTGATACCGTAAATCCTCTCGATATCGTGGGATTACCGTTTGAAGACGCGTTAGGTTTTACAAAATAAGTTGGCGCTTTGTCACCTACTTTAAGAGATAATCTACGAGCAATATCGTCTGATATGAGTATTTCTTTAGATGCTTTATCACCGGTCATAACTGGCAATTTTCCTTCTACTAGAAATTCCTCAAAATAAGACCAGTCATAATCTGACCCTACACCTTTGAGAATTATTCCTTCAAAATCAGTTTCGGTTCTAATCATTCCACCTAATGTCGCAATAGCTTGCACATGAGTTACCTCTGGAACGCTTTCAAAATCGGGATAAAAATCTTGATTACTAGAGATTGGTTTTACCGTAGTAATAGAGTTATTGCGGTCGTAAAGGGAAATACTTACATGACCATTAAAAGCGCTCACCTTTTCTTTTATCTTTTTTTGCAGTCCTACACCAGTGGCAATGGCTATTAACATCACGATCACGCCTATCGCAATTGCTGCGATTGCGATTTTTATAATCGGTGCACTTACGCTATTTTTATAGGCAGCACTACTTTGCACTCTTTTTGCTATGAAATACTCTAAATTCACTGATCCATTTATGATTTTCAAATATACCATATTAGCCATCGCTCTCACCATGATTTCTTGCGATGCAAAAATTAATCATAAAGATAAAACGACTGCCAAAGCAGAAAAAGTATCTGTAACTCCAGTTCCTAATAGAACTATCCTAAATAAAAACACTCAAGTAAATCAACCAGTTCCTGCTGCAGATAATATCCAGCAATGGATAGGTATGTTTAAAGGTCGCAATGTTGCTGTAGTGGGAAATCAAACTAGCGTGGTGCGGTCTAGCGCAACAAGTAATAAAACTACATGGGATGAGCCAGAACATGTTACATACACTCATCTAGTGGACACTTTAATAAGTCGTGGTGTAAATGTTAAAAAAGTATTTGCACCTGAACACGGCTTCCGTGGTATGGCCGATGCTGGCGCAACCATAAAAGATGGCGTAGATTCTAAAACAGGATTACCTATCATATCTCTTTACGGAGCAAATAAAAAACCTACTGAAGAACAACTTGCCGATGTGGACATAGTCATATTTGATATTCAAGATGTAGGTGCTCGATTTTACACTTACATTTCTACATTACATTATGTAATGGAAGCTTGCTCCAGACTTAACAAAAAAGTTGTAATTCTAGACAGACCTAATCCTAACGGTCATTTTATAGACGGACCTATTTTAGAACCAGCACACAAGAGTTTTGTAGGTATGCATCCAGTTCCTGTCGTACACGGAATGACTATAGGTGAATATGCAAAAATGATTAATGGCCAGCGCTGGCTAGAGTTTGGACTAGAATGCGATTTATTTGTAGTGAAAATGAATAATTACAACCGTACTGATGCTTATTCCATTCCTATCAAGCCGTCTCCTAATTTACCTAACGATCAATCTATTAATTTATACCCGAGCCTGTGCTTCTTTGAAGGAACTGATGTAAGTGTAGGACGTGGAACCGAAATGCAGTTTCAAGTATATGGTGCGCCATCACTTGCCAAATATCAGGATTTTTCTTTTACGCCTACTCCTAATGTAGGAGCAAAAAGGCCGTTGCATAATGGTAAAAAATGTTTCGGTGTAGATTTAAGAAAACACCCTAAGCTGGATAAGATTGAATTGGCGTTTTTGATAGACGCTTTCGCGAAAGCGCCTACCAAAACAAACTTTTTCAATTCATTCTTCACTAAACTGGCTGGAACAGAGAAACTGCAAGAGCAAATCGAGTCAGGAATGACAGCCGATGAGATAAGAGCGAGCTGGCAAGAAGACTTAAAAACATATGATGCGATGCGTCAACCTTATTTACTGTACTAACCAATCTACTTTACCTATGAAATCTTTTTTTGAACCTGAAGTTTATCAAAATCTACAACAACGACTTGATAAAATAACACCCGAAAGTCAACCTCAATGGGGAAAAATGAATGCTGGGCAAATGTTGAACCACTGTCAAGCGCCATTAAAAATCGCCGTGAACAAATCAGACGTCACGATGAAATCTAACTGGCTTATCAAAGTGCTTTTTAAGAAAATGATGTATAGTCCTAAGCCTTTCAAGAAAAATTCACCTACTCCACCACAGTTTAGAAGTACCGGAGAATTTGATTTTCAAAAAGAAAAAGCTGGACTTCAACAATGGATGGATGAATTATGGGAAGATCGTAACAATGAGAATCGTATTCCACATCCAGTATTCGGGAAGTTTACTGAGGAACAATGGGGAATCATGCAATGGAGGCATTTAAACCATCACTTTGAGCAGTTTGGGGTTTAAACCAAACTGCTTTATTATTTAGTTTTGTTATTCCTTTCTAACAAAGTAAAAAAGTGTTCCTTCTTTTATGTGTTTTGCATAGATGTAATCCTTGGTAACTTGTTGTAAGATATAGATTCGAGAATCATCAGCATCGGTTTTTTTGAAAACTAGCTCTTGAGTCTCTGGATCTATTTCATATTTCTCAACGGTTTGCATTCCAGAAACACCAAGTGCGATTTGATCTTCAGTAATGAAGTTAAATGTGATCATCTTGCCAATCATTTCAAATAGCTCTGCTCCTTCTGTTCCTTCTTGAGCTCTTACTTCTTCAACTTTCCATTCACCTATTAAAAGATCCTTATTAAAAGGAATCATTTCATATTCAGTCTCCGTTAAATACTCATATGATTTTTCAACTGTAATATCGCCTTTCACAAATAGCAATCTCGAGTTTCCAGCATCCATTCTTGCTGAGTCGTCTCCTAGTAAAATAAGTTTATCACCTTTATCTAATAATAGAGTATCGCCACTTCTTGAATATGCTAGCTCATTATTTTCACCCATAAACTGCATTTCATACACAGAGTCATCTATGAAATTGAGCTTCATGTTTTGAAACATGTTAGTTACCATCTTGATTTTATCCTCGTCGATACTTTCCATTGCACTGCGATCTAATTCTTTAAAAGACCACATTCCTAAATAATCAACAGTCTCCTGTGCTAATGAAATGGTAGAAATAAAAAGTAATACTGTAAAAATTAATGACTTCATAATATGTGTTTTAATTGGTTTGAAAATGAAGTCCCAGATTCAATTATGGCCTTCAGGATTTTGATGTTATAACTAGAATAAATAATATTTTAAATCACTTACTCATTCAGCATTTGCCACAAGCGATCTTTTAATTCTTGCATGTGGAATTGTGATAAGGATGAGATAAACATGTATGGTGCTCCGTCAAAAGCTCCTTCACTATCTAGTTCTTCTTTCATTTGTTCCATAAGTTCCTCGTCGAGCATATCTGCTTTTGAGATACAAACAAAACGGTTTTTATCGAGTAACTCTGGATTGTACTTTTTTAATTCGTTCAGTAACACATCATACTCAGCACTGATATCGTCAGCGTCTGCCGGGATGAGGAATAGTAATGTAGAATTACGTTCTATATGTCTTAAAAAACGATGACCTAGACCTTTACCATCTGCAGCGCCTTCAATGATTCCAGGAATATCTGCAATTACAAATGATTTAAAATCACGGTATTCTACTATTCCTAAGTTGGGTTTTAAAGTAGTAAACTCATAGTTTGCAATCTTAGGCTTAGCACTGGTGATTACAGAAAGTAGTGTTGATTTTCCAGCATTAGGGAAACCTACCAGACCTACATCTGCAAGGACTTTCATTTCAAAGACGGCATCCATAGAATTACCTTCCATTCCTTGTTGCGCATAACGAGGCGTTTGTCTCGTGGAACTTTTAAAATGCCAGTTACCACGTCCACCTTTTCCACCTTCACATAAAATATATTCTGCTCCATCTTCAAGCATTTCATAAATCACGTTTCCAGTTTCAGAATCTTTTACAACTGTTCCTAGAGGTAAGTCTATGTAAACATCTTCTCCATCTTCTCCAGTACGTCGTTGCTTAGCTCCGTTTCCACCTTGAGCAGATTTAAAGTGACGCTTGTACTTAAAGTGATACAGCGTCCATAAATTCTTATTTCCTCTCAAGATAATATGACCACCACGACCACCATCTCCACCATCTGGACCACCTTTATCGATGTACTTTTCCCTGTGCAAGTGCGTGCTTCCTTTCCCGCCGCGACCTGACTCGAGATGTACTTTAGTATAGTCTACAAAATTTCCTTCGGTCATTGTTTTATTTTCAGTTGACTGTTAATCAGTTTTCAGTTGATGGTTGACAGTAAATTATTATGTGCTCTTAAATCTGTTCTCGACCTGCCTTTGCCGGCAGGCAGGCTGCCCTTGAACTGACTATAAATTATCATTTAATCATTACGCATCACCCATCCCAGCCTTCCCTCAAGGGAAGGAGTTTTTCGGGTTCGAGTTCAAGTTCAAGTTCTTACAGCTTATCAAACTCTACACTCAATCGGTCTGTGATTTCATCAAGTCCACCTACTCCATCAACTCCATGATATTTATCTTGAGCTGCGTAGTAGTCTTTAAGTGGTGCTGTTTGCTTATAATAAACTGAAATGCGATCTCTTATCACGCCTTCGTTAGCATCATCTGCACGGCCGCTTGCTTTTCCTCTTTCTAGTAATCGCTTAACCAGTACTTCATCATCTACCTCTAGCGCTACCATTCCTGCAATCTCTGTGTCTTTTGAGGCTAGTAACTCGTCAAGAGCTTTTGCTTGCGCATCAGTTCTCGGGAAACCGTCAAAAATAAATCCAGCCGCATCAGGAGTTTTTTCTACCTCAGCACTTAGCATTTTAATAGTTACTTCATCAGGAACCAAGTTTCCTTTATCCATAAATGACTTTGCTAGCGTCCCTAGCTCAGTACCATTTTTTATGTTGTAACGGAATACGTCTCCTGTTGAGATATGAACTAGTCCGTATTTTTCTTTTAATCGTTCTGCTTGGGTTCCTTTTCCGGCTCCTGGAGGACCGAATAAAACAATGTTTTTCATGCGTTGCGTTTGTACATAAAGTTCGGGCAAATTGCGCCCTAAATTATCATAATCCATGCCGTATCCTACGACAAATTTATTCTCAATATTCAATCCTACGTAATCGATTTTCAATTCTCGATTATATACGTCAGGTTTCAAAAATAACGTTGCTATGTGAAGAGCAGCTGGGTTGTGTTTCAGTAGCTTTCGCGAAAGCATGTCCACAGTCAATCCCGTATCCACAATATCCTCTACGATTACAACCGTTCTACCGGTAAGGTCAACATCAACATTCAAACTCTCGACCAATTCTCCCGTAGAAGAAGTTCCTTCATAGCTCGATGCTCGTAAAAAAGCGACTTCACAATCATGCTTGAACTTGCGTGTCAAGTCTGCCATGACCATGTAACTTCCATTCAAAATACCGACGAAAACAGGTTTTTTATCTGCTAGATCTCGGTTGACTTGATATGCCAGATTATCTACCGCATCACTGATTTGAGTAGCTGTAAGAAATGGCTTGAAATAGAGGTCGTGAATTTTAATCACTTCTTAATTATTTTCTGCAAAGATAGTATTTAGTCTGTTAGTCTTTGAGTTTGTGAGTATGTTAGTTGAGTGCTTTGAGTCAAGAGTGTTAAGATGTGGTTTGTTGTTTGTTGTTTGTTGTTTGTTGTTTGTTGTTTGTTGTTTGTTGTTTGTTGTTTGTTGTTTGAAAATGTTTCTTCTCGATTTAATGAAAGTTCTTTTGATTTTTATTTTCATTTTATTTTTAACAGTGCATTTGCCTCGTCGCAGTCTTCGTTGCTTTTCTTAAATTTAGGTTTTGATTTAAATATAAATTTAGAAATAGGTTTAAGTTTTAAATAGAGTTTATTTTTGTCTCATGAGCACACCACTATTTTCTTCTCCTTTCACGCTTGGAATTCTGGGCGGCGGACAACTAGGTAAAATGATGTTATACACCACACGTAAATGGGATATCGCCACATACGTTATGGATAAAGATGATGCGGCACCAGCGTTTGAAGGCTGTACGGTCTTTTTTGAAGGAGACATTATGGACTATGAAGCCGTAATGGAATTTGGTCAACAAGTAGATGCACTTACCATAGAAATTGAAAATGTGAACGTTCAAGCTTTACAAGAACTAGAAGATATGGGAATCGCTGTATCGCCTAGTGCTCGAGTTTTGAACTTGATTAGAAATAAAGCCGTTCAAAAACAGTTTTATTTAGACAACAACATTCCAACTGCACCATTTCAAATTCACACTACGCCAGAATTAAACCATGGTAAAAACTATCCGTTCATATGGAAAAGTGCCGAAGGTGGATATGACGGTAAAGGTGTAAAGGTAATACGTCAAGAAAGTGACCTTGCCGACTTACCTCAAGTGCAATGTATCTATGAAGATATGATTGATTTTGAACTGGAACTTGCGGTAATTGTTGCTCGCAATGCGAGTGGCGAGATGAAAACATATCCAGTGGTAGAAATGGAATTTCATCCTGAGGCTAATCAAGTGGAATACGTGATATGTCCAGCTCGAATAGATGATTCAGTTTCTCAAAAAGCTCGTGCAATTGCACTAGAAGTAAGTGCTGCTTATGATCACGTAGGTTTGCTTGCTGTAGAATTATTCTTAACTAAAAGCGGAGATATTCTCGTTAACGAAGTGGCACCTAGACCACATAATTCTGGTCATTATACAATTGAAGGATCTGTCACCGACCAGTTTGAACAACACATACGTTGTGTACTTAATTTACCACTAGGTAATACAGATAGCACCGTTGCTGCTGTAATGGTGAACTTAGTAGGTGAAGAAGGACACACTGGTAATGTAATCTATGATGGAATCGAAGATATTCTGGCCATGCCTGGTGTGACGCCACACATTTATGGAAAAAAAGAAACTAGACCATTTAGAAAAATGGGTCACGTTACTGTGGTAGATAAAGACTTAGCTGTTGCAAGAGAAGTTGCTGCTCAGGTGAAGGATCGTATTAAGGTTGTTGCTGAATAGTGATTTGTTGATTTAATGATGTGGTAATGTGCAAATTTTATAAAAACTGTTCAAACTTTAATAACCAAAACCATTCTCGACTTGCCCTTGCCGGCAGGCTGGCTTTCGCTCGAACTGACATGGAACTAGCTTTTATTTAAGCAAAATCAAAAACCTCCAATCGTTAATCGTTAATCGTTAATCGTTAATCAAAATTCGATATTCGATATTCACTAAGGAGTACTCGCACTTACCTGCAATACTTTACCATTATAAAACTTGTTTCCAGTAAGAGCAAAGTTCATGATATAGTCTGCCATTTCTGGAGCTGTTAATGGAGCTTTATAGCCTGGGAAAGCTTCTTCTAGCATCTCGGTTTGAACGGCTCCTAGAGCAAGTGTATTGAATGATGGTCCGTTTTCTTTGTATTCTTCGGCGAGGAGTTCAAAGAGTGTGATTACGGCTGCTTTTGCACTGGAATAAGCGGCAAGTCCAGGGAACTTTGCACTGCCTTGTATTCCACCCATAGAGCTTATCGCAACGACATGCGAATTATTATTCATCGCTGGTAACAACTTCTGTGTTAAGGATGCTACTCCAAAAACATTTACCGCATAACAATTTTGAAAATCTTGTGCTGTTAATTCTTCAAATGGCTTATTGACCAACATTCCAGCATTATGAATCACAACATCAATGTGACTCCATTTATCTGTGATGGCTTTTGCTGTTTCAGAAATACTTTCTTCACTGGTCAAATCACATGATAGCGCCATGATGCTGTTGCGCTCTAGAGCATCTATGGAGTTCGTTTTTCGCGAAAGCGTAATCACCTGATGTCCTGCACCTGCAAAAAGCTGTGCGAGCTCAAATCCTATACCACGACTGGTTCCTGTAATGACTATATTTTTACTCATTACCCATCATTTTAAGACGTTCATTATTTATAACCGCCATAACTCCTGGCATTACAGCATCTACAACAGCCGCCATATGTGTAGAATTCACCTCAGAGATTTCATCACCTGGTTGGTGATAGTAATCAAAGTTGGTAAAATCAAATGTGCTGAAGGTTTGTGATGGGACTTGAAACTCGTTATAAAATGGGAAATTATCTGATCGCATGAACAGATTGAATTCTGCAGCTTTGGCCAGTTTTCCTGTCACCACTCTATCTTTATTTGCTTCATTAAAAACCGTTGCCATGTTTGATTTATCATGTCCTGTGATATATGCGATGTATTCACGATTTACCATAGGCGTTCCAGTCATCTCAAAATTGATCATTGCGACTACATTTTCTTTTTCGGCCTTCATGCGTTTTGCGAGATGTTTAGAACCTAACAACCCTTTTTCCTCTGCAGAGAATAATGCAAAGACAACCGTTCTTCTATTAAAGTCAATTTGTTTCAATGCTTGCGCGATGGCCAGAACACTTGCTGTTCCAGTTGCATTATCGTTAGCACCATTTGCTAGACTATCACCAGCTACAGCCTTCATGAAACCTATGTGATCGTAGTGCGCTCCTATCACGACAACTTCGTCCTTTAAAACACCATCAGTTCCTGGAAGCATTCCTACTACATTAAAAGCCTTGGCACCTTTTGCGTCAAAGTCATCAAAGAAATCTCCTTTATATGGCTGTACTCCTATTTCATGCAATCTATTTTGAAGATATTTTGCAGCCTCTAGAATTCCATCAGATCCTGTGTCACGTCCTTCTAGTTCATCACTGGCTAGATAAGCAACGTCAGCAGCGATTTGTGTAGCGTTTGCCTTAGGAATTTTCACTTTAGGCAATACCTCAGACATTGTGCCTGCCGCTTTACTTAATTGAGTAACGTTTTTTTGAGTTCCACAACTTGCAATTAATACAGCAGCTGACAGTATAAGTAAGATTCTTTTCATGGTTTTGTTTTAAAGTTTAAAGATAGGGATTTTGGAGTATTAGGAGGATAGGTTGTTGGGTATTTTGGTTGTTGAATATTGAGAAACGGACTTCGAGAACCTCAGTCCTCAGATTGAAAAAACAAAAAAAGCCGAATCTTGCGATTCGACTTTTTGATATAAATTCTTGATGATGTTAAACGTACATCACTATTGGATTTTCAATGTAAGATTTGAACGTTTGTAAGAAGGCTGCTCCTGTAGCACCGTCAACTGTTCTGTGATCACATGCAAGTGTAATCTTCATCACATTACCTATTACAATCTGACCATCTTTAACAACTGGTTTTTGCACAATAGCACCTACAGACATAATCGCACTGTTAGGCTGATTGATAATAGATGTAAACTCTGTAATTCCAAACATTCCTAAGTTAGAAATCGTAAAAGTACTTCCTTGCATTTCTGCAGGCTGTAATTTCTTATTACGTGCCTTACCAGCAAGCTCTCTTACTTTTCCACCTATTTGTTGCATGCTCATTTGGTCTGCAAATGGTAGTACTGGAACTAAAAGACCATCATCAACTGCTACAGCCACTCCTACGTGGATGTGCTTAGCTATGATTGTATTCTTATCTGTCCATTGTGTATTCACCTTAGGATGCAATCTCAACGCCATTGCTGCCGCTTTGATGACCATATCGTTAAAGCTGATTTTAGTATCTGGCAATTCATTTATTGCTTTTCTACTTGCAATCGCATTATCCATATCTAAGTCTAGACCTAGATAATAATGTGGTGCTGTAAATTTAGATTCTCCTAAACGTTTTGCAATCGTTTTGCGCATTTGTGAGTTAGGAACTTCCTCAAAAGTCTCTGTTCCTACAGAAACGAATGAACTCGCCGCTGCACTTCCACCTGCACTAGGTTTAAAGTTTTCTATATCACTTTTAACGATACGACCATTTTCTCCAGAACCAGAAACTTGACCTAAATCAATTCCCTTATCCTCAGCCATTTTCTTAGCCAGTGGAGATGCAAATATTCTACCAGATGAATTTGAATTCGAACTCGAAGTTGAAGTTGAAGTTGAATTAGACGCGGCTGGTGCTGCCTCTTTTTTAGCTTCAGCTTTTGGAGCTTCTTGTTTCTTTTCTGCTTTTTTCTCTTCTTCTTTTTTCTCTTCTTTCTTTGTTGCTGGAGCACTTGTATCAATTCCAGACACATCAGTTCCTGCAGGTCCTATAATAGCGAGAAGTGAATCAACTTTGGCAGTTCCACCTTCTGGAATTCCTATTTTCAACAACGTACCTGTGTTGAAAGATTCAAACTCCATAGTAGCTTTATCTGTCTCAATTTCAGCAAGAATGTCACCTTCTTCAACGGTATCACCTTCAGCTTTTAACCAGGACGCTACTGTTCCTTCTTCCATGGTATCACTAAGACGTGGCATGGTTACTATGATAACTCCTTCAGGTAAGTCTGCACTAGATTCTTCTTTCTTATTATCATTAGAAGAATCACTAGAATCTTTAGTTTCAGTTTTAGCAGCATCATCCTTAGAACTAGCAGAATCGCCATTTACTAAATCAGAAACGTCTTCTCCTTCTTCACCTATAATACACAACAATTGATCTACAGGAGCAGTTTCTCCTTCTTGTACACCTATGTATAATAACGTACCGTTCTGGAATGATTCAAATTCCATGGTCGCTTTATCAGTTTCAATCTCTGCAAGGATATCACCTTCTTCAATCTTATCACCTACTTTTTTCAACCACGCTGCAACCACACCTTCTTCCATGGTGTCGCTCAATCGTGGCATGTTAATTATCTCTGCCATGAATTATGATTTTGCTGGTAAAAATGGATAATCTTCTTGCTCATAAACAGCGTCATACATCACGCTCTTTTCTGGATATGGAGACTCTTCGGCAAACTTCTCGCATTCTGCAACACGTGATTTTACTCGTTTATCCATTTCTTTAATATCGTCGGCACTCAGACCATGATCTTTCATCAATCGGTCTTTAATTTGAGTGATAGGATCTATTTTTTGATATTCAGCAACTTCATCTTTAGTACGATAGTGCTGTGCATCACTCATGGAGTGACCTCTATATCTATAAGTTTTCAATTCTAGGAACGTTGGTCCACCACCAGAGCGTGCTCTTTCAATCGCTTCGTGCATAGCCTCGGCTACTTTTTCTGGGTCCATAGCATCTACAGGACCACAAGGCATTTCATATCCTAGACCTAGTTTCCATATGTCTGTATGATTTGCAGTTCTTTCTACACTTGTTCCCATGGCATACCCGTTATTTTCAACACAGAAAACTACCGGTAAATTCCATAACATAGCAAGGTTAAATGCTTCGTGCAATGATCCCTGACGAGCAGCTCCATCTCCAAAGAATGTTAACGTTACTGCATCTATATTGTGATATTTATCTCCAAAAGCGATTCCAGCACCTAGAGGAATTTGTCCTCCTACAATACCGTGACCACCATAAAAACGGTGCTCTTTTGAGAAAATGTGCATGGATCCACCTAAACCTTGAGAGGTTCCAGTTGCTTTTCCATAAAGCTCTGCCATGACTCTTTTTGGATCTACGCCCATCCCTATAGGTTGAACGTGATTACGATAAGCTGTAATCATTTTATCCTTAGTAAGATCCATTGCATGAAGTGCTCCAGCAAGAATTGCTTCCTGACCGTTGTACAAGTGAAGGAATCCACGAACTTTCTGTTGTATGTAAACTTGTGCTAGTTTATCTTCAAACTTTCTCCAGAAAAGCATCTCCTCATACCAGTTGAGAAGTACGTCTTTAGTGACTTTTTTCATTTAAGTGCTTGTTTTAGGTACGCTTTCGCGAAAGCGAAATAACACAACAATAGTACTATTTAACTTCCAAAGCGGAAAGCAAAAATAGTCCAAAAAAGGGTATTTAAAAACCTATTGTATGGTTAAAAATGTCCGAAAACGTTATAGATAGCTCTTATCAAAGATCAATGGCAGTAAATCCTTCAAAGAATTTGATTTAACGACCGTTCCCGATGCACCCATGAAGTAGATAGGAATAGGGTTTTCCTGACGGTTCTCATACTCTGCAATTGCTTGCCTGCAAGATCCACATGGTGGCACAGGAATGGTGAGTGAATCATCTACCGGACTTGCGGTTAGCGCCATCATAGAAATAGCTACTCCAGGATAATTTGCGCCTGCAGCATAAATCGCTACACGCTCTGCACAAAGCCCTGAAGGATAAGCAGCATTTTCTTGATTATTTCCAGTAATTACTTCTCCATTTTCTAATAAAATAGCGCAGCCTACTGTGAAATTTGAATACGGAGCATAAGCTCTGTGTCGTGCAGCAATAGACTGCTGCATTAATTCTTGCACATCACTATCTAGCTCAGATAAATCATCATAAGCTTCTAGTGTGGTATGTATTTGGATTTTTTTCAAAAGATTTAGTACTCTGTGTACTCTTCTCCAAAGTTGAAGGTTAAACTGAATCTAAGTGTTCCTTCTAGAGGACTTCTCACTCGACTGGTTGAGAATAAATATGACAAGTCGATATCCACAGATGAGAATTCAAAACCTGCACCCATGGCAAGAAATTTACGTCCACCTTTATCGTCTGCTTCATTAAAATATCCAGTTCTTAAAGAGAAACTATCATCATAAGTATACTCTGCACTTAACGACCATGTAAATTCTCTAATTTCTTCACTAAAACCTCCTGGCGCATCTCCAAAAGATTGAAATATACCATTGATAAAAGTAACGTCATCATCCTGACCACCTATAATTTCACGAGGAGTTCCATTCATGTTTGCATCTCCATCTTCACGTAATGGTGGAGTAGGAACTAGGAGTTTATTAACCTCAGCAGTAACACCTATTTTACTGAAACCGTCATTAAGTATAAAGTCAAATCCTCCACCAAGGGCAAGGTTAGTAGGAATGAAATTCTCTCTTCCTCCAGTGTCATAAGAAACTTTAGGACCTATGTTTGAGATATTAAATCCACCTCTCCATCTACCGTTGAAATCATTATATGCGTTCTCTTCAGACTGATAGTAACCTGAGATATCTACTCCAAAACTATTTGCAGCAGTGGCATCTGGTGATGTTTCTTGTAAACGTAAATCACTTCTTAAAAACCTACCTGTTACTGCCATCGCAAATTGCTCTGAAAGCTTCAAAGAATAAGTTGCATCTAGAACAAATTCATTAGGCTTCTCATCTCTTCCAGGATCGTCTGCAGTTTGTCTTAGTGTTACTAATCCTAAACTGAAGTATCTCAAACTAGCTGCAAATGCACTGTTTTCATTACGCCTATTTGCATAAACTAATTGTGCTACACCTATATCATTTACGAGACCTTGTAAATAAGGAGTATATGATAAACCAAATTGTTGCTGTCTTTTTAAGAAGGCATATTTAGAAGGATTCCATTGCTGTGACCAACCATCAGGACTGGTGGCAACACCCATATCTCCTAAACCAGCAGCTCTTGCATCTCCTGCTATTCTTAAAAATGGTAATGCGGTTGTGATGACACGTGTGTCATTTTCTTGAGCGCTACTTATACTAGGTATCGCAAGAATTCCTGCGATTAAAACTAAAAAAACTTTTTTCATCAATGCTTTTTATTCTGTGGCAAATATATATTAAACCTACGAGTTTAAAGAATAACCAGTTTTTCTATCTTACTGGTTTGTTGATTGGATAACGTAGATTTTACTGTAATCTTATAAATATAAACTCCTTTTCCTAATCGCTGACCGAAATCATCAGTACCATCCCAAGTGATTTCTCGAGAAGTAAAACCTGTGGTAGTTACCATTTGATTTTTACTCCATATTACTTTACCAGATATAGTCATGACTTGCACTTGAACGTCTAGAGGTTCAAATGGTCTGTTGTGATTGAACCAAAACTCTGTGTAACTCGTAAATGGATTTGGGTAATTAAGTACTCGTTCTAATTTAATATTATCATTCTCTGCAACTACAAACTGAATTTCTTGTTCAGCGGAGTTATTATAAGTATCCCAAGCTTTTACTTTAAGTGTATGTAATCCTGGCTCTAAATCTCTAAGTGGGAAATAAACTTGACCACGAGCAAAATTATCAACGTCTGCCTCATAGTAATCATTAAGGATAAATGGATCGACATCATTCCCATCAATAGTTGCAGTAATATCGTGCCCTATTCCACTTGAGGTGTTAATTCCATGATCATCACTTAGGAAGGCAAGAATAAACGGACTGTCGTCTGTAATTCCACCGTTAACAAAATTTGTGTCGTTCATATAAAGATCTATCTCTGGACCTATATCATCTGTAGGAGCAGTAGTATTTACACCACCTATGCGTACATCTAGAGAGTATCCATTTTTATCTTCCTGAACGCCATCTTTTTTTGCGTAGAAAGATATTCTCCCATTACCTATAGGAACCTGAGTGTCTAGTGGCATTACAAAATCTACATCAAAAACTCCATTTGTCACACTCGCCTGACCTCTGAAAAGAACTTCACCTTGCTGCTCAAAATCGAGTAAAATTAACTGGCCTGTATTATCTCTTGCTCCATCATTTCCTAAAGTGGTACGATCAATCTTCTTATCAAAAACAGTAACAGAAACTTCTCCATTATAACTAGGAATTAAATTTCCTTGTAAATCCTGCACTTCTCCACTTAACGTCACTGGATCCAGAGCTCTGAGCACATCTGTGTTTGATGCGATAGGATTTCCATTTACTGCTGTAAGCACCACACGTGGATCTGGAATAGCAAGTTTTAAAGCTGGATCACCTACAAAAGCGACAACTCTACGCGTTTCTCTTCCAGCTAGTGCAGGTGCTGTTTTTGCTAATCGCAATGCTTCGGCCATAGATATTGCCTCAGCATTATTATAAGAGAATAAAAATTGATCTAAAGTTCTATTCAGAGTGACTCCATCAGAAATAAAAATCAATCGATTTGTAGCTACTAATGCTATAGCACCACCATTCTCATTAAGATAGACCACTTCTCCACCACTTTGTCTTAATGGATTATCGTATCTCGTAAACTCACAAGTTACTGTGATAAATAGCGGTAAATTATCAGGATTACGCAAGTTCTCTACAAGTGATTGGGTTACAATAAATTCTTGCGCAAGACCATCTTCATTCCCATGCCCGAAGTAATTAATTACTAAAGAACCTCGTTCAAAAGCATTTTTCACGGCGTCCACCACATCAGGATATCTAAAACCACCTGCGGTACTTACTTGCTGGTAACTATCGAGCAAAATTTTGCGCACGTTATAATCAGGTCTATTGAGTTCAATCTGATCTGCAAGATCATTTACATTAGTCTGCAAGTTTGCATCAGAACCTGGATTATCTATGTCGTCACCTATTAATGTAACATCGTTACGCCATCTTGCAAATGCTGGTTGAGCCGTATAACTTATCGACTTATTCACCATGTCACGAGCTTCTTGAATGTCAGAAACGATCATCCTACCTACCGCAAGATCCATTAAATTATCTGTAGCAACACTACCTTCATTAGGATTCATATAAGTGAAAAAGTCATCGGTAACATAAGAACTAGTTACTGACGTACTATTTGCAGACAAAAATGAAGGCACAATATTTTCTCTTATTGAAATGCGATCTTTATAATCATAACTCGCATCACCAAACATGTTCAAATACTTCACTCGATTTGCTGGTGTGGAAGCGTTATCATAAACATATTTTACAAAATTTCTTATCGCTGCAATGTCTTGTTCACCTTCTGAGAATTCATTATAAATCTCCTGTAGCGTCACTACTTTAGTATTTAAATTACTTGTTGTAATGTGATAATTTGCGAGACGTTGCGCTTCACTTTTAAGAAAATCTGGTGTGATGATGAGGTAATCTATATCCACAAAACTACCTGAACTATTTAAGAAGATATTTCCTTTTAGGTTTTGGTTTGCTACTCGACGATTAGAAACACTTATAGGATTTAAAAAATCAGTGTTATCTACTGCTAGATATTCTTTTACTTCACCTAGGCTATCAACAAATGAAAAATTTGCCGCTGCACCGGTATTTATAACCGTAGTCACATTATAAGGATCTGAGATATTCCAGACCTCTGTAATATCTGCTGCATTTGAAAACTGAAACAAACCGTTTCCTGCCTGTGCTGCAGCATCTATATTTCTAAATCTGAATTGATTTCCTATTCCTGTTAATGATTGAGGCACTTCTAATTGTATATAATCTAGATAACCTTCGGCTCCTGGATTTCCTGCATTATCAAAAGTTACTTTAACCGCAATACTATTAGAGTTAATAGTTAAATTATTTGCATTAAGTTGACCTCTTCTAGCGACAGATGTACTCACGTTTGCAAGTCCTAGATGATTTATCGAACCTACAACAGTCCCATTAACTTCTATAGAAAAGGTGCTGGCGAAATCAGAAATTCCACCAGTCACTACTTTAATTTTAGAAGGTCGCGTACTGATTACATTCTCAAAATCAAAATCAAATGTTTGCTCTGGATCAAAATCAAATCGCTCTCCATACCATATACGACCTATTTGCCCTATGTTATTTTCATCTACTTCGTGATGTTGTCTTGCGTGGAAATAATCATAAGTTACAGCTGGCGCACCAGTAGGTTGAACAAACGGTAAAATACGCTTTCCATTCCCGTTACTTACCGTAATATAATAATAGGAATCATCTGTATAAGGATTGATATGGCTATCGTTTTCCTGAACGTACTCGGTATCTGCAGCTGTGGCATAAAATAAGATAACATCACCGTTATCAAAACTGCCATCTGCCTCACCTCTTAATTTAATAGCAATCTCTGCAGGATCATAAGCAACCGTTTGCGAATTTATAAGCGGTAAAGATGGACCACCATTCCCATATATCTTAATCGTGCGAGGATCAACATTATTCACGTCTATCCCTAAACCACTTAAAAAAGAACGCGTGATTCTGTGCACACCTGTTTGATTTACTTTAAACCGATACCAATCACCAGAAGTCAAAATAGAATTGCCATAAGTGGTCATCTTAGGCGAGATAGAAGGTGCCGCATTGGTAAAAACTGGAGTAAAAGAAATTACTCTTTTGTATTTATTACCTTCCTTATATATAGGAGAAACTTTAAGCTGTACATAATTACGCTTTCGCGAAAGCGCATTACTCAAACTAAACTGCAACCCATCTACTACGTGTTCTTTATCTAGATCTTTCAAATCACTCGATGAAATGCTTTCTGTTTTTAAATTTTCTAATCTTAAACTAGACTCGTTTACTAATCGAGAAGTTTCCCAAGATTTCACAAACCAGATCTGATCACCGTTGAACTGGTAATTATTTTGAAAAGATGGGACCACCATTTTAAATGTCCCTATAGACTGTTCCACAGGCGATTCCCACTGCAGAACCTCTTTTTGGCCTTGAGCCATTAACAAAAAAGGGAAACAAATAAGTAGTAAAGTAATATTTCTCATCAAATCGATAACGTCAACAGTTAAATTCTAGTATAAATTTAAAATCTTAAAAATAAGTGAACTTCCATGAAATAAACACGATTCAAGCTCGTTTAAAAACATTGAACGACAAATGTAATGTGAATAATAACAATTTATGCTTTTGGTTTTGTCTGAAGTTGTTATATTGCGAGACATTTTTCTAAATAATATCTTAAAATGAAGAAGTACTTTGCATTGAAAGCAGTATTCACACTAATCGCTGGTGTTGCACTAGTGAGCTGTGGCGGTGGTGGAAACGATTATTCTAGCACATCTCGAGGAACTGGATGGGACGTTACCGGTAAAAACGGTGGATTTGAATTAAACACTAAATATAAAGAGCAGGAAACTGGTCCAGGTTTAGTATTTGTTGAAGGTGGTACATTTACCATGGGACGCGTTAAGGATGACCCTATGCACGATTGGAATAACACTCCTAATCAACAGCACGTTCAGTCATTCTATATAGATGAGACTGAAGTAACAAATGGAATGTATCTTGAAATGCTTGATTGGATTAAAGGAGTATTCCCACCAGAAGATGAAGAATACCGTAACATCTATAACGGTGCGGTTCCAGATACATTAGTATGGAGAAACCGTTTAGGATTTAACGAGGAAATGACTAAGAATTACTTACGTCACCCAGCATACCAAAACTATCCTGTAGTAGGAGTTACTTGGATTCAAGCAGTTGAATTCTCTGAATGGAGAACTGACCGTGTGAATGAGTTAATTCTTAATCAACAAGGTTATACTTCTAAAGAAGCTCTAGCAAATCAAGAAGCTGGATCAACTTTTAGCACTGATACTTACTTAAACGCACCTACTCTAGCCTATGGTGGAGACGATGAAAAAACTCGTGGTGGTAAAAGAAGTCAAGCCCTAGAGAAAAAGAAAACACAAAAAGCAGCTAAACAAGGTGATGGAAGTGGAGAAGCTTCTGGACTTTATGTAACTGGTAAAGATGGAATCATGCTTCCAGGATACCGTTTACCTACTGAAGCTGAATGGGAATATGCAGCACTTGCTGAAGTTTCTCAAAGAGAATACAACGCATACCGCGGTAGAAAAAAATACCCATGGGATGGTCAGTACACACGTAGTGGAAAAAGACAAACTCGTGGAGATCACATGGCAAACTTCAAGCAAGGTGATGGAGATTATGGTGGAATCGCAGGATGGAGTGATGACGGAGCAGATATTACTGCAGAGGTTATGTCTTACGAGCCAAACGAATTTGGTGTTTATGATATGGCAGGAAACGTTTCTGAATGGGTAGCTGATGTTTATCGTCCTATAGTAGATGATGAGTTTAACGACTTTAACTACTACCGTGGTAACCAGTACACAAAAAACAAAATAGGTGCAGATGGTATGATTGCTTTAGTAGAAGCTGATTCTATTGTTTATGACACGCTATCTAATGGTAAAACAATCGCACGTGCATTACCTGGAGAAATCCAGCAAGTTGCCGTTGATGAAAATGAAACTTACTTGAGAACTAACTTTGATCGTAGCGATAACCGTGACTTCCGTGATGGTGACCGTCGTTCTTCAAAATATTTTGACAACTCAGATCAGTTAGAAGATTCTAAGAGAATGTATGACTCACCTAAGCATACAGTAATGGCAGATTCTGCTGGAACTCTAGACAGACAATACGATAAAGAAAATACTCGTACTACACTTATTGATAATGAAGTGCGTGTTATTAAAGGTGGATCATGGAGAGATAGAGCTTACTGGCTAGATCCTGCTAACCGTAGATTCTATCCACAAGATATGGCAAAGGATGATTTAGGTTTCCGTTGTGCAATGTCTCGTGTAGGATCTAAGTCTAAAAAGAAGAAAAGACCTCGTAATTAATATTTTGAGAGTTTAGAAATAAAAAAGAAGCCCTTATTTTTAAGGGCTTTTTTATGCACTTATTTTATGGAAGAATTATATAAACATTTCATTGCAAGTAATGGAATCCAAACAGACACTCGTAAAATCACAGAAGGTGAACTTTTCTTTGCCCTATCAGGAGATAACTTTGACGGTAATCTCTACGTTGAACAAGCTTTTGAAAAAGGTGCATCTCATGCTGTCTCTAGCGATTCTAAATGGATGGCAGACTCAAGAGTTACCGTAGTGAACGATGTACTAGCGGCATTACAACAACTCGCAACTTACCACAGAAAACAACTCAACATCCCTATAGTATCTCTTACAGGTAGTAATGGAAAAACCACTACTAAAGAATTAATTATTTCTGTTCTTTCACAAAAATATAATGTGAAAGGAACGATAGGGAATCTTAATAACCACATAGGAGTACCATTGACCCTATTAGGTTTTGACAAATCTACAGAAATAGGTGTGGTAGAAATGGGTGCTAATCACTTGAAAGAAATTGAAGCTCTTGCAAATATCGCATTACCAGATTATGGTCTCATAACTAATTTTGGGAAAGCACATCTTGAAGGCTTTGGTAGTGAAGAGAATATTAAAACCGCAAAAAGCGAACTTTTTGAGCATTTAAGAGCTCATGAAAAAACGGCAATTGTAGGTCACTGGGATCAAGAACAATTGAAAAGATCTCAAGGCATTGAACGCTTTATTACAAGTACAGATAGCAAACTCATCACCGCTGAGCCATTTATAAAATTAGAGTTTGAAGGACATATCACAGACACTCAATTGATAGGTTCATACAATTATCACAACATGCTTCTCGCTGCTGCTGTAGGTCAGGTTTTTAACATGAGTACTATTGATATCATTAAAGGACTTTCTGTTTACAAACCGACAAATAATCGTTCTCAAATTATTAAAAAAGGACAAGTAAAAATTATTCTAGACGCTTATAATGCAAACCCTAGCAGTATGGAAGTTGCTTTAAACAATTTAAGCAAGCAACCAGAAACATATAAAATTGCCGTGTTAGGAGATATGTTTGAGTTAGGAAATTACACTTCAGTAGAACATCAAAGAATTGCAGACTTAGCTCAAAAACTTGAAATAAACAGTATTTACTTGATTGGCGAGGCATTTTCAAAAGTCAAATCAGAAAAAGCTCAAGTTTTCGTAGATTTTGAAACTTTTAAAAATGAGTTTGAAATTGATGAAAAAAAATCATCTGCATTACTCATTAAAGGCTCTCGTGGTATGGCTCTAGAACGCACTCTAGAAATTATCACATAAATTTTTGCGCTTTTTTGAAAAAAAACTCTCAAAAGCTTTCGTCAAAAATATAATTGCTTAAATTTGCCACCGCTTTAGAGCAAAAGGTACCTTAGCTCAGTTGGTAGAGCAATGGACTGAAAATCCATGTGTCCCTGGTTCGATTCCTGGAGGTACCACAAAAGGCTGTCTTTTTTAGGCAGCCTTTTTTGTTTTCTATAACTTTATACTTAATAAGTCCATTTATATTTACCAGCAATAGTGGGATTAGCTCAGTTGGTTTAGAGCGTTACGTTGACATCGTAAAGGTCGCTGGTTCGAATCCAGTATTCCACACCACTAAATTTATATGATTCTAGTAATTGACATAGGAAACACGTCCATTAAGATAGCAGCTGTTGAAAATTATAAAGTTCATGAAATTTCAAGAACGACTGAGAAAGATTTTATACAGGACACTTCTACTCTATTATCCAATTTTCCTGAAATTAAAAACGCCGCATTGTGTCAAGTCGGACATTTTAATGAAAATTTATTGAAATTCCTAAAAGGGCAATTAGATGTTTATATCATTACTAATGATATAAAATTACCTTTTCAAAACCTGTATAAATCCAGTACATTAGGAAATGACAGGATCGCACTAGTAGCCGGTGCAATATCCCAAATCAAAAATGGAAAAAGTGCGTTAATAATAGACGCAGGAACATGCGTTACTTATGACTATCTAGATGGTGATATGAACTATCATGGAGGCGCTATTTCTCCAGGTTTAAGATTACGTTATGAATCTCTTCATAATTTTACTGCAAACTTGCCGTTATTAAATGCGCAACCTATAGAAAATTTCGTGGGCAATTCAACTGAAAACAGCATACACAGTGGTGTTATCAACGGTTTATCTCAAGAAATAAAAGGATGCATTAAACAGTATCGTAAAAAAAATAAAGACATACAGGTTTTTATGACCGGTGGAGATGCTCAAGTGTTGTCAACTCAACTAAAAAGCCGTTTCTTTGCCACGCCTTTTTTGATGCTATACGGCATCTATTATTTATACCATTTTAATAAAGAAATATGATAAGAAGTATTTTAATCGTTTTAGTAGCATTTACTTGCTTTACAGGTATTGCGCAACAACGTACTTCGTCTCCTTACTCCTTCTTTGGATTAGGACAGCAAACATTTAAAGGCACGATAGAAAATCGCAGTATGGGTGGAATACGCACCTATAGTGATAGTATTCACCTGAACTTACTTAATCCTGCCGCTTACGGTAATTTAAGACTTACCACTTACACAGTAGGTGCAGTCCACACTGAAACTTGGGCAGAGACTGCTACAGAAAAAGAAACCTATGACAATACCACTATTGAGTATGTAAGCGTAGGGATTCCTGTGAGTAGAAAAGCTGCATTTGGATTTGGATTAATTCCTTTCCAATCTGTAGGATATAAATTAGGAACCCTAGATGATGATATTTACACCAACTTTGAAGGTGAAGGAAGTTTAAATAGAGCTTATTTTGGTTTCGGTTATCAAATTGCAAAAGGCTTTAATATTGGTGGAGAGGTTCGCTACAATTTTGGTCAAGAGACAAATTCATCAAGTGTCGTATTTTCTAATGTTCAATACGGTTCAAATGAATTTAATGAAACTGACTTCAGTGGAGTTTCTTACAACTTTGGACTTCACTATGCAGGTGACTTGAATGATAAATATGAAATCCAGGCAAGTGCTACCTTTTCTCCTGAAAGTGATATAACAGGAGATAATAGTAGAACACTATCCAGAATAACTTTAGGTAGTGGTAACAGTGAATTTATTATAGACTCTGAGGAATTTGACGTTCCTCGTGAAAAATTTAAATTACCATCAGAGATTACATTAGGATTAGGTTTTGGAGAACGATTAAAATGGTTTGCCGCGGCAGAATATACGCTTCAAGGAACCAGCAGTACTACTAATAGAACTTTCTCACCATCAAACGCAACTTTCACAGATGCTACTTCATATAAATTTGGTGGATACTTCATCCCTAACTACAATAGCATCTCTAGCTACTGGAGTAGAGCAACTTACCGTGGTGGAATGCGCTATGAGGAAACAGGTCTTCAACTCAATGGAGAAGACATTACAGAGTTTGGCATATCTTTTGGAATAGGTATACCAGTAGGACAAACTAGCGCCTTTTCAAATGCAAACATTGGTTTTGAATTAGGGCAACGTGGAACTACTTCAAGCGGTTTAGTTAAAGAGAATTTCTTTAGCATCTCGTTGGGATTATCACTTAATGATAGATGGTTCCAGAAAAGAAAATATAATTAAGAACTATAAATCTAGCATTATGAACCTTAAAACTACATTCTTAACCTTAATCGCTGTTATCAGTATCGCTTTCGCGAAAGCGCAAGAAGCAGGAGATTGTAACGTCATGTTAAGCATATTTGCAGAAAATGCAAAAGCAAAAAACTACGACGAAGCTTATAAACAATTAAACGATCTTGTTGCAAAATGCCCTAGAACTAGCGCAGCCATTTATCAATATGGTGAACTTATCTATGAACACCGCCTTAGAAAAAAGATAGGTGTAAAAGAAGATAACGCTCAAGGACTTATCGATATGCTTAATGGTCAGATTAACTTATTCCCTACTGCAGTAAACGTAAGTAAGAAAAAGGTTGAACTTGCAAGTAAAATGTATAAGTACGGTTTAGGAACACAAACTGAGCAATACTTAATGCTAGAAGATGTATTTACTAAAGATGCAGATAACTTCACAGACCCTAATGGGATGATCACTTACTTCAAGTTAGCTGAGAAAGAATACAAATCCAACAATGTTGACCTTCAAAAACTTTTTGATACCTATGATGGATTGACTCAAAGAATTGAAGAAGTACAGGATGAGCGTTCTAAAGTTATCCAGGAATTAATGGATAAAAAAGAAACTGAAGGTTCTATTACAGAGCAAGAAGAAAAGAACATAGAGAATCAAGAGAAGAACTTGAAGAACTATAACATCGTTATGAAAAGTGTAAACGGTACACTAGGTCAACTTGCAGATTGTGATAAGTTAATTCCTTTATATGAGCAAGATTTTAATACTAAGCAAAGCGACGAGAAATGGTTGAGCAATGTATTGAGAAGATTACAAGGTAAAGATTGTACAGACGCTCCATTATATGTAAGATCAGTTAAAGCATTGCACGTTTTAAAGCCTAGCTGGAAAACAGCTTATGGTTTAGGAAACATCGCAACGTCTGAGTCTGAGAAGTTCCAGTACTGGGATCAAGCTATATCTCTAGGAGCAGATAATAATACTAAATCTAAAATTCACTTTAAGAAAGGTGAGATTTATAAAGGAAAAGGTCAGTATGGAAATGCTAAAAAAGAGTACCTCGCTGCAAATGCTGCAAAACCTTCTTTTGGCGCACCATATTTAAGAATCGCTGCGATGATAGCTAGTAGTGCAAACAGCTGTGGAGCTACTCCATTTGAGAAAAGAGCCGTAAATTGGTTAGCAGCTCGCTACGCAGATAAAGCTGGTAGTGTAGATGCAAGTTTAAAATCAAACGCTAGTCAAACAGCAGCAAGTTACAGAGGACGCGCTCCACAGAAATCTGAGATTTTCATGGAAAAAGCTTACAACTCTGGTGACACTATTAGATTCAACTGTTGGGTTGGAGATTCTGTAAGAATACCATAATGAAACAACTCATTCACATATTAAAAATCACGATCACGGCCATGGCCGTGATTTGTGTTTTATCATGTGATGATAACCTTAAGGCTATTCAAAAGATGCAAATAGCATCAAACGAGCCTATAGGTGAAGTAAAAGAAATGCTTCTCAAGCATACAGACAGCGGTTACATTAAAGTAAGAATGGAAGGTGAGACCATGCTAGACTTTTCAAATGACACATATCCTTACACAGAGTTCCCAGATGGAATTCACGTTATAGTTTATGAACATAAAAACGATAGCGTTCTAGAAACTAACATCACTGCAGACTATGCTATTATGTTTAGTGATTCAGATTTAGTAGATTTGAAAGGAAATGTGACCATCGTAGATCATGATGGAAACACTTTTAACGGATCTCAATTATACTGGGATCAACAAGCTAAATGGATATTTACAGATCACTCCTTTAAGACTAATCTTAAAAATGCAGTAACTACTGGAGATATGCTAGATGCAAACCAGGATTTAAGTAAAACCATAGTGCGTAACAATAACGATCAGTTCTATAGAACATTGAAAAAATGACAAAATTCTTTAAATATTTTCAGTACGCTTACCTACTATTTGCTGGGTTTTTTATAGTAAGAGGATTCTATGAATTTAGTGACAATCCTAACATGGCTTACCTTTTATGGGTTATGGCTGCTCTTGTCATTTTTATGTATTTCTTCAGAAAAAAGTACATAGGTAAATTTGAAGACCGTAATAAAAAAGACGATTCTCAATAATGATTACCAGCGTACTCATTATTATAACTATGCTTATACTCAGTGCCTTTTTCTCAGGTATGGAGATCGCATATGTTTCTTCAAATAAGATTCACATAGAATTAGAAAAACGCCAGGAAGACTTTATAGGCCGCATTTTACGTAATCTTACCATCCATCCTTCTAAGTTTATTATCTCTATGCTCATAGGAAACAGCATAGCCTTAGTAGTTTATGGAATCTATATGGGTGATCTAGTTACAGACCAACTCATCATACCTTATTTAGACCTTACTGAAGGTTTACAGCTTGTAGTACAAACGGTTATATCTACCCTAGTAATTTTACTAACTGCTGAGTTTTTACCTAAAGTATTTTTTCAAATATATTCTAACGAGTTACTTAAACTGCTAGCCGTTCCTGCATATATATTTTACGTATTATTTTTCCCTATTTCCTGGATATGTATTAAGATTTCAGATTATTTCTTGCGCATATTTTTTAAATCAGACGGTGATAACATTCAGCTTTCTTTTTCAAAAATCGAGCTCGGTAATTATATTACTGAGCAAATGGAAAGTTCACAAGAACAAGATGATGTAGATACTGAAATACAAATATTTCAAAACGCTCTAGATTTTTCAGCTGTTAAAGCACGCGAGGTCATGGTTCCTAGAACAGAGATGATATCAGTTCAACAAGATATAGACCTTAAGGAACTCAATAAAAAATTTGTAAATACTGGACTTTCTAAAATATTAATCCACGAGGAAACCATAGATGACATTACTGGTTATGTGCACAGTTTTGATCTTTTTAAAAATCCCGAAGAATTAAAAAACATCACTCGCAGCGTCATTAACGTACCTGAAACCATGCTTGCCAAAGATGTCTTGAATCTACTCATGAAACGCCGTAAAAGTATCGCCATCGTACTCGATGAATATGGTGGAACCTCTGGTTTAATAACTGTAGAGGACATCGTTGAAGAACTTTTTGGAGAGATTGAAGATGAGCATGATTCTGACACATTAATCGATACACAAATTAGTGAAACTGAGTATAAATTCAGTGCTCGACTAGAGGTAGATAGTATTAATGAAAATTACAAGCTCAATTTACCAGATAATGAGCAGTATGAAACCTTAGGTGGATTGATTGTTTTCCAGACAGAAGGTATTCCCATGGAAGGCGACATTGTCCATATCGAGAATTATAAATTCACCATTCTGGAGACCTCAAATAACAAGATTGACCTTATCCACATGGAGATTCTGGATAAAGAATAGTCGTTAAAGACTGTAGGTCGTTTTAATTACGCTTTCGCGAAAGCAAAATTATCACCCAACTTACTGCTATAAAGCACACTTTAAGCTTTAATTATTACAGGGAAAACACTATTTTCGCCGACACTTTAAAATTAAACCCATTTACAATGGCCATATTAGGTAAAATTAGATCACAAGGATTGATCCTTATTCTAGTAATTGCACTTGCATTATTTGCATTTATTATTCAAGGTTTGCTCACCTCTAACGGTGCTGCAAAAGCGTCTTCACTAGGTTCTGTAGGAAGTACAGAGCTGGATAGAGAAGCTTTTGGACGTAGAGTTGAAGCGACTATGCAACAACGTGGTGCAGGTACATCAACAGTACAAGCAGTAAATAGCGTTTGGGATGCAGAGGTTAGAGACGCCGTTTTAAAGATGCAAATCGATGAAGCTGGTATAGAAGTTTCTGATGAGGCTGTGAAAAACCAAATCACAACTATGTATGCAAATGCTCCTATTTTCCAAGATGAAAATGGACAGTTCTCTGAAATTAAGTTGAACACATTTGTGGCAGATTTGAAAAACAATCAACCAGAACGCTACCAGTTATGGTTACAAGACGTAAATAACGCTGCAGATCAAGCAAAGCAAAATCAATTCTTCAACTTATTAAAGTCTGGAATTATAGGTACGCAAGCTGCTGGAGAGATGGAATACCGTCTAGCAAATGATAACCGTAGCTTTACGTTTGTAAACATTCCTTACACAAGCATCGCAGATTCACTTGTTGAAGTTTCTAAATCAGAAATTGCAGATTACGTTTCTAAAAACGAATCAAAATACAAGGCACAAGCACAACGTGATATCCAGTACGTGGTATTTGAAGATAAAGCATCTCAAGCAGATAAAGATAAGATGAAAGCTGACCTAGCTAAAATCCTTCCTGCGAGCTACGAAGTGTTTAATACTAACACAAATAAAACAGAAATTAATAAAGGACTTGAAGGCGTTACAGATATCGAAACATTTGTAAACGCACAATCAGACGTTCCTTATGATGGAACTTATGTTTTAACTTCTAAATTGCCTGCTGCTGCCAAAGCGATGGCAAATCTTGAAAAAGGTGCGACTTATGGACCTTATGAAGATGGTGAGTATATAAAAATAGCACGTGTTGAAGACAAGAAGATGTTAATGGATAGTGTACAGAACAAGCACATTCTTTTTGCATATGCAGGAGCTGAGCGTTCTGCAGCCACTCGCACTAAAGAAGAAGCTAAGAGATTAGCAGATTCTGTGTTTGCAATCACTGGTCAAAACAGTAAAAAATATGCAACGCAATGGGATTACTTCAATAAAAACACTGAAGTTGCAAAAGCTGAAGATCTAGGATGGATGATGAGCTCTGGAAACGGAAGAAGCCTTGCAAAAGGATATAGAGACTTTTTATATTCAAACGATAAAGGAACAGTAGGAATAGCCGAAAGTTCTTTCGGTTACCACATTATACGTATTGAAGATACTGCAGCACCTAGTGAAGCGATTAAGATTGCAACTGTTGCTAAAAAAGTAGAAGCTTCTAAGGCAACTGGAAAGCAACTATTCACAAATGCACAGAAATTCCAACAAGGAGTTGCAGATAAAGATTTTGCTGAAGTAGCAAAAGAATTCTCACTAGAGGTAAAACCAGTTAAAAGTTTAAAAGCTCTAGATGAAAATCTACCAGGTCTTCAAAGAAATCGCTCTATCGTGCAATGGGCATTTAGAGAAAATACAGATGTAGGTGAGACAGAACGTTTTGAAACGTCACAAGGTTATGTAATCGTTCAGTTAACAAGAAAGTCTGAAGAAGGACTTATGAGTGCCGAAGATGCTAGTGCAACTGTTACTCCTATCTTACGTAACAAGAAGAAAGCAAAAATGATCATGGATAAAATTACTGCCACTGACGTTAATGACATCGCAGCAGCACAAGGTCAAAACGCAAGAGCAGCAACATCTGTTAATCGTAAGAACCCAACTATTCCTGGTGTAGGTGAAGAGCCTAAAGTAGTAGGAACAGCATTTGGTCTTGAGCAAGGAGCAACTTCTAAGCCTATCGCAGGTGAAAAAGGTGTATTTGTAGTAAAGGTTACAGCAATTGAAAACGCACCAGATTTAGGAAACTATGGATCTGATGCAAATGAGGTGGCACAACGTACAGCAAACCAAGCAACTTCTAAACTTGTAGAAGCACTTAAGAAGTCAGTTGAAATAACAGACAACAGAGCAACGTTCTACTAGAAACTAGCTTACACATATTAAAAACGCCGCTCATTGAGCGGCGTTTTTTTTGTACATTAATTTTCAAAAATGAAGTCGGTTAGATATACTATGATAGCCTAGGTTATAAGACTGCACTAAGTATTGTGCTTTATTAAAACGACATTAAGTAATCAGTTTCAATTCGGATTGGAGTTCAGGTTCATGTTCAAGTTCAGGCAACAACCTCATCCCATTCCAATAGGACTTCATAACCACGAGACTTAAAATAATTACGTTCCTCTACTCCACCAGTACACATCATAAAATCGCCGCCCCAACCACCTAAACTTTTTATCGCGCCCGTATAATCAGGGAAAAGCTTTTGCTGCACTGGTTCAAGTCCTATCAAACTCGAGATAATAGCTTCGTGTCGATTAATAAGAGTATTGAAATCTGTCAAATTATTTGAAGCCTTTATAAAACGTTGTGGCATCTCACTCAATTCGGTTCTTAATTCATCAGTAAGTAATGCACTATTAAAACGTGCAATGGAGTCTCTACTATTTTGTTTTTTATTGAGATAGATAAAGAAAATAGAATGTTTAACTGCTGGATTCCAATCGAGAAATTCCACCGTAGGTTGAGCGTTATTATAATTATAAATAAGCGCACACTCTGCCGTAGCACAAGCTATATCATATCCGCTACCGCCAAAACATTCAAACTGCAATGCATAAGCATCACATTCTAGCCATTGAGAAACAAGCGAAATCAAGGTCGAACTTGTCCCCATACCATATTTACGATTGAAATCAAGTGTAGTGACTGCCTCAAACCCAGTGGCTATTTTCTCAATTGCATTAGGGTTTAATTCAATAGCTTTTCTTAAGATTTCAACCAACTTTATTGCAATAGAATCATCGCCTTCCATCGCCACAATTCTAGTTGCTCCATAAATAGGGAGCATCTTATCATCTAGGTTATCGATTCCATAATTTATAACCTCAAGACCTAAAACTCTTAGTGTAAGCTTAGTTTCAAACCACAAACTACCATCTACATCATAGCTTTTCCAAGAGAACATTTTATCATCTCTTATTTTAACTTCCAACTGCTGATTCAATTGTAACGGAATAGCAAGTGCTGGAACATTATCCAGCACGGCATATTCGCCTGTGATAAGGAACTTGCCGTGAGCGGTGTACTTTTTTATGTGATTTGATTTATTCAATCTTTTTTATTCCTGTTATATGCCCAAGATGCAGACTTAAGTGTGCCCTTTAGATATTCTATTACTTCTTCCTCATTCCATCCAGCGTCTCACGTAATGCTGAAAAACTCGGTGTTTTATCTTGAAAAGCTTGTTTAAGTTGTGCTTTTTCGGCGTCGTTTGCTCCTATTTGCTCTAGCATGTTGACTATATGCATTTTCATATGTCCTGCCTGTATTCCTGTCGTCACTAAAGAATGTAAGGCCGCAAAATTCTGAGCTAGTCCACAAACAGCGGTTACTTTCATTAAGTCTTCGGCACTGGGATTTCCTAAAATTCGCATCGCCAGTTTAGAAAGTGGATGTAGCGACGTAAGTCCGCCTACGGTTCCTAGGGCTAGAGGGAAATCTGCTTCAAAGGTAAAAGTGTCATTCTCTACACGAGCACGAGTCAAACTTCTATACTGTCCATCCCGAGATGCATAAGCATGCACGCCAGCCTCTACGGCTCTAAAATCGTTACCAGTCGCTATCACCACAGCATCTATACCGTTCATGATTCCTTTGTTATGCGTCACCGCACGATAAGGTTCCACGGTTGCAATGTCCACCGCACGAGTAAATTTGCGGGCAAAATCGGCACCGCTTACACCATTTATCGTTCCTATTTCATCAATTTTACAAGAAACCGAAACATTTACAACACATTGCGGTACATAATTACTCAATATACTCATAATCACCTCTGGGGCATCGCTTGAAAATCCTTTAAATTCTGTAGCTTTTTCTCTGAACGTAGTCGCCAGTTGTTCCAGTGTGGTGTTGATGAAATTTGCACCCATCGCATCTTTGGTTTCAAAAGTCGCGTGCAACTGGTAGTAACCGTCTAGATTTTCTGTTTTGTTCACCAGTTCGAGCGACTGTAATCCACCGCCACGTTTTTTCATGCTGGCATTTATGGACTGGATGGATTGTAGTAAGTCCGCTTTCGCGAAAGCGTAAAACGCCTCCATCTCACTATTCAAACCGTGATACATTAAGTGCACCTGACCCGATTTTATGGTCGATTTAATTTGGGTTTTAAAACCACCACGTTCTAGCCAAAATTTAGCCGCTTTACTCGCCGCCGCAACGACCGAGCTTTCCTCGATTGCCATAGGAATAGTGACCAATTTATCGTCTATGAGAAAATTAGGCGCCAGTCCAAAGGGAAAGTAGTAGTTAGTAATCGTGTTTTCACTGAAACCGTCATGCAGTTCTTGCAGTTTTTTATCATCATTCCAGTATCGAGTAATAATATCGCTAGCGGTGGTGTCTCCATTAAAATAGGCAGTAACGAGCCAGTTAACTTTTTCTGTTTTAGAGAGTTTTGAAAAACCGATTACAGGTACATTCATTGAAAAATATTTAAGAGACAAAGATACAATTACGAGCGTTAATCCTTGTTTAAGGATTATAGCATAAACGGCGGGATTTTTGCTATTTTTTCTGTATACTTGATACTTTAACCCATTTTGAACATTTATGATTAAGAAGAGTCTTATTGCAGCTTTGTTTTTACTGACCAGTTCAGTGATGATAGCTCAAGAAAATATTACCGTAGAGGACATTTATACAGGCGAGTTTCGTACCGCTGGTTTACAATCTCTAGAATCTTTAAATAACGGTAAAGAGTACATCGTTCTCAATTATAATCGTGACCGCACTCAAACAATTGATAAATACAGCTATGCGACTGGCGAGAAAACAGGAACCTTAGTAAGTAGTGCCGATCTTAAAATGCCGATACGTTCTTACACGTTAAGCGATGACGAATCTCAAATGCTTATAGTTTCACAAAGCGAACAAATCTTTAGATACAGTTCTTATGATAAAGTGCATGTGTATGACATGAATACTAAGGAATTAACACTAGTAAGTGATGAACTCGTGCGCAGTCCAGCACTTTCTCCAGATGGTAAAAAAGTGGCTTATGTTTTTGAAAACAACATTTATTATAAAGATTTAATTACCGGTGCAACTACTCAGGTCACTAATGATGGCGTGGATAATAAATTGATTAACGGAGTTTCTGACTGGGTTTATGAGGAGGAATTTGCCATAGTGCGTGCTTATCAATGGAGTCCAGATAGTAAACAAATCGCTTTTATCTCTTTTGACGAGAGTGAGGTTCCAGAATTTTCTATGGATGTTTATGGCAGTGGATTGTATCAAAAGCAAGACGTTTTTAAATACCCTAAAGCTGGTGAAAAGAACGCAGTTGTAGGATTGCATGTGTATGACTTGCTTACGCGAAAACGTAATGAAATCAATCTGAATCGTAAAGAAGAGTTTTACATCGCTCGAATAAATTATTCGCCTAATGGGAAACTGGCTGCTCAAGTATTGAACAGACACCAAGATGTGCTTGACTTCTATTATGTAGATCGATCTGGTAATGCAAAAATCGCTTTTACTGAGAAAGACAAAGCTTATGTAGATGTAACCGATGATTTAACGTTCCTAGAAGACGGTAGTTTTTTATGGACCAGTGAAAAAGATAACTGGAGACATATTTACCACTATGATGCAAATGGTAACGAGAAAAAACAAATCACCAGCGGTAACTGGGATGTCACTTCTTACTACGGCTATGATGCTAAAAACAAGCGTATTTTCTATCAAAGCACAGAGGACGGAAGCATTAACCGTGGGATTTACTCAATATCTTTAAAAGGTAAAAAGAAGAAAAAATTATCTAACAGAATCGGTTCAAACAGTGCTTCTTTCAGTAGTGATTTTAGTTACTTTATAAATACTTATTCGAGTGCTACTACTCCACCAGTGTATACTTTACACGATTCTAAAAAAGGAAATCAGGTTAGAGAAATTCAAAACAACAGTGGTTTATTAGATAAATTAAAAGATTACAAATTTGCTCAAAAAGAATTTTCTACTATTAATGTGAATGGAAATGACTTGAACATGTGGACTATGAAACCAGCAGATTTTGATCCAAAAAAGGAATATCCGCTATTGATGTTTCAATACAGTGGTCCAGGTTCTCAACAAGTGGCTAATCGCTGGTATGGAGCAAATGACTACTGGCATAGTATGCTAGCCAACGATGGTTATGTGGTGATTTGTGTCGATGGACGTGGTACAGGTTACAAAGGAGCCGATTTTAAGAAAATGACACAAAAAGAGCTCGGTAAATATGAAGTAGAAGATCAAATAGCCGTTGCTAAAAAAATGGGCGCTATGGATTATATCGATAGTTCACGTATAGGAATATGGGGTTGGTCTTATGGAGGATTTATGAGTTCAAATTGTATACTTCAAGGAAATGATACTTTTAGTACCGCGATAGCGGTTGCGCCAGTAACTTCATGGAGATTCTATGATACCATTTATACAGAACGTTACATGACTACTCCACAAGAAAATGCAAGTGGATATGATGAGAACAGCCCTATGAGTCACGTAGATAAGCTTAAAGGAAAGTACTTACTCATACACGGTAGCGCAGACGATAATGTACACGTGCAAAACACCATGCGCATGGTAGAAGCACTTGTACAAGCAAACAAGCAATTTAACTGGGCGATTTATCCAGACAAAAATCACGGAATCTATGGAGGCAATACACGCATCCATTTATTCAATAAAATGACCGACTTTATTCACGATAATCTTTAAAATTCACTAACCTTAATTAAATAATCAAATGGAATATAAATTTGGTGGTTCGCTAACGAACCAGAAAACAGTTCTAGGACACCCGTCAGGACTCTTTGTTCTTTTCTTCACAGAGATGTGGGAACGCTTCTCATACTATGGAATGAGAGCGTTACTTGTACTTTTCTTAGTAGCATCAGTTTTTGACGAAGGTTGGGGCTGGGACCGAGCAGATGCATTAACTCTTTATGCTTTTTACACCGGGCTAGTTTATGTTACCCCAATATTTGGTGGATTAATAGCTGATAAGATTACAGGTTATCGTAAAGCTGTTGTAATAGGAGCTCTTTTGATGACTTTAGGGCATGCTTCTATGGCTTTAGAAGGACTTACAGGAACTTTCTTCTATCTAGGTCTAGTTTTACTTATTATAGGTAACGGAATGTTCAAGCCCAATATTTCTTCTATGGTAGGAAAGCTTTACAAAACTGAAGACAAAGAAAAAGATGCAGGTTACACTATATTTTATATGGGAATTAATGCAGGAGCCTTTCTAGGTATTCTACTTTGTGGATATATCGGAGAAACGGTGGGATGGCATTATGGATTTGGTCTCGCAGGTATCTTCATGTTTGTAGGAATGTTACAATTTTTCTTTGCGCAAGAAATATTTGGTAAAATCGGACTTTCTCCTAAAGATGCTGAAGATTTTGATGATGCAATGGAAGAAGCAATAGAAGAAACCGAAGATGCGATAGAAGACACTATAGATGAAGCTAAAAAATCTAAGGTAGTCTCTGATCGATTGATAGTAATTGGTGTTTTAGCGTTCTTTACTATATTTTTCTGGTGGGCGTTTGAACAAGCAGGTGGATCTATGACCATTTTTGCTGCAGACTATACAGACAGAGTTCTTGAAGGTGATGGTGCATTAATATTTAAAATATTCAACACGCTTCTTACCGTGATTCCTATGATTATTATCACATGGGTGTTGGCATTGTTATTCAAGCAAACTTTCTCAAAATTTGGATTATCAAATATTTTACTGGCACTAAGTTTTGTAATTATTTGGGCAATCGTGATATGGATGCTTTACCGACAGTTTACTGATCCAGCACCTGAAGTTCCAGCTTCATGGTTTGGTATTTTAAACTCATTCTTTATCATAGCATTTGCACCACTTTTCTCTAAGTTATGGGAAAGCAAATTGAATCCATCTGGTCCTGTTAAATTTGCAATTGGATTAATTCTATTAGGTATTGGTTTCGGAATTTTAGCATTTGGTTCTATGGGAATTCCGTTAGGAGCAAAAACTGCATCTGTAAGTATGATATTCTTAATTCTTGCTTACTTATTCCACACTTTAGGAGAGTTATGTGTATCTCCAGTAGGATTGTCTTATGTAAGTAAGCTTTCTCCAGGAAAATTAGTTGGATTAATGTTCGGTATATGGTTTGTTGCAAACTTTATAGCAAATACTGCTGCTGGTCTTACAGGTCGTTATATCGATCCAATTGTAGAAGACTATGGAATGGCAACATTCTTTATGATTTTTACAATCATTCCTATCGCCGCAGGATTTATTATGCTAGCGATAAGTAGATTACTTGTAAAAATGATGCACGGTATCAGATAATCGATAATCCCTTAATATTTTATAAAAAACGCACCACTTCGGTGCGTTTTTTGTTACCTTGAAATTCCAAAAAAGGAATACTATGAAATGGATGGTCGTTATGATGTTGTTCATCACTTCATTTGCCACAGCGCAAGTGAATTGGATGACTATGGATGAAGCACTTGCTGCCCAAAAAAAAGAGCCTAAAAAGATATTACTTAAAGCTTATACAAATACATGTCCAAATTGCAAATGGATGGAAAAACATGCCTTTGACAAACCAGCAATTTCTGCTTTTATTAATAAAAACTACTATCCTGTAAAATTTGATGTAGAAGGCATTGAAACCATTAATTACAAAGGAGCTACTTATAGTAATCCTATGAAAGAACGCTATAAAAACTCACAACATGAGTTTGCAGGTTTCATGCGCATTTTTGAGTATCCTACTCTAGTATTTTTTGATGAAACAGGACGCATTATCAATCCAGTTCCTGGAAAAATGGGACCTAAAAAACTAGAGATATACATCACCATGCTAGCCGACGAGACCTATAAATCCATTAATACCGGAAAAAAATGGGCAGACTATCAAGCTAATTTTGAGTACCTACTTCAAGGCGATTCAGAGTAATAGCACCTTTATCATAAGTGCTTAGAAAAGTTATACCACGCTTTTCACAAGTTGCTTTCCATCTATTTACGTAAGTGCGGTAGTTAGAACCATCAGCAATGATGATTTGTGGTTCTAGAGCGGTAATTACTTTATCGAGATGTAGTTGTGGTGAGTGTGAAAGCAACACTAGCGATGCTTTAGTTTCTAGAGGTATTATTCCAGATTCATCAATAATCACTATTTCCTGATTTGCAAAATTGACTTTGTTCCATAATGAATCAACTGTAATCGTTTTACCTCTATGAATGGTTGATGACTTGATGCGTTCCAAACTGGATTGAAACCTCAGAGAATCGATAGTATGAAAATCGACCAGTAGTTGCACCTCATCTTTATTACTTAAACTCATCACACTTCCCGATGCTTGATGCATAATAACAAATTGCTCTGTATTATGTTTCAACTTTTTAAAGGACTGAAAACCTATAAAAGCAATTAATGCCAGTATCGCTATATGAAAATTATAACCTGGCTTTCTCAATAGGACGCGTTCTCTTCTACTCTTGCGTACTGATCGATAAAAAAAGAGTGAGATACCTAACAGAAATAAGTAAATGAATAGTAATTCTATTTGATCTAAATAAACGTTTTTAATTATAAACTGATCATAAGAACTGATTCCTTCAACCACTTTAATAATCCATTCCAGACTTCTATTAAGTACTTCTACGAGCAAACCACTTGGGATTCCTATAAGTAGAAAGACCAATAAAGCAATTGATAACCCAATAATCAATGGTAATACCGGTAACAACAGCATATTTCCTAATAAAAACAGCCCAGGAAACTGATGGAAATAAAACAAACTCAGTGGTGCAACACCTATTTGAGCCGCTAGCGTTACGGTAAAGATTTGCCAAAAATAATCAACAGCTTTCCAGCGTGGTCGTTTAATGACATTATAAATTATGGGCTGAATTAAAACAATCGCTATAACCGCCGTGTAACTCAATTGAAAACCTACATGAAATAATAACTTAGGATTAATAATCAACAATACAAAAGCCGATAATGCCAAGCTGTGAAAAATAGAAGTCTTACGTTTCACATTCATTCCAATCGCAATGAAAGAAAACATAGTTACTGCTCTTAAAATGGACGGAGACATACCCGTAAGTAAAGCAAATATCCATAACAACACAATAATCACCGCACTCTGAATCCAGTTGCCATACTTGAATCTCTTCAACCAACTAGTGAGTCTTCTCAAAATCAATAAAATGATACCTACATGCAAACCACTTAATGCCAGGATGTGAATCACCCCAGCATCTCTGAAGCTTTGTGTTACAGTTTCGTCCACATTATTACGCTGCCCTAGAATCAACGCTTGAATCATACCTAGCGGTTTTTCTTTCAAGCCCGACTTTTCAAGTGCCATCATTAAATGTTCACGTAACCCTATAATCCAAGTTTTCTCGCTATCACTCGTGACTTTTAAGATTTGGTTCTCATCTACATAGATTTGTCCATAAACATCAATTAACTCAAGATATTCCTTATAATTAAAATCTCCTGGATTACGTTCATCACTTGCATTACTGATGTCATCATAAACGGTGAGCTCATCACCTAATTGATGAGAAACACTATCAGACTTTTTAAAAAGAATTAGTGCTTTTCCAGTTACAGTATTTCCATCGAGCTGCGATAATTCGGCATAAAAACGTTCATTATAAGCATTAGGATGTAGCTGGTCTGTGAGCTTAAAAGTGATAAGCTGTTCTTGAGCTGCAGTAATATGATTAGTAAAGTGTAGTTCTTTGTAAACAGGATTTTTACTACTCAAGTTTAAATATCCCATCGAGCAGAAGAATATTAAGGCAGAAATACTAAAAACCAACTTCAGCAAGAAAATTCTGCGGCTGAATGCGATGGAACCCAAAATGAAAAGAGTAGAAACCACTAAAATCCACAAGACATAACGGATTTGTAATTCTAGGAAATAACATATGACAATTCCTAAAATGTATGCAAAGAGTAACCTGTAAATAGGATAACCTAACCACTTCATGTGATGAAGTTAAGCTAATTAATCCAATCTTCCAGCGCTCAAATATGCGTTCAACCAGTAACCTTCATTCATCGTAGATACCATGACGCCACGTGATGTACTGGCGTGTATGAAGCTGACTTCGGCAGCTGTGGTGTTTACTACGAGACCTACGTGATTGACTCTAGTCTTATTTTTACCAGTGGCAAAAAACAGTAAATCACCTTTTTCAATCTTATTAAAACTCACTGGTTTTGCAGCATTGAACAAACTAGAACTCGTGCGTGGCACACTTTTCCCAGCCTCAAGAAAAGACACATGGATCAATCCACTGCAGTCCATTCCTTTTTTAGAAGATCCTCCATATTTGTATCGAGTTCCTTCATAACTCATTGCCGTTTCTATGACCTCTTTTACAAATGGAGCGTCTGTAGTTTTATCATTTTCTACAGTCGTAGGTGTTGAAGATGTACGTTTATCTTTGACTACTGTAGTTCCGTTACTACTGCTCGATGGTTTGTAGGTTCTACTAGGATAGCGTTTTGCTGCTTCCTTTTTAGTGGTAGCAATTCTAGGTTTTGAGCTTTTGCAAGAAGTATTTCCCAGTAGCAATAAACTGGTAAAAACGGCTACGATGGTTCTTTTAATTAAGGTTTTGGAATTACGCTTTCGCGAAAGCGTGTTCATAAAAATCATACTACTTCTGTGAATTTTTAATTATTAACGAAGCGACTTTATCACTGGCACCTACTCCACCGAGACGTTTCTCGAGTTCATAGTAGTCGGCAAAAATGCGGTTGCGTTGCGTAGGGTTGAGTATCAAATCCAGTTCTTTCTTAAGATTTGTGACGTTGAAATCTGTTTGAATAAGCTCCGTCACGACCATTTTATCCATAATGAGGTTCACGAGCGAAATGTAATCGAGTTTGATAATCATTTTTGCAATGCGATAAGAGATTGAGCTACCTTTATAACACACCACTTGCGGGATTTTAAATAGCGCCGTTTCTAGTGTTGCCGTTCCTGAGGTGACCAGTGCCGCGTGTGACAAACTCAACACGTCATAAGTGCGGTTCATGACCAGCGTCACATTTTCCTTTAAAAATGGTTTATAGAAACTCTCGTCCTGACCTGGAGAACCTGCAATTAAAAATTGATAATCGGGATATTGCTCTACCATTTGTAACATCACGCCCAGCATTTTACTGATTTCTTGTTTGCGACTTCCTGGTAATAGAGCGATTAATGGTCTGTCGTCTAAGTTGTGTTCTTTTAAGAATTCCTCGTGATTTACTTGCTCATGTTGCTTGATAGCATCTATGATAGGATGACCTACAAAATCTACCGGATAATTATGTTTTTGCTCATAGAAATCTTTCACAAACGGCAGTATCACATACATGTGGTTGATGTTTGCCTTGATAGTTTTTACACGACTCTCACGAGATGCCCATACTTGCGGACTAATATAATAATGAGTATTGAATCCTTGAGGTTTTGCCCATTTTGCGATGCGCAAGTTAAAACCTGAGTAATCCATGAAGATAAGCGCGTCTGGTTGATATCGAGTAATATCCTCTTTACAGTATTTAATATTCTTAAGTGCTGTTCCTAGTTTTTTAATCACTTCAGTGAAACCCATAATAGCACGTTCTTTATAATGCATGACTTGCTCGCCACCTGCGGCTTCCATCAAATCACCACCCCAAAAACGAAACTGAGCTTGAGCATCTTGCTTTTTTAACGATTTCATCAAATTTGCACCGTGTAAATCACCACTCGCCTCACCTACTATGATATAATACTTCATAAACTAGAATTCAAAATAAAGAACAGCGAGTGCTGCAAGAATGGTTGCCATTAAAACTCCACGTGCCTCATAAGGTTGTGCTGCTTTTTTAAATTTAAACAACTTAGTGGTCAAGAAAAAGAAAAACAACAGCAAATTCAAAATCGCTCCTAGCCCGATGAGTCCACCCATATAACCTTGTTCCACAGCTGTTTCCATCATAGTTTCAAAACTATATGGTGCAAAGAAATAAACGTATAAATAAATCCCTATACAATTTGCGATGATTCCTAAGAGGAATCCTTTAAACATTTTAGCTATCAAAATCCCATGTATTTAATTCACTTATATAATGATGTGCCGTTAGGTCATATTGTGTAGGCACTATAGAAATATAATTATGAGCGAGTGCCCATTCATCAGTATCTTCTCCTTTATCTTCATTTACAAACTTACCCGTTAACCAGTAATAATCTTTACCATAAGGATTAGTTCGTTTATCAAATTCTTCTACCCAGTGCGCATTTGCCTGACGGCATATTTTAATTCCTTTGATGTCTTCTCTTTTGGCTTTAGGAATATTTACATTAAAAACCACTCCACGTGCCATTCCGTTTTTAATCACATTTTCAATAATGGACTTGATGTGTGGTCGTGCGGCGTCAAAATCTGCATCGTGGTCATAGTCGCATAATGAAAAACCTATGGCAGGAATCCCTTCTATTCCAGCTTCTACTGCTGCACTCATCGTACCGCTGTAAATAACGTTTATAGCGCTATTACTACCATGATTGATACCGCTCAAGCATAAATCTGGTTTGCGATCTAGAATTTCATGACTTGCCATTTTCACACAATCCACTGGTGTACCACTGGTTGTATATTCTTTATGATCGTGATTGTGCCCTTTAAACTCTTTAACGTGTAAAGTATTATTAATGGTAATAGCATGCCCCATGGCGCTCTGTGGGCTGTCTGGAGCGACTACAACTACATTACCTAGTTCTCTAGCTACCTCTATAAGCATTCTTATTCCGGGCGCTGTGATGCCGTCATCATTAGTCACTAGAATAAGTGGTCTTTCTTTATTTTCCATATTATTTTTAACGAGGTTAAAATTAAGTAAATTAGCAATAGGAAGTGAAACTCTTGTATTACATTGTGCGATATAAAGTGGCACGATTTTTACATATTAGAAAAGACAAATGAACACAGTTATGAATTTTATTAAAAATAACGTGGCGATAGCCATATTAGTCTTATTTGCAGCGACAGCAAGTTGCAGTTTTACTAACGATATAGATCCAGGTGATAAGGATAAAGAGGAATTGCTTATCAATTTAATATCTCATGTACTGGAACGTAATCATTATTCCCCAGCTCAACTTACAGATGATTTCTCTAAAAAAGTATTTAAAAACTTTATAAATGATCTAGATCCTGCAAAAAGATATTTTTTACAATCTGACTATGATGAGTTTGCTACCTACGAACTTTTACTAGATGATGAGATTAGAGATAGCAAAGTGGACCTATTCACACTAGCTTATGAACGTCTTGAAAAAAGACGCGGTGAGTCTGAGAAGATATTTACAAGTGTAATTAAGGAACCTTTCGATTTCTACAAAAAAGGAGAAATGATGAATACGGATTATGAAAATATCCCGTACGCAAAAAATACAGAAGAACTTAAAGAACACTGGCGCAAACTCTTAAAATTTAGCGCATTAAGCAATTACTACGATAAGTTAGAAGAACAAAAAGACAAACCAGCAGCCGAAAAGAAAAGCACAACTGATATCGAAAAAGATGTGCGTGATGAAGTAAAGCGTTCTATGGAGGAAAATTTTGACCTCAATAAAGATATCGAGCGCATGGATTATTTTTCTTTTTACTTGAATAGCATTTTAACTTATTTTGATCCTCATACTAGTTACTTAGCACCACAAACTAAAGATCGTTTTGATACCGCTATGAGTGGAAAGTTAGAAGGAATAGGAGCTCGATTGCAAAAGAAGATGGATTACATCAAAGTTGTAGAGATCATATCTGGTGGACCAGCATGGCGCAGTGAAGAGCTCGAAGTAGGTGATATTATTATGAAAGTCGCACAGCAAAATGATACCGTTGCTACAAGTATAGTGGGAATGCGTATAGGTGATGCTGTGGATTTGATTAAAGGCCCTAAAGGCAGCAATGTTATTCTTACTCTCAAACGTGTAGATGGAACAATAGAGGACATTACGTTAACGAGAGACATCGTAGAGATTGAAGAAACTTTTGCTAAGTCGGTTATTGTTAAGGATCCAGCTGGAAGCATTAATTATGGCTTGATCAATCTACCTAAATTCTATTTTGACATGGAAAATAGAAACGGTAGAGCATCTGGTGACGATATTAAGAAAGAAATAGAACGCTTAAAAGCTCAAGGCATGGAAGGTCTTGTACTAGACTTGCGTAATAATGGTGGTGGATCTTTAAGAGAAGTCATAGAGATGGCAGGCTTATTTATTGAAGAAGGACCAGTTGTTCAAGTCGCCCTTAAAAATCATAAAACGCAAACCTATAGCGATACTGATTCTAGTATAATCTGGGATGGACCGTTAGTAATAATGGTAAATGAACTATCTGCTAGTGCATCTGAGATTCTTGCAGCGGCGTTACAAGATTATGAAAGAGCTGTAATTATAGGTTCCAAACAGACTTTTGGAAAAGGAACTGTACAGAATTTTGAAGACTTGAATAGATGGGTAAGAAATGGAGACCTAGGAGATCTAGGTGCCATTAAATTAACTACTCAAAAATTCTATCGTATCAACGGTAAAAGCACACAATTAGAAGGCGTAAAAAGTGATATAGTTACTCCAGATCGTTATACTTACATAGAAATAGGAGAACGCGATGAAGAATTCCCATTACCTTATGATGAGATTCCAGCAGCTTCTTATTCTAAGTATAATAAGTACATAGATTATAACACTACCATTGCAAAATCTCAAGCGCGTATCGCCTCAAACGAGACTTTTAGCCTCATAGATTTGAACGCAAAATGGATGAGCGAGCAACGTGAGGAGAATGTAATTCCTCTTAACTATGAAGATTATAAAGAACGCCTAGAGCGTCTTGAAAAAGAAACTGAACAGTTTAAAAAACTTGAGGAATATAAAAACGATCTTTCTTTTGAATATGTGGACTATGAAAAGAAATTAATCGTGACTGACACTTTACTAGGACAAAAGCGTGAACGCTGGCACAAGAATCTTTCACAAGATGTGTATCTTGCCGAAGCAATTAACGTACTCAAAGATTTGAAAATGTCTAACATTCAAAACTCAGGAGTTTCCACTATTAAAAATTAATGTCACATAAATCGGCATCATTAACGACTCTAGCGCTCCAAAAATTCAAGCGGAATTTTTGGGGCGTTTTGAGTTTAAGTGTGATTCTTATTTATGCACTTATTGCATTGTTTGCCTACCTCATCGCACCCGATGATACACAGAACGCAAACCAAATGCATCTTTCTATCCTCTCACAACCTCCAGGTTTTAAAGTGGATATGCTGCAACTTCCCATAAGCGATGAACCTGCACAATTCATGGACTGGTGGAATGGAAAAAAAGCACAAGTAGAGGAAATTCCCTTTGCCGATTTGAAGCAGGAAAACGGTTCCATTTTCTACAGACCTTATGACGTAGATGGAAACGCACTGGAGTTTCGGCCTGTAAAAATGAATGGAATAGCTGGGATGGAATTATCTCGCTTTCGCGAAAGCTACACCACGCAAAAAACTTTCTTACTAGGAACAGATAAATACGGTCGTGATCTTCTCAGTCGTATGATGATAGGCGCTAGAATAAGTATTTCTATAGGTTTTGTAGCTGTTTTTATTTCGTTAGTTATAGGTATTGCGCTGGGTGCGATTGCGGGATATTTTGGCGGTGTGATCGATAATATCATCATGTGGTTGATTAATGTAACTTGGTCTATTCCTACTTTATTAATGGTGATTGCTATTAGTATTGCGCTGGAAAAAGGATTTTTTACCGTTTTCATTGCTGTAGGATTAACTATGTGGGTAGAAGTGGCTCGTGTCGTGCGCGGCCAAATGATTGTTGCAAAAGAATATCAATACGTCACCGCAGCTCGTGCTTTAGGATTTAATGATTATAGAATTATAAGCAAGCACATTTTGCCTAATATTATGGCGCCTATTATTGTGATAAGCGCAGCAAACTTTGCCGCAGCGATTCTTATAGAAAGCGGTTTAAGTTTTCTAGGAATAGGCGCACAACCACCTATGCCTAGTTGGGGCAGCATGATAAAAGACCACTATCAGTACATCATTCTCGATAAGGCTTATCTTGCACTCGTGCCAGGAATAGCCATCATGACGCTCGTTATGGCATTTATGCTATTGGGAAATGCGCTTAGAGATGCGCTCGATGTAAAAACCACTTAATTATGAAAAAGTCCATTTATGTAATTCTTCTAGTCATCATTGCAGTCGTTTTTTATTTTTATGAAACGCAACGCAATGAAGAGGTTTCTCAACATATTCTAGAGCAAGAAGACCATCAAACTGCTCAACAACAAGACGCCGACGGTTTTAAACCACTATCGCGCAAAGACTTTTTACCTAGTTCTACTAATCAGGTGATTCATCACAGCACTTACAGTTTATCTTACAATGAAAAACACGAGCAAGCAGAATGGACGGCTCACGTTTTAAAGGAAAGTGACATCACAAATAATGATTTTAAAAGACCTTATTTTGAAGTTGATGATAAAGTAAAAACAGGTGCTGCTCACTGGCGCAACTATAAAAAAAGCGGTTATGATCGCGGTCATCTAGTTCCAGCAGGAGATCGTACTGGCAGTAAAAAAGTATATGAAGAAACATTTTTAACGTCAAACATAAGCCCACAGGAGCATGAATTTAATGCTGGTTTATGGAACCGTTTAGAGCAAAAAACTCGTTACTATGCAAAACGCTATGACGAACTTTATATAGTCACCGGTCCGGTTTTTAAAGGAAAGATGGATGAAATAGGAACTGAAAACGTCACAGTACCATCTGCTTTTTATAAAATCATTTATAGACAAGATGAAAGTGGTAATGGCAAAATGCTTGCTTTTTTAATGCCGCATCAAGCCAGTAATAGTCCTATATACGATTATGTAACTTCAGTAGATGAAATTGAAAAGCAAACAGGAATAGATTTCTTCTCGCAGCTGCCTGATGATATTGAGAACCAGATGGAAGCTTCTAGTAGTAGTAAAGGTTGGTAATTCCTAATTAAGGATTCACCTGAAAATGAATATGATCATCATGCCTCACAGCGTGACAGCCATGGAATCTCAATTTAGATTTTATATTTCTAATTCCTAACCTTTTGATAAGGTGCGGTTCTATAAAGACCTTTTGCACTTTACTATGGGACTGTATATTTTCAATAAGTATTTTAGTTTGAGCTTGATTTAAACTCAGTGTTTTATCTACTTGGATTCCTAAATAACCTGCATAACCATATTGCCAGTATCCAGCATCTTCACAAATTTGAGTTTGATTGATTTCGTTTTCTTGTGGTGCTTCATAAATTCCGTAACCTGTTAAGGAAGGATTAGGATTATTATGAGAGACTCCGCTGGCATCTTTATAGACAAAGGCAACATCTATTTTCCTTCCATCATTATGACTTAAATGTGGCAGCAATGGAAAACCATCTATAAATGGAAAACCAGCGTCTAGATAGACTATTTTCATTCCATGATCTGGAGATAGCTTATAGACTCCAGAAACATCTTCAAGAACATTGTACAAATCATTGCGCACATAATTGCGGCATAACAACACGTATCCTAAATTATGGGGCTGTATGGTTTCATGATACACAGGAAGCATTTTGCGATTCCCTAGCGCAGCCGTAAATGGAACAATCGTGAAGACACAAAAAACATAAATTAGAAGATAAGCAGTAAACCTTTTCCACAGCTTCCACTCTGAGTTACGATATTTAAAATAACCGAATACTGCAATCCAAATGAATCCTCCTACTTGAGTGATAAGTGTCAACAAAACAACAATGAAGATATGTGCTGCCGCTCTTAAAAATTTCATGCGATCTTATTAATGCTCATAGCTCATTCTATGACCGTCAAGCTTCACAAAAATGAAAAGTAAAATAGTAAAACCCCATAATCCACTACCACCATAACTCATAAAAGGAAGCGGTATTCCCACCGTAGGCAATAGACCTAGTACCATTCCTATATTCACAAAAAAGTGAATGAAGAAAATTCCAGCGACGCTATAACCATAAATGCGTGCAAATTGATTGCGCTGTCGCTCTGCCATAATAATAAGGCGGTAACTCAGTGCCATGAATAAAATGATCACCAGTCCAGCACCCATAAAGCCCCATTCTTCTCCTATAGCGCTGTAGATAAAATCAGTTTCTTGCTCTGGCACAAAACCACCTTGAGTTTGGGTTCCTTCTAGCAAGCCTTTTCCTGTAAAACCACCACTACCTACAGCAATCACACTTTGATTGATGTTATATCCTACTCCTTGATTATCTTCCACTCTACCCAGCACGATGTCGATACGATTTCTGTGACGATCCTCCAGTAAATTATTAAAAATATAATTTGTTGAAAGTGAATACAGCACACATAGTCCTGAGATGATTAAAAATAAAGCTATTCTAGGTTTGGGTAATCTTTGTTTGTGTCTTCGCTTTCGCGAAAGCATATACAACACAACCATTACAACTGTAATTATTACTGCAATCCACCAATTTCCTAAAAGCAGCGTTCCTAAAAATAATCCAACGGCAACGAGCACTAAACTGAGATACCAAAGCGATAATCCTTCTCGATGTAAGGCAAAGAAAAATGCGCCATAAACAAGTGCACTACCAGGATCGGGCTGCGGAATTATAAATAAAGCAGGCAGTGCAATGATGAGTCCTACTATTAGTAAATCTTTAGTGTTTTTTAATGAGATATTAATACCGCTCAAGAATTTTGAGACGGCAAGTGCTGTGGCTGCTTTTGCAAACTCGCTAGGCTGTAAGGTCATACTGCCTATGGAATACCATGATTTTGCACCATTAATTTCTTTACCAAAAACAAATAATCCTAACAAAGAAAGCAGGGAAATAATATAAATAATACTACCGAATCGTTCAAAAAACTTGACATCCATGGCCAGTATAAACACAACGATGAGAAAAGCAAGTCCTATCCAGACGATTTGCTTTCCATACAATTCATCCATGTCAAAAATGCTCCCATATTCTGTAACCTGCGCAGCAGAGTATATGCTTATCCAACCTATAAAGATGAGTGTTGCATAGATGAGAATGATGTACAAATCAAACCTTGGCTTATCTCCTATTCCCATGTTAAGGTTTTAGAGTATTAGACTCAGGTTGTGCTTTTACTTCAGGTTGAATTAATCCTTGATCTACTCTAGGATTAATTTCAAATGGTTCACCACTATAAGGTTTCTCATATTCATATTCCAGACTATGAGTCAATAGATAAGTTTCTAAATCCTTGCGTGTGATCTCGCCTTTAATGTGCTTTTCAATCATTAAACTAGCGATTTTTGCGGCGTATCGAGAACCCCAATATCCATTTTCCACAAAAACGGCAATCGCTATTTGTGGATCATCCTTAGGAGCAAAAGCTATAAAAACCGAGTGATCTGTAAGCTGTGTTTTCTTACCATCTATCTTCATGAAATTTTCTACTGTTCCTGTTTTACCACAAATTTCTACACCTGGAATTTTAGCATATTTTGCCGTTCCTGTCGTGTAAACTGAGGTCATACCTTCAACTACTGGTTCAAAATGTTTAGCTTCTACTGTAGTATAATTTTTTACCGTATAATCAGGATTATCGATAGGCACTCCATTTATAGCTTTTATAATATGTGGCCTATAGAAATAACCTCTGTTTGCTATAGCGGCAGTCATATTTGCGAGTTGGATAGGTGTAGTAATCACTTCACCTTGACCTATGGCGTTTGATATAGTCGTAGGTGCGTACCATTTATATTTATACCTATCGCTGTAATATTTCCCATTAGGTATCAAGCCTTTTTTACCTACTGGAAGATCGTATCCCAAATAATTCCCTAGTCCAAAACTTGTCACATGTTTATTCCAATTATCCATTCCTTGCTCTGGAGTATCGGCTTTTTCTATAATTCTTCTGTACACTTGGGCAAAATAAGCATTACAAGATTCTGATATTCCCGTATCAAGTGCGAGTGGTGATTTGTGACTGTGACAACCTAGCGGCTTTCTACCTCCATAATCATATCCATGTCTACAGGTTAATTTTTCAGTAGTGGTAATCACGCCTTCTTGTAATCCTACTAAAGCATTAATTACTTTGAAAGGAGAACCTGGAGCATACTCAGCTTGTAGCGCACGATTAATTCCTGGTTTTTTAACGGTATCATTAAATATGAGTACTGAATTTTTTGAGCGATCACGACCCATTAATAGTGCTGGATCATAATAAGGTGCCGTCACAAGAGTAAGAATCTCACCGGTTTTAGGTTCAATAGCAACGATCCCACCACGCTTATTTTGCATCAATAATTCTGCATAGGCTTGTAAATCATTATCTAGGGTTACGGTTAAATCTGCACCGGTTTCTGGTATGGTATCATATCTTCCATTCTCATAAGATTCTTTGGCTCGGCCATAATGATCTCTTATAAAATGCTTGACTCCTTTTTTACCGCGTAATTCATTTTCATATTGCAATTCTATTCCAGCTTTCCCAGATAAATCTCCTGATATATATCGTGGGTTCTTCTTTACCTCTAACGGACTCACTTCCCTAATGTAACCCAAAACACTTGCACTATGATTCACTTCATACTTGCGCAGCGAGCGTTTTTGGGCATAGAATCCAGGAAATTTGCGCAGTCGCTCTTGTAATGGCGCATATTCCTCTTGCGTGAGTTGAGGCATGATTACACTACCCTTTTGCCAGGACCATTTTTTGGCATCGGCGATTTTTGATATCAATCGCTTTTTATCCATTTGAAGTAGTGCACAAAGTTGTAAAGTGTCAAATTTCTTTACTTCTTTAGGAGTCATCATGATGTCATAAGCCACTTGGTTTGCAACCATCAAATCACCATCACGATCATAGATAAAACCACGCTCAGGAATGTCGTAAACACTTTTCACAGCGTTTAATTCTGACTTGAGTTTATAAGTGTCTCCTTTTAAAACTTGCAAATAGAATATTCTTCCCAACAAGGTGAATCCTACAACCGAAACTAAAAAGAATAATAAGAGTTTTCTCATGACCTAGTACGCAATCCAAATAACACAAATAATATCACACCCATAAAGATAGTGGATAATCCAATGAACAACGTCATTTGAAGTACTTGAAGTACTTGGCTCATGTTAAAATAAATAAGAGTAAACAACACGAGATGATGCAACAAAACGCTTAGAGCAAGCAACAATGCAAAACGATCTAGCGGTGATTTAATCACTTTCAGGTTTTTAGTAAGATAACCTTGCCCATAAACCAGCTTGAGTAAGACAGGTCGTAAAAATGCCAAAGTTAACGACGCAGCAGCATGCGCGCCTCCAGTATCTTGAAAAGTATCTACAATAAGACCTAGAATAAATGCAATAATTAAAAACGACCATCTATTATTATCTACTGGATATAAAACAACAAACAGTACATAAACCAGCGGACAAATGTATCCTAAGAAATCAACCTGATCCATCACAAATACTTGTAACAGCAGTAATCCTATAAACCGCAATACGTTATTGAGTAAATCGCTATTCATGGTTCTGAACAGTTAAGGTGTCAATAACTTGTAACGCTTGTTTATCTCTGTTCTTAATGACATATGCTGTTCCTAAATTTGTCATATCATTAAACAGTTCCACATCTATCTGGTAACGACTGCCATTTTCTACAAGTTGTGCATTTTTAATAGTTCCTATTAAAATATCTGGCGGGAATGTAGTGGATTGTCTTCCAGTAACAATAGTGTCTCCTTGTTTTACTTGTGCAAGTCTAGGCACATCTATCAATGACATCACATAAGGATCATTTCCATCCCATGTTAATGAACCTATGACATTGCTACCCTTTATTTGAGCATTAAGTGACATGTCAGAGTTGAGAATAGAAATAACTCTAGAGAATCGTTTATTTGATATATCTATTATCCCTACGATTCCGTCTGTAGTAATCACGCCCATATCTACTTTTACTCCTTGATTACTTCCTATATCTAAGGTTATAAAATTGTTCCTTTTACTATAATCATTTTTAATAACTCGAGATGGAAATACTTTAAAAGGCACACTATCAGTAAAAACAAATGTGGTTTCTTGACCTAACAATGTGTCACCGCTGGCAAGGTTTTTCATGCGCAATGAAGCATTTTCTAAACGTAAACGTTCATTTTCTTCTTTTAAATCAAAGTATTCATAAATATTACTACGTGAGTTCAAAAATGAACCCGTAATATTTCCTGTAGAGTGCACAAAGGAATTGCGATGATAACTATGCGACTGAATTGTAAAAACAAGAGCTACCAACAATAAGCTCAAATAGAGCAGCAAGTTTCTGTACTTGATCAGAAAATTGATAATTTGCTGCATCTAGAACTTATTTATTTTGCCAGTACGCTTTTGTAACGCTCTAAATTTTTAAGAGTCAGACCAGTACCACGCACTACCGCTCTCAATGGATCTTCTGCGATGTACACTGGCAAATCTGTCTTTTGAGACAAACGTTTATCAAGTCCACGTAGCATAGAACCACCACCGGCAAGGTAGATACCTGTATTATAAATATCGGCAGCGAGTTCTGGTGGCGTTTGAGATAATGTTTCCATTACCGCATCTTCCACACGTAATATTGATTTATCAAGAGCTTTAGCAATCTCTCGATATCCTATTTTAACTTCTTTAGGCTTACCAGTAAGTAAATCACGTCCTTGAACGCTCATTTCATCTGGCGGCACTTCTAGATCCTCAGTGGCAGCACCTATTTGAATTTTAATTTTCTCAGCAGTACGTTCTCCTACATAAAGGTTATGTTGAGTACGCATGTAATAAACGATATCATTTGTAAAAACATCACCAGCAATCTTAACTGACTTATCACAAACAATTCCACCAAGTGCGATTACAGCAATCTCAGTAGTTCCTCCACCTATATCTACAATCATGTTTCCCTTAGGTTGCATGATATCTACACCTATACCTATCGCAGCAGCCATAGGCTCATGAATTAAGTAAACCTCTTTACCGTTTACGCGCTCTGCACTATCCTTTACCGCTCGCATTTCTACCTCAGTAATTCCAGATGGAATACAAATAACCATGCGTAGCGAAGGAGCAAACCACTTCTTTTTCAATGCAGGAATCTCCTTGATAAACATGGAAATCATCTTTTCACTCGCGTCAAAATCTGCAATAACACCATCTTTAAGTGGCCTGATGGTTTTGATATTCTCATGCGTTTTTCCTTGCATCATCGCGGCTTCTTTACCTACGGCGATAATTTTACCTGTGGTACGATCACGTGCTACAATGGATGGACTATCTACAACGACTTTACCGTTGTGGACTATAAGAGTGTTTGCCGTACCTAGGTCGATGGCAATATCTTCTGTTAGAAAATCAAAAAATCCCATAAGATTAGAGAGAGGAAAAAGGGTTTAATTACTTGAGCTTTACAAAGCTAACACAATTCTTAGTGTTTAAAGTGTCTTGTACCTGTGAAAACCATCGCAATTGCATTTTTATTGCAATAATCTATAGATAATTCGTCTTTTATGGATCCTCCAGGTTGAATTACAGCTTTTATTCCAGCATTATCTGCAATTTCTACACAATCAGGAAAAGGGAAAAATGCATCACTTGCCATCACAGATCCTTCTAGATCAAATTTAAAAGACTGGGCTTTGTGTATGGCTTGATTCAACGCATCTACACGAGAAGTTTGTCCTGTTCCACTTGCACACAATTGCTTGTTTTTTGCAAGTACGATTGTATTAGACTTGGTATGTTTACACAGTTTTGAAGCAAAAAGTAAATCCTCAATTTGCGCTGCGGTTGGCGCAAGCTCCGTCGCTGTTTTTAAATCTGCTTTAGAATCAGTTTTTAAATTAGCATCTTGAACTAAGAAACCATTTAAGCTAGCTCTTACTTCTAGAGCGTTTGTGTTACGCTTTCGCGAAAGCGCATCTCCAACAAGCTCCAGCATAATTCTATTCTTCTTTCCTTTTAAAATCTCAAGTGCTGCAGGCTCAAATGATGGTGCAATCACGACCTCACAGAATAACTTATGAATCTCAGTCGCTGTGGCAACATCAATTTCCACATTTGAAATTAAAATTCCTCCAAAAGCAGATACCGGATCTCCAGCAAGTGCATCCACATAAGCTTGATGTATCGTGTCTCTTTGTGCAACTCCACAAGCATTATTATGCTTGAAAACTGCAAATGTAGGAGCATCATCTACAAATTCACTCATCAAGTTTACCGCAGCGTCTACATCTAATAAATTATTGTAAGACAGCGCTTTACCATGTAGTTTAGTAAACATACTTTCAAAATCACCATAGAACCAGCCACGTTGATGAGGATTCTCACCGTAACGTAACGGCATCACATCCTGCTGACTCATTTTAAGAGACTTAGTTGCAGAATCACCAGCAAAATAATTATAAATCGCACTGTCGTAATGTGAAGAAATATCAAAAGCAGTTGCAGCAAACTCTTTACGTTGCTCTACCGTTGTTGCTCCATTTCCTTCCTCAAGAACGTTCAATAACTTTCCATAATCATCCATGGTTGCAACACAAAGTGTGTCTTTAAAGTTCTTTGCCGCAGCACGGATTAAAGAAATCCCACCTATATCTATTTTCTCAATAATATCTTGCTCTGGAGCTCCACTAGCAACCGTTTTTTCAAATGGATATAAATCTACAATCACGATATCGATTTGCGGAATATCAAACTCTGCCAGTTGAGCGACGTCACCTTCATGATCACGACGATTTAAAATACCTCCAAAAACCTTAGGATGTAATGTCTTTACACGACCACCTAAAATAGATGGGTAGGAAGTGACATTTTCTACAGGAATTACCGGAATTCCTAAGTCATTGATGAATTTTTCAGTTCCTCCAGTTGAATAAATAGCGATTCCTAGATCGCTCATTTTCTTTACTATAGGTTCTAATCCATCTTTATGAAAGACAGATATTAAGGCAGATTTTGCGGTGATGTTGCTCATGTTGTGAAATGCTTAAAAAAGTAAGTTGCAAAAGTAATGGATTGTTGCGGTTTCACTTAACGTAATGCACTGGAAAGCACATTTGTTTTGAACCATTACTTAACAAGTATATTAATTAAAGAAGCAATTCTGTAACATTTCTACAACATCATAGTCCAATGAGATAACGTAGATTTAACCATTCTTAAAACCACCGGTAATAATGCTCATTTATTTAAGCCTTTTAAAAGAGAGTTTTTCGTTTGCATGGAATGCATTGAGCACAAACCTACTGCGTACTTTCTTATCACTTCTAGGAGTTACCATAGGGATTTTTTCAATCATAGGTGTGCTTGCGGCGGTAGATTCTCTAGAAAGAGAAATTAATGATGGATTGAGTTCGCTAGATATTTCAACGATTTATGTCTTAAAAATATCATTTGGACCTACAGAACTAGAGCCCTACCAGTACCAGAGTTTCCCTAACGTTTCTTATGACGAGTTTCAAATGTTAAAACGCAGCATGGAAGACATAGACGCTGTAACATTCACAACATTCTCTGCGCCTGAAAGTATCAAGTTTGAAGACAAAACAGCGACAGGCGTTAGTATTGTCCCAGGAACTAATGAATTCTATGATCTTGAAAACCTAAAATTGGATCAAGGTAGATTTTATAGTGAGAGCGAAAGTAATAGTGGAGCTGCGGTAGCAGTGATAGGTTATGAAGTGGCACAAAATCTATTTAAGAACACCGACCCTATAGGTAAGCGTGTGCGTCTTTATGGAAATAAATTTACCATAATAGGTGTGATAGCAAAACAAGGCTCTGGACTAGACCTAGGAGCGCCTAAAGATGAAAGTGCTTTTATACCTGTGAACTTTGTTAGAAAAATTTATGGAGATAATAATAAGTCTAAGGTAAACGCATTGATTCTTAAACCTAAAAAAGGAGTAGATCAAGACGAGTTTATCGCCACTCTAGAGCAAAAATTACGTAACTATAGAGGTTTAAAGAATGATGAAATCAGTAATTTTTTCATTAACCCTTTAAAAGGTTTTGCAGATTTCCTGGATCAAGTTACAGGAACACTAACGATTATCGGAGTAATAATCTCAGGATTTTCTATGCTTGTAGGCGGATTTGGTATCGCTAATATCATGTTTGTGAGTGTTAAGGAACGTACTAATCTTATAGGAATTCAAAAATCTTTGGGAGCAAAAAATAGCTTTATTCTTTTTCAGTTCTTATTTGAATCTGTAATACTAGCGCTCTTTGGTGGTTTATTTGGCCTTCTATTTGTGTGGATAGGAACTATGATAGCCAGTAGTTTTACTGAGGATTTTCAATTCATCCTTTCCACTTCTAATGTTATTTTAGGAACTAGTGTAAGTGCTATTATTGGACTATTTGCCGGTATCATTCCAGCCATCATAGCATCACGTTTAGATCCTGTAGAGGCGATACGTACTGGAATGTAATTTCTACTTTTATCATATTATGTGAGTACTGGTGATGAGCAATTTCTCCAAATCCTTATCTTAGCAGCATGGAGATTCAATTACACAATAAAACGGCATTAGTCTGCGGTAGCAGCGCCGGAATAGGAAAGGCAACCGCACAACAATTTGCACGTGCTGGTGCTCGAGTTATTTTACTAGCTCGCAATGAAGATAAACTTAAAGAAGTCCTAGAAACTTTAGATAATTCACATCAACAAAAACACGATTTTCTAGTCGCAGATTTCTCAAAACCTGAGGAGCTGCGTGATGTGGTAAACGCTTTCGCGAAACCTGCCTCGCCGGCAGGCAGGGCGAATCCCATACACATTCTAGTAAATAACACAGGTGGACCTGCCGCAGGATGGCTCATAGATGCAGAGGTAAGTGCACTAGAAGCTGGGTTTACTCAACATATAAAGTGTAATCAAATTCTAGCCAAAGCATGTTTCCCAAGCATGAAAGAAGCTGGTTATGGTCGTATTATCAATATTATTTCAACTAGCGTAAAAGCACCTATCGATTTCTTAGGAGTTTCAAACGTGATACGTGGCGCGGTTGCTAACTGGGCAAAAACCCTTTCAAACGAACTAGGACCTCACGGAATCACCGTAAATAATGTATTACCAGGATTTACAGCCACTGAAAGACTAGACGCAATCATAAAAGGTAAAGCTCAACGTGCTAACCATAGCGAAGCAGAAGCTGCAGCATTATTAAAGACTTATGTGCCAGCAAGAAGATTTGCCGAGGCTGACGAAGTGGCAAACGCTATCACCTTTTTAGCTAGTGATAAAGCCTCTTACATTAATGGTATTAATTTACCTGTAGATGGTGGAAGAACTAAAAGTTTGTAGAGAAAAAACATCCTAAAATCTAACGACCAAGAAACCTAATACCCAATTATCATGTCAAAGAAACTACGTATCAACGGTCACTCGCATTTACTTCCTTATCCGGAGCAAATTCCAGATTTCATGCGTGAAAAAGGGATTTTTTGGGTAGATCCAGAGCGCAAAAACATGTTGCAAAAAGACTGGTCTCGTCCAGTTACAGATTCTAGTTTCTTTCTAGATGAAAAGCTAGAATGGATGGATAAGTACAAGATCGACCATGCGGTTATTTTGAACTTGAGCCAGCTGTATGGAAATGGCTTGAGGCTTGAAGAAATGAAACAAGCGCTCCGTTTTCAAAATGATTTTAATGCAAAGGTTCAACACGATCATCCTACAAAATTTACCAGCGGTTTTGTAGTACATCCAGGATTTGTACGTGGTGCTTTATGGGAAATTGAGCGATGTGTTAAAGTTCTAGGCATGAAATTGCTTTGTCTGCCTACTCATTATATGGACACCATTGGAACTTGGAGATGTATTTTTGATGAAGAGAATGAGCCTATTTTTGAACTCGCTAGTGAGCTTAACCTTGCCGTAGAAATTCATCCTTATGATGGAGAGAAATTTATAAAATTACAGAACACCTCATGGCGTTTTCATTTAATATGGATGCTAGCCCAGTGCGCAGATGCTTATCATTTTTTAACCCTAAACGGTTATGCCTTTAAATATCCAGGAATGCGCATTTGTTTTGCGCATGGTGGACAACTGGCGCAAATGAATTTAGGACGCAGGATTCAAGGGTTTGACGGTAGACCAGATTTATTTGAAGGAAAAACGCATCCACGTAAGTCAGTAGGACATCCTAATATCTTTTTTGACACTTTAGTTCATGATACAGGATCTTTGGAATTACTCGTTAAAAATCAAGGTGCTAAGCAAGTGCTCATGGGACTGGATGATCCTTATCCGTTAGGAGAGATGGATAGTGAAAAGCAATCTAGTTATCCAGGAAAAATACTCGACCTAGCGATGGAACGCGATATCATCTCGCAAGCAGATTATGACGGCATGTGGGATGAACACGTGGTAAGATGGCTGTTTGGAAGCGATGAAAAAGCTAAGAAGGAGTTTTATAAGAGAATTAGTAAGTCCTAAGTCTTTTAGTCCACAGTCGTTTTACGAAATATCAATAATATTAAAAGGGAGATTCCGCATCGAGTGCGGAATGACAGTTTTCATAAAATTATTTTTAGTTAGAAATCAACAAAATGTACTTTTTACCAAACGATCTCGACGATTACATAGTTGCTCATTCACAAGATGAGCCTCAAATATTGAAAGATCTAACTCGAGAGACGCATCAAAAAGTCTTACAAGCCATCATGCTTTCTGGCGCATATCAAGGTCGTGTGTTGAGCATGATTTCTCATTTAAAAGCTCCTAAAAGAGTTCTTGAACTTGGAACTTTTACAGGATATTCTGCACTCTGTATTGCTGAAGGTATGCCAGCAAATAGCGAACTGATTACTATCGATGTTAATGAAGAGCTGGAAGATATGGCAGGAAAATATTTTACACGCTTCCGCGAAACCTGCCTGCCGGCAGGCAGGACGAAGACGGATGCTGTTACTTTCACTCAAAAAATAGGTCCAGCACTAGATATTATTCCAAAGCTTGATGGGAAATTTGATATGGTTTTTATTGATGCCGATAAACCTAATTACATCAACTATTTTCATGCGATTATGGAAAAAGTAAATCCAGGTGCGTTGATCATTTCTGATAACGTGTTGTGGCACGGCAAAGTTGTCGAGGAACTTAATCCCAAAGACAGTTCTACACCTATACTTTTGGAATTTAATAAGCAGTTAAAAGAAGATCCTAGACTACAAACAGTTTTGTTTTCTGTACGTGATGGATTAACCTTGAGTAGGGTACTTTAACCGATTGATTGTGATATTGAACAACTTGTAAAATAGCATACCTAACGTCAAACCAACCATTGCGCCCACGAATACATCTAATGGGTAATGAACTCCTACAAAGATGCGGGAAAAGGCAAAAAGCAAAGGCCAAATAAAGAATAGCAACCACCATTTAGACGGGCTGAATTTATTCAAAACTAAATAGACAAATAAACTAACCGTAACGCTCACTGCGGTATGACCTGACCAAAAGCTAAAATTCTCAGGCTGCTGTAGGATATAAATACTATCCATTAAGACAGGTTCATTATTAGGTCGCAATCGTTCCACATAATTCTTAACTAAATCAGTAAGACCTATTGCAATAACAGTAGCGAGAACTATACCTATCGATGCTACGTAACTCGTGCGTTTAGGTAATTTTTTAAAGAAGAAAAAAAAGAATGAGAAATAAAGTGGCAACCAGACTTCTAGACGTGTAACAAAAAGCCAAAACGCATCAAATTTTCTAAAGTAAGAGCCATTGATATATCTAAAAATTTGCTGATCTATTTCGACAAGCGATTCCCACATTAGAATCTACGTTTTACGGAACCAGTTTCTTCGATTTGGTCTTTTACTTCCTCAATTTTAGAAGTGATTTGCTTTACGTCTTCTGTAAAGCCGTGCTCGTCTGCAGTTTTTGAGATTTCGTTTTTAATATCATCAGTCGCATTGCGCACTGTATTCATAGCTCGAGCAATTCCACGTGCAATCTCTGGAAGCTTATCTGAACCAAAGACTAAAATAATCACGAGGCCTACAATCATAAGCTCAGGTGTACTGATAAAAAGCGGTAAACTTATCATACTGCAAATATACTATTTGAGCGGTTCATAGTTGTTTAACAAGATGCTAATTATGGTCTGTAATTAAAGAATTCAAATGACAATGAGGTTATCAGACCTTCAGTTGTGATGAGCTCTCTAGACATAGGATAACCTTCAGCATCGAGAACATAGCTATAATCGATACTTCTTTCTAGAACTGTAGAACCACCAGATATGTCATAATCTAATCGTGTCGCTGGAAGATAACGGCTGTAAGGAACAAATTCATCAAACATAAAAAGCCTGATGATGTCATTCATATCTGTAAAAGGATTATTATTAAAATTATAGGTGAAATCTGAATAACCTATGATCAATCCTGTTGCGTCAAATTTATTAATACGTAGCACATTAAAATTTTGAGTGTATTCGAGCTCAAGGTTTTCCACTTGAGTAGTAACACCAGATAAATCTGTTTGAGTGGTAATTACTTTATCAAATCTGTTTTGATTATCAATGTATAAGGTTTTTTCAAAAGGGATACCAGCGTCATCTGTATAGTTTAAAACAACGATTGAAGTAGCGGTCACATTTGTATCATTTCCATAACTAACAGCAACATCAGTATCTGGCTGCATGTTCTCACTTATTGACAATACTTGCAATTGATTTCCATTACCATAACTAGCTTGAGTAATTTGATCAATATTACCTGTTTCGGTTATGGTAGTTAAAAGGTTATTTGCGTTATAATCAAATGTAATATCTCTTGTAATATTTGATGGGTTATCAAGCGCCACTTGAATAGTACTTAATAACCGTGCATCAAGAACTGGTTCAATAACCTCATCAATTCCTGAGTTTGGGTCATCTAGCGATGGATCATCACAACTCCAAATTAAAAAACTCAATAATAAAAGAATGCTGTACTTCATAAAACGAATATAACTCTAAAGGTATAACAACAAAAAACCAGATTCATTGTGAATCTGGTTTTTTAAAAATTATGATTTGAAATTTTTTACCTTTTCAGTTCTTCAAACTTGTCCACTTTAGGTTCTTGTGGCCATGAATTGTTTGACACATCAATATCTGCAGTTTCTAGTTTAGGATCTATTACGATACCTACTATTTCCTTTTGAGTTGCTTTGCCAAGACTTACTTCGTCATCATTCAATCTCCAGATTTCTGCAGGATGAGTTACTGTCTCAGTAGTACCGTCAGCATAAGTGTACTCAATAATGATAGGCATTACTAATCCACCTGGCTTTTCAACAGTAATCTGGTAGAAAAACTTAGGTTCTTTCATTGTCGCTCTTTGAGCAGCAGTAAAGTTATCCATCAAATAGTCATTCAGTTCACCTACAACTTCACTAGGAGCTTTACCTTTCATTTCATCTTTGTAGTCAGAGCTTCCTTCCTTAACCATATAAACAAGTGGCGGAATTCTATCTTCAGGAATATTTCTCTCTTCCATAAGATCTTTCATCTCTTGATTTTTCTCACTAGAAACATAGAACTTATCTACAGACTTAATTCCCATGTCGTTATATTGAGTTGTATAGAACCAACCTCTCCAGAACCAGTCTAGATCCATAGCACTTGCGTCTTCCATAGTACGGAAGAAATCTTCAGGAGTTGGGTGTTTAAACATCCATCTTTGAGAATAAGTACGGAAAGAATAATCAAATAATTCACGTCCCATTACTGTTTCACGCAATATATTTAAAGCCGTTCCTGGCTTGCTGTAAGCATTTGCCCCAAAATTAAAAGTATTCAACCCTTTACTCATGATAGGCGCGATATAGCGTTGATCACCTGCCATATAAGGAACTATAGCAGCTGCTGGTCCACGGCGTGATGGATAAGCATCTAATCCTTCAATAGAAGCTGGATAATTTTCTCCCATATCTTGCTCAGCTACATATTGAACAAATGTATTTAAACCTTCATCCATCCATGTCCACTGGCGCTCATCACTATTCACAATCATAGGGAAATAGTTATGTCCTACTTCATGTATAATCACTGATATCATTCCAAATTTCACACGATCAGTATAGTTACCATCAGCATCTGGACGTCCATAGTTCCAGCATATCATAGGATATTCCATTCCTTGATTCTTTGCATGAACTGAGATTGCTTTGTGGTAAGGATAGTCAAACGTCATTCTTGAATAAGACTTTAATGTTTGAGCAACAGCTTTAGTAGACCATTGTTCCCATAGTGGATTACCTTCTGGTGGATAAATTGATACCGCCATGATATCTTTTCCTCCTACTTTAACGGCCATAGCATCTGCCACGTAACGACGTGAAGATGTCCATCCAAAGTCACGAACATAATCTGCCTTTAGCTTCCAAGTTTTCATCTTAGTTGCACCTGGCATCATCGCTAGTTTTTCAGCCTCTTGTTGAGTACGTATTACTACTGGCTCGTCAAAAGTACGTTGCGCCATTTCATATCTTCTCATTTCCTCTTTACTGTAAACGTCCTTGCGGTTAGTTAATTTACCTGTTCCATCTAACCAGTGATCTTCAGGAACTGTAATGTTAACTTCAAATGAACCAAATGGAAGCGCAAACTCATCACGACTCCAGAACTGGCTATTTTGCCATCCTTCAACATCGTTATACACACACATACGTGGATAGAATTGAGCAATTACATATGCTCTATGGCCATCAGGAAACTCTTCATATCCACTACGACCTCTACCTTCTACATGGTTATTAATGTTATAATTCCATTCAATATCAAATTCAAATTTCTTTCCAGGAGCAAGAGGTTTAGGCATCTCAACTCTCATCATAGTTTGATTAATCATGTGCGCTAAAGGATTTCCTTTAGAATCCAGCACTTTAGTAATATTAAAACCACCGTCAAAAGGTTCTTTTAAGTACTCACCTGCAAATCCTTCTGGTCGCATGAATGGAGAAACGCCACCACCTTCAATTAAAGGAGTTTTAGAATCTTTTGCACGCATATTTTGATCTAACTGTACCCATAAGTAATCAAGTACGTCTGGAGAATTATTAGTATAAGTAATAGTTTCGTACCCATTAATGTGATGATTAGCATCATCTAATACGATATCCATTTCATAATCTGCACGTTGCTGATAGTACTTAGGACCTGGAGCACCACTAGCGCTACGATACTGATTAGGAGTTGAAAATTCCTGATATAACTGACGGAATTTGTTGATGTTGTAGTGTTCTTCTGCCTTAGGCTCTTCGTTTTCCTCTGCTTCTTGAGCAAATCCAACAAAAGACACCATTAACATACTGACGAACAATAGTTTAAAAGCTTTCATTTTTTTGATTTAGTTTTAAGAGTTGCTAAAATAAGAATAATAGACCATTGATAAGCTTTTTAACTAAAACTTCACAGAGTCTATTTTTCTACTTTCATCTGTTATTAGGGTTTTGCGTTGCCCTTTAATTTTAAAATGCACCATGTTTTTCTGTTCTTCAAACAGCTCCATGAGCGCTGTAAATCTCATTTCGATTTCAGTAGGTTCTTGAGAAACAGGAACCTCTATATACAGTACGAGCTGGTCATTTTCTACCTCAGCTCCTAAGTAGTTGTTTTTAATTAATTCTCCATCCACTTTAGTACGTAGTCTGCTTTGAAAATAACTGGCTATTAACCCTTTATATTTATCTAAACTTCCTTCATTAGTTAGAATTATTTCCTCATCTGCTCGAGCAGATAAGACATCTTCTAGATCATCTATAAAAAAACGACTTGTGATTTGTAATGCAGCAGCCTTCTCACTGTATTTCACATTAGATACAGATAGATAATACTTGTGAGCTGTAATTGTTACGCTTTCGCGGAAGCGTGAATCATCAACATTATCAATCGCACCGCAATGCAACATCACAACTAGCGATAGGAAAATGAACATTAAAGAGTTCTTCATAAGAATATTTTTAAAGACTTGAGATGCAAATTTTAAGGAAGCAGAGTTACATTTCCTAAATAGACACCATGGAATTCATCACCGTTTGCATCAGTACCATCTATGGTGATGGCATATCCAGTCTGGTAAGTTTCTACTCTTACATAACCGCTGTCGAGCGATAAAAATGAACTGAACATATTTGCCGCATCATAATTTAGATCATATCCTACAGCTACATTTGCAGACTCTTCTAGGTCTGTAATTTCATATAAACCTGTTTGAAAACCTGCGGTAGAATTTCCATAAAAATTAAGTTGCATTAATACGCCAGCGCCTTCTAGTTCATCCATTGCATTAAGCGACACTCCATCACCATAAATCGTCACGGCTGTCCTTATAGCGTCGGCACTTACTTGAAGTGTTTCACCTCTAAATGCTCCAACAGTTTCAAAATTAGTCGTTTGATCACCATAGCAAAATGTATTCACTTGGATCACAGGACCTGTAGGCAAGTCATCATCGCTATCACAGGATGTTGCTAGAATTAGGGCAGTTGCCATAACTAACAAGGTTATTAACTTTTTCATCATTATATAATTTAATTATTGCTTTCTTTTTTTGTACTCTTCGGCAGTATCAGATAGGAATTGAAGTAATACTATTTCATTTTCCTCAGTCATCATTTCTTGATTCAATCCTTTATCTGTCGCAAAGTAAATGAAGTCGTAAAGATTCTCTTTATCTATTTCTAAAAACTCCACTAAATAATCTGCATCAAACTGATTTTTTAACACTGCTACGTCAAATCGCTGTTCTACCGTGTTTGCTCCTCCAAAATCAAAATCCAACGCATTCAACGCCACATTTAAAACTACAGCAGCAAGCAGACCTACCAGATTGAACATATTATATCGTGGTTGAGATTGCATCATCGCTTCATGACGTATCGCATAATCCTCTGGCTGGCGCACCATGTCTGAAAGTGTGTTTTCTGTGCGATCTATGGCTGGAGTCCACATATTCTGACCTGATATTTTTTCAAGTCGCGTGTCTGCCATTTCAAGTTTTTTAAGATTGAGGTATACATTCTGGTCACCTTCAAGAACAACTTGATCCAGCACATTTATTCCTTCACCTAGTGTAATGGTAACTACTCTTTCTTTTATAGTTCTCTCAGTAACTACTAGCGTCACAGGCTCATGAATCGCAGATTTGAAGACAATCTTATCACCAGCTTTTACATCTATTCTATAACTTCCTGTAGAAGTAGTTACTGTAGTCTCGTAACTTCCTTCATTAAAAATAGTAATTCCTTCTACGGGTTCATCCAGTTCATTCTGTATATAACCAGAAATTTGCACACGATCTTGTTGAGCAAAACTCAGTACAGGAATTAAGGTTAAGAATAAAAATAATAGCTTATTCATTAGTTTTGTTTTTACGTTTTTTAAATGCTGTTGCTTTTTGAGATAAGAATTCTAAAAGTTCAAGTTCATTCTCTGACTGAACTAACTCTAAGGTCAATCCATGATCTTCTACAAAATATCCATACTCGATAAAATCTTTTTCATCTATCTTGAGGTACTCGATTAGATAATCTTTGCTGTATTTATTTTTAAGCAATACTAACGGGTTTTTCTCGCTAGGTATAGAATCATCCTTATTAACGTTTTTTGAATCGAGACGTTCAGCAATACTCGCTGTGTTTACATAATTTGAAAATCCCACCATACTATATCGCAATCCAGTTTGCTTGAAAGCTTCAGATCGTACGGCATACTCTTCACCTTTACGCACCTTATCTGAAAATGTGTATTCCATACGGTCCACACCAGCAGTTTTAATATTTTCTGGAGCAACGGCACCTAATCCTGCGTCAACCGTTTCTACTCGTTTTACGGGAATCATAAAACTCGTAGCATTTACATTTACTACCTCAAGATCTTTCACGTCTGCGTTGAGACTTAATTCAATTTTCTTGTCTTCAATGACTTGATTTGACACTTTTAGAGAAAAAGTTTCAAACTGGATCGCTTTAAAAGAAAGCTCATCACCTTCCATCGCGTCTATGTAGAAAAAACCTTTATCGTTAGTAACAGTTCCTTCTAGAGAATTCCCATTAAAAATGGTTATTCCAGTTAAAGGTGTGCTTAAATCTGTATTTATAATTCCTTTGATCTGTATACGTTCTTTTTGTGCGGTACAAATCACACCTAGAAAAAGAAATATGTAGGTTAAATATTTCATAGCTTTATATATAGTTAGCAATTTAAACCAAATTGCTTTTTGCATAACGATAACATTATCCAAATAATTGTTAAATACCTTTGTTCAAAAGCATTCTTATGAGAAACATGATCGTCGCTAGTACCTCAACCATTCATGGCAGTGGTTACCTTGAATATCTACTCGATGATTTGATCGCTGTTTTTAAGCAAGAAAACATCACAGAGTTACTCTTCATTCCGTTTGCACGTCCTGCCGGTATTTCTCATGATGATTATACACAAAAAGTACACCACGCTTTACTTGATCACAAAATAAAAGTTACAGGAATTCACACCATTGAAAACAAAGCCGATGCTCTCATGAACGCACAAGCAATTTTCACAGGTGGCGGCAATACATTCCAACTCGTTAAAACGTTGCATAACCTAGAACTTATGCAACCGTTGCGCAAAGCAATTTTTAATGGCACATTTTATATAGGAACCAGTGCTGGAAGTAACATTTGCGGTCTTAACATGCGCACCACTAACGATATGCCTGTGGTACAACCTGCCAGCTTCAAGACTACTGGAGCGCTGGGTTATAATATAAATCCACATTACTTAGATCCTGTAAATGGCTCTACTCATATGGGAGAAACTCGCGAGCAGCGCATTAAAGAGTTTCACATATATAATAACATTCCAGTCATAGGACTAAGAGAAGGCAGCTACATAAGAGTTCAAGACAAGAAAGAAATCTTACATGGAGCGCACACAGCTAGAGTCTTTCTTCAAAATCAATCGCCTATTGAAGTAGAAAGTGGCTACGATTTTGCTCAATTAGTATAAAAGTATAATTTTAAAAAGAAAAATATGGACTTCCCTATTCATCATAACCAAAACGACAAACGCGGCATTTTCTACATGAAAAAAGAAAATGAGACGATTGCAGAGTTGACTTACACACTCGAGAACAGCATCATGACCATAGACCATACTGAGGTAAATCCTAGTATGGAAGGAAATGGATTAGGTGGTAAATTGATTGAAGCGAGTTACGCTTTCGCGAAAGCGGAGCACCTAAAAATCAATCCGCTATGTCCATTTGCTGAGGTCGTTTTTGATAGACATCCTGAGTGGAGTGATACTCGTGTATGAAACTAATATTTGAAACAGAACGATTGCTCTTGAGACCTTTTCAAGAAAGTGATGCACCATTTCTATATGAACTCAATAGTGATGAAGAAGTGATGCGTTACACGGGTGATTTCCCTTTTGAGAATATTGAAGCAGCTCGACTATTTGCCATAAATTATATTGAAAACCCTGAAAGTCAGTATCAAAAATATAATATGGGAAGACTTGCCGTGGTGCGCAAAGAAGATCAAGCTTTTCTAGGCTGGACTGGACTTAAATATCACGAGAAAGAAAACACAGTCGATACCGGTTATCGACTCATGAAAAAATACTGGGGAAATGGTTATGCAACAGAATCAACTCGTCGAGCACTACAACATGCCTTTGAAGATCATAAATTAACCCAAGTGATTGCTCATGTTCATGAACTCAACGTAAGTTCGCAACGCGTGGCTCAAAAACTAGGCATGAAAATAGATCATCGATTTCTATGGGATGGAAGATATCCTGCACGTTGTTATCAAATCACCCATGAAGAATTTATCAATACATAGAATTTCTGGAATAGAAACTTATCCAGTACGTCATCCAGTATTACGTGCCGGCAGACCTCTTGCCGATTGCTATTTTAACGGTGATGATTTAGAAACGACCTTTCATTTTGGCCTGTTTTTAAATAATGAAGTCGTTGCTGTCGCTACTTTTTTAAGGAATCAAGATTCAGGAATCACGTTCATAGAAAGTGAAAAAAAAGATTCCATTTACCAATTGAGAGGTATGGCAGTTCTTAAAGAATTGCAAGGAAAACAACTCGGTAAAAAATTATTAAACCATGCAGAGCATTTTCTTCAAGAAAAAGAAGTTACTACCTTGTGGTTTAATGCACGTATTCTTGCCGTTCCATTTTATGAAAAGTTAGGTTATAAAAAAGTAGGCACGCCGTTTGAAATTGAACCTATAGGAACCCATTACAAAATGTTTAAATCGTTATGAAAATCATATTAAGCTGTATCCTTTTATTTTCAACTCTTGCTTATGGACAGATCAGTTCTCAAGAACTCACCGGTCAGACCGATAATCCTAAAAACCTTTTAAACACCAGCGCTCAAGATGCTTTTAACACCATGCGTGCAGCAGCTCTTAAAGATGGGATTGATTTAAAAATCGTTTCTGGTTACCGCAGTTTTACCAGACAGCGCCAGATCTGGAATAGAAAATATAAAAAGTACGAAGCTCAAGGCTTAACTCCTGATGCTATTTTTGATAAAATCGTTGAATATTCTACAGTTCCAGGAACGAGCAGACACCATTGGGGCACAGACATGGACATCATCGATCAGAGTGCAACTTACAGCGGCGATGTGCTAGTTCCTAACAAGTTTCACGGTAACGGACCTTTCTGCAAAATGAAGGACTGGATGGAAATAAATGCCAGTTCTTACGGCTTTGAACTCGTCTATACACTCAATGAGAATCGCACAGGATTTAAGTATGAACCGTGGCATTATAGCTATGCACCGCTTTCGCGAAAGCTGCTTCAAGAATACCTTCCAGAAACCGATTTCCTTGAATTTCTAAGGTCTCAAAACATTATGGGGATGGATCAAATAAGTGACGCACGATTACTGCGTTATTACACAGAGCATATACAAGGTGTGAATCCAAGTCTGAAATAATAAAATGGAACCGATTATTTTTACATAATTTAGACACGAGAATTAAAACCAATTATCATGAGAGGCGGATCAGGAAAAATCAGATTATTTATAGGACTTGCGATAGTAGCATTTGCTGTGCTTAAATATTGCTCCAGTGCTGAGGATAATCAGTTCACAGGAGAAACTCAATATGTAGATTTAACGACCGATCAAGAAATAGCAATGGGATTAAGTGCCGCACCTAGCATGATTGCAGAGTACGGTGGTTTACATCCAGATCAAAATGCGCAAGCGCAACTCGACCGTGTAGGTAGAAAACTGGTAAACAGCAGTATAGGTAGAAATACAGATTATCAATACGATTTCCATTTACTGGCCGACGATAGAACCATAAACGCATTTGCATTACCTGGCGGACAGTGTTTTATTACCGCAGCATTGTACAGTCAGCTGGAAAATGAAGATCAGCTCGCTGGAGTTATGGGACATGAAATAGGACACGTGATTGCAAGACACAGTGCAGAGCGCATGAGTCAGCAAGGACTTGCTCAAGGTGTGATTACTGGAGTAAGTGTAGGAACTGATGGTGGCGGACAAGCTGCAGCATCCATAGCACAAATGATTACTATGAAATACGGTCGCGATGACGAGTTACAAAGTGATGATCTAGGCGTTAAAATGATGATCGATGCTGGATACGATCCCTATGAAATGATAGGCGTGATGGAGATTCTTAAAAATGCCGCTGGACCTAACCGCGCACCAGAGTTTCAAAGTTCGCATCCAGATCCAGAGAATCGCGTAGAACGTATTAAAGAAGCGATCCGTAAATACGGTCGATAATTTCATTCCTGCATTAATGTTCACCATTGAAGAGTTAAGAGAAAACTATGAGAATTTTGACGACGATCAGATAATCAAACTCATAAACAGCGATGTCAAGGCCTTAACTGAACCTGCGATAATAGTTCTTAAGGAACAAATAGTAAAGCGAGAATTAAGCGCAACTTACTTGGAACATATTAATCTAGAAAGGAACTTTTTCTCATCCAGAGAAAAGGAAGAAATTCAACGGGTAATAAAATACTTAAAATGCCCTTGTTGTAAACAAGACCTAGAACGACTGACCGGTCACTCAAGCTCTAGAAGAACTGGCTTATTCATAGCTTACACAAAAAGTGATAAAAACTATATCGTCTGCTCTAGTTGCAGCAAAAAAACCACGAAGAACGATATTATATATTCTTTATTTATGGGATGGTGGAGCGCAAAATCTTTTTTTATGAATTTTTATGATATTGGAAATAATATCTATAAAACCAATCGTAGAGAGCAGTTGTTTGAAAAAATGTCTAGTGAATTAATTTTTTATAATACTGGCTTTTTAAGGAAAAATCAATGCAGTAAAGAATCTATTAATCACATCGTCAAAGAGCTTTATAATCCGAGCTACCAAGAAATGGAAGATTTTCAGAATATATATAGTCAAGAAAAACATCAATAAAACAGAAATTATGAGCTTCATGCTAGAAAGTAATATTAAGATTTTATGGAATGATGGAAAGAAATGGAACACATCTCCTTATCATTATTATGAAAACCGTGAACCAGATACCACAGCAACTCTGTTTTATAACAACTGCATGAAAACCTTAGATTTTCTTTATGAAACTCAAGCGCTAGAACTAGAATTTGAAGATGGAAGCATTGTCAATATTCTGGAGGAATTCATAACCCGACATGGCAAGAGCATTACCATAAGAGATGGAGAAAAGAATTCTTATAGTCCTTCCACAGACACGATTACTTTTTTTGATAACGACGGTGCGATGTTCCGCAAGGATTTGAGAAAACCGTGGTCCAAAGAGAATACAGGAAGAATTTCCAGTGCGTCCTTATTAGGACATGAATTTATCCATGCTTATCATGAGCAATTCACACCTCAACAATATGTCAAACGTAAAGCCAAAAAAATACTGGGCTGGAAAGTAAAATTTCCTCACTTCCCAAATCAAGAAGAAATTCTGGTGACTAAAAACTTAGGTAACCAAATCATCAAAAAACTAGGTGAAGACGAGCGCGATCACTACAAGCGCAACTACTATCCTACCATGAGTCCTATCACCACTGAGCCTATGCGAGTGGATAGTGATGTAGTTTAAAGTGGTTGTAAGCTAGGAGATTCCCTATTGCTGATTTTTCTTCACTACGTGAAAAATTAATTACCGATTTAATTCAAGAATCGTTAATCTCAAATCGTTAATCGTTAATCAATATTTGATATTCGATATTCTTAATGCGGACTTCGAGAGCCTCAGTCCTCGTTGCAAACTCTAATTTGAGCATTGAGGTGGTCACTGAGCTTGTCGAAGTGTTCTCGAAATGCGGTGGTTGAAAACTCAAAATTGCCTATTTCTGATTTTCTTTTCACTCCGTGAAAAATTAATTGCCGATTTAATTGAAGAATCGTTAATCTCAAATCGTTAATCGTTAATCAATATTCGATATTCGATATTCTTAATGCGGACTTCGAGTGCCTCAGTCCTCGCATACTATTCCATATCAAATATTTCGGTGGTCACCAAGCTTTTCGAAGTGCTCTCGAAATGCGGTGTTTGAAAACTTAAAATTGCCTATTGCTGATTTTCTTTTCACTGCGTGAAAAATAATTACCGATTTAATTGAAGAATCGTTAATCTCAAATCGTTAATCGTTAATCAATATTCGATATTCGATATTCTTAATGCGGACTTCGAGAGCCTCAGTCCTCGTTGCAAACTCTAATTTGAGCATTGAGGTTATCTAAATACCGTGTTTCAAAAACAAACAGTATAAAAACTATTCTTCAATTCTAACTCTTATTCCTTCACTGTGACTTGAGAATTCTGGAGCATACATGCATTCTAATTGTGTGATACCGTTAGAGAATTGCCCAGCGTTGTTTGCTCTTACATCATATTCAAAAACGTACGTTCCTTTATTCATTTGGTCAAAGAAAAAGTGCGTCGCGACATCTTTGGTGCTTTGATAATAACCCAATCCGTCTTGCCATTTATATTTTGAGATGACGTCTACTGGCTCAAAACCGCTGGCACGCATGTCTTTTAAATGGACAAAATCCATATCGGCATTTGTTTTAATGATCAAACGTACCGTGATTAAATCACCTATTTTTAACGGTGCGGTGGAAGTGATTTCTTCTAGTTTTTCACCACTATCGGTCATTGTTTTTTTATACAGCTGTTTCCTGACTGATAATGGTAGATCATCATCAACCACAATTTTGTCGAGGTCTTCAAAATACTGCCAGTACAGCGCTCCATAACCAGTCACATCGCTTTTATTCTTTACAGTTACGGTAGCCAGTTCTTTATAAACCTCAGCCGCATTCATGGTGATTTTAAAATAACCAGTTCCGGCTTCTTTCTCTGCAGCTTTCATCTTCTGCTCAGGTAACGGTTTGTTTCCCCAAGTGATCTTGTTGTTTTCTTGAACATCGAGCCATTTTCCACCTTGTAAAAGCAATGCATACGTCGCATCGGCAGTGGCTTTTGTGGATTTCCACTGGTTTGTTCTTTTATTTTTAAGCAACCATATTTTGAGTTCTTCCACGCTTTTCAAGTCGTTTGAAATTTCTTGAAATGCTTCTATCGCCAGCGCTTGTGTTTCTATGTCGCTGCTGTACCAGTACCAGCTGTTTTTATTTTCCTTCCAGTACATTCCATTTTCATCACTTTTCACGGCAGTTTGTTTCAATCCTTCCATGATGGTGCTGGCTAGTTTGGTTTTTCCATTGCGGTGCAGTGTGACGGCCATGAGCAACTTAGTATATAAAGGTAGTGTGGAGTATTGGGATTCCGCTTTCGCGAAAGCGTAATCAACAGCATCCTGCAACAATTCATCATCTTTTCCAGACTTAGAGATTTCAAAACTTCTCGCATATTGATAATGCCAATAAGCGTTTCCATAACCATAATCTTGGAGCGTTTTATGGTTTTCTAGATAGCGATTGAATCTTTTTTTCCATGCTGCATCCAGTGCCTCAATAGCGTTTTTATAAATACGATCCGTTTGTGGCGTATCCTCGTTTTTCACACCTAGCTGTTTCATGTGACCCAATCCAGCGGCGATGTGGCGCGTGATGTATTCATTTGTATATCCACCTTTGAACCATGGGAAACCACCAGAATCTGTTTGCAGTCGCTCGAGTTTTGCGAGTGTTTCTTTCTTCTCTTTGGCTGTTCTTGCTAGATCAAACAACGTGGCGAGACGTTGCTGTTTTTGAGCTTCAGTCTGAGCGTCGCGCAACCATGGCGTGTGCGATAACATCACGGTTTTTAATTCCTCATTTTTCTCGAGTGCGCTCACGTTTGTGCCATTTTGCGCCCAACTGTCAAAAACTGTTTTCACCTTAGGATTACTGGTCAGGATATGGTGCGCCATAGAGTTGGCATAATATCTTGAGAAAGTTTGCTCTGCACACTCATGTTCATATTCCATGAGATAAGGCAAAGATTTTATCGCATACCACGATGGATTTGAGGTATACTCAAACACCATTTGATGATGTGCCATCGTACCAGAATCGCTCTCGAGCAAGTTGTCCATAATAGCAGTTTGAGTTTCACCAGCACGTACCCAAAGCGCTCTCGATTCATTTACCAGCATGCGATTAGAAAGTACCGGCAAGGTGTTTTCCTCACCATCAGAAAAGTTTCCTGCAGCTGCCACCACGCGATACGTCACCGCTTGCGTTCCCAGCGGAATTCTAAACGTCCAGTTTACAGATGTGTTACCACCTTTTTCTATCGTGAAATCTCTGTTGTTGTTGACATTGCCCAGCTCAGCATCTATAGACTTCATGGTCATCGCGTCAAAGAGTTGTAAACGTGCTGTTCCATCCATCGCGGCATCAGACAAGTTTGCAATTTTAGAAGAGAAACGAATGGTATCTGTTTCTCTCAAAAAACGTGGCGCGTTAGGAATAACGTTGAGTTCTTTTTGAGTCACGACTAGTTGTTCCAGTTGAGCTGTTTTTCCTTTTTTATCATGCGCCAGCAATCTCAGTTTCCATTGGGTCAATGCCTCAGGAGATGTAAAGGAGAATTTAAGATTACCTTCTTGATCTGTGCGCAGTTCTGGTAAGAAGAAAGCGGTTTCTTTAAGGTTTTTACGGGCCTGAACGTTATTCAAATTCATTTCTCGTAGTACGATATCATTTGCAGTAACGCCTTCTTTAGTAGAAATGATAATCACTCCATTTGCTCCACGATTTCCATAAATAGAAGTTGCAGCAGCATCTTTAAGTATGGCTGTTTGGAAAATGCTATTAGGATCTAACGATTTAAAATCATCTTCACTTATAGGAACTCCGTCAACTACGATTAGTGGTTCTGTATTACCATTTATAGAATTAACACCTCGCAACTGAATTAAAGCATTTGCACCAGGTTGTCCCGTATTTGCAAAAACATTTAATCCAGCCACTTGACCTTGGAGAGTATTGACAAAACCAGCGTTAAGACTGTCACTAGGAGACCAACTAACTATTCCATACTTAGATTCTTCATTATCCGCTATCATTGCGGTTTCAAGGTTTGCATCAAGCCTACCATCATTACTGAATTGCTCTATTCCGTAGTCTGGTGAATCCAAAGAAATTATATTATGATAGTCCTCTATATTTTCTGTATAGAACTGATTTCCTGAGTACGTCAAGATTGCCGTAATAAATGCCTTCTTATTAACTGAAGTTTTAATGGTCTTCAAACCAAAAGCCTTGAACGTTAGAACCTCACCTTGTTTAGCCTTAATTACAAAGTTTCCAGAATAATCAGAAAATGATTTATGACTTTTACCTTCAACGGCGACAGTTACTCCATATAAAACATTACCATTATTATCAACAACCTTACCTACCACCATGTTTTCAATTGGATTAAGCTGTTGTAATTTAACTTCTATCTCTGATTTGTAATTTTTAAAACCTCTTATCGGATTTGAAAAATTAAGGCCATGTAAATTGATATCTGGATAAGCAGTCGTAATTGTGAAATAACTATCTACATAAGGAAAAGAAAAGTAAATTCTTTTCAAACCATTTCGAGTAACAGTGTTGAAAAATGATGGATTGAATGTAACTTGATAATTTTTTATTTCTGGTCTATTCCAACCTGCCGTCGCAAACTCATCTAAGCTCTTATCATACATACTTGCTAATATCTCAGCTTGCATAGGGACTTTGTTGTCGTCTTTTATAGTAAATGACCATGTTTCTTCAGCTCCAGGCTGTAGTTTATTTCTAAAGCTTTCTGTTTTTATTTGATATGCAACCGCTGGTGGAATTGTTTTTTCAACGGTCGTGAGATTGGTTTGCTGGAAGCTGTTTTCCTTTTGCACCTGTAATTGCATGCTAATTTCTTTACCATTTACTTGACTCCAAGGATATGACAGAGTGGTTTTCCCTTTTTTAAGGAAGATGAGTTTCTCTTCCACCATTGATTGATTGGTCCACACCGTCAAGGTGGCATAAACTCCATTCATAGAAGTGTAAACATGAAATATTGCTGCGTCTTTAGTGTATTCACTATGACTAGAAACAAGCTCCGGTTGTAATGGTTGTTCAAAATTTGCCCAGAGACTTGTTTCTTCTCTAGAATCCACAACATCATCTTCGTTATCAAAACTCTGTTCTGGCTCTACAGCTCGTACATACATATAATAAGATCCGTTTTCCCAGTTTTTAGTAACAGGAACTTCAATCGTTGTTAGCGAATCAGTGGTGATTTCTTTTCTGAAAATGATAGGTGCTTTTTTCCAGTCGGTTTCTATTTCATCTTTTCTTAATTCGGCATTAGGAAAAGTATTGCGATATTCTTTATTATCTATTTCTTGAAACTCGGCTTGTGGTAAACTCGATGAAATAATGACATGCTCGGCTTGTGGTTTCTTGCGCAGCTCGACAATGAGTTTTCCGTTCACGAACTGACCATTTAGATTTTGAACACCTACTTTAAAGCTATTTCGTTTTACTGTAAAGCGATGCGGAATTTGAGAATTAATTTGAATCGAGTTCTTCCCTACTTTCATCGTGGCACTTCCACTTCTAGTCTCGCCATTTAAATCTGTAACATCTACCTCAATTCTATAATTGTAAATAGGCTTGTACTTGAGATCGGCTTCTGTATCATTTTCGGCTAGGAATTTTACTTTGAAAACGCCTTTCTCATCAGTTGTGATTTCTCCTTGTTGGACAACTTTATCATTATTCCCATAATAACCGCTACGCCATCTTGAATACCTATAACTTCTATGAACTTTGTAGGCGACCTTGGCATTTGTAATGTTACTTCCTAGAAAAGCTTTGGCGTTACCAGAAAAAGTGACGCTGTCTCCTAACTTATAAGTCTCGGTTATTTTATCAAAATCCACCTCAAAAGTAGGTCGTTTATACTCTTCTACTTTAAATTCTATTTCTCCTTCGTCCCAACTATCTACAGATTCTGTAAAAGCTGTCTCCTTTTCTGACTCCTCAATATATAAAGTAAATTCACCTGTGAGCACGTCTTTAGGAATCTCAAAAGAACCATTAACACTACCGAATTCATTTGTTTTTAAATCAGCTCTATAAATCTCATTGCCATTTACATCTTCGGCATAGACTTCGAGAATTTGATTTGCGACTACGCTGGATTGTTTCCCCTTTTTCTTTAATAAAATCGCTTTAAAATAAACCGTTTGTCCAGGTCTATAAATGGCTCGATCTAAATAAGTGAATGTTTTTACGTCAATATCTTCTTCATCTATAGTTCTATTATTTCTATCACGATAATAACCATAGTAGCTTGTGGATAAACTATCTCCATTTTTACTGATGATAACTTCTTGACGACCTCTTATACTTTTGATGTTATATATCGCTACGCCATCACGATTTGTTTTGAAATTCCGTGATTTTTTATTAAAAGTGACTTGAGCAACCGCTCCTTCCACAGGTTTACCGGTAGTCCTATCTTTAACTAATAGTTCAGTTCCTTTGCTACTGTCTTTTTTAAATAAAGTAAGGTTAGTGATGGTAATAAAAGTACGTGCATATTTCACTTCATCACCTTTTCCAGTTCTTGCTATAATGACATAGCGACCATTATCTAATGCAGGTGCGGCATACTCATAGGTGTGATTAAAAGTATCATCACCTTGAGGTAAATTGATGGACTCTTGATGAGCGAGCTTTTGAGCTTTTATTGCTTGATCTATGAATACTTGATTCAAACTATCTGCAAAACGTAAGTCGCGCAAGTTTTCCTCCATCGAAACTTTGATATAGAACAAATCAACTTTCTTGACATTAGTATAATTCACCACGCCGCGATGTGGTCGATTTGGAATAATTAGGTCCTCTACTTGAAGACTCAAACTAGGCTGATGAATTTGTGCTAATAATTGCTGGCACAACGCTGTCCCATAGGAATTAGGATATAATTTGATTGCTTTTTCGGCTGTTTCAATCGCTTTTTTACGGTGAGTATATTGCTCTTCTTTTTCTCCACGAGAGCTCAAACCTTGATAATATTGAGCGAGGTAATAATAAGCCTCAGTAACCGCTGGGCTTTTTGAATATTTAGAAATTAAATCTTTTAATTGATTTTCATAATCGTCATAAACCTGTCTGGTTCCTAGCCGATTTTGCGCATAATTCATCCTGTCTGTAAATACATGAATGTAAGCGGCCTCATTTTTTAAATCTGCATGTAATTTCTCGAGTTGTGCATATTGCTGCATGACATCATATTTAGAAAATATGGTATCGCCAGCAGGACGTTTCAGTTTTAATACGTCGGCAGTGTTGAGAAAAGCATTTTCTTTAGTGATTGTAAACTCTTCTTTGGGACTGGTTAAGTAGAAATATTCACTTTTATAGAAGTTAAGAGCTTGATGTGATAAAATATCCAGCAGCGTAGGTCTTAAAAAGCGTGCTGGTGCCATAGGTCCTATGATGGCACTATAATCACTTAGCGGCACTTTTACTAATTTTTCTGGTTGCGCGATTGACGCTTGATAACTCTGATGCACTTCACTATAAAAACGTTTTGCATCCCAAGTTTTAAAATCAACATCATCAGTATCTACAGCAGTTCTTTGTCTTATTTGCCATTGATTATTACGTGCATAATCGTCTAGTAATTTTGCTCTTATTCCGTTATAAATATTGCGATTAGGGAAATCTGCTTCCTGAATCATTTCATCTAATTCGGCAATGATTTTATACTGCGCTTCTTCCTCGTTTATTAATTGATATTTTGACTTGAAAAGAAAGACTTTGATATACTGATCTTTGTCCTTTTTACGTCGAGCATATTTATAAATCTCATCCACCACTTTTGTGGCATCTTCTATCTTATCTTGAAGTTCAAATTGTTCTACCTCGCGCCATTTGTCGATATAGAAATTTTGAGCCGCGCCATGTTGCATCGCAAAAAACAATAGTATAGTAGTAAGTTGAAGAATAGGTTTCATAAATTTTCTAATGTTCTATAAATTTAAGCATAGTTCATACCATAATAAAATTAGACTGAGGGAAATGGTGTTTTGGGTGAGGGAAACGTTGAAAGTAGGCAGTCTTTTATATATTTGAGCAAGGTTTTTACGTATCAAATTGCCGATTATTAATTTTCTTTTCACTGCGTGAAAAGTTAATTGCTGATTTGATTGAAGAATCGTTAATCGTTAATCGTTAATCAATATTCGATATTCCTATTGCGGACTTCGAGAGCCTCAGTCCTCGCTTATAGTTCCATTTCGAGCATTAAAGTAGTCACTGAGCTTGTCGAAGTGCTCTCGAAATGCGGTGCTTGAAAACTTAAAATTGCCTATTACTGATTTTCTTTTCACTGCGTGAAAAATTAATTGCCGATTCAATTGAAAAATCCTTAATCTCAAATCGTTAATCAATATTCGATGTTCGATATTCTTATTGCGGACTTCGAGAGCCTCAGTCCTCGCTGATTGCTCCATATCTAGCATTGAGGTAATCATGGAGTTTGTCGAAGAACTCTCGACATGCGGTGTTTAAAAACTTAAAATTGCCTATTACTGATTTTCTTTTCACTGCGTGAAAAATTAATTACTGATTTGATTGAAAAATCCTTAATCTCAAATCGTTAATCGTTAATCAATATTCGATGTTCGATATTCTTAATGCGGACGTCGAGAGCCTCAGTCCTCGCTTATAGTTCCATTTCGAGCATTGAAGTAGTCACTGAGTTTGTCGAAGGATTCTCGAAATGCGGTGTTTAAAAACTTAAAATTGCCGATTATTAATTTTCTTTTCACTGCGTGAAAAATTAATTACTGATTTGATTGAAAAATCGGTAATCGTTAATTAATATTCGATACTCGATATTCTTAATGCGGACTTCGAGAGCCTCAGTCCTCGCGTATAGTTCCATATCTAGCATTGAAGTGATGACTGAACTTGTCGAAGTGCTCTCCACTTGCAACTGATAACTGATAACTGATAACTAAGTTTAACAACTCCTTAATCTCAGTTGGCTTACTTTTTGATATTTTTAAACTATGAAAAAAATGCTTTTTATCGCACTGCTACTTTGTGGTGCAATGAGTTGGAGTCAGGACGCTTTCGCGAAAGCGGAATCCCTATACAATCTCAAGAAATATGAACAAGCAAAACCTATTTTCAAATCCTTACTGCTAGAAAACCAAAATGACGCCACAATATTGCGCCGTTTAGGCGATATCGAAGCCCGTGCAAAGCGCTATGAAACGGCATTTCCTTATTATAAAAAGCTCATCAACTTAGACAACTCAAATGCCGATTATCATTTTCTCTATGGAGGAACATTGGGTTTACATGCAAAGAATATTTCAAAATTTGACGCGCTAGGACATCTTGATGACATTAAATTTCACTTAAAAAAAGCAGCTTCCCTAGATCCTAATCACATCGAAGTAAGATGGGCACTGGTACAATTGTATTGTGAGTTACCAGGAATAGTAGGTGGTTCCTATAAAACCAGCCGCAAATATGCAGACCAACTTACTGGAATCTCTCCAGTAGATGGACAACTGGCTCATGGATTTATTGCAGAGCATGATAAGGAATATCGTGATGCCGAGAAATATTATAAAAAAGCAATCGAAATAGGTGGTTCCATAACTACTTACAAGAAACTGGCTTCACTTTATGAAAACAAGACTAAGGAATATCTCAAAGCGTTAGTCATTTTACAAGAAGCTTATGCGTCTCATAAAGAGGAAAGCATTCTGGAAGATATTACTAGACTTAAAATAGATCACGATCTCATAGGTGATTAATTGCGTAAAGGCGCGCAAATTTTAGTCTTTCCATGCTTTTATTAGTAATTTTACTTTTCACTAAGTAAATATATTATGCGCGTACATTTTATCGCAATAGGCGGCAGTGCCATGCACAATCTCGCTCTTGCGTTACATCACAAAGGATATCAAGTTACCGGTAGTGACGACACCATTTTTGAACCTAGTAAATCTAGGCTCGATAAATATGGCCTGTTACCAGAAAAAATGGGTTGGGATCAATCAAATATAAACTCAGATCTAGATGCTGTTATTCTAGGAATGCACGCCAAAGCCGACAATCCAGAACTTCTCAAAGCTCAAGATTTAGGTTTAAAAATTTATAGTTATCCAGAGTATCTTTATGAGCAATCTAAAAATAAGACACGCGTAGTTATAGGTGGTTCTCATGGTAAAACGACCATAACCTCTATGATATTACACGTGATGCATTACCACGATCGTGAGGTAGATTACATGGTAGGTGCACAACTAGAAGGTTTTGAAACCATGGTTCATCTTACTGATGATAATGAATTTATGATCCTGGAAGGTGATGAGTATTTATCCAGTCCTATAGATCGCAGACCCAAATTCCATTTATACGAACCTAACATTGCACTCATCTCTGGAATTGCTTGGGATCATATAAACGTATTCCCGACTTGGGAGAATTACTTGAGTCAGTTTGAGACTTTTGTAGAATGCATGCGTGATGGAAGTATCCTGGTTTATAATGAAGATGACGCTGCCGTAAAAACAATTGCCGAGGCTGCCACAAAACCTACTCGCAAACATGCTTATTCTATTCCTGCTCATTCCATCATCAACGGAACGACTTATCTAGAAACTCCTGAAGGTGATATGCCTATTGAGATTTTTGGGAAACATAATTTATCTAATCTCGCTGGTGCGAAATGGATTTGCCAGCACATGGGAATAGATGAAGATGATTTTTATGAAGCAATTGCATCCTTCAAGGGTGCATCCAAGCGATTAGAAAAAGTTGCCGAAAATAAGAATTGTGTGATTTATAAGGATTTTGCACATTCTCCAAGTAAAGTGGAAGCGACTACGCGTGCGGTACACTATCAATACAGCGAGCGTAAGTTAATCGCTTGTCTCGAGCTCCACACCTATTCAAGTTTAAATCCAGAATTCCTGGAACAGTATAAAAACACACTCGACGCGGCTGATGTTGCCGTGGTTTTTTATAGTCCGCATGCGGTGGAGATTAAAAAACTGAAACCGATAAGTGAGCAACAAATATTTGAATCTTTTGATAGAGATGACCTCATTGTAAAAACGGATCCAGCCGACTTTAAAAAATGGCTATTTAGTCAAGACTTCGACCACACTGCGGTTCTTATGATGAGCAGTGGTAATTATGGCGGTCTTGATTTTGAGGAATTGAAAGGATTGATTTAGTTTACTGCAGTAGCAGTTTTAATATAAAGACAAAAGTGTTGTTAGAGTTTACTGTCGTAAATTTTGAAAATACGAAGTCTTTTCCCCAGCCCTAAAGGGTGAGACTTCTTGATATAGATGCTATTATCTTAACGGTAGAAACCTACCCTTTAGGGTTAGGGAGAGGTTTCGGTTTTGTAAAGAACAACCAGAATTAAACAACATGAACAAAGTCCTAAAAAACCTCATCGCTGCCGAAGCTAAAGCAGCACAACTGTTTCAAGAACTGGAAAACAGAAACATCATCGCAGCTGGTAAAACTGAAAAAGAGGTTAACACCGAAGTCTTTGAACTTGCCGATGAGCTCTTTGGAATCAAGAAATACTGGCACAAACGTATCGTAAGAGCTGGAGCAAACACCTTATATCCTTATGATGAGAATCCGCCGGACTTGTTAATTCAGGAAGATGATATCGTATTCCTAGACTTTGGACCTATTCTAGAAGAATGGGAAGCAGACTATGGACGTACTTATGTTATAGGAACAGATCCACTTAAAATCAAATTAAAGAAAGATATAGAAACTGCTTGGCAAGAATGCAGGGATTATTTCTTCTCAAAAACTGATTTAACTGGTGCTGCTTTTTATGAGTATTGCGTTCAAAAAGCAACAGAATATGGCTGGGAATTTGGCGGTCCTATCGCTGGACATTTAATTGGTCATTTTCCACATGAGAATCTAGAAAGTGAGAACAAACTGAACTATATCCATCCCGAGAACAGTAAAAACCTCTTTGAACCTGATGGAAACGGAAACAAAAGAGAATGGATTCTAGAAATTCACTTTGTAGACAGAACTAGAGCGATTGGCGGATTTTTTGAACAGTTACTCGTATGAAACAAATAAAAATTACAAATAATAAACTAACCATTCATGCACAACCAGCGGCATTAATCGTAACTATAGTTTTAGGATTTTTATTATTTATGATCGCAGGATTAATGACAGCCATTTTCTTAGGGATTTTTAATGGTGGCGGTTTTCATTTCAGCTATTTAATCGGATTGGGAATTTTAGGATTGCTAGGCTGGCATTTTATAAGAATGTTTCTATGGAATCGTAATGGGAAAGAGATTCTTACCATTGAAGACAACAAACTCAAGTATATAGCAGATTATGGCAAGTTTAAAGATGGTGCGCAGGAGATGAACTTAACTAAAGAAATTAAAGCAGTAATAAATAACCATCACCACCGACCGCATAAATCCATTTCATTTGAAGATGTATCAGAGTCTCAGACCCAACAAGAAGGAATATCGTCTGTGATAAAACTGAAGTATTCTGAAAACGAAGACTTTTATAAATTGGAACATGATTTGAATGTTTGGTTGATGAAGTTTCGAGATTAAAGTTTGGGTTTAGGATAACATCCGTTTTTCAACCTTTCCTTCTTAGTCTCTGCCGAGCCTAAGCAACCTTTCCTCTCCCAGAAATTTGTGAGAACAAATTATCAGGGATCTGAAAGGAGCTTTTTTAAATCCTACGTAGTAAAAGCTCCTCGCCTTAGATAAGGCGAGGACAGATGTTACTTCGCTTGACGAAGTGATATCAGGAGTGGTTGAAAAAACGTAAGACTTTAATTCTAACTTCCGTTTTTCAACCTTTCCGACCGAATTTGCGTAAACTCCAATTTGCCCACCTTTCCTTATCTTAGGAAAGGAGCTTAAACTATGGGTAATATAAACTTACATTTTTATCACCAGCAGATTCTGAAATAAATTCGGAATGACAGGTTTAAAGGCTACTTAGTTATAATTATCTTTGTCACTTAATTCGAGCCCATTGGAACATCAGTTTAAGTTAGAAAGTGAGATTATTTTAAAGGACCATTTATCTACAAAATGGCAAGCGCCATCTAATATTGCGCTTGTAAAATATTGGGGTAAATACGGCATGCAATTACCTGCAAATCCGTCTATTAGTTTCACGTTAGATTCATGTCACACGGCAACAACTATTAATGCTACACGTGGTAATCACGGTTTCAGCATTTCTTATGATGGTACTCCTAAACCCGAATTTGCTCCTAAGATTGAGGCTTATTTCAAGCGCATAGCCGACTATTGTCCGTGGATATCTCAATATCATTTTGAGATTGATACACATAATACGTTTCCACATAGTTCTGGAATCGCGAGTAGTGCGAGCAGCATGGCGGCAATATCTGTTTGCATGATGGATTTTGAAAGCACGCTTACCGGTCAGGAAATGGATTTTCATAAAGCGTCATTCCTCGCTCGATTAGGTTCAGGAAGTGCATGCCGTAGTTTGAAAGGTAGTGCAGTAGTTTGGGGAACGCATGATGAGGTTGAAGGCAGTTCGCAATACTATGGTGTTGATACAAGTGATTATTTACATTCTGTTTTTCAGGATTTTCAGGACACGATTTTACTGGTAGATAAAGGTGAAAAAGTGGTGAGTTCTACCGTGGGACACGAGTTGATGAATGGACACGCTTTCGCGAAAGCGAGATTCTCACAAGCTCACGAGAACCTTTCCACTCTTAAAAAAGCATTACAGGAAGGTGATCTTGATACTTTTATAAAGATTACCGAAAGTGAAGCATTGACCTTACACGCAATGATGATGACCTCGCATCCATACTTCATACTCATGAAGCCTAAAACACTATCAATTATCGAGGAAATATGGGCGTTCCGTAAAGAAACAGGTGTGCCTGTGTGTTTCACGCTAGACGCTGGTGCAAACGTACACATGCTATATCCACATGAAAATAAGGACGCTGTACAACAGTTGATTAACAACAAATTAGTGGAATATTGTCAAAATGGTCACTATATTTGCGACCAACTGGGCACAGGTGCAAAAAAGTGCTAACTTAGACGCTATGAAAGGACCGCTTTTTTATTCAAAGATTTTACTCTTCGGTGAGTATGGGATTATTAAAGATTCAAAAGGTCTTTCTATTCCCTATAATTTCTATAAAGGTGCCTTACAAATAAGTGATAATCCTACCGAGGAACAACTTCAATCAAACAAAAATCTATCTAGACTTACCGGTCACATCGAGCAGTTGATGCAACATGATAAGGAGTTCCCACAGTTTGACATCGATGCTTTAAAGAAAGATGTTGCTGCAGGAATGTTTTTTGACTCCAGCATACCACAAGGTTATGGTGTAGGAAGTAGTGGCGCTCTTGTAGCATCAGTATATGATAAGTATGCGGTTGAAAAAATCACAGTTCTTGAAAATTTAACTCGCGAGAAGCTGCTGACTTTAAAGGTAATATTTGGAAAAATCGAAAGCTTTTTCCACGGTAAAAGTTCGGGTCTCGACCCGTTGAACTCTTACTTGAGTTTACCTATCCTTATTAACAGTACTGAAGATATAGAGTCTGCAGATATTCCTTCTCAATCCACAACTGGTAAAGGCGCTGTATTTTTGCTAGATTCTGGTATTGTAGGAGAAACAGCTCCTATGGTAAATATCTTTATGGAGAATATGAAGCAAGAAGGTTTCCGTAGTATGTTGAAAAACAAGTTTGTGAAATACACAGATATGTGTGTGGAAGATTTCTTGAGCGGTGATGTAAAAGGTCTTTTTGGTAACGTTAAGAAATTATCCCATATCGTTCTCGACAACTTTAAACCTATGATTCCAGCACAGTTCCATGACTTATGGAAAAACGGACTGGACACAGGTGATTACTACTTGAAACTTTGTGGATCTGGTGGTGGTGGTTATATCCTAGGATTTACTGAAGATCTAGAAAAAGCAGAGCAAAGCTTGAAAGATTATAAACTAGAAGTGGTTTATAATTTTTAGAACTCAAATTATAATATTTTAAAACTCCCATCACGGTTGTGATGGGAGTTTTTTGGATTATGTTATTTTCTTTCTGATTAGGTAAAACAATCCTATTCCAATAATGTTTAAAACTAACATTATAAAAAAGATTATAAAGCCAATTTTGGAATAATCAAATTTCCATTCAGATGATGTCCCAATAAATCTCATTTGGTTCAAATTTATCAGATATGAACAAAAAGTGGCAATCGAAATAAAAATAAAACCAGTTAATAGTAATTTAAAAATGTATTTTTTCATAACAAAATTTTAATCGCAAGAAGCAGCTGCTCCTGCCAATCCTCCACCAATAGAACCAACAGCTCCTCCAACAATGCATCCAGCAGCGGCACCAACACCAGCTCCACCTGCAGCACCTGGTCCAGCCCATATAGTCACAGCAGCACCGATTGCAGCACCAATTCCACCCAAAGCAGCGCACCCAGCAACACCACCAGTTAAAGCTCCACCTATAGTACCTGCAGCACATTTACCCCAACAACTCCACCAGCCATCACAATCTCCAGACTTAGAAATTATAGCTGTTTCTTGTAAAGATAGACTTTCCATGTAATCTACGAAAGCAAGCATAAATGAAATGTTTCCTTGAGTGGTAGTCAACTCTGATGCCGTTAAATCATAATTGGATAAATCACTGGAAAGTAAATTCAAAGCATTTTTATAATCATCTGAAGTGCTGTAACCCGAAACGTCGTGAATTAAAGATGCAGCTAACCAATAATCATCGCTTAATTCCATACTTTCAATATTTGTAGGTGAAGAATCAACTTCAACTACTAAGCCATTTATAGACTGCAGATGATTAATAAACATTGTACTTAACTCTTCATCAGATAAATTATTATTTTCGATTTTTGCTTGAACTGCAAAATCTAGCGAAGATAAAATATTAGAAATATTATCATTTGATGATTTAGCTACATTGTTTTGATTTGAATTTAATGATTCTGATTCTTTGCTACAAGAATTTAAAACTAAGCAAAGACCAAAAAATAAAACTGGTAAAAATTTAAAATACTTTTTCATAAAAAATAATTTTTGTGATTAGGTTTAATTTATAGTAATCACGATTTGTATTGTGCCTACTCTTATCGATTTTCGGCTTAACTCGTTTGAAAATGATGCATCTTTTCAAACTTATGTTCCTCAATAATCAACTTTGTTTCCTAAAGAAATCTTAAAACTAAAAATCAATTATGGAATTAAACATAAATAATTGATTATTAGTAATTTAAAACTTAATAAATATAAAAGATTCTATAAAAAAGTATTTTTATCTATTTTAATCTAGGGAATTTCATGATCAAATTTCCTTTTCAATAAATCTTCAAAGGTAGATTTCTAGAGAATTAAAAAGTGTTATGATTGTAGGTGAAATAATGATAATGTTTTATTATCAGCAGATTCTGAAATAAACCTGCCTGCCGTCTGGCAGGTTCAGAATAACAAATAGAAGTGACACTTTTCACAAACCATTATCAATTACAAAATCGTTTCTGCTTAACTTAGTCGAGTGAATAAAGATCAGGCATATCCCATGAGCACCAAGTCTAGTATTAAAACGCTAGTCATTAAAGCACTGAGCTTATTTTCTACCGTACGGTTGTACAACATCAGTATTATTGCGGTGGCGCAATTACTGGCTGCGGTTTTTATTATAGCTCCAGAATTATCTGTTAAGGAGATTGTGCTGGATTATAAGTTGTGGTTGATTATCCTTGCTAGTGCGGCAGCTATTGCCGGTGGTTACATCATCAACAATTTTTACGATCGCGAGAAAGATTTAATCAATAGACCTCAAAAAACCTTGCTGGAAAACCAAGTGAGTCGTTCCACATTATGGTCCGTTTATTTTACGGTAAATGCGATTGCTTTTATTTTAGGTCTCATAGTCTCATGGCGAGCTGGGTTATTTTTTGCAGCTTATATTTTTGCCATGTGGTTCTACTCTCATAAGATAAAACGAGTGCTTTTTGCTGGTAATCTTACAGCAGCACTACTTGCTATCACACCTTTCTTTGTGTTATTTATGTATTACCGCAATTTATATCTGGTGGTATTTGTTCACGGTAGTTTCTTATTCTTAATTCTTGCCATGCGCGAGTTGATTAAAGATTTGGAGAACTTAAGAGGTGACCTAGCCCAAAACTATAAGACCATTCCGGTGGTGCTGGGAGAAAAAGCAAGCAAACGATTTTACACGATACTTACCTTATTAACTATAGCTCCTATAGTAGCATTGCTATTATACTTTGATATAGGATATATGCGTTATTATTTTGCGCTTATAGGTGGAGCGTTGCTGGTTTGTTTACCGCTGTTGTGGAGTTCGCGACGCAAGCGAGAATATCTATTAATCCACTTTATCCTTAAAATCATTATTGCTGGTGGTGTCGTTTCTATTTTATTAATAGACTTACCAGCTATTGTAGATCGACTTCAAAATTTCTTTTAATGCAACACCTCATCAACGTAGCTCTTGCTCAAATATCGCCAGTATGGCTAGATAAAAAGGCGACAATAGATAAAATACTTTCCACACTGGAAGATGCCAAAAAGCAAAATGCAGAATTGGTGGTTTTTGGTGAAGGATTATTACCAGGTTATCCGTTTTGGTTAAGCATTATGGATGGTGCTGCGTGGAATAAAAAAGAAGTGAAAGAATTACATAGACACTATGTGTTGAACAGTATCTCTATTGAGGATGGAGAATTGGATACGATTTGCGCTTTCGCGAAAGCGAACTCCATAGCCATCTATCTAGGGATTATAGAAAGACCTCAAGATCGTGGCGGACATAGCGTTTATGCCAGTATGGTATATATCAACCAAAACGGAAGCATAGAAAGTGTTCACCGCAAATTACAACCTACTTATGACGAGCGATTGACCTGGTCGCCTGGAGATGGAAATGGACTGGTAACTCACAAACTGAAAGACTTTACGGTAAGTGGACTCAACTGCTGGGAAAACTGGATGCCACTACCACGCGCTGCCATGTATGCCCAAGGAACAAATCTACACGTAGCTTGCTGGCCTGGAAGTGATCACAATACTAAAGACATCACAAGATTCATCGCTCGAGAAGGACGCACTTTTGTACTTTCAGTATCGAGCACCATGTTCAAAGAAGATTTCCCGGCAAACACGCCTTATCTTGATATGATTCTAGAAAAGTCTCCAGCAATTCTAGCAAATGGCGGCAGTTGTATCGCTGGACCAGATGGTGAATGGATTATTGAACCACAAATAGGTAATGAAGAAATTATTACAGCAACGCTGGATTTTAATCGTGTGCTAGAAGAACGTCAAAACTTTGACGCCGTAGGACATTATTCCAGACCCGATGTCACTCAATTACATGTAAATCGAGAACGCCAAACCACGGTGAAATTTAAATAAAAGGCGCACTTAACTTATTACAAGTGACATCTATACTTTAAAATTCTTTTTGCATTATCACATTCTGAAAAAGCTATCTTTGCAAAAAATTTAATACCATGGGAAGAGGTAATGAAGGAGCAAGTGGAAGAGGTAGCGGTCGTGATGGCGGCAAAGATTCTTCAAACTCAAGAGGCGGCAATAGACGCAATGCTGGCAGCACTGATAATAGAGGAAAATCATCTTCTAGAGGAAATGCACCTACCCGACCTACAACTCGTGGTGGTAAAAATCAAGTTGTAGGAACTTCACGAAGCGGTAATCCAGTTACTAAGAAGGAATACATCATGCGTAAAAAGTCTGAAGGTACTTCTAAGAAGAAAATAGACGACGGAACGATACGCTTGAACAAATTCATTTCAAATTCTGGAATATGCAGCCGTCGCGATGCAGATATTTATATAAAAGCTGGTAGCGTTACCGTAAATGGTAAACCGGTATCTGAAATGGGATATCGTGTAAAACTGACTGATGAGGTAAAATTTGATGGTCAGAACATACAGCCTTATAAAAAGCAGTATCTTATTCTTAACAAGCCTAAAGGTTTTATCGCACCACGTAAAGGTGAACGCTCTAGTAAAACGGTACTTGATTTAATGCAGAGTGCTGGAGTAGCAAACTTGCATTACGTAGGCCGTCTAGGAAGACAATCTGTAGGATTGATGTTGTTTACTAACGATCTAGAAATGGCAAACAAACTGAATAATCCTAATCTAGAAATGCGCAAAATTTATCAAGTCGCACTTGATAGAAGTTTCAAGCACGAGGATTTAATGCAAATACGTAATGGAATCGTTATTAATGGCGAAACTATCGAAGTAAAAGAAATCAATTACGTAGAAGGTGGACGTAATAACGAACTAGGAATCGAAATTCACAGTGGTAAGGATAATATCGTTCAGACCTTATTTGAGGCCGTGAATTATGAAATTAAAGTTCTTGATCGAGTTGTGATGGGTGGACTGACTAAAAAAGACCTTCCACGTGGTCATTACCGTTCATTAACAGAGCAAGAAATCATCAATTTAAAGATGATATAAGCCTGAAACACTTATTATTACTAGCGTTGCTTGTTTTTATGAGCAACGCTATTTTTTTTTGCAATTATTTAAAAAAAAGAAATAATATTGTCCCTTCTTATCGCCATTCAATTTATATTTAGGTAACTCAATTTTTAATTAACGTTTATTTTGTTTACTCTGTAATTTACTTTAAAATTACATTTAACCTATAGCCCTTGAATACTAAATACATTGATCTTATCGATCAAACGTACTTCTTCCCAACAGAGGAATTTAAACTAGAAGATAAAAAACTTCACTTTCACGACATCGACTTGATGGGACTTGTAGAACAGCATGGATCACCATTAAAGTTCACGTATCTCCCTAAAATCTCTGATAATATTCAGCGAGCAAAAGGTTGGTTCAGTAACGCTTTCGCGAAAGCGGACTACAAAGCAACATACAATTATTGCTACTGCACTAAGAGTTCACACTTTAAACACGTGCTGGACACTGCGTTGAGTAATGATATTCACCTGGAAACGAGCAGTGCGTTTGATCTAGACATTATCAAAAGCTTAAAAGCCGAAGGAAAAATTAAGAACGACACGTATATTATCAGTAACGGTTTTAAACGTGAGAAGTACATCGAGAATATTGCTGATCTTATCAATTCAGGTCATAAAAATTGTATTCCTATCATAGATAATTATGAGGAACTCAATTTATTAACTGATGTGACTGATAAGAAATTCCAAGTAGGAATACGTATTGCTAGTGAAGAAGAACCTAAGTTTGAGTTCTACACCAGCCGTTTAGGAATAGGTTATAAAAATATCTTGAATTTTTATAAAGCTCAAATCCAAGATCACGAGCAAGTGTCGCTTAAAATGCTTCACTTTTTCATCAATACTGGAATACGTGATAATGCTTATTACTGGAACGAGTTGCACAAATGTTTGAAGGTGTATGTGAACCTTAAAAAGATTTGTCCATCATTAGACAGTCTCAACATAGGTGGTGGATTCCCTATAAAGAATTCGCTCGCGTTTGACTTTGACTATGAATACATGATTAATGAAATCGTAGCTCAAATCAAGCAAGTTTGTGATGAGGCAGAGGTTGATGTACCACATATTTTTACAGAATTTGGCTCCTTTACCGTAGGTGAAAGTGGTGGCGCTATTTATAAAGTGTTGTACCAAAAACAACAAAACGATCGTGAAAAATGGAACATGATCAACAGTTCATTTATCACGACTTTACCAGATTCATGGGCAATCAATAAACGTTTTATCATGCTAGCGCTCAATCGCTGGAACGACGAGTATGAACGTGTCCTTTTAGGTGGACTGACCTGCGATAGTGATGACTATTACAACAGTGAACAAAATATCAATGCTATTTATTTACCTAAATATCATAAAGATAAGCCGCTCTATTTAGGCTTTTTCAATACTGGAGCATATCAAGAAAGTATAGGTGGTTATGGAGGACTACAGCACTGTCTCATTCCGGCACCTAAACACATTTTGATTGATCGTGACGAGGATGGAAACATTCAAACCAGAGTCTTTAAAGAACAACAAAGCTCAGAACAGATGCTAGGGATTTTAGGATATTAATGAATTTGAAAACCGCATTTCGAGAACACTTCGATAAACTCAGTGACCACCTCAATGCTCGCTGGAAAGATGAAATCGAGGTCTGAAGCTCTCGAAGACCGACTATTAAACTTGAATTACCGAAATCTTTTCCCCAACCCTAAAGGGTGAGATTTTTATAAGAATTTGAATTTGAAATAAACATAGTGCATTTTTTGTTTCCGCACCCTTTAGGCGATGCACTGAGCTAAGTCGAAGTGGTTGGAGAATGGAAACAAAAAATCGAACTCGAATTTGAAACTGAAACTGAAACTGAAATTGAAATTGAAATTGAAAAAACAGCTTTTGTTTCCGCACCCTTTAGGGCTGGGGAATGGAAACAAAACAAATAAAAACCTAACTTTAAATCAACAATTAACTTTAATACCAACTTTAACTTCACAACATGAGCAATTCAAACTATGCAGGAATCCCAGATGAATATGCTGGATTAGATAATGCATCTATTGTTTTAATTCCAGTTCCTTATGATGGAACTAGCACCTGGCAAAAAGGTGCAGACAAAGGTCCGCAGGCGTTTCTAGATGCTAGCGCAAACATGGAATTATATGATATTGAAACTGATACTGAGGTATATCATCACGGTGTTTTCTTAGCAGATCCGGTAAGTGAAAACAGCTCGCCTGAGGCTATGGTAGATGCTGTGCATGCAACGACTAAAAAGTACATCAAGAAAAATAAATTTGTCACCCTATTTGGTGGAGAGCATTCTGTTTCCATAGGTTCTATAAGAGCATTTAATGAGATGTACGAGAACTTGAGTGTTCTACAAATAGACGCTCATGCAGATTTGCGTAAAGAATATGATGGTAGCACATGCAATCATGCCTGCGCCGTTTATGAAGCCAGCCAAAAAACAAATCTTGTCCAAGTAGGAATACGTTCTATGGACAGCATAGAAGTAGGAATTAATGATGATGAGAAAATCTTCTTTGCTCATGAAATGGTAGAAGATGATTACTGGCCAGAAAAAGCTACCGAAGCTCTAACTGAAAACGTATTTATCACTATAGATTTAGACGCGTTTGACCCATCAATTTGTCCATCTACTGGAACACCAGAACCTGGCGGACTGTTATGGTACGAGACGCTCGATTTCTTAAAAATGGTATTTGCAGAGAAGAACGTAGTAGGATTTGACATCGTAGAATTATGTCCTAATCCAGCAGAGAAATCATCAGACTTTCTAGCTGCAAAATTGTACTATAAAATGTTGAGCTATAAATTTAAAGATATAGCCCTAGAAGGAGCTGAAGGTTACGAAGCAGGAAACTCGTTTGCCAAAGCTGGATTAAAGAAAATGAAAAACATAGAAGACTAGTCTTCAAAAAACAAAACATGGGAAAACCGATAACAGATTTCATAGAAAATTACTTCTTACACTTTAACAGTGCAGCTCTAGTAGATGCCGCCAAAGGTTATGAAGCACAACTGAACCAAGGTTCAAAAATGCTCGTTTCACTTGCAGGAGCTATGAGCACGGCCGAGATTGGGAAAATATTTGGCGAGATGATTCGTCAGGATAAGGTACATATCGTTTCATGTACTGGAGCTAACCTAGAAGAAGATTTAATGAATCTCGTGGCGCACAGTCATTATAAACGTGTGCCTAATTACCGCGATTTAACACCACAGGATGAATGGGAATTGCTAGAACAAGGATTGAATCGTGTGACCGACACTTGTATTCCTGAAGAAGAAGCTTTTAGAAGACTTCAAGAGCACATCGTTAAGATATGGAAAGATGCAGAGGCAAAAGGCGAGCGCTATTTCCCGCATGAATACATGTATAAACTGTTATTAAGCGGTGTTCTAGAACAGTATTATGAAATCCCTATTGAGAATTCATGGATGTATGCTGCTGCTAAGGCTAATTTACCGATCATCGTTCCAGGATGGGAAGACAGTACGATGGGTAATATTTTTGCCAGCTACGTGATGAAAGGCGAGTTAAAAGCGAGCACCGTAAAAAGCGGTATTGAATACATGACTTACCTTGCAGACTGGTATACAGATAATTCACAAAAAGGAATCGGTTTCTTCCAGATCGGTGGTGGGATTGCAGGAGATTTCCCTATTTGTGTGGTGCCTATGTTGTACCAAGATATGGAACGTACAGACACGCCTTTTTGGAGCTATTTCTGCCAGATATCAGACTCTACGACTAGTTATGGAAGCTACTCTGGAGCCGTTCCTAACGAGAAAATTACATGGGGAAAACTAGATCAAGACACTCCTAAATTTATAGTAGAAAGTGATGCAACAATCGTTGCTCCTTTGATTTTTGCTTATTTATTAGAGATGTAGATTGTTAGTTATGCTGTTTTTTTGCGCTTTCGCGAAAGCGTATTTAAAACAACTATAATAAAGCATGATAACACAAAACCTGTAAGTTGCTCAACGCATGGCAGTTTACAGGTTTTTTATGCTTGAAAAATTAACTTTTTACCTAGCTAAAGATTACTGAATTCCCATTACATTTAAAATACAAGTACACGACCATGAGTGATATAAATATGAGTAAGATTGACAATTTGAATCTAGAGTTCTTGCAACTCAAAGATTATGAAGAGTTGAAGCATGCGATGATTGATTCTTACAACAATCTACCAGATTCTTATTGGAAAGAAGAGCAAATTAAAACGCTCATAGAAAAATTCCCAGAAGGTCAGGTTGTGCTTAAAGTGAATGAAGAAATCGTTGCTTGTGCGCTGTCGATAGTTGTAAAATATGAAGACTTTAGTGGTCAGTATACGTATGAGCAAGTTACTGGTAACTATAAATTCTCCACGCACGATGATGATGGAGATGTCCTTTACGGTATTGAAGTTTTTATAAAACCACAATACCGCGGTATGCGATTAGGTCGTCGTTTGTATGATTATCGTAAGGAGCTTTGTGAGAATTTGAATTTGAGAGGTATCGCTTTTGGTGGTAGGATTCCTAATTATCATAATCATGCGAGTGATATGACACCTAAGGAATACATAGAAAAAGTGCGCAATAAAGAGATTACAGACTCTGTACTGAACTTTCAGTTATCTAACGACTTCCACGTTTCTCGTGTTCTTAAAAACTACCTAGACGGCGATAAAGCCTCTATGGAATTTGGTGTACTACTAGAATGGGATAACATTTATTACACAAAACCGATTACTGAAACTACGGCACTAAAAAGCACTGTTAGATTAGGTTTGATCCAGTGGCAAATGCGTCCTTACTCAGGTTTTGACGAGCTCATGCAGCAAGTTGAGTATTTTGTAGATGCCGTTGCTGCCTATCGTGCAGATTTTGCTTTGTTTCCAGAGTATTTTAATGCGCCATTAATGGCTGCTTATAATAAACTGAGCGTGAGTCAGTCTATAAGAGAACTTGCTAAGTACACAGAGATGATTAGAAATAAGTTTTCTGAATTATCTATTAAGTATAACATCAATATCATCACAGGTTCTATGCCTGAGGTTATCGACGGACAATTGTATAACGTAGGTAATTTATGTCGTCGCGACGGAACTATTGAGCGTTATGAAAAAATCCACGTCACTCCAGACGAGCAAAAAGTTTGGGGTCTTCAAGGAGGAAATAAGATTCAAACTTTTGATACGGATTGTGGTAAAATAGGAATCTTGATTTGTTATGACAGTGAATTTCCAGAATTGAGTCGCATTATGGCTCAAGAAGGCATGCAAATTCTTTTTGTACCGTTCTTGACCGATACACAGAATGCTTATGCTCGTGTACGCCTTTGCTCTCAAGCTCGAGCGGTGGAGAATGAATGTTATGTAGCGATAGCTGGTAGCGTGGGGAATTTACCTGCCGTAGAAAACATGGATATTTCTTATGCGCAAAGCGCGGTATTCACTCCATGTGATTTTGCTTTCCCATCAAATGGCGTCAAAGCAGAAGCCACAGCAAATACTGAAATGATTCTTGTGGCCGATGTAGATCTAGATTTATTAAAAGAGCTTCATAATTATGGTGCAGTAAAAAACCTTAAAGATCGCAGGACAGATTTGTATGAAGTGAGTAAGAAATAAGCTATGCCTAAAATTAATATTCTAAAAGGGTTTCTTATAAAGAATAAGAAACCCTTTTTTTATTTAATCATAGGAATGATACTGGGATAGGTAATTTGTTTGCCTCTAAAATTTAAAATAGCAAAAATCATGGCTAAAATGGCATTTATAATCATCATTACAATTGGTATTAACATGATACTCGTCATCGCTTTAATACCTGGCACTCCTTGATTAAAAATAAGCACAAACCCAATAGCCGGAATTATAACCATTAAAATTAACCACCAAATTTGAAAATTTAAGGTACGTGCTCCAACACGTTGTAAACCATTAATTTTATCCTTTTTTGTCATCCACAATATTAAAGGAATCAGAATACTTCCTACTCCAAATAGAATTCCTATAATGATAGATAAATGAAATAATCCTAAAAACTGTCGGTCTTCATGTTTTCCATAATCCAGTAACTCTTCAATATTAATATCTAGCGTTTCACATAGGAGCTGTAAAGTTTTACCGCGAGGTTCATTTTCATTATTCTCAATACGCTGGATGGTTCGTAAACTCACTTGAGAATTTGTGGCGAGTTCTTCCTGAGACATCCCTTTTTTGACACGTATTTCTTTGATTTTAGTTCCTACTGGATTCATCTTTTTCATAATTTAAAATTAGTGGAACAAACCTAAGGAGTAAAGCTCATGAAGGTCAAGTTTTAGAATTGACTTGTTTGCGTCATTCTTATGACAAAGATGTCATCAAATTGTGAATCAAGCAATTGAAACTTACTTTATCAATGCATCAAAAGTAAGCGCATCTATTTTCCCGTCTGGATAGAGATTGTTTTTTGCTTCAAAATCTGCTAGTGCGGTACTAGTGATTTGTGCAAAAACGCCATCTAGTGGAATTTCATAGCCTTTATCAATTAGGATTTTTTGGATTTCAAACGTTAGGGCACTTTTTGAACCTATACGCTGACTATTTCCTACTTCGTTTTTGAAAAGTTGATTCATTAAAGCTTTTTGGCTTTGGGTTTTTAAAGCCTCAGGTGAAGATTGATTGTTTTCAAACGCCATGATTTGCTCATTGCTCCAGCCTTGCTTTTTATAAAGCGCAGACTGCTCTAGCTTTTGTTGTAGATAAGTAACGTGAGCTAGTTTGTTTGCATATTCTTTAACCGCTTGTTGCGTTTCTAAATCATCATCCTCTGGTAAACGCACATCTATATCATTTGCCGTCCATTGCAATTTTACATAAGTATTTAAATCTGCAATAGCCTCGTGATAATCTCTTACAACTGCTTGATCGTGATAACTTGCATCTATTGCTGCTTCGGTTGTGTAATGATATTCTGGAGCATGAAATCGGTCCCAATCTTTATAAAAATCATAGGCTATAAATCCTAAAATAATTACGAGAAGAAATATAATGAGTTGTTTCATGGTGGTTGGTTTGTTAATCTGCTATAGATTGTTGTTTTACTATTGTGGTTTTCCCTTTTCTCAAATCAAAAATAAGCATTAATAGGACTACTGCATATTCTAGAAATATCAACCAGCCATTTTCTATAAAACCATCATTTGAATAAGCATAATAGCTCAAGAAAATAGTGAAGCTCCACACGAGCATAAAACGATAAGAAGTAAATACACTGAATAATAATGGTATGGTCAGATACCATGGATGTACCGTGGTGGAAAAAAGTAAATAGGTAAAGAAAGCTAAAACGATACTCGATAATAAGACCTTTGGTTGTTCATTTCTACGCTTTAAGCTTATCAGAGTAATAATGATAAGTGTTATTAAGGGTAAAATTTTACCTGCAGTTTGAACAATATTATAACCTGTAATTTCATAACCTATATAACGAACGAGATAATAAACGCTACCATTAAATTCAAAGTTGCCAAACCATAATCCTACTGACGCTGTATAGTTATCTATTAAATTTTGAGAAATAAATGGAGCAAATCCCAGCGCGATAACTAGCGCAACTGCAACGTAATAAATAAGTGCTTTTTTAAAATTGAGTTTCCTAAATAATAAAGGCAGCACTATTACCGGTAAGAGTTTTAATAAAATCGCATAACTCATAAACAGCATGCTATACCATTTCTTATAAATGAGTAAGTAATAAATAGACATGAGTAAAAAGAGCGCCATCATTCCTTCCCAATGCAGATTACCTGTTAATTCTATAATCGTAAAAGGATTTAAATAGTACAGTGCTATCAACCACATAGGCTTACCTAATAATCTCAATAATTTAATTCCGTAAATGAATATAAATAAGTCTGCAAGGATTATAAAAACACGCATCCATATCACATTTGCTAGGGTATTATCGCCTCCTAACCACGCAGCAGCTGTAAAGAACAATTGGTTCAACGGTGGATAATTAGTATAATGACCACTTGATAATTCGCCCATAGAAGCATGAAGCAACGTAGCATTTGGGATATGATTTGCTCCAGATTGAATGACATCATTTGGCAAGTGTAAGTATGGATTAAAACCATTCAGTAATTGATGCCCATCCCATATAAACCTAAAAAAATCTTGTGATAAATGTGGTGTATTATTTAACAGCAATAATCGCAATATCAAGCCTATGAAAAATAGACCGCCAACTAATGAAGAGCCGTAAAACCACCTTCCTAAAAATGATGGTAATAGTTTAAAATCTTGTTGTGTGGACTTATTTGCCACATAGCAACATCCTATAAAGGCCGCAAAAAGTAATGTGTAGAGGAAAAGAAGTTCTGGGAATTGCTTTCGCTCAAGCGAGAAAAACAAGCTGTAAAGTATAGCACTTAAAATGGTTAATATACCGAGTGCATTGCCTAACCTGCGTTCCATTACTGCTTATCTGTAATACTACGGAAGAACACAAAACCGAAGCCTATAAACAACATTAAGTGAAATGGAAAGAGTCCAAAATCGCCACCTTGATCACCGACTATAAAAGCAGAATACATTCCAAAACCGAAATACAACATCAAAATTCCTTCTATGATCACATTGCGACTTATCTTCTTCTTGAGATATTTATTAGTCTTCCAGTTGCCGCCTACTGCTGCAAGATTAAATTTAGGAGTGCGCACAAATTCACTGCGTTTTCCTAAATGACCTTCCATTACCGCTATGGAATTATGCAGAGAGAATCCCATTGCTATGGAAAAAAAGGTGAAAAACATCCCTATGTAACTGATGAAATTCTTGAAGCCGCCGCCATAGGTATTCTTGTACATGTACCAGTAACATATAAAAAATATGATGGAGCTCACCACAAAGAAACTCATAACATAAAAGTAATCATGTAAGTGTGCATAAGTGTTTTTAATGTACAACATAGGAATACTAAGAACTCCTACTATTAGTACATTAAGAAACATAGTACTGTTCAATAAGTGCAGTACACCATGTGTCTTAGATTTAAAAGACATATCTGAGGAGATGACTCTTTTAAACATTTTTCTAAAGTTCTCTGCGCCACCTTTATTCCAGCGGAATTGCTGTGAACGAGCAGCACTAATCACGATAGGTAATTCTGCAGGAGTTACTACATCTTCTAAGTACTTAAATTTCCAGTTTTTAAGCTGTGCTCTATAGCTCAAATCTAAATCTTCAGTAAGTGTATCGCCTTCCCAGTTTCCGGCATCGATAATGGTTTCTTTGCGCCATATTCCTGCGGTACCGTTGAAGTTAATGAAATGTCCTCTAGAATTACGGCCTACTTGTTCTAGTGTGAAATGTGCATCCAGTGCAAATGCCTGGATTTGTGTCAATATTGAGTAATCTCTATTTAAATGTCCCCATCGAGTTTGAACGACTCCTATTTCAGGATCTTTAAAATGGATTACGGTTTTCTTCAACCAGTCTGGTTCTGGAAGGAAATCTGCATCAAATATGGCGATGAATTCTCCCTTAGCATGAACTAATCCTTCTTTAAGAGCACCAGCTTTAAATCCTTCACGATTTTCTCTCGTGATATGTTTAATATCTATACCTGTAGCAGCCAGTTTTTCAATATGTAGTCGAGTTGTTTCCACCGTTTCATCAGTTGAATCATCGAGTACTTGAAACTCTAATTTATCCTGAGGATAATCTATTAATGCTATGTTATCGAGCAATCGCTCCATCACATAAGCCTCATTATAAACAGGTAATTGAATAGTTACATAAGGAACCTCAGCTGGATTATTTAAATCAAATGTAGGTCCATCAACTGTGTTTTTGCGAGCTGATAAATAATTGAATAAGAGATTTAATTGTGCAAATGAATAGAATAGAATCATCACGAGTGATGTACTATAAATAATAATGCAGATCCATTCTAATATCATTTCTTGAAGCCGTATTTAAATATCCAGGTTAAGATTTTTACGCCTGCAAATATAGCACCTTTAACAGTACCCGATACTTTTGAAACTCCTATTCTGTTGCGGTATTTCATAGGGATTTCCACATAAGTATACTTTTTCTTGAGTGCTTTTAACTGCATCTCAACAGTCCAACCATAGGTTTTATCTTCCATGTGAAGCGCCAGTAACTTATCATACTTAATAGCACGGAATGGTCCTAAATCTGTAAAACGTGACTTGAACAACAAACTCATCAATGAAGTCGCCAGCCAGTTTCCAAAGATTTGCGGAACCGTCATCGATCCTTTTTCTCTTAACGATTCTACTCGCGCACCTACAACAAAATCAATGTTTTCATCAATGATAGGAGTTACAAGATCGGTTAACTGTTCTGGATAATCACTATAATCTCCATCTAGAAACACAATAATGTCAGTAGACTGAGATAAATGAGCGACGTAGTCCATGCCTTTTAAACAAGCATAACCATAACCGCGATTATTTTCTTCTAGAACTGTAGCGCCAGCATTCTTTGCATTAACAATAGTATCGTCGCTTGAATTATTACTTACCACAATTACCTCAGCAACCATATTAGGTATGTCGTTGATAACTAGAGGCATAGAATCAGCTTCATTATAGGCTGGGATGATAACTCTTATGATAGGAATAGTGGATTGCAATAGCAGATTTTAAAGGTGGAAAGTTAACAAATCTGTAGTTGATTTATGTCTGCTTTCAAGCTTTTTCAATAGATTCAAACCATACCATAAACTTCTAGATAGAATTTATGAAGTTTAATTACGCTTTCGCGAAAGCGTAATACTAAAAATCTCTAGTTTTTATTGGGATCTTTACCGCCAAATTTTGAGAATTTATAGGTAAAACTCAACATGAAATATTGTCTCAATACTAAACTGCTCGAGTCAGAAATAAAATCTTGCGCTACCGTACGACGCGTATCGATCACTTGATTTAAAATATCATAAGCCGTTAACTTGACAACTGCTTTATCCTTTGCAAACTTGTATCCTAGACTACCTATCATTACAAAGGAATCGTTATCAAACTCCTCTGTAACGTTACCAAAAACGTTGTACTCACCACGCAATCCTAGAGTTAGGTTCTTAGGCCAGAATGTGGTTAAATCTATAGATGCTCTATGGTTCACAAATTTCTGATCTTCAAAATTTTCTAAAGAGAATTTACTTGAATTAAAATCGATATTATACTCTGTTTCTAGTTCAAAAATATCGTCGATCTCGTATTCAAAACCTAGGTTAGGTGAAATGTTCAAATTGTTAGTTTCAAATGCGATTCCGTTAGAAAAACCCTTATCTAGTGATAAATTCCCATCTAATCCAGCAGACAAACTGATACTGCGTTTATCTTTTTGAAACTTCATGCTGTAACCTGAATAGAGATAACCGTTATAAGTTCCATCCACATTTGTATAAGTCGTGTTTCTGATTAAATCTGGATTTGTAAGTGTGATACCTACCACTTGATTATCTGTATATGTAAAACCTGCTCCAGAGTAAAAACCTTTATTTTCTTCCCAATTATAATTATTGTAATTAAGATATAAATTATGGGTATTTGTGGCTTCAAGATTAGGATTTCCCGTCACAATATTTTGCGGATTTGTACTGTTTTCAACGGGCTGTAATTGATTAATACTAGGCACATTAATATTATTACTATAGTTTAAATAAATGCTTGAAAACTTACCTATTTGCTTACTCAAATAAGCTCTCAAATAAGGATTTGAAAACGACCTATCAAATGAACTATCGAGCAACGCATTACTTGTATTTAATGTTTGATACAGCAGTCCTGCAGTAACTTCCCATCGGAATTTATCTTTGGAATAAACAAGTCCTAGACTAGGACGATGCTGCGTATTATCTGTCTCAAAATCATTACTCAATCCAGCATTAAATATAGTAGGCTCACCAGTAGTTACATCTCTATCAAAAACATTTCTGTTTTGTTCATTATGATTTGCAGATATTCTATAGGCCACATTAAGACCGTAGTCTTCATTTAAAGATTTGCGCCAGCGTGGTGAAAAGGAAAATCCGGTTCCTTTAGAGTCTTGATTAATGACTTGATTTTGTATTTGTGTTGATGTCATTGTTCCATTATCTGAAATGATACGCTCAGAAAAGAAATCATTTAACGACTCAGAATTATTAGTATTTACTGTAGTATAAAGTGAAACCGAATTTCCTTTTTTCTTAAAACGACGACTCACATAAAGATTTACACCAGCGTTATAATTATCAGAATCTGAATTGCTTGATGTCGTAACGTCTATTTCTTGTCCAGCATCATCTAGCGTATTTGCAATACGATTACTCACGTTGTTACTGGAACTCTGCGTGTAACTAGGCTCGATACTTATAGTGGTAAGAGTGTCTAGCTTAACTTCTACCCGACTATTAAGCCTATGGGAATCTCCCATGTTTCTACCTCTAGAAGAAGATGTCGTGGTAAATTCGCGGTCTGGTAAAAAGGTAGTTGTCCTATTATCAGTTGCAGTTTCTGTATCATTATTCCCATAAAAATAACTAGCTGATAGTTCTACTTTTTCATCCCAATCATTTGCAAGACTCAATCCAGCAGATCTACTTGAAGTGATTCCTCCAGAACCTCCAAAACTGACTCCATTAATTCCAAAACTACCATTTGAACTACGACTTATAGAATATGCGCTATTTCCCATCGCATCATAAATCTCATCAAAAGAGAATCCAGGACTATTAATGTTATTTGTACTTCCCAGCACGCTCACTCTAAACGTGTCTTTAAAGTAATTCACGATACCACTAGCGCTATATCGATCATCTGTTCCAGCGCCTGCTGTCAACCTTGAGAACCAACCTTTATTTTTATCTTCATCTATAGTAATGTTGATTTCGCTAGCGTTTGCATCTCCAGCTTCACCGTTTGCCTTTTGTTCTTCAGTTTTAGATTCTGTGACTTGAATCTTATCGATGATTTCTTTGGGCAAATTCTTTAATGCTACTTGAGGATCGTTCCCAAAAAACTCTTTGCCATTCACAAGAATTTTAGTGACCTCTTTGCCATTTACTGTGATTTTTCCATCCTTATCAATTTCTACACCTGGCAGCTCTTTAATTACGTCTTCCAGATTAGCGTCTGCTTTTGTATTGAATGATTTTGCATTGAATTCTAAGGTGTCTTGTTTTACAGTAATAGGCGCTTTGCGAGCCTTAACCACTATTCCTTCTAGAAACTCCACATCGCTTGATAAACTAATGGTTCCTAAATCGATGGTACGTCCATCTTTAAAATTAATAGCTTTAGTAAATTCCTTATAACCTGTAAATGACGTAAAGAAATTAAACTCCTCAACACCTGTATTTCCTACAAGTTTAAAAACTCCTTGCTCATCAGTAATGGAATATGAAATTAAAGTAGAGTCTTTTTTACTTTCTAAAAATACCGTGGCACTTTGTAGCAATTCTTTACTCGTAGAATCCTGAACAATACCTTGAATCTCAAATCTCTGCGCTTGAACTGTCGCCATAGCGAGAAGGGCTATTGTGATTAATATTATTCTTTTCATAGTTGGTTAGCTAATGAGGTGAAGTTACTTCCATCAACAAACTTGAACGTTAATATTATTTGAAAATTATAAATATTCCTACAATTCAGATTGCTTACAAATAAAAAAGACCAGCAATTGCTGGTCTTTATAAAATCTATATCTAAGTTTATTTCTTTCTCATGTAAACACTAATAGGAACACCGTGGAAATCAAATTTTTGTCTCAATTGATTCTCGAGGTATCTTTTATAAGGCTCTCTTACATACTGCGGCAGGTTACAAAAGAATGCAAACTGTGGCTGTGGTGTAGGTAATTGAGTAACAAACTTAATTTTAACAAACTTACCTTTTAAAGATGGCGGCGGATAATGGTCTATCAACGGCAACATCACCTCATTAAGTTCACTCGTTTTTATACGCTTGGTTCTGTTTTTAAACACATCTACAGCTGTTTCAATAGCTTTAAAAATACGCTGCTTATTTAATACAGATATAAACACGATAGGAACATCAGTAAAGGGTTCCATTTCTCGTCTTATTTGTGCTTCAAATTCTTTGGCAGTATTAGTTTCTTTATCAACGAGATCCCATTTATTAACTAGAATCACGATTCCTTTACGATTACGTTCAGCTAGCCAAAATATGTTTTGTACCTGTCCATCAAATCCACGAGTGGCATCTAGAATAAGGATACAAACATCTGCATGTTCTATGGCTCTTACACTACGCATCACACTATAGAACTCCAGATCTTCTTTTACCTTTTTCTTTCTACGTATTCCAGCGGTATCAACAAGGTTGAATTCAAATCCAAAACGATTATACTTAGTATCAATAGAATCTCTAGTAGTTCCAGCAATATCTGTAACGATATATCTATCCTCACCTATTAGTGCGTTTATGAAAGATGATTTACCAGCATTAGGTCTTCCTACTACAGCAAATCGTGGCAAGTCACTATCTTCTCTAACAGGAGTATCTGGTAATAACTCAACAACTTTATCTAGTAAATCTCCAGTTCCACTACCACTAGTACTTGAAAGTGTGTAATAATCTCCTAGACCTAGATTATAGAATTCCACAGCGTTTGCTTCACGCTCTGGATTATCTACTTTATTTACAGCAAGCACGACAGGCTTTTTCACCTTACGTAGTAAAGTTGCTACATCTTCATCCATTCCGGTAATTCCATCCTCGGCATCTACCATAAAAAGTATCACGTCAGCCTCATCTATGGCTAGTTCTACTTGATGGTCAATTTCTGCCTCAAAAACGTCATCACTACCTAATACGTATCCACCGGTGTCTATAATAGAAAAATCTTTTCCATTCCAGTCACTTTTTCCATAATGACGATCACGTGTTACACCACTTACCGCATCGGTAATGGCTTCTCTACGTTGAATCAGTCTATTAAAAAGGGTAGATTTACCTACATTAGGTCTTCCTACTATTGCTACTATACTCATGCTGTTTTATTTGCGGTTGCAAAGGTACGTTTTTGTTATGAGGTAGCGTCTTGTAAAAGAGTGGTGTGATTTTTTTTGTTACGCTTTCGCGAAAGCGTGTCCCAAATGAAAACTCATCACATCAATAATTGATTATTTCTTACTTTTTACGATCGATTACATACTCCACCATTAACTCCAGAGATCGCTTGTACTCTGAGTCTGGATAGGTATTTAGTATTTTCATGGCCTTATCTCGATATTCATACATCGCTGTCACGGCATACTCTAGTCCACCGTTATTTTTCACAAAATCAATGACTTCTTTTACTCGTTTTTTATCGCGGTTGTGTTTTTTAACAGAGTTGATCAACCATTTACGATCTTTCTTACTGGAGATTTGTAGGGTATGAATGAGCGGCAGCGTCATCTTTTGCTCCTTAATATCTATACCGGTAGGTTTACCGATGCGCTCGTTTCCATAATCAAATAAATCATCCTTAATCTGGAATGCGATTCCTATCATTTCACCAAACTCGCGCATCTTCTCAACATCATCACTTCCAGGAGCTACAGCGCAAGCACCAAGGCTGCAACATGCGGCGATAAGAGTAGCGGTTTTTTTACGGATAATGTCATAATAAACGGACTCAGTAATATCCAGGCGGCGTGCTTTTTCAATTTGGAGTAATTCTCCTTCACTCATTTCACGTACGGCTACACTTATGATTTGCAATAAATCAAAATCACCGTTATCTATACTGAGTAACAATCCTTTAGATAATAGATAATCACCTACTAGAACCGCAATTTTATTTTTCCAAAGTGCGTTTACTGAGAAGAATCCGCGGCGTTTTAAACTATCATCTACCACATCATCATGCACAAGAGTTGCGGTATGAATTAATTCAATCACTGACGCACCGCGATAGGTACGATCATTCACCTCACCATCGCCTATCATTTTTGCGACAAGAAAAACAAACATAGGACGCATTTGTTTCCCTTTGCGATTAACTATAAAATGAGTGATTCTGTTAAGCAATGCAATACGTGAAGCCATCGCAAGTTGAAACTTTTTTTCAAAGAGTTCCATCTCGTGGGCAACTGGTGCTTTAATTTGCTCAACTATTTTCATGTTTACAAATATACTACCCATTGAATAAGGCTTGGGAATTTTAGCATTTTTAATGGTAAAATGAATTAAAACTAAAAAACGTGGAAATAACAACTTACCATTCAACCGATTAAAACGATTTCCATCGAATAATCTAACATATATGATAAATACAAGTTAAATCTTAAACAATTGGGACGTCAACTTTTTAGGATATGGCTATATTTAGCGCAATAAACTTAAATTCCTATAAAATGAAAAAAATTACTTTAATTCTAATGGCGCTAGTGTCATTTAACTTTGGAACAGCACAGTTCTTAGAAGACTTTAATGGTGCCGGTGCAGCATTTCCTCCAGCAGGTTGGGCTGTTTATGATGGTGCAAATGGCCTTGGAACAACAGTTCAGTGGGCTCAAGCAGGTACGGATCCAGAATTCAGAGCACAATGTTTGTGGGAAGCAGTAACTCCTATGATGAGTGCCGAAGATTGGATAGTTTCACCTCTTATACCTATAAATTCAACTCAGAATGTATTATTATTTGATGCGACTGACTTAAATGCTGGTGAATTTGGATCTGAACTATCAATTAGAATTTCTACTACATCTCAAACAGATACAACAACATTTGTTGAAATAGAAAACTTAAACGAAGCTGAGTTAGGTAATAATACAAATGCTGTATTTACTTCTTTCAATGTTAATCTTGCTGCTTATTTAAATCAAAGTGTTTACATCGCTTTTGTTCACGTACAAAATGATGGTGATGCAATTACTTTTGATAATGTAGAAGTAGTTCAAGGTGCTGCATCAGTTCCTGGAAATGCTAACACTCCTACACCTGCAGATATGGCAACTGGAATCATCATAGACACATCTGATGCAAATGCAGATAATGTTCCAGATAACTCAATTCAATTTGGATGGATGGCTGATGGTTCATTAGGAGCTGTTGCTCCAGATGAATATGAATTTTTATTAGGTGATTCACCTACAACTTTAGTTTCATTAGGAACTGTTCCAGCTACGACTACACTTCCAATAGCAATTAGAGGTTTCTTTTATAATACTACTTACTACTGGCAAATAATTCCTAAAAACACAGCTGGACCAGCAACTAATAATCCTGTATGGAGTTTTACTACAGAAATGGGAACTATTACTGCTCCAGATGCAGCAATCAATCCTTTCCCTGCAGATATGGCTACTAATGTACCAATTGACACTGCAAATAGTGACCAAGTTACATTTTTATGGAGTGCTGCTGCAACAGGTGATGCACCAGAAGCTTATGGATTCTTTTTCGGTACAGATCCTGCAGCTTTAAACAGCTTGGGATCAACAACAGCTACTACTGTAGATTTAACAAATATGCTTCCTGGAACTACTTACTACTGGCAATTACAACCTAGAAACGTTGGTGGTATAAATACAACTGGTCCTGTATGGCAATTTATGACTGAAGGAACAGCATCTGTAAACGATCAAGTTGAAAACCTATTTACAATTAGCCCTAACCCAACAACTGATTTCTTAAACATTCAAACTGAAGAAATCATTAATAATGTTACTATTTACAATGGTTTAGGTCAACTAATCACTGAAAATGTAGAGGTTAAGAACAACCAGATTAAAGTTAATACTTTAAGCGCTGGACTTTACTTATTGAAATTAGATACTGATAACGGTTCTCAAACAGTACAGTTTATCAAGAAATAAACGATAAATTCAATTGTTTTTATAATAAGCACCTTATTTTTAAGGTGCTTATTTTTTTACATGAAATTCAAATTAACTTACTTAGTATTATTAGTTCTATCTACTCTTTCCTGCAAGAGTGATGATGATGACATGACAGCAGCTCCAGTCCTTACAAATGCAGTAACAATTTATAAAACTGGTGGTTTTCAAGATGGTTATATACTTGCTACTCCTTCATTTACAAACAAAACTTTCTTAATAGACAAGGAAGGATTTCCAGTTAAAAAATGGGAAAGTGATGATAATGCTTTAATGGCATACTTAGATAATGATGGCGGTATTTATAGAGCCATTCAACTCAATAATCCTGACTTTAACTTTGGTGGGCAAACCGGCGGAATCGAGAAACTTGATAAAGATGGTAATCAAGTATGGCAATGGGAATATAACAGTAATGATTTTATTTTACATCACGATTTAGTCATTTTACCTAATGGCAATCTACTAGCTAGCGTATGGGATAAAAAAGACTCTAGCGAAGCCATACTCAACGGTCGAGATCTCAATTTACTTTTAAGTAATGAAGTGTGGCCAGATCGCATCATAGAAATAGAACCTTTGGGATCAAATGGAGCAAACATAGTTTGGGAATGGAGCGTTTGGGATCATTTAGTTCAAGATTATGATAGCACTAAGAACAACTTTGGCTCAGTAAGCGCTCATCCAGAATTAATAGACATAAACAATCCAGCGACTGATGGGCTTGCAAATTTCAACCACATTAACAGCCTTGAATACATAGAAGAGTTTGATCAAATCGTTATGAGCAGCAGAATTTTTAGCGAGATATGGGTTATAGATCATAGCACGACAACAGCCCAAGCCGCTACCCATACAGGAGGAAATGCTGGAAAAGGTGGTGATTTACTGTACCGCTGGGGAAATAGCCTTGCACATAAAAATGGCAATGCTCAAGATCAGAAATTATTTGGTCAGCATGACGCTACTTACATTGCTAGTACTGAGAACTCTGGAGGAACATTTATGGTGTTTAACAATAATATAGATGATAACCTGTCTGCGGTAGTAGAGATTGCAGCTCCTATAGATTCTAATGGTAATTACATTATGATGCCTTATGAATCTACCGCACCTTTAGATTACTCATGGATTTATCAAGATAGTGATATTAAATCTCCTCGCACCTCTGGAGCTTATAGATTATTGAATGGCAACACACTTATCACAAGTGGAACTGGAAGAATACTGAGAGAAATAAATTCATCTCAAGAAATTGTTTGGGAATACTCTTTAGATGCTCAATTAGGCTTTGAGTTATCTGGTTCTCCTTTTAAGACGATTCAATATGAGAAGGATTTCCAAGGAATCATAAATGCACAAGTATCTATTCTTGATCCGAGTGATTATTAAGATGTAAAGATGGTTTGAATTCGCTTTCGCGAAAGCGTAATACCTACGACTTATTTGCTAACTGACCGCAGGCTGCATCGATATCCTTACCTCTACTGCGTCTCACGTTTACTATGAATCCAAATCTATTTAATTCTCGTTCATAAGCATCTACAGCTTGTTTAGAGGCTTGTTCAAAACGATCGTCATCTATTGAGTTGTATTCTATAATATTTACTTTACACGGTATCACCTTGCAAAATTCAACCAGCGCATCTATGTCTTCCTTAGTATCGTTGATGCCTTTCCAGACTACATATTCATAAGTCACTCTAGTGCCTGTTTTATCGTACCAATAACGTAGCGCATCCTTAATGTCCTCTAATGGAAATTGCTCATTAAAAGGCATAATTTTTACGCGCTTCTCATCAATTGCGCTATGTAAAGAAAGAGCTAGATTGAACTTAGGCCTGTCATCTGCGAGTTTTTTCATCATCTTGGGCACACCACTTGTGGAAAGCGTGATGCGCTTAGGAGACATTCCTAAACCGTCATCACCAGTGATTTTATCAATGGATTTAATAACGTTATTATAGTTCATTAATGGCTCACCCATTCCCATGAAGACTATGTTTGATAGTGGCCTATTATGGTAACTTCTACTTTGTTGATCTATGGCAACTACTTGATCATAAATCTCGTCTGGATTTAAATTGCGCATGCGCTTTAATCTCGCGGTAGCACAGAACTCACAATTCAAACTACATCCTACTTGAGAAGAAACACAAGCGGTAGTTCTGGTAGGTGTAGGAATCATTACAGACTCTACGGTTAATCCATCATGCAATTTCACTGCGTTCTTAATAGTACCATCTGTACTGCGCTGCATGTGATCTACTCGTATATGATTAATAACGAAGTGATCTTTTAAAAAAGCACGAGTCTCTTTTGAAAGATTAGTCATATCCTCAAAGTAATGAGCACCTTTCTTCCATAACCATTCATATACTTGATTACCTCTAAATGCCTGCTGACCTTGTTCCACAAAGTATGCTCTCAATTCATCTTGAGTATAGGATCTTATATCTTTTTTAATGTCTTTCAATGGAATAGCTATCAATTAAAACGCGCTGCAAAATTAGACAATCTTGCAGCGCGTTTCTATGTTAAGGAGTTAAATGTTACTCTTTAATTAATTTTTGAGTTATTGCTCCAGTTGCTGTTTCAATATTTATTAAATAAAGTCCATTTGCTACCTGTGAAAGGTTCACAAGATTAGAAGCAGCATTTAAATTTCCTTCTTGAACTAATTTTCCTGATAAATCATATATAGAATAACTAGCTTTTTCTTGTAAAGTAACATTGTAAAGACCTTTTGATGGGTTAGGATAAATCTCTACAGAAATAGCCGCATCATCAACGCTTGCAGTTGAATTAATTCCAAATTCTGTTACTTCAGTGTTTGTAAATTGTCCACCTGAGAAAATAAGCACATTGCTATCTGTTCTTAATTCATAACTACCATTTCCTTCTAGGCAACATATTCCATCACCATAAGAGTCGTTAATTGTGAAAATATAACATTCACCTTGTACAACATTTAAAGTCTCTGTAAAATTAGAATTACTTGCATATTGCGTAGCAGGACCTTGTTGTAAGATTGTTCCAGATAAATCTTCAAGAGACCATGTAGTTTCATCACCATAATCGTCTGTAGTAATACTAAACGTTACCGTATTGTTACCGTCATAAGCTGCTGTAGATTGCACTAAGTTTGAAGCAGAGTTGTTTGAAGTATCTTCATCCATTACTCCGTTTGGATTAGTAACATTAACTGTAAAGTTTTGTGGAGTAGCACCTACTACTTGAACTGGTAAAACTACCGTTGCAGAACTTCCTGGAGCGATATTCCCAGCATAAGTAATCGAATTGTTACTAGAACCTAAACCGTATAGTACAGATGCCGACGTAACCGCAGTTAATCCTATATTGTTAATCACAACGGAAGATGTTAATTCTGTACCACAAACTTCTGAATTTACACTAATAGCAACATCATTATTGAATTGTTGAGAGGCTGGGAAAGTATCTATAGTTAATACACCAGTATTATTAGGGTCTAACCAATCTCTCAATCTAGAACTTGCGGTGTTTCCAAAATCCCAAGCAACACCAAAACGACCGTAGTAATCGATCTGGTTATTATCATTTGTTCCGTTACAAGCTGCTGCACCACCTGAAAGCACACCTATAATCTGTCCGTTTTCATTAAATAATGGCGATCCTGAAGATCCAGGCTCAGTTACTCCAAGGTCCCAATCGCTTATCAACCACATCTCAGTTGTAGCATTACCATTAAAAGATCTTGTGTTACGCACAGCTCCTTGATCATCTCTACATACTTTTTGAATATCTCCAGAAGGATGGTGAATTCCGAAATTAATCGCTGGTGTTGCTGTAAGAGAACGATTCCATCCAGACCAAATCACATCTGGGCTAGCGTTAAAGAATCCTGTATCTGTAATTCTAACTAATGCTGAATCACTTTCACTACTACTCATTAATAATGTTGCTCCACTAGCAGTTTGATTAAAAGAACCTGTTATACTACCAGAAGTAGAAGCACAACGTGCTACTGTACTGCGCCAGTTAAAGCGGAATGCCCAACTACCTGTATTACTTCCTACACAGTGATTTGCTGTTAAGAAATATGGAGTACCATCGTTTGCTGTATTATTAACTAGAGCACCACTACAAACACCTGATCCTAGAACGATCATAGCAGCTGCTTTTTTCATATCCTCTTTTACTTGATTGATAGAAAATGGATCAGCTCCAGTAGGTGTGATATCACAATCTACATCTTGATTACAGTTTCCAGAATCATTAAGTGCTTTAAAATCTGAAGATTCACTTATATTTCTATAACCATGTACAACAGTTCCTATACCTAATTTACTTTGCCCAATAGAGTTACTAGGCTCAATAAATTCTATCCAAACATCATCAGATGCGATAGGCCATATACCTAAAATCTGTTGATCGTTATTTTGTTCATGTGTGTAAAGCTTAGAAACATCAGTACGATCATGAGAATAAACTCTCACGCTAGCACCTTCTTTTAACTTGAACCAGTCAAATAGTAAGTTAGTCGTGTACGCTCCAGGAGTTTGAATACGTATTCTCCATAATTGATCACCATTTGCAAGAGTAATAGTTTCTCCTGCAGTTGCTGGATCTAAGTCTGTTGCAAACTCATAACCAAATCTCCAAGGAATACTTTTATCGAGATCGTTAATTGCGTCTTCCTTTGCAAGTTCTCTATATGGAACACCTTCAAATTTTGCAATTGGTGCATTATATTGTTGTTTTAATTTCCATGAGATAGGCTTAGGACCTTCCACATCTTGCGCCCATAAAAAGGTGGACACAAAAGTTAAAATTAATAAGGCTGTAATTTTTTTCATAGTTAGGGATTTAAAGGTTTGCAATATACGTGATTAGCATAAAAAAACCGCTTAGAAATGCTCTAAGCGGTAAAATGTTATAGAAATGTTATAATTATTAATCGATGATCAGCATCGCGTCACCGTAAGTAGAGAATTTATACTCTTCTTTAATAGCTAGTTCATATGCTTTCTTCAATAAATCATAACCTGCAAATGCTGCCGCTTGCATCATTAAAGTCGATTTAGGATGATGGAAATTTGTAATCATCGCATTTGCTATACTAAACTCGTAAGGTGGAAAAATAAATTTATTAGTCCATCCTTCATATATATTTAAATGGCCATCACTACTTACTGCACTTTCGAGAGTACGCATAGTAGTTGTTCCTATAGCACAAACATTCTTTCTCGTATCAATTGCTTCATTAACAATGTCACAAGTTTCTTGAGTAATTTCAGCTTGTTCACTGTCCATTTTATGCTTAGAAAGGTCTTCTACTTCTACAGGAGCAAAAGTTCCTAATCCTATATGCATAGTAATATTAGTACGCTTAATTCCTTTAATTTCTAAACGCTTTAACAAGTGCTTAGAAAAGTGCAGTCCTGCAACTGGTGCAGCTACAGCTCCTTCATTTGTTGCATAAATCGTTTGATATCTTTCCTCGTCTTCTTCCTCAACTTCACGACCTAGTTCTCTAGGTAAAGGAGTCTCACCTAGATCTTTTAATTTTTCACGAAATTCTTCATAACTACCATCAAAAAGAAAACGTAAAGTTCTTCCTCTTGAGGTTGTATTATCGATAACCTCAGCCACAAGACTCTCGTCATCACCAAAGTATAATTTATTTCCAATTCTAATTTTTCTTGCAGGATCTACTAGAACGTCCCATAACTTAGTAGTAGGATTCAATTCTCTAAGTAAAAAAACCTCGATGCGAGCACCAGTTTTTTCTTTATTACCATATAATCTAGCAGGGAAAACCTTAGTATTATTAGTCACAAATACATCATCTTCTTCAAAATACTCTATGACGTCTTTGAACATTTTGTGTTCTATCTCGCCTGTTTTCTTATGTAGTACCATAAGACGCGATTCATCTCTATTCTCTGCTGGATGTTGCGCGACCAAGTTTTCTGGAAGTTCGTAACCGAATTGTGATAGCTTCATATATTAGTTTTATTTTGAACTTACAAATATACGATTCTGAGATAGGCGTTGTCAAGTAAATCGACACTTAAATTTCTGTGATATCGACATTTACCGCTTTTAAATCTTCCCAATACTGTGGATAGCTCTTAGTCACCACTCCAGCATCTTTAATAATTAAAGGTGTTATATATGATAATGGAGCAAAAGCCAATGCCATTCTGTGATCATTATAAGTATCAATAATGACCTCTTGCGGTTGTCTTTTTAAGGGCTTACAGTGGAGTGTTATAGAGTCTTGAGTTGTTGAGATCTCGCTTTCGCGAAAGCGTAATCCCACCGTTTTTAATGCCTCAATACGATCCGTTTCTTTAATACGTAACGTGTGTAATCCTGTAAAATGAGCGTTAATGCCTAAGGCCAAACATGTAGCAAAGATGGTTTGTGCTTGATCGGGTTCATTTATGAGATGAAGCTCAATATTTTGAACCACTTTCTGATCTGTCTTAGTTAAAGTAAGAAGGCCATTTTTAAATACCGTTTGAACACCGAAGAGCTCATAATAATCCTTCAACTTGCTATCTCCTTGAACTGAATCTTCAAAATAATGTTCTAAACTTAAAGCATATCCTGCTGGTTGCAAAGCCACCCAACTATACCAGTAACCTGCACTACTCCAGTCACTTTCTACAATAAGATTTTTAGTAGATGGATGCAATAATGGTTCAATTTTAATGGTAGTAGCCGAACTTTCTTTGCTCCATGAAAGGTTCACGCCTATAGATTCTAGATGCCTAGAAGTCATCTCTATATACGGTCGAGAGGTAAGATCGCCCTTAAGTTCTATTTCCAAACCATTTTCTAATGATGGAGCGATTAGCATTAAGGCAGTAATGTACTGACTGGAAACGGTTGCATCTATCTTTAACTTAGATTTTGAAATAAAACCACCATTGATTTGCAGCGGTGGATATCCTTCTTCTCCTAAGTAATTAATTCTTGCGCCTATAGATCTTAAAGCGTCAACAAGCACTTTAATAGGTCGCTGTTGCATGCGCTCGCTACCTGTTAAGACTATTGTTGAATTTCTCTTAGCAGAGAAATATGCAGTGAGAAATCGCATTGCGGTTCCTGCATGACCTATATCAATCGTAGTTTCCTGAGATGATAACGCTTGTTGCATGTGAATCGTGTCATCACTATTTGAAAGGTTCTTAATTTTTATGGATGGATACAGTGCTTTTAAAATAAGCAATCTATTACTCTCACTTTTTGAACCTGTGATTGTAAAAACTACTTTTTCATCTAGTAAGCTCTTGTTGTTTTTGAGCAGCAGGTCCATCACTAGCTTTTTAGCTTTTCATTATTATGATGCCTATCGTGGTCGCGCTCTGTTTTAAGTTGTAGCTTTTTTGCAAATGCACCTTCTAGATCAGTACCTGTTTGATTTGCAAGACAAAGTACCACAAACATAACGTCTGCTAGTTCTTCTCCTAAATCTTTATTCTTATCACTTTCTTTCTCACTTTGCTCACCGTATCTTCTAGCGATTATGCGTGCAACTTCACCTACCTCTTCAGTAAGTTGAGCCATATTAGTAAGCTCATTAAAATAACGCACACCGTGGCTTTTTATCCACTGGTCCACTTGTTCTTGTGATTGTTTAAGGCTCATAAACTTTAATTAATTCCTCAAAGTTAAGTACTATCTCTATTAATGAGACTACTTATATTTTCTTAAGAACTATTTTCTCTGATTCCTTTTCTACGATTTTACCATAAAAATCTTTCCAAAATTGATAATCATTTGGCATAACTAGATTTACATTTAGATTAAAATCAGAAGAAATAGTGATGATATTCCCATTTAGTTTTATAACATACATATAGTCAGCATAGCCGTTTCCATAGTTAACCTTTATACTTTCAGGCAGAGAAACCACAGTAAATCCTTCTGGAACTTTCATGTTGACAATGATTTTTTGAGAGACTGGACGCACTAAATCTATGGGCAAGGTTCTTTTTTCACTTTTAAATGGATTAACTGTGGTTGCTTCAAATAATAAAGGACTTATATATAGACTACCACCTATTTCCTCTGATGCATCTTCCTGTTCAAAATCGTAACTTATATCTAGAGGTTTACTTAAGTTATCTGCATTTTTAACAATCGCATCTTCCACGGTAAGTCCTAATTCATCTTCCTCAAGGTACTCCATCAATTTAGACGTATCACTTAAATCCAATCTGCTTCTATAGCGATACGCTTCATAATCAGTTAAACGCTTTCTAACTTTTCCTTCTACCAAGCCATCCTCAGTTAGGGAAACTTGTAAAAGTGTAGTTTCTTTAGAATTGATTTTAGGATTGAGGTCCACCCAGTAGGATGTTCCATCATTAATAAGTGCACGACCTTGCCAATTAAGTACACGAGAAGGCAGCACGTTTAAAGTAGATTTTTCTTCTGTAGCGTCTAGTAGAATAATTTTGCCATCTATCATAACAAGAGCTATCACATAGTTGAATCCTTCACGAGTTGGATAAAATGGGATTCCGTTATTTTTTGTGCTTACTAGTACAGGAAATGCTTCTAGTCCAGCATCGCTTAACATAGCTGTAAGTAGTAAATTAACATCTGCTACATTTCCAGAACCTTCCTTATAGGCATCTTTAATACCTTTTTGAGCATAAACTCCATAGTAATCATTCCATTTGACTTTTGATTTTACATGTTCAAAAATTGCCTCGACTCTATCCAATGGAGAAATATTAGAGCTTAAAACAGCTTCAAGATCTTCCTTAAAAAATTTGGTTTTCTCTAATTGATCTCCAAAGTTCTTACTATCACTAATCGTTTTGGCAACATTTTCCCAAGAAGTAGAGTACAAATCAAGCGCTTTTCCTGGAAAATTTTTCCCAGCCAACTCAATAATAACTTTTGATCTGAAATTATCTAAACTTCCAGACATTGGCTCATTTTCTAACGCAGGAACATCTTCAACCTCAACAAGCACTCTTTTTAACTCTTGAATTTTACCGTTGTCTTTGGTATTATCTTCTGCAAACGATGGAATATAAGCTGCACGCGGATTGAATGATACATTATAAATGTAGTAAGGCGGCAAAATCATTTTAATTTTCTCCTTTTTAATAGGAATAGTATATTGTAAATCAATATCATCCACCGTCACAAACGGAGACGTTATGGTGTATTTAAATTCAATTATAGAACCGACTTGAACGTCAGGCATTGTGAATTTTTTTACTTTCCAGTATTCATTAATTTCATCTTCAAAAACGCCATCCTTTCTAAGTTTCACTTCTTTTACTTCACCGTTCACTGATTTATATGTGTAACCTCTTAAACCTATTAATTGTTCTTCGGTAGAATTATTACGATTATACAGGCGTTCCATTTGGGTTGCCCATCTCAATCCATCTTCAGAATTAATAAGAATTCTTTCATGTACTTCTGTGTTTTTGGTATAACCTTCGTTATTGCTATATGGAAAATCGATTTCTACAGATCTGTATAGAACTACGGCCTCAGCATTTTTATCATCTTCAGTAAGACTATTAAAATCTTCAACAGACACTTTACCAAATTTGAAGTCTTGAGCGTTTAATGAAACACTTACAAGTAATAAAAAGAATACTATTTTTTTCATATTTAAATTTTTGCTAGAACAGCTCTAGATTTATCGTGCTTTACAACTTGAGATATGAATTCTCTAAATTCCTTGTATTGCTCACTCGGGAAAACACCTTTATTAATTTTTAATTCTCGAAATACTTTAATTGTAGTTGCGTCAACAGATTTAACCGAGACTTTATAATTACCAAATGGAGTATTTAACTCATAGTCTTCAGGTAATGCTTCAACTTTCAAGTCTGGACTTATGGTAATCGTATAATTATCAATGTCTATATAACCTCGATCTATTTCAACAGGTCTTAATCTATTTCTGTGCCTTTTAGGAATAGATTGACGTCTATTCAATACAATAGGTTGAAACAACAATCTTTCTCCTGATTGGGAACCATAATTTTCTGCTTGAATCGCTATAGATTCTGTAACTATTACTTTATCGACATCTCGTTGAACCTGTGCCTCTTGAATATTAATACCATTCATGTAGCCCCATTGTGATTTGTATCTTTTAAACAAATCATTTTTTGACATTCCTGCAAGTTCATCTCTAAAACTATACTGCCATCCAGCACTTGTTATTTCAACTTGGGCTTTTAAACTACCCATTGCATCAATTTCTATTTGAGCACTGGTAGATTGTGTATTACTTTCTGTATCATACACTGTTGTGTGCATGATTTTCCCACCTTCAGGAGTGACTACAAGTGCGTCTCTGTCATCTGTAAAACCAGCTATGTAACCAAACGGATTTGTTTTACTAGTACATTCTAACCATACATTTTTCTCATCATCGAGTTGCGGCATATATAAAATCATGTGATTTCCTTGAGTTGATGAAAAATCTTGATCGATATCTACTATACCACGACCGCCATATATAACAGCATGGTATGCTGGAATTCCAAGCTCTCTCAAAATTGCCAGCGTATAATTAGTAAGTCCTTTACAATCTCCATAAGCTAGATCATGTACCTCTTGAGCTAGAGCTGGTTTCCATCCACCTATTCCTACTTGAACACTGATATAACGAGATCTATCTTGCATGTACTTATAGACAATTGCAGCTTTTTCTTTATCTGTAATTGCATCCTTGGTAAGTTCTTTAACTTCGGCTAGAACACCTTCTGGTAATTCTGTCACATCTTGTAGTAAGGAATCATACATCCATTTACCGAATTGATTCCAATCTGGATTAATGCCTTCAACACCTTTCATTTCAAATTGCTCCAAAGCAATCTTTAAACGCGGCGCAAAAGTTGAAAAAGTAGGCGCATATTCTTCATAGCTAATCGCTGGAATATTTGTTCCTTGAAAATGATAGGGTGATATTTCCTCAATATTATAACCATCAAAATTCTCTTTTTTAAGCCTCACATTAATATCCGTTTCATTAATCACATTAATGGACGAAGATTCTGTACTTACACCATAAGATTCTAGCGGTCTCCAGCTGGGTAAAAATGCCGTAGACTTATACTTTACTTCTGCAGTATAATGCACCGTGACTGGATAAGATCTAGGAATATAACCTAGTGAAAGGTATCTTGAATCGCTATATAAAGTTGATCCACTTACAGAACTGTAATCCTTGAAATCCTTTCTCTTAACAACTTCAATTTCTTTACCAAAGGCATTATAAATAACAGCTTCCATTTTCTTAATAATGGTACTATTATCATATGCTTCTATAGCATCTACATTATCATAACCATTTTCATCAAACACGGTCACAATTCTATCTACTTCATAAATAACCTCATCGCGGTCATTAATAGTTAATGTAATATCGTTTTTTCTAATTATCGTATTTGCGCCTTCTTTTAAATCTACAGGTATGGTTAAGCTCATCAATAAGTTGTCTTGAGCCATAGTCATAGAAATACCTAGTACAAAAAGTAAAAATGTAAGAAATAGTTTATTTTTCATGGCATGCAATAACCGAAAAAAAACCTGATTGCTAAAACATTAGTTCAGAAATTCACTTTTAGTTAACATCTCTATAGACAGTAAAGAAATCTATTCCCTATTCAAACTATCTATCACAATGGTCACTGGTCCATCATTAACTAGTGCTACTTTCATGTCTGCTCCAAAGATTCCTGTTGGGATGGTTTTATCCAGCTTTCGCGAAAGCGTGTTTACAAAACTCTCGTATAAAGGAATGGCAATTTCTGGTTTTGCGGCGTTTATAAAGCTAGGTCGGTTTCCTTTTTTAGTGCTGGCATACAAAGTGAATTGAGAAATAACGAGTACGTTTCCAACCACGTCATTTACATTCAAGTTCATTTTACCGTCTGCATCTGAAAAAATGCGCATACCGGCAATTTTATTCACGAGCCAGTCGATGTCTTCCTGAGAATCTGTCGTTGTGATTCCTAATAAAACAAGTAATCCATGATTGATAGTTCCATGAGTTTTACCATTTATAGTCACGCTCGCTTCACTTACTCGTTGCAGCACTATTCTCATGGCGTGGTGTATTTATCGGCTCTGTAATTATCTTCATCACCATTTACTATTTGCACATAACTTTCATAACGACTCAAATGAATCTCGCCGGTTTCCACAGCAGCTTTTATCGCACATTTAGGCTCTTCTAAATGCAGACAATTATGAAATTTACAGTCTTGCTTGCGCTCAAAAATCTCTGGGAAATATCCGCCTATATCTTCTTTTTCAAGATCTACTACACCAAACCCTTTAATACCTGGTGTGTCAATAATACGTGCGTCAAAGTCCAGATCAAACATCTCTGCAAACGTAGTGGTGTGTTGTCCTTGTTTGTGTTGTAGACTAATCGCCTTAGTCTTTAAAGCAAGTCCAGGTTGGATCGCATTTGCAGTAGTGCTTTTTCCTGCACCACTATGACCGGCAAACATGCTCGTTTTACCTAGCATTTTTTCCTTTACAAGATCTATATTCTTACCAGTGGCGGCACTAATTGCAATACATTCATAATCGATGGATTTATACAAGTGCATCAACACGCGCACTTGATCCAACTCAGTCATGGAGAGCATTTCTTCACCAGTTTCTGGATCCAAGATTACCTCACCTTGATCATCATTATATGTATCTACTTTATTAAATAATAAAACCACTGGGATTTGATATGCGGCAGCGCTTACAAGTACACGATCAATAAATGAAGTAAACGTAGGCGGATTATTCAATGTGACAATCAAGAATAGTTGATCCACATTTGAAGCAATAATATGAGTTTGCTTTGAGAGATTTACAGACTTGCGCACGATATAATTATCGCGTTCTTCAATCTCATTAATGATTCCTATTTCTTCATCTCCTTTTTTCTCAATCTCAAATTCTACGCGATCACCTACAGCAACAGGATTAGTACTTTTAATTCCTTTGAGCCTAAATTTACCTTTAATACGACATGAATACATCGCACCATCAGTTCCTTTTACTTCGTACCAGCTTCCTGTAGATCTATATACGGTTCCTTTCATATCGCTGCGCTCAAAAAACAAAAACAAAATGAAAAACAAAAACAAGTCTGCACCATTGAATTAAAAAAGTTCAACCGCGAATTATCTTTAAATTTATTTTTCATTTTAGTTTTAATTCTATTCAAACATTTTTTGTTGGTGATGGATGCTCTCTTGATGAATGGCTTTATAAAATGCTTCTATAAACGAATCGCTCAAGCCGCCATTTGCACCTTGATCTTTCATTTGAGCAAGTGTACGTTTCCATATCTCGCTTTGCAAGATAGACACATTATCTTTCTTCTTCAAGGTCCCTATATCTTCAGCAAGTTTCATGCGCTGACTTAACAGACCTATTATTTTTGCGTCTAGATTATTAATATCTGTACGTATGTGTTCTAGATTCTCAGTCACACTAGCATCAGAGAAGTCTTTTTTTCTAATACGTAAATCCTCCATGATTTGAATCATAGTAGCTGGCGTGATTTGCTGCGCGGCATCACTCCATGCTTTCTCTGGTGTAGGATGTGTTTCCACCATCAAACCGTCAAATCTTAAATCCAACGCCGTTTGACATACATCAAAAATCATTTCGCGATTCCCGGTAATATGTGAAGGATCACAAATTAACGGTAAGTCTGGATGCATGGATTTTAAGTCAATAGGTATTTGCCACTGAGGATTATTTCTATAATCGGTTTTTCTATAAGTTGAGAAACCTCTATGAATCACACCTAGGTTTTTAATTCCTTGAGCCTGTAAACGCTCTACGGCTCCTAACCATAGAGCCAAATCTGGATTTACTGGGTTTTTTACAAGAACTACTTTATTAGTTCCGTGTAAAGCCTCAGCAATTTCTTGTACTAGAAATGGATTTACCGTAGTACGTGCTCCTAACCATAGCACATCTATATCATACTGCAACGCAATTTTCACATGCATCGCACTACCTACTTCTATGGCGATTTGAAGACCCGTTTCTTCTTTGGCACGCATGAGCCATGGTAATGCAATCGCGCCTACTCCTTCAAAACTACCTGGTCTAGTACGTGGTTTCCACACTCCAGCACGTAACATAGTGACGTCACTATCTTTAAGTGCATGAGCTGTTTCCAGCACTTGCTCTTCAGTCTCTGCACTACATGGTCCTGCAATAACTAGTGGATGCTCGAGTTGTAAGTCATCCAACCATTTTCTATTCTCTCTTGTAATTTCCATAATTGATACAAATTTAGCATAAAGGCTACTGTTCCATACATTCAGGACACTTTATCGCATAAAAAAAGTCCCGACGCAATCATCAGGACTCTATATTTTAAAAATTAAGACATAGACTACCTGAACGCTTCTAGAGAAACGTGCCAGTCCAGCCATAATCTTATTTGATTCTTCATTGAAGTTCAAAGGTAAACTAGTAATTCAGAACTCAAGCAACTGTTTTAAAATTTTTAAGAGTTGGAATCGTTTATGTATGGATGAGTTTAATTATTTCGCTTTCGCGAAAGCGTAAAAAAAATGAAAGCGTAACAAACACAAATTCTTATCTTTACCTTATGTCTATAGAAGTTCAAAAAGTATCCAAATATTACGGCAGCCAAAAAGCGCTGGACGACGTTAGTTTTTCTATAAAAAGTGACGAGATTGTAGGTTTTCTAGGCCCAAATGGTGCAGGAAAATCAACCATGATGCGCATTTTAACCACGTACCTCAACCCTACAGAAGGTAGTGCAACGGTAAACGGTCATGACATTGCAACAGCTCAAAAAGCCGTTCAAGAATCCATAGGTTACCTGCCAGAAAGCAATCCATTATATCCAGAGATGTATGTGCAAGAGTACCTAGATTTCAGTGCCGATGTGTACAAAATAAAAGATGCTAAAAACCGCATCGCCGAAGTCATAGAGGAAACTGGATTAAGTTCTCACGTAGGTAAAAAAATAAGTCAGCTTTCTAAAGGATACAAACAACGTGTAGGACTGGCAAACGCTTTACTCCACAAACCAAAAGTGCTTATTCTTGATGAGCCTACTACTGGACTAGACCCAAATCAGCTCGTGGAAATACGCCAGCTCATTAAAAAAGTAGGTGAGAATACTACCATTTTACTTTCCACACACATCATGCAAGAAGTAGAAGCGATGTGTGACCGAGTGATTATTATCAACAAAGGTAAAATTGTTGCTGACGATTACTTAAAGAATCTCAATAGCGATGCTGCTCAAGTCATAGAAGTAGAATTTGACTATAAAGTTGAACCTGAATTACTAAATCGCATTTCTAAAGTGCGTGAAGTAACAGATCTCGTTAACGAGACTGGTTTTACTTACTCTTTGAAATTTGAAACTCAAGAAGATATGCGTAGCGCTGTTTTTGACTTTGCGCATGATAATGAGTTGAAAATTCTAGCACTTAATAAAAGAAATAAAAATCTTGAAACGATGTTTCAGGAGTTGACGGATGAGAAACAGTAGGCAGTAGGCAATCCTATCCTCTAATACTACAACACTTCTTCTGGAGAAAATACTGGAATGGTAGAATGCTTAAAGTCCTTTTTATTTCTAGTGATTATTCCGTCTATTGCAGTGATTGAAGCTGCACACTGAAATTGAACGGCGTCTTCATAATCTTTTATTTTACTAACTGTTGCGTTCACAAGCATTTCTTTAGTGACTGGCACAATATTAACATCACTTAAAAATGTGGCTATTGTTTTCTTTGCATGCTTCTCATTAGTTGCTTTTTTTAAATAATAATAAGCTGTTGTAATTGCATTGTCAGATGTGTAAATACGCCAATTTTTCTTTTCAACACTTTCAAATAGTTGAATAGCATTTTCAACAAACGGTTCACGTTGCAAAAACAAATCAACTATAATATTTACATCAACAAATAAAATCATTGCATGTACTTTTCAATCCTTATGTCCCTGATTTTATCTCGATCTTTTACCGGATCTAAGTCAGATTTAATAATACCTGCCATTTTTCGATATTTACTAGGTTCTTCTGCCAGCTTGTTGTTCTCTGTCCCTACATTTTCTCTAGAAAGTCGATTGAGATAATTTTGTATCAACTCAGAAAGGCTCTGACCAGTATCTTTTGCATATTGCTTAGCCTGTTCTATGATAGCTTTTTCAATAGTGAGCGTTAACTTAGTTTTCATTACACGTGTCTTTAAACCAAAGATACGTATTAATTTAATTAATTAGAAACCCCATCTTTGCACATGCAAAAACCGCAACGTCTTTATTACCTCATTAAGCTGCAGTATCTAGGATTCCGATTTCATGGATGGCAAAAACAGCCTGACGTTCCCACTGTGGAAAAAATGGTGAAACGCACTTTGCGATTTGTTCTTGATCATCCCAATTTCAAAGTCCTTGCCGCAGGAAGAACCGACGCACGCGTTTCTGTAAATGAAACGGTGATTGAATTATTCTTAGATGATGAGGCACTAAATCTAGACACATTCTTAGCAGACTTTAATCTTAATTTGCCTAGCGACATAAGAGCACTGTCCATAGAAGAAACTACGGCTACTTTTAATGTGATACAGCATCCTAAAGAGAAAGAATACATTTACTTATTCTCTCATGGAGAAAAATTCCATCCTTTTTGTGCATCCTTAATGGTGTACATGAAAACCGAACTAGATATTCCATTAATGCGAGAAGCTGCTTTACTTTTTAAAGGCACACACGATTTCTGGTCCTACACCTATAAACCATCTGATACTACAGATACGGTGAGCACTGTGAACTCTTGTCATATAGAAATAAATACTTTATTCACCGCAAACTTTTTTCCAGAGCAGAGTTTCGTTTTTAGAGTTACAGGAATGGGCTTTAAAAGACACCAAGTGCGCTTGATGATGGGATCACTATTTGATCTAGGAATGCATAAGATTACACTTGAAGAATTCAAAGAAACGCTCGACGGAAGTAAAAAAATACATTTATCTCACATTGCACCAGCCAGTGGATTGATGCTTTATAAGATGGAATTAAAAGATTAATTCTTAATAATCAATCTGCCTTCCCAGGTCTCTTGAACGTTTACTGATGCTGGTGCGGCTTCTAAAATCACATCACCATAACTTACTATACTACCTGTGATATTTTGTTTTACATCAAGTTGCCAGTTTTGAGTTCCACGATGATATATTTGGGCGTTTTGAATCTCGAGATCCTTTGCAAGCAGTTGTCCATCACCAGAGTACCATTCTAGATATGCTATTTCCACCTGACCAGTGAGGTAAAAATTACTTAAGTTATTAGTTACTATTCTAAAACTATTCACGTCGAGATCTAGATAGAAATTCCCAGTGGTATGATAAGCATCTTCTACCTCAGCATCTTCAGATAAGAGTGTGAGTTCAGGGAAACTAAGTGTTCCTATAGATCTGGTATCTTCACCAGTACTGGATCTAATTTCTGTAAGATTAGGCGCAATGACTGTTACCGTTGTGATTCCATAATCTCTTACTAGGTTACAACCATTATTATTTACAATGATGAGTTGATTGTTCTCAATCATAACATCTATGTCATTCAATAAATTTTCACCAGTTTCAACGATTACTTTGTATTCTGGTCCTTGTTGAACCAGTAATTTTGTTCTTTCATAAACCAATACTTTATCAAAAGAACCTAGACTCAATTCCTGTCGCACTAGATCTCCAGCTGCTTGAGTGCAATTCAATCCATTCTCAGAATCACAGCTCGACAAGAGCGTGAATAGAAATAACATGGTAAATTTTAAATATGCTTTCATTGTTACAGTCTATAACCTATTCCTAAAGAAACACCTTCTGCAGCGGCGCCGTGAGATTTTAATGATAAGCTTGCAAATAAATGATCGTTTAACCTGCGTTGCAAAGCTAATCTATTATAAAAAGGCTTTTCATAATCTAGTGGTCTGTACACATAAAAGCCTATTTGTGTGATGACACTTGTCTTACCTATATGTAATTCATGTCCTGCAAATACTCCTACTCTTTGATAATTCTCATCGCCTGTGATTCCACTGTTAGGAAAACTATTTGCTTGAAAATCTCTATATCCTTTTAAAAATTCTGATATCATTAACTCAGTCCCTAAATGTAAGCTGCTTTTATAACCTATTCTCTTGTCCACATAAAATGAAAATGTATAGAATGGAAACTGCCCACTACCACGCACATCGCTTTCATTAACGCCAAATCTTGCAATTGCGTTAAAACTAAGCGCTTCTTTATAACTCGTCTTTTCCCAGTGTTTATAATCTGGAGTGTTTTTATAATTGAGATTATAATTCACACCTACGTTAAAAAGAAATGAATTAGTTGAATTATTAGGTGATTGAAAGTTTGCATTTGAATAGTGAATCAATGTAAATCCTGCCTGGACACCTATTCCTTTATATATGTTTTCTCTTCTATAATTAGTGAGCAAATAAGTCGAACTGGTTATTCTTGAACCATAAGCATTGTTGCGAGGATTAGTAACTGGATCAAATGGACGCGTCATCCATGCAAATCCTGTTCCTACACTTAATTCTAGGTTTCTCTTTAAAAAATAAAAATTGTAATGCCCATAAAGCGCATATGCTTCACCTAAGTATAGGTTCTTCATATCTTGATAGATCCCAGAAAAACCCCAATCTGGATAATTGAACTTTGATTCCCATTCTTCTTCTCCAAATGTTTTGCGATTGTAACGCAACAACACTCCATCTGGATGGTCTGTTATTAAATGAGCAATATCAGGATTATGTTCAAGAATAGCTCCGTAGAGATAGGACGCTTCAAAATTATGAACAGCGGGAAATGAATTAGAATCTGGTTGCTGTGCCAGTGACGCTTTCGCGAAAGCGAGTAAAAATAACACAACAATCCATTTATTCATCGTGCTAAAATATAAAATAGATTACTGCTCTGGAGCTAATTCGACAACGAGTCCTTCTAAATCGGTAGAAATCGCAATTTGACAACCTAGACGGCTATTATCCTTTACATGTAAAGCTTCCCATAACATAGCTTGCTCATCATCATTGCGCTCGCCTAGATCGTGATCACTTTTCACATAAACCTGGCATGTAGCACACATGGCCATCCCACCACAGACGGCTTCAACAGGCAATTCATATGCCTTGCAAACTTCCATAAGGTTCATGTTCATGTCTGTAGGTGCTTGAACGACGTGTTCTGCGCCTTCTCTATCTATAATGATTATGTTTACATCTTGTTCCATTAAGAGTCTATCTTTTTAATTACGGCTTTTTCTGCCTCTTTACGAGAACCGTCAAAACCATCTATTCCACCTACGGTTGTGTACTTAAGAACATATTTTTTATTTGGATTCATGCGTTGATATACACTCTGACACATTAGAGTTGCTTCATGAAAGCCGCAAAGAATCAATTTTAATTTACCTGGATAGGTATTTACATCACCTATGGCGTATATACCAGGAACGTTAGTTTGATAATCTAAACTATTATCTACTTTAATAGCATTTTTTTCAATCTCAAGTCCCCAGTTTGCAATAGGACCTAATTTAGGAGATAAACCAAAGAGTGGTATAAATGCATCACATTCTATCTCTTGAAAACGCTTAGCCTCATCATGAACTGTAATCGTAACAGATTCTACTTTTCCATTACCTTTTACATCAGTAACCTCAGCAGGTGTGATAAGTTTAATTTTGTCTTGAGTTACTAGATCTTGAACCTTCTCAACACTATCCAGTGCTCCACGGAATTCTGCTCGTCTATGAACGAGTGTAACTTCTTTTGCGACATCGGTTAGGAATATGGACCAATCTAGAGCACTATCTCCACCACCAGCAATCACAACCTTCTTATCGCGATATACTTCTGGATCTTTTATCATGTAAGCAACACCATGATCTTCATAGTCAGCAATCCCTTCAATAAGTGGTTTACGTGGTTCAAAGGAACCTAAGCCACCAGCTATAGCCACTGAATGTGCGTGATGCTTTGTGCCTTTATTTGTAGTAACGATAAATGTTCCGTCTTCAAGTTTCTCTATATCGTCTGCTCGTTCACCGAGTGTAAAACCTGGTTGAAACGGTTTAATTTGCTCCATCAAGTTATCTACTAGATCACCTGCGAGCACCTCTGGGAATCCAGGAATGTCATAAATAGGTTTTTTAGGGTATAACTCGCTACATTGTCCACCTGGTTGCGCAAGTGCGTCGATGATGTGGCATTTTAATTTTAATAATCCGGCTTCAAAAACGGTAAACAATCCCGTAGGACCAGCACCTATGATAAGAATATCTGTTTTAATCATAATGGTAAACTTGCAACTTTAAGACCACAAAATAGGTCCATGCAAAGGTCGTCATCAAATAGGATGAAAACAAGTAGTTGAATGGTAATTGAAAGCTAAATAAGGTGATAATTGTGCTTAAAGAGAGGCACTGCTAGAAAAAGTTTCTATAAAATGATATTTATCAGTATCAAAAAAAGAAAGGTCTCAACACGAGCTTCACTAATATTATCTGAAAACAGCCCGATCAAATAATTAAAAACCCGTGTCTTAAACGACCTATCCAAAACTAACGTCATTATAAAATAACATTGCGAATATAATAAAATTTATACCCTACAAGAACAATAGGATTATAATTTTAAAAAAATTAACGTATTAAGTCTCTGAGCGTTTGATTTTCTAGGATTTCTAGAGTATTATCTCTCACTTGAATCATCAATCTATTTACAGAACATAAATCTTCATCAATACAATCGTCACATTTTTCATAGTAATTAAGGCTTACACAAGGTAGCATTGCAATAGGTCCTTCCAGAATACGATGAACTGTTGACATGCGGACAGTGTCTGGTGACTGCATTAAGTAATAACCACCACCTTTTCCCTTACGAGATCCTAGAACACTATTCTTACGCAGTTCCAATAAAATAGCCTCTAAGAATTTATGTGGGATATTTTCAGCATCAGCAATGGTGCTTATAGACACTGGCTCCTTATCATCTAATCGTGCGAGATAAGTAAGCGCCTTAATTCCATATTTTGTTTTGCGAGATAGCATTTTCAAATGTAAGGTATTCTGTTTTTAATAAACCGACAGACGAATCACCTGTTAACATTAATTTAACAACTGTTAAAAAGAGATGTACGTAAGTCATGGAGGAAGTAAGTTCTAAAACCAACCAAAATGAAAAATATCTTTACTCTTCTCCTCTTTTATGGGGTTTTTACATCTGCTCAGGTAGGTATAGGGACAGCTACACCTGCAAACTCTTCTATTCTAGATATAACAAGTGATAATAATGACAAAGGAATATTAATTCCTCGTGTTGAAATAGATGACCTTAATACTCAAGCTCCTATTACAGGAACCATGGTAGAGAGTTTACTTGTTTACAATGAAAGCACCACAACAGGTAAGGGATTCTTTTATTGGGACTCTTCTAAATGGGTACCATTTACGGGAACAAGTAATTCCACCTTTGATCCAGATTCTTTTTGGAAAACCACTGGTAATATGGGGACCACTGCGGGAACAACTGCAGGAAAACATTTTTTAGGAACTTGGGATAATCAAGACTTAATAATTGCTACAAATACAACAGAAAAACTACGTGTCTCAACTAACGGTAATGTAGGAATAGGTGAGATGAATCCAACTAAAATTCTTCACCTAAACACTGACTCTGATGGTGACGGATTGCGAATAGAAGGAACGTCCACTCATGCTGATCTAACGATTACAAATAAAATTATAGATCTAAATAATCAACAGAATGACGGTATCACCTCGTTTTCATTTTCGAATAGCACAGTTCTGGAATTAGATAATAATCAGATGTTTCCACGTAATAACTCTATAGATAATGTAAACAATGATGGATTTGATTTAGGAATATTTAATAGACATTTCCGTAGAGTATATACTCAAGCTATTCATACTAACGATAATAATGCAAATGGTGGTTTACGTATTAACATAGGCAGCACAGGAGGCACAAATGCAGACTATATGTTCAGTGATTTTGCACATTTTCCAGTATTAGATAATGTAAAAGATTTAGGTCGTAATGGTAACGCATGGCGCAATCTATATTACCAAGGAGCTTTTCAAACCTCTGACAGGAGAAAAAAGAAAGAAATCAAAACACTTAACCTAGGAGTCAATGAAATTCTACAAATGAAAACCTATCAATATCAATATATAAATGATCCTGAAGAACGTACTCATTATGGTTTCATGGCTCAAGATTTACAAGATCAAATCCCAGCACTAGTAAATGAAGGTACTGATGCTGAGAAATCTCTTGCAGTAAACTACACTGAGATTATTCCTATTCTAGTTAAAGCAATGCAAGAGCAGCAAAAGGAAATTGAAGAACTGAAACTACAATTACAAGAATTATCTAAAAAAACAGATTAACTACCTCAATACCATCACCGGAACCGTACGAGCGATTTTTATAATATCTGACAACAATCCGCGTGCGGTGACTTCTCTTCCAGCTCCTGCTCCTTTAATGACTAACGGGTGAGAAGCATAGGATTCTGAGTAAATTTCAAAAAATCCATCACTGCCTTGTAATTGTCCAGCTGGACTGTCTTTTTTAACTACTTGTAGTGATACGGTTAGTTTTTTATTAAGCGTATCCAGTTGACCTAAGTGTCTTAATACTTCGTCTTGCTGCAACTGCGATTTGCGTTTTTGTAAAGGCTCATCCAGCAGCTGAATACGTTCCAAAAACTGATTTAATGAAGCTGTCTGTAATTCTGGAATCACGAGATTCTCTATAGTGATGTCAGTAAATTCTAATTTTAATCCTGCTTCGCGAGCCAGAACAAGCAGTTTTCTAGCTACATCATTTCCTGATAAATCTTCTCTTGGATCTGGCTCTGTATAACCATTTTTAAGTGCATCAATGACAACGGTTGAAAAAGAAACGTCTTCTTGAGAAAAACGATTAAATATATATCCTAGCGAACCTGAAAAAACACCATTCACTGCAAAGATTTGCTCACCACTTTCATGAAGATTACAAATGGTATCTACAATAGGTAATCCTGCACCTACATTAGTCTCATACTCAAAGCAAAGTTCCTTTTCACGCAATAAATCTCGTAAGTCGTCATAGAAATCTTGAGAAAGCGTGTTGGCTATTTTATTTGCTGTAACCACATGAAATCCATGCTCCACAAGTTCTGGATAAAACTGTGAGAGCTCTTTACTCGCTGTTGCATCTACCGCTATGCGCACTTCATTGTAGATGGATGCAAAATCGTAGAAAGCATTAGGCTCTCTAGTTACCGCTTGTTGAGCAAATTGCTGTTCCCAGTTTGAAGTAACACCATCGATGGTAGTTAACACTTTACGACTGTTTGCCAGACCTACTATTTTCAATTCAATTCCATGTGATGTTTTAAAGAAACGTTCACTTTCAAGGATTTGTTTAATTAATGTGCTTCCCACATTTCCTAAACCAAATAAATATATATGTATCTTTTTCATTTCATTGTTTTTTAAACGCATGCCTTAAGTAATGCGCTAGATTCTAATTGTTGTAATTGAGCCGTAATAAGCTCCGTTACTTGTTCCTGCTCTATTAAAAAAGCATCATGACCATGAATGCTATTAATCTCATGATATTCTATATCTCTATAGTTCTTAAGCAACTGGTAGGTTTCATAATCTTCTTGAGCTGTAAAAAAACCATCGCTATCTACGGCAATTAATCTTATTCTCACATCACTATTTGCAAGAGCTTTGAGAATATTATCGTGATGATTTTTTGAGGCATTTGCGGTTGCAAGCAAATGATTTACCAGTTGATAAGACGGTAGTGTGAATCGTTTTTTCAAGGCTTTTCCATGATGGTTCAACCAGCTGTTCACTTTAAAATCTGCGTCTTTTGCTCTATTAAATTTGTGTCTTAAACTTTGAGGCGTTCTATAAAAAGTCATGGCATGCTGGCGTGCATCTTCTATGGGCTGTTTTGAATTTAGAAGAATACGTTCTTGAATATGGCAATTTGCTATAATCCAATCGGTCGCTTTCCAGTCTGACGCAATCGGAATTATGGTGCCAAATAGTTCTGGATAGGCCACTGTCATTTCCCATAATAAGCAACCACCTATACTACCACCTACTCCAGCATGTACATAACAAATTCTGAGTTGTTGCAACGCTTCCGCGAAAGCGTGTGCCACGTCTTCCAGTATCCAATCTGGATAATTGTAAATCAAATGTTCTACTTCTCCATCAAAACCGTTCCCTGGAATATCTAAAGCAACTACTGTATACCTATCGGTATCTATTGCCTTTTGAGAACCTACTATATCTGACCACCAATCGATTACCGAGGAATTTCCTGTGAGCGCATGGTTGACCAGAATAATGGGTGCCGTGTGTAACTGACACCCAAAAATCTGATAACCAACACTAATAGATTGCTTTTTACCACAACGTAATTGAAAGTCTGGTAAGTGAATATGCTTCAAAGAAGAACTCATTAAACTTGTACTTTTTTATCTACGGTAGCAAATGCTTCTTCAAGGTCTTTTTGTAAGTCTGTAATATCTTCTAATCCTACAGATAGACGAATCAAATCTTTAGTCACACCAGTACTCAATTGCGATACATCACTTAACTGCTGGTGTGTGGTACTTGCTGGGTGAATGATGAGCGACTTACTGTCACCTATATTAGCCAGTAGTGAGAATACCTTTGTGTTATCTACTACTTTTTTAGCACTTTCATATCCACCTTTTACACCAAAGGTTACGATACCGCTTTGACCTTTAGGCAGGTATTCTTGAGCAAGGTCATAGTATTTATTATCCTCAAGTCCTGGATAGTTCACCCAAGCTACTTCTTCTTTGTTCTGTAACCATTTGGCTAGTTCCAGCGCATTTTGAGAATGCTTTTCTATACGCAAATTCAAGGTTTCTAATCCTTGAATGATTTGCCATGCATTAAATGGTGAAATCGCTCCACCTAAATCGCGCAATCCTTCAATACGTACTTTGGCAATAAAGCTTGCTTCTTTCAACACCTCAGCATAGACTAAACCGTGATAACCAGCGCTAGGTTCTGTAAACTCTGGGAATTTCCCGTTAGTCCAGTCAAATTTTCCAGCATCTATGATTACACCACCTAGTGCGGTTCCATTACCGTTAATATACTTAGTCAATGAGTGAATCACGATGTCTGCTCCATGAGCAATAGGATTGAGTAAATAAGGTGTCGCAACTGTATTATCTACAATAAGCGGTACACGAGCCTGTTGTGCCTGAGCGCTTATTTTCTTTAAATCCAGTACATCTAGCTTAGGATTTCCCAGCGATTCTACAAAAATAGCTCTGGTGTTTTCTTGTAATGCATTTATAAAAGCATCATCATCGTTTGGGTCTACAAAAGTGGTCGTAATCCCAAATCTCGGTAAGGTCACTGACAGCAGATTATAAGTTCCACCATATAAAGAACTACTCGCAATGATGTGGTCACCAGCTCTTAGCAAGGTTAATAAAGTGGTAGAAATGGCACTAGTTCCAGATGCTGTTGCCACAGCTGCAATTCCTCCTTCTAGTGCAGCTAGTCGTTGCTCGAGCACATCAACAGTAGGATTATTTATTCTAGTGTAGATGTAACCAGGCTCTGCAAGTGCAAAAAGATTAGCGGCATGATCACTGTCTTTAAAGACATAAGCTGTGCTTTGGTACAAAGGTACGGCACGAGTTCCACCATTGTTGTTGAAGTCATGACCTGCATGAAGTGCGTTTGTTGAAAATTTTTGATTTGACATTTTGTTTCTTTTTAAATTAAAAATTGATTTAAGAACAAAACCAAATTGAAAAAACATCTCCTGTCCAGACCGTGAGTCTAGATAGAAAATCAAAAAAGAAACTTGTTAGTATAACCTACTTACATGTGTATCATCTTGTCCCGTAATGGGCAGAATTTAGCACCTTCTTAACGAGTGTTAAGGGTTGCTAAGGAGTCGATGGGTCTGTTCCCTCGTCCTTTCTTGATAATTTCAATATGGTTATGAACGTGAATGTAAAGATTCATAAAACTTTTTGACACTACCAAGCTTTTTTCAGAAAAACATATACAATTAAGGTGTAAAACACTTATTTACAATTACTTAAATCTAATTAAAAATTAAAGACTCATCAGGATTTCCTATTCCATAAGTTAATAAAGCTATAAGGTTGACATTTTTATGCCCTACATTTTATTACCTTTGCTGCTCAATTAAGAGGAAAGATTTGGCTGCTTGCGACCTCGTTTTCAAAAAAGAAGACACAAACGCTAAAACAGTGTACCGCGCGAGCTTACAGCCATTTTTATCTTCTATTTTTATTAATGTCGAGAGTGATTTTTTTGATCTCGCTTTCGCGAAAGCGCAATACATAAATGCCTTATTTATTTACAAGTGAATCCGTTAGTGAAGGTCATCCAGACAAGGTTGCAGACCAGATTAGTGATGCTTTATTAGATAATTTTCTAGCCTTTGACCCAGAATCCAAAGTGGCCTGTGAAACTATGGTGACCACTGGACAAGTAATTCTTGCCGGCGAGGTAAAATCCAACACTTATATAGACGCGCAACAAATTGCACGTGAAGTAGTTAACAAAATAGGCTACACAAAAGGAGCTTATCAGTTTAGTGGTGATTCTTGTGGTGTCATTTCTTTAATCCACGAGCAATCTCAAGATATTAATCAAGGTGTAGACCGTGAGAATAAGGAAGAGCAAGGCGCTGGAGATCAAGGAATGATGTTCGGTTATGCAACTGCAGAGACTGATAATTATATGCCACTTGCACTAGATATTTCTCATAAGATTCTTATCGAGCTTGCTAAGTTGCGACGTGAAATGAAGGACATCACCTATTTACGTCCAGATGCAAAATCACAGGTAACGATTGAATATAGTGATGATAACGTACCACAACGTATCGACGCTATTGTAATCTCTACACAGCATGATCCTTTTAATGAAGATGATGATGCGATGCTTGCACAGATCAAAAAAGATCTTGTGGAGATATTAATTCCGCGAGTAATTGCGCAATTACCAGCTTATGCACAGAAATTATTTAATGACAAAATCACTTATCATATTAACCCAACAGGGAAATTTGTAATAGGTGGACCACATGGAGATACTGGACTTACAGGTCGAAAAATCATCGTAGATACTTATGGTGGTAAAGGTGCTCACGGTGGTGGAGCATTCTCTGGAAAAGATCCTTCTAAAGTAGATCGCAGTGCTGCTTATGCCGCGCGTCATGTTGCTAAAAATCTCGTTGCTGCAGGACTTGCTACTGAAGTTCTCGTACAAGTTTCTTATGCCATAGGTGTGGTAGAACCTACGTCAATTCATGTAGATACGTATGGAACATCTACCGTTGATTTAACTGATGGTGAAATCTCTAGAAAAGTTGCTCAAATTTTTGACATGCGTCCAGCAGCCATTGAACGCAGATTGAAATTAAGAAATCCTATCTATTCTGAAACCGCTGCTTATGGTCACATGGGACGTGAACCACGCACTGAAACGCTGGTTTTTGAATCACCATATAATGGTAGAGTTGAAAAAACAGTTGAGTTATTTACTTGGGAAAAATTGGACTATGTGGATGAAGTGAAAAAGGCTTTTTCTTTATAGTATTTAGTATTTAGTATTTAGTATTTAGTATTTAGTATTTAGTAAAATAGCAAAACGCCTCGTGAGATTCACGAGGCGTTGTTTTTTCTATTCATAGGTGCGGACTTAAGTCTGCACATATGAATAGAAAATATAGTTTTAAAAAACCTTCTCACCAGTTTTCAAATACTTAGCCCATGCTGCAGAAAAAACATGTACTTGATTGGTTTTATTTCCATCTATATCAACAACTTCATAACCAGCATCTTTCCAAGAGAAAATGCTACCATAAAGATTGAATACTTTTTCATAGCCAGTTTTGAGTAATTCTTCTCCATAATCTTCACTACGTATTCCTACAGAGCAGTACACCACAATTGGTTTTTCTTTAGAAATATCTTTTAATAACTTCAAATCGAGCTTTTCACCTGCCCATATTGCTCCTGGCAAGTGACTGACATCATACTCTGGTTTTTTCCTGGTGTCTAGAATGATGTATTTATCATATTCCATCTTCAAGGTCTGAACGGTAATGTATGAAACGCTCATCCTATTCCATTGATGTAATAGTTCGTTAATCTCCTGAGCTTGAATGCTCATAGAAACGGATAAAAATGAAATGAATAGAATTAGTTTTTTCATTGCTTAAAACGATTGTGGTTTCCCTTGCAATAGTCGTTCCTCATCTGGTAAAATCTCCATATTATCCCATATTCCAGTTTCTAAAGTCCGCGCATATTCTTGTGGTAAGTTGTTGTTTTTCATGTAATTCACGGCTTGTTGATAGTCATATGTCAGTGGAACGTGAGTTGCCTCAAAACCGTCTGCATCATCTAGAAACATTGCCCAAGTGTGCGTTGCGCCATCATTTGCTGGCATGCCTATCACTCCTGGATTGAGCCATAATAAATGCTCATATTCATCTCTAAATGGGAGACCGCAATGACCTGCTATAATGGTATCTACTTCCAGATCTTGGTAACTTTCTATTTTCTCTGCCCAATCGCTGGATTTGAAAATGAACTGTGATACGTGATCTGCGCTTCCGTGAACTACTCCTATGGTCCTACCACCATATTCAAAGGTGATGTGATCTGGCAAGGTGTTGAAATAATCTTTTGAGTTGGTGTGTAAGTTCGCTTTCGCGAAAGCGTACCATACCTCACTAAACCCATCACAACGAGATCCTGCTGTAAAATCGCAACCACAATCTTCTTGATCATCTCGCAACTGAATTTCTACATTCCCTAAAATACTGTAAGGATTCCACTTTTGAAATGCATTTAGAGTTTCTTGAGGTTGACCGCAATATCCAATGATATCACCTGTGCAAATACAATTCTCTGGTTCAATATCGTGCTCACGAGCCAATTCCATTACTGCTTCAAGCGCCTGAAAATTGCTATAAACACCTCCAAAAAGGAGCATTTTACCACGTTTATGACCTAAATCTTTTATTTTTTGAACCATGTGGGAATTAGAAAAAGTATGAAACTAGTGATTATACCATAGAAATTAATCCATAATAATAAGGAATATTTACCAGTGGTGTGAATGAGCGATTCAGGAAAAATCTCAAAAACTAACAAAACACCAAAGACCAATCCTACAATCACAGAAAGGAAATAGCTGATTTTAGGAACATCCATTTTCCATAATAAAAAAACTGGTGTGAGTCCTATGACCATAGTTCCACTGATGGTAGTGGCACTTAAAATCTCAGCATCTAGAAAAACAGGAATAGTACCTAAAACAGCAACTACAATCATCATTACCCGACCGAAAGTTACCGTTTTTCCCAATCCTAAATCAATGGTAAGTAGTTTTGAAAAACTGGAAAACGTACTATCTAGCGTACTTGCTGCACTGGTAATCATTATGAAATTTATAATAAGTAATAGAACTACGCCTAACTTTTTGGCAACCTCAACTGCTGCCTGACCTTCTAATCCTGTTTGTTGCGCGTACACACCTACCATGCTGAATAGGACTATACAAAGCGCTCCTAATACAGCAGCCCATAAAAAGCTTTTTCTAGTAATTCTAGGCGAACTTATAAATCCACGATCTGTTAATACTGGATCGTGAAACGGATAACTGAAGCTTTGTAAAATAGCCGCAAAAAATAAATTCAGACCTAATTCCATGGACCAAGTACCGCTGGTTATCATTTCACCAGCTTGCACTTCGGGCTCAGTAAAAATGACTCCTAAAATGATGATGAGTAATATAGAAAAAAGCACCATCTGAATCACATCTGTAAATATAGAACTGCTCAATCCGCCTTTTAAAGTGTAAGCTAGTGTGAGTAATGTAAAGACAATTATGGCAGCATAATAAGCCGTAGAACCTATATCACCAAAGTAAGTTCCTATCACCATTGTATTAGACCATACTTCATTAAATAGTCTAAAGCTGATTAATATCGAAAATAGATTTACAGCACTTTTGCCAAACTTAGAACCTAAGAAATGATGAATACTTTCAAATCCACCTTGAACTCGCAACTGATAAATAATAATTCCTGCAACTGCAAATGATAAGTAATAACCAGCATAAGCAACGCCACCTACAAGTCCAAAAGCCAATCCTAAATTTGCAGCATTTGTAATACTTTTTGCAAAAATCCACGAGATGATTAAACTTCCTGTAAGCATGACCATGCTAGGTTGTTTCCCTCGATGTTCCGCCTTAAAAAACGTCGCAACATCTTTTGCATACGGCGCCAATATGAAAAAAATCACACTGCTCGCTATGATGAGTAACCATTGTATGGTTGATGTTTCTTTTAGGAATTCCACTTTTGGGATATGATTTAGACTTATAAATGCTCTTAAACTGTTCTCGACTCCGCTCGAACTGACATTTGAGCCATATTTGTTTTTCGTTTTACTTTTATTCTTAACAGATTAGTTAATCCTTCATCAATATTCTTTATTCGAGTTCAAGTTCAAGTTCGAGTTCAAATTCAAACTACTCATCCCACCACACAGGCACATTAATATCATTACCATTGGTAGCACTTGCTGCGGTATTATAATTATCGGCATTGAGTGCGGCTTCCTCTGCAGGATATGGCATTCTTACTGGAATTAAATCATTATTTAAACTAGCCGATATGTTTTTTAAAGCAGGAAAACCAGTTCTTCTATACTCAATCCATCCTTCATAACCGTTGATTACACTTGCTATCCATTTTTGAGTAATGATTTGCTCGATAGGATCATTGCCGTTTGCGCTATAAGCAGCTGTAGTTGTTAAATAATCTAAAGGCAATGCTGTATTCCAGTATGCGTGCGCTTGTGTGACTCCAGTTTCATATAAAGTTTGTGCTGGTGCTGTAATCAGTCCTTTTTCGGCAGCTTCGGCAAGTAAAAAGTTAGTTTCCCAAGCAGTCATATAGTTTGCATCTAGCATTCCTGTATTTTCTCTAAAGATCGTTCCGGCTAGTGAATAATCTGCAAGGCTTACTGATGTTGAAGAAGCGTCTATACCGTTTAGTAAGCCTTCATAATCATCTCCATTACCATTATTTCCTCGAGCTCTAAAAAGCACATCGACACGTGCATCATTTAAATTCTCTAAAACTTCTTCCATCGTTTCACTCATCACGAAATTGTTGAAATCTCCAGCTCTCAATCGCGCCATACGGAAGTTATTAGGTTCACTATCACTAAAGTTAAAAACTGCATTTTGTGTGTTATCCGTAATGTAATTTCCATCATCAAATAAAGCTTGTAAACGTGTATTTACATTTTCCTTATCTGATATTCTTACTAGAGCTTTAATTTTTAAACTGTTTGCAAATCGTACCCAAGCGTCTAAATTACCGTCATAAAGTACATCGCCTTCTAATGCGATAGATCCCGTATAAGATTGAATAGCTGCAATTCCTTGGTCTAGATTATCTAAGATTCCGCCTTCTTGCAGGTAGATATCTTCTTGCAAATCATATTTAGGTTGTACAATTCCATCTAGTCCACGGAATGCTTCACTGTATGGAACATCTCCATAGATGTCTGTAAGTGCTGCGGTCATATATGCTTTAAAAATCAAAGCTGGACCTTCATAAACTTTAAAAGCTTCACTAGATCTCGATTGATTAATAATCAATTCATTATCTCTCAAATTGCGGTAAAAAATAGGCCACGGATCTCCACCTAACTGCGGACTTTTCAACGCGTGTCTATCAAATAGATTGAAATCCAGCGCTGTCATGTGCTGCCCTAACAATCCACCAGCGACAAAGCCTTCATAAGACATTTCTTCTCCATAATTGTAAATCACTTGTCTCAACAATAAACTAGGTTGCACGGTTACTGGTGCATTTGAATTTGTATTGATTTCTTCAAAATCGTTTGTGCAGGAAGTGAATAAAATCCCAACGAACGATAACAACAAACAGTAATTAAATATATATTTCATTTTAAAATAATTAAGGTTGAAACTTAAATTTAAACTTAAGTTTAAACTTAGATTTAGAATTGTATTCCTGCTTTAATACCTATGCTTCTTGTAGAGGCGTATGACATATCTTCTACACCACTTACAAATCCTTGACCTTGCACCGCAAGCTGTTCTGGATCAAAGTGCGGAATTTCAGAGATGGCAAACAAGTTCCTACCTATTAATGAAACATTCATTTTTGCTCCATCGTCAAATAATCCAAGTGCTCCTTTATTGAGGTCGAATGAATATCCTATAGAGAACTGACGTAGCTTTAAATAACTAGCATCATAAACATTATTCTCCTCGTGATTACGGTCGTAAAATTGACGGTAATAACTCTCTGCACTTACTGCTGTGGTATTTTGAACATAAACCGGATTTGTTGCTGTTCCTGTGTTTACAACACCATCTGCCACTATTCCGGCATCAGGTCTGTTTGCTGTTTCTTCTAGCTGTCCACCTACTGCGGCTAGAGCAAGCGTTCTAGAAACTAAAATCCCACCTTGTCTCCAATCCAGTAAGAATGATGCATCCCAGTTTTTATAGGTAAAACTGTTATTGAAACCCATGGTAAAATCTGCATTATAATTTCCTAGTTTTCTTAATTCTGGATCTGCAATAAAACGTCCGTCTGGTGTGAGAATGAAATCACCTTCTTCATTGCGCTGGTAACCTGTTCCATAAAGATCTCCTATGCGTCCGCCTTCTTCTACTTGATGCCATACCGTTTGATCTTGACTATTATACACTCTAGAATAAGCAAGTGTTAAACGTCCTTCTTCTTGTGGCAACTCTTCTACAATAGCTCTGTTTGTTGCAAAGTTTACTGTAGAACTCCACTGGAAATCATCTGTACGCACTGGAATCGCGTTTAAAACAACCTCAACTCCTGTGTTTCTTACAGATCCTGCATTTACCACTTGCTGACTATAACCAGAAGAGATTCCTATAGGCAACGACAGAATTTGGTCTGATGTTACCGCATTGTAGTAAGTGAAGTCTAGATTCAAACGTTGCTTTAAGAAACGAAGATCAAATCCAAGTTCCACACTAGAAGTAGTTTCGGGTCTTAAATTCTGGTTAGGAATAAAGTCTTGATTTGTAAACGTAGGTTGTGAGTTTACTGGAGTTTGTGATAAAAAAGTTCCTTGAGTTTGATAAGGATCTGTATCATTTCCTACCTGAGCATAACTGGCTCTAATTTTTGCAAAGTCAATCGCTTTAGGTAATTCCACCACATTGCTCAATATAAAACTAGTAGATACTGATGGGTAGAAAAATGAAGTATTGTCTGCTGTAAACGGTGTTGCTAGAGCACTGGACCAGTCGTTACGAGCAGTTAGTTCTAGGTAGAGGAAGTTTTTGTATCCTGCTTTCGCGAAAGCGTATAAACTATTAATTCTCTTCTCTGAACGGAACCCGAAACTCTCGATAGGACTCGCGGCATTATTCAACGAAAAAATACCTGGCTGCGCTAAACTAGTGGTTTGCACTTGAGTGGTTGAAGCCGATTGATTCAAACGATTTCCTCCTACACTTGCGTCAAAACTGATGTCGTTGAACTTCTTTTTATAGTTCAATAAAAAGTCAGTATTGATTTCTCGATACATGACATCGTGCTCTGCATAAGCTCCATTTCTAAAACGATTTGTGGAATATGCTCTTAAGAAACGGCGCTTCTCGCTGCTATAATCCATCCCAGTTCTTATAGTTGCGGTCAACTCTGGAGTGAGTTCTTGAGTTAAAGAAACATTACCATATAAACGATCACGACCGAAGCTGTTGCGGTTCTCATTCAATATAAAATACGGATTATCAAAGAATGTATAATTAAAAGAATACTGTTGTACGCCTTCCAAACCTGGTTGCCAGTAATTTCTTAAATTATCAATGTTTAAAGATCGTGGTCCCCATGCTACTAAAGAGTAGTTCACATTTTCACTTCCATAACCGTTTGATGGTCTATTGTCAGACGCACTATTTACATAGTTGATACTCGTGCGTATGGTTGTTTTATCGCTAGGTGTAAAATTCAGCTTTGCAGCTACACTTTGTCTATCTAGATTTACTCCAGGAATAATGCTCTCACTGCGCAAGTCTGTAAAACTCAAACGGTAGTTTCCTTTTTCAAAGCCATTTGAAACCGCAATGTTATTGATAAATGTATGACCAGTTTCATAGAAGTTTTTCAAATTATCGGGATTACTATTGAAGGCTGTAGGCGTAATTGAATTACCGCTATATAAAGAAGTATCTCCACCACGTACAATCGTTCCGTCTGGCAATGTTACTGGACTGTCAAATTGGGCAATGTTAATTCCAGCGTCTAATCGCGGTCCCCAAGAATAGGTAATGTTATCATTAATTCCGCCACCTAGTCCGTCGACGTATTCAAACTGACCACTGTTTCCTTGACCGTATTGGTTTTGAAATTGTGGTAATTGAAAAGCCGTATCTACAAAGAAGCTCGTGTTGTAAGAAATACCTAATCCTTGCTGCTTGCCACCATTTTTAGTCTCTATGATTATGGCACCGTTTGATGCTCTAGTTCCATAAAGCGCTGCAGCTGCAGGACCTTTAAGAACAGACACACTTGCGATATCATCTTGATTGATTTCTCCAGCTCCATTCCCAAAATCAACTTCCTGGAATCCAGCAGCGGCTTCATTTGTGAAATTGAATACTGTATTATTATTTACTGGGGTTCCATCCACAATAAATAACGGATTATTATTTGAGAAACTAGCCTCGCCACGTATGGTGATTTTTGAAGAAGAACCTACTCCAGTCGCACCTTGCGTTACTGAAATACCAGCGATTTTACCAGCTAGATTATCTAGCAAATTAACGGCTTTAACTTCTTCTATTTGGCCTGCATCCAGCGTTTGCACCGCATATCCTAGCTCTCGTTCTTGTCTTTTTACACCTAGCGCTGTAACTATGATTTGATCCAGAGAATCGCCTTCTTCCAGCACTATATCGAGAGTTTGGGAACTTGTCACTGTTACATCTTGCGATTGATAACCTATAAATGAAAAAACGAGAGTAGCATTTTCTTGAACGGTAATGGTATAAATTCCGCCTGTAGATGTGGTGGTGCCATTACGCGTTCCTTGCTCTGCAACGTTTGCAAAGGCAACAGGTTCACCAGTAATATCGGTCACAGTTCCTGTAATTGTGTATTGTGCTGCGCCTATAAAACTACATAGGAACAACATGAGTATAGTAATTCTCTTCATGAAAAATTATAAAAGTTGAAAAAGTCCCTGAATAGGGAAAGAAATTTAAGCAGCTAAGGATTGAGGAGAACCTTTATTTGCAGGCTGTAAGAGAGTAACTTTAATATTTTGTTGCTTGGAATAATGATGAGAATTTTGCTTTCGCGAAAGCGTATTCAACAACATCCCAATTAATTCTACACGAGCATCTTTTCCAGCAAGAAACTGGCGTAAGTCGTCCATAGAATCAATATCTTGAAGAGATTTTAAAACATCTATTTCACTACCTAAGTCCTTGAGATAATCATGAAAAGAACTTGTCAAGCGTTGAGATTGCCATGGCAAATTCTCGAACGATTGCGGTTGAAACTGCTCACGATTCAAACCTATGAGATATAAACCACCGTCTGCAGATTTCCCGTGAACGGCTTTACCGTTTTGCAAGGCTGTCTTTGCTGCATGAATTAAATCTACGGTGAGTAAAGGCGTATCGTTTCCTAGGCTTATAATCGATTTATATCCTTTATCAAAAACGTCTTGAACAGCATTAGTGAAACGGCTCGCAAAGGAATTACCACGTTGTTCTTTTTCTGTAAAATGATAGTAATCCAGTCCCGATGCTTGTACTGTTTTGAGAATTCTAGCATTTAAAACATTCATCACATCCACATTTACCAGTGATTTACTGGTAGTATCAACCTGTGCCGATTGGGCAAAAAGTAAAATAGCGGTCTGTGAACGTTTCTTAATCATATTATGCGACTACACCTTGACAACTACTCCCTGCACCAGCAGTACAGCCGTAGCAGTGTTGAGAGATTTGAATTTTACGATTATTAATTAAATCCTCGTTATAATCATCTATATGCTGAATCTTATTGTCGATTTTCAAATCAAGCATTTGGTTAAAATCGCAATCGTACAACCATCCATCCCAAGAAATTGAGATCGTATTTGTACACATTACATTTTCTACGGCTGCTGGATTATAAGCATCAACGAGTGCATACATATAATCTTCATAATTCTCACTTGCCACCAGATAGTCTAAGAATCGAGCGATAGGTAAATTAGTTATTGCAAATAAGTTATGAAACTGAATATCAAAGTCTTCCAATAAGGCAGCTTTCATATCCTTTTCCATACTCGCTTGATCACCAGGTAAATATGCTCCACTAGGATTATAAACTAGATCTAGTCTCAAACTGCTGCCTGGCATTCCATAGCCGCGCTCATTGAGTTCATGTAATGCTTTAATAGACTTATCAAAAACACCATCACCACGTTGGGTATCTGTTTTTCCTCTGGTCCAGTGCGGCATAGAAGAGACAACGTGTATATTATGTTTCTTAAAGAAATCTGGTAAATCGTGATACTTAGGATTTGCTCTTATGATAGTAAGATTAGAACGCACAATAAAATCTTTAATTCCAGCTTCACTTGCTTGTTCTACAAAGTATCTAAAATCTGGATTCATCTCTGGCGCTCCACCAGTTAAATCTAAGGTATGTGCTCCAGTAGTTTTTATTATCTCAACGATTTTATCCATAGTATCGCGAGTCATGATCTCTTTACGATCTGGTCCAGCGTCCACGTGGCAGTGTGCACAAACTTGATTACACATATAACCTACATTTACTTGAATGATTTCAAGTTTTTTAGGTCTGAGTGGGAACTGATCAGTGGTATCCTTTATTTTTTTTGCAAACGAAGGCAATTCACCGTTTGAAAATGGTTCTCCATTAAGGATTTCCATTTGCTTATTGATATTTGCTAAATCTGCATCTCTTTTTTGAAGAGAGGTTTTGGTATTTACAGCCATAAATTATGGTCTCTTTTTTATTTATTTACGTAGTTATTCATGCTACGGTTTTGCATAAGTAGTCAGAAAATCTCACAAATCTGTCACTATTAAACTTAAAGTCTCCATCTAGAGGTGAAATTTACAATACTCAAGGAGGAATTTACAATCCTCTTAAATTTCATTTCAGGAATTCTCATAGTTCTAATTCAACCAGCCTACTTTTTTCTTCCAGGCATCATATTTTATTTTTCGGTTCTTATAATTTGCTGGTGATGTTCTTTTTTCCTTAAAAGCTTGATCACGCATGGCTTTAGTTTGAGCTTCAACAGTATTTAAACCTAACTCTAATCTGCGAGCATTTACATGTACAACATCATCCATCTCTAGCGGACTCAATGCTCCATGCTCATCCCAATCAAACTGAGTTCCGTATAGTTGTGGACGCTCTTCAAAAACCGCAATCCTATCGGCTAGATAAGCTAGGTTCATAGGATTTGCTTTTCCAGCAGCAACAGCAACTTCCAGTAATCCTAAACACTTTTTCATAAAAGCTGGTTGACTGATTCCATGCTGAATGACCAACCATGCAGAGTTACTTGCTTTTTCACCTACCTGATCTACCGTAGGATATCCTATTTGAGATATAATATCATTTAGAATTTGCACATTCTTATTATGCAACAACTCCATTTCTTCATTATAGCCGTCCTCAAGAATTCCTTTTTTTAAAAGCTCATTTCTGAGTTTTAAATCAGCTTCTTCGAGGTCGATTATTTTCTCTGCAATTTCAGGGAATTTCATTGGTAGTGACTTAAAGGTTTTCTTCAATTTAAAAAACGATGGTATATCTAAATTTCTAGGCTATGGTTTCGCAAAGCAACAAAAATCTCAAAAACAAATATCGATGAATCTGCTCGTCGCAGATTATCGGGATAAGCGATAGGTAAGACTTTGCTGCGCAAAAACTATATCCCCAAACAGATCCCGATGAATCTGCTCGTCGCAGATTATCGGGATAAGCGATACGTAAGACTTTGCTGTGCAAAGTCAACGTCCTGCTTACATTTCCAATTTATTGACTTTATTCATCATTTGAACACCGTGTACTAATGTTGCTCCAGCTTGAATGGCTCCAGCAACGTGAACAGCCTCCATCATTTCTCCTTTAGTGATTCCTCTTTTAAGTGCATCACCTGTATAAGCATCTATACAATATGGACAGTGAACTGCATGAGAAACTGCCAGCGCAATTAATGATTTTTCACGAGCAGTCAATTCTCCTTCTTCAAACACTTTACCGTAATAATCAAAGAACTTTGTTCCTAATTCTTCACTCCATTCCGTGATTTTCCCAAATTTTCTAAGATCCTTAGGATCATAATAAGTCTTATCCATTACTTTTATTTTTTACAAATGTAATGCAATACTAATCTCATAAACAATGTCATAATTTTAATCCATTTCACAAATTTGAATTAATAAAGTGATAAGAATTTACTAAGGATTATCATCTAATTATATATTATAAGTATTTTTAACAAAACCAATAAATAGAACTCATGATAAAAATATTAGGAATAGTAATGGCAGTAGGTGGAGCAATAGCTCTAATTCTAGGCGTATTAAGTGCTTTTGGATCTATGGAAATAGGAAATGCAAAATGGCCGTGTATTATACTAGGTGTTATTTTCTTCTTTGCAGGAATTTCAATGCTTAAGAGTCGCAAAGACTCAGACGCTATTGCAGCAGACAACAAGTAATAAATTAAAAAAGGCTCTTAATAAAGAGCCTTTTTAATTTTTTCAAATTTTTGTTTTATTACTTCACTTCCCAAACGCGATAACCGTATGGCGGAAATGTAAAGTTGTAGTCTGCAGGAATATTTGATTCTGATCCTCTAACTACATCAGTCATTTTACCTACAATGGTAGGAGCTTTAAACTCCACTAATTCTTCTGAGAAATTTGCTACATAGATTACTTTATGACCTTCTTTTTCTCTTTCTATCGCATATATTTTTGAGTCCTCACTAGTATTGATTCGTCGATAAGAAGCGGCATCTTTTCCACCATTAAGTGCAGGATTATTAGCTTTTAAAGCTCCTAGTTTCTCCATAGTATTCCACACTTTTCCTTTCTCGTGTGGGATTTGATCTTTCTCAAAGAACTTTAATCGTTCTGTCATTCCATATTCTTGACCTGAATAAATGAGTGGCATACCTGGAATTACATATTGAAAAGCAAGCATCGCATCGCTAGCATCTCCCATACGTTCTGTAACGCTTCCATTCCATGAGTTTTCATCGTGATTAGTGATGAAATTCATTAAAATGTGGTTTTCTGGATAATTTTCTTCCACACGTATCATGTATTCATCCCACGTGTTTACGTCAGTTTTTCCTTGAGCAAGTTCGTTCATGATATGATGTCCTTCCCAATTGTATCCCATTTCAAAAGCACCTTGAAATAAGTCTTTCTTTTCACTTTCTGCGAGCATGAAAACTGGTTTGACATCTCTAATTGCTTTAGACGCATAGTTCCAAAACTCAGTAGGAACTTCATGCGCTACATCACAACGGAAACCATCAATATCATACTTATCTACCCAAGATAACATGGAGCTTGCCATAGCATCCCATAATTCCTTATTGTCATAATTCAAGTCGGCAGTGTCTGTCCAGTCAGTTCCTTTAGGATGGATGATGTTTCCTTTACCATCTTTAGTATAAAAATCAGGATGCTTTTCTATCCACAAGTTATCCCAACCTGTATGATTTGCTACCCAATCAAGGATCACATACATTCCGTTATCATGAGCTGTTTGAATTAACTGTTCTAAATCTTTCTCAGTTCCTAAATCCGGATTTATTTTTTCATAATCTGCGACAGCGTAGTAACTTCCTAAGTATTTTTCACGCTCTGCAGGATCTTTTATATCCTCAACTAGTAAATCACCTTTTGCTTTTCTATTCTTCTCAGATATAGGGAAAATAGGCATCAACCAGATCACCTTTACACCTAGCTTTTTAAGCTCTGGAATATCTTTAGTAAACTCATTAAAAGTTCCTTTTTCAGAGTACTGTCTTATGTTTGCTTCATAAATCACCGCGTTTTCCAGATCTGCATCTGTGATAGGTGAGTATGCTGTTTTAGTTTCTTCAGGAGATTTTTCCACAGTGTCCTTTACAGCTTCTTTACAAGAGAAAAGAGTCATGGCGGTAAAGAGTAGAATGAGCCATTGTGATGTTGATTTTTTCATAAATTTTATTCTTGAATAGTTTCTTTAATTCTAGTTTGTACCATAGCAAAGTTACGTGCTTTTACTTGGATTTTATTTCCAGACTCCAGCGCATTAAGAGCAGTAATTTCAATGTTTTGCTGGTCAGTCGGTTTAGTATGAACATTTAAAGCAATGGCATTTTCATTAAAATAAACGATGGTTTCCTCGCCAAAATAAGTGCGCTTCAACACTAACAATCCATTTGCTTCACTTATTACTTCAGTGGTACCGTATAATAATGACATGGAGTTTCTTCTTAGTTCCACAAGGTTCCTAACTAATTCTCTCAAGTCAGATTCTCTCTGTGAGAGATCTTTAAATTTCATCATCTTGCGATTGTCAGGATCGTTTGCTCCTATGCTACCGTACTCGTCGCCATAATAAATAACTGGAATTCCAGGAACCGTCATATTAAATGCTTGTAACATTCCTAATCTATCAAAAGCAGTTGTGTCGCTCATTCCTATTTCTCGCGTCCAGCCAGCTTTTTTTGCATCTTCTTCAAAGGTCACATCACCGCTAGCATAGCTTATAAATCTAGCTCGATCTTGGTTTCCAGAGATATTACCCATTAAATGGTGGTGCCCATAATATTCTAAACCTTTAAAGAGTGTTTCTGTGAGGTTTGCGTAGTCGCCATCCGCTTTCGCGAAAGCGGAAACAGCAGCATCATACTGGTTAAAATCAAACTGCCCATCTAACATCCCAGTGCTCACGTAACTGCGTATTAAATCGTAGGATCCATAAGTTTCTCCAATCTGGTAAATAGGTCGATCAGTATTCTCGCGCACTTTTTGTGTGAGTGTTCTCCAGTACACCTCAGGAACGTGCTTAGTCGCATCATGACGGAAACCGTCGAGCTCATAATTAGTGACCCAGTAAAGAGCAGAATCTGTCATTTTTTCAACAACCTCAGGTTTTGAGAAATCCAGTGTAGGCATAAAAGTGTCAAACCAAGTGGTCAATCGCTGGTCGTCCCATCGCTCGGTATTTAAACTGCCGTCCTCAAGGTAAAGGTTAGTAGCCCAATCTGGATGCTCCTTATATAATGGATGTTCCTCGTGGACGTGATTTGCCACATAATCTAGGATCACATTCATGTCGCGATTATGCGCCTCTTCAATGATTTCTTTAAATATCTTTTCATCACCAAAACGGTAATCGATTTTAGTATTTGAGATAGGCCAGTAACCGTGATAACCGCTAAATTTGGTCCTCGGCTCAGGCCATAAACCATAAGCTCCTTCAGGATTTTGCGTGATAGGTGACAACCAGATGGTGTTGATTCCTAGTTCTTCAAAATAGCCATCTTTAATTTTTTCAAGTACTCCAGCAAGGTCTCCACCCATGTAATTTGCTTTGGGAAGAATTTCAGGATCTGGAACTGGTTTAGTGTTTGAAGCGTCACCATCCAAAAAACGATCTACCATCATAAAATATAACACCTGATTGTGAAAATCAGATCGCGCCAGTTGTGACGGGTCTTTAACAACATCTCCATTTTGCACTGGAACTAACAAGTCGTTTGTGCGACCATTTGCATCACTGGCATATACTCTTACTAGTTGCGTTTTAGATTTACGGTTTGCAAAGTTTTTCTCTGGCAATTCTACAATATAAGAATTACCTTTTTGAGCAGCACTTATCATTTGGTTTTCATAAATAACCACAATATTCTCTAAAGCGCTTGAGGTTGTAAACGTGAATCCATTATCTAGAATTTCTCCATAGTTTAATTGTGCAGGTGCCGCTTTCCTTGAATTATCAATCACTCGATTAAATCCACCCATTCCATTGCTGATCACATTATCTTCCTGACCAGTTAATCGTTCTTCCTGACCATTTTTAAGGAATATATATTGAAATTTACCTTGAGGAACTATAGCGTTATAAACTAATCGGTCACCTTCTATTTCTAAATCTACTGGAGCCCAATTTGTAAACTCACCTTTGATTTGCACGTTTTTATTTGCTGAATTCCCGTAGTAATTAATAGGTATTATGGCAGAGGTACTTTTGAACACCGGAATATCATTTCTTATTCCGTCAGTCCATAAGGTGACATGAGAAACATATGGCGCCACAGAATCCAACTTGATTTTTAAAGGTTCAGTAGCATTTTTAACATTAGGATTGAACAATACTCCTTTTCCATAAGTAATACTATCTAACTCATTTACATCCAGTAAATAGTCTGAAGTATAAACTTCAGTTCCTGCAGTTGCTGCATAAATAGGAGAAGTCATAGCTTCAATAACGCTAGGTCTTGTATCGCCTGATTCTGCTTCTTTTTTATCACCGCAACTTATGATGAGTAAAGCAGCGATTATGGTGAGTAGTTTTTTCATATTAAATTTAATCCGTTAAAGTAATAGGTTTTACTCTGGTGCAAACATACTTTGCCTATCGGCACCTGACTGCCGTCAGGCAGGTTTCCCTCAAGGGAAAACCTTTATGAAGACTTTGCTAGTTTGAAATACCTGATTCATCTTCGATTTCAGCCAAACCTCACAGCACTTAGAGACCTGTGAGGTTGACCTTGTTTGTTCAATAAACCCCAAAGGTTTGCGAAACCTTTGGGGTTTGTCTTAAAACCATCTAGGTCCACTTTTCAAATCATCTAAATCAATAACCATACTCGTCTTTCCTTCAATTTTCAATTCTTTAGTTAAATCAATTAATTGATTGGTTAAAATATCTTTTCCTTTTTTTCTTCCAGCAATTCCTTCTGCAAATTTCTTAAGATCTAAAGTTACAGCTTCTGAATTGTTATTGATGATTACCATTACTCTACTATCATCATTATAACGGAAATATATATAACAATTATTCTCAGGAACATATTGCAATAACTTACCGGTATGCAACACAGATTTGTTTTTACGGTAATTCAGCAGTTTTTTAGTGAATTCTTGAAAGCCTTTTTGGTAATCTGTTGGTTTGTTGAAAGCGTTTATCTCATCTCCATCCCAGCCGCCTGGGAAATCTCTCCGTATATCTCCATCACCATCTGTATCTCTATTTCCATCCATACCTATTTCATCACCGTAATACAATTGAGGAATTCCACGAGTAGTTAAAACAATTGTCATGGCGAGTTTATACTTATTTAAATCACCATTGTACAATCCATTACCATTGATACGATTAGTATCATGATTTCCTGCAAAAACTAGGATATTATCAATATCTGGATATAAAAAGTCATTGACAAAGTTCTCATAAACCTTTACCATTCCTTGATCCCAGTTTTGCTGATCTTCATTAAAAGCTTTCATGATGGCATCATGTAATGTAAAATCCATCACACTAGGTAAACCAGAATTATAACTTTGAATTGCTCCTATCGCAGAGTCTTTTTGCCAGAAAGCAATTTGTGCCTGATCATGCATCCATGTTTCACCTACAATATTAAAATTCGGATATTCATTCATGATAGCTTTGGTCCATTTTGCAATTCCTTCTTTCTCATTATATGAATATGTATCTACTCTAAAGCCGTCGAGACCTGCATATTCAATCCACCAAATGGAATTTTGAATTAAGTAATTTAGCAGCAGCGGCTCACTTTGATTCAAGTCGGGCATCGTGCTTACAAACCAGCCTTTCTCAGCATAATTATCATCATGTTGACTTACATTAGGATCCATTTGAGTGGTTTGTCTATAACTAGAATTTGCATATCCAGCGACTGGGAAGTCTTTACCAGTATTATCATCAAATTGATGTATCCAAGTTTGTGTAGGTAAGTCTTGCATCATCCAGTGAGTCGCGCCCCAATGATTGGTCACATAATCCATGATGAGTTTCATATCACGTTTGTGCAACTCATCACCTAATCTTTTATAATCTTCATTTGTTCCATAGCGAGGATCTATTTTATACAGGTCGCTTTGTGCATAAGTATGATAAGAATACTTTTTATCGTTATCTTCTAATAGTGGCGTACTCCATAAAGCTGTAACTCCTAAATCTTCTAAATAATCTAAGTGGTCGATGACTCCTTGAAGATCGCCACCATGTCGTCCACCTTTAAATTCCCGATTTGCTTTTTCTACGGTGTCATCTGTGCTATCGTTAGATGGATTACCATTTGCAAAACGATCTGGCATAATCAAATAGATTGCATCACTGGAGTCGAATCCTTTGCGCAATTTTGAATCTTTTTTTCTTTCTTTAAGCTCATAATCCATCACATAATATGTGTCATAAACATTAAAGCTTATGTTATAACTACCAGGCTGTTTCCCTAAAGTTTCTAAGGTCACAAATAAGTAATTTGGATTCTCAGTTTTGGTGATTTTTACTATAGGTAAATCACTATCAACTCCATCATTCTTCGCTATATTTTTCCCATAAAACATTACCTCAACTTGTGAATGCTCCATATCTGCCCACCAGAATGGCGGTTCTATGCGGTCTATGGTTTGTGTTAGCGACGCTTTCGTCCCGTTCTGCAAAGGGTTAGACTTTAATTGTTCCGCTTTCGCGAAAGCGAAATAATTAAAAACGAGAATAAAAAGTAGACTACTGAGTTGAATTGCCTTATTCATGATTTAAGCATTTATAGTTTGAGGCTGTAGGGTTATTTCTTTACCATTTACGATAATATCAATAGACTCTGAGCCAGACATGGTAACCTCAGTTCCAGCTTTATCAACTTTAACATGCAACACTTGATTGCGGAAGTTGATTTTAAAACTGAATCCTTCCCATTGAGATGGTAATTTAGTTTCAAAGCTAGGTTTATCATCTACAATTTTAAGCCCACCAAATCCTTCTACAATACTCATCCATGTTCCTGCCATACTTGTGATGTGACAACCTTCTTCTACCTCTTTATTATAATCATCAAGATCTAGTCGAGAGGTTCTCAAGTAGAAATCATAAGCTTGATCCATGCGATCTAACTTAGCCGCTTGAATACTATGAACACATGGTGATAACGAACTTTCATGAACAGTTAATGGCTCATAAAAGTCAAAGTGTTTTTCTAATTCTTGCTTTGTAAAATGATCTTCAAAGAAATAGAATCCTTGAAGTACATCTGCTTGCTTGATATAACAGCTTCTCAAAATACGATCCCAGGACCACTTTTGATTGATAGGTCTATGGTTTCTATCCAGATCTTTAACTGGAATAATTTCTTTATCTAAGAATCCATCTTGCTGTAAATAAATGCCCAACTCTTCATCAAATGGTTCGTACATTCCGTCTGCTACTTCAAGCCATGAAGCCGTTTCTGATCCTGTGAGGTGTGTTAGACCTATGATGCGCTGGTAATCATCATCATATCCGTCTTTTACCTTATCTAAATGTTCTAAGGCTTGATTGATACACCATTTGGCTAAATAGTTAGTGTACCAGTTATTATTCACATTATTCTCATACTCGTTAGGTCCAGTCACACCTAGGATCATGTATTTATTTGCTTTACTGGAGAAGGTAGCTCGTTGATGCCAGAATCTAGCGATAGCGATCATGACCTCAAGTCCCATTTCTGGAACATAAGAATAATCTCCTGTATATCTCACGTAATTGTAAATGGCAAAAACCATCGCACCGTTGCGGTGAATTTCTTCAAAGGTGATTTCCCATTCATTATGAGATTCTTCACCATTCATGGTAACCATAGGATAAAGAGCAGCTCCATTAGAAAACCCTAATTTCTCAGCGTTTTCAATGGCCTTGTCTAGCTGCTCATATCTATATCTTAAAAGGTTACGTGCTACTTGTTGATCTTTAGTAGCCATGTAAAACGGAATACAATAAGCCTCTGTATCCCAGTATGTTGAACCACCGTATTTTTCACCAGTAAATCCTTTAGGTCCTATATTTAATCTCGGATCTTTACCGAGATACGTCTGATTCAACTGGAAAATATTAAAACGTATTCCTTGTTGTGCTTTAAGGTCGCCGTCTATGGTAATATCTGCCATGGCCCATATTTGAGCCCATTGATCGATTTGACTTTGCAATAATACATCATATCCGTTTACCGTAGCATGAGTAAGCACTTTTCTTGCATAATCAAACAAGTCATATTGTTGATGATTTAAACTTGATGTATAACCGGCATACTTTCTTAATGTTATGCTTTCACCTTCTTGCAATTCTATACTTGCAGTATGACGTATTACTTTATTATTTTGTTCTAATTGGTTTGCGTATTGAAGATGTTCTCCATTTTGCACGAGCTCAGATTGCATGAATGTGCACACATGGAAATTTGTCTTATTAGTGCGACTTCTTATAAATGCTTGATGCTCTTCAGAGATTAATTCTTCTATTTCCCAGAACGCATCATTCCAGTTTGAATCTAGGTTTGTAATTCCAGCATCAATATATGGTTGAAATTCAACTTTTATATCGCCTTTTACTGCAGTAACTTGATAATTTATCACACCTAATTCATCTACCTCAAGACTTAAAAATCTTTTAGCAACCACTTGCACAGCCTTATCTTCAGAAAAATGAGCTATAAACTTACGTTCTAACCAGCCTTCTTTCATGTTCAATTCTAGGTGGTAGTTAGTTACTTTTTCTACTTTATGTAAATCAAGTGGTTCACCATCTATAAAGACATCTATCCCTATAAAATTGGGTGCGTTGAGAACTTTTGCAAAATATTCTGGATATCCATTCTTCCACCATCCTACACGAGTTTTGTCTGGATAGTAAACACCTGCGACATAGCTTCCTTGAAAAGCTTCTCCTGTATATTGTTCTTCAAAATTTGCGCGTTGTCCCATAGCTCCATTTCCAATGGAAAAAAGACTTTCGCTAGATTTTACTAATCCAGGACTCCATCCTTCTTGAATGATGGACCACGCATTTGGTTTTATATATTCCTGATTCATTACTTCTTCTTACTTAATAGTGTATTGATATAATCCTGAGGCATGTCTGTAAAATGACTGAATACTTCGTCTGCCTCGTGAAGTATGTCTTGTTCTCCTAATCCTATAGATATCATTCCTGCAGTATTTGCTGCTTGAACTCCAGCAACACTGTCTTCAAAAACGATGCTTTCCTGAGCACTATAACCCAACTGCTCGCAAGCACAAAGGAAAACCTCTGGATCTGGTTTTGCTTTTGTAACATTAGTTCCATCAACAATGACTTGAAATAAATCCTTGATGCCTAATTTTTCTAAAATAGGTCGAGCGTTTTTACTTGCACTTCCTAAAGCGATAGGTTGATCTTGTTTTTTTAATTCTAATAAAAAATCATGAACTCCTGGCATGATATCATTCACATCAAGTGTTTCAATGAGTTCTAGATACTCCTCATTTTTCTGGTCCATCTTAGCTTGAAAAAGCTCTGGACTTATTTCTTTATTTCCCCATTCAAGAATTTTCTTGAGGGAATTCACACGAGAAACTCCTTTGAGTTGCTCATTTTCATGTTCTGTAAAATTGATTCCTAAAGAAGCTGCAAGTCGCTGCCATGCAATAAAGTGGAATTTTGCTGTATCCACGATAACTCCATCTAGATCAAATATGAATGCTTTTTTAATCATTTGATTCTGTAGATTGATAAGTAATTGCGTTCTTATCTGTTATTAAAAAATTACTGATTCCTGCAAGAACTAATGCGATTCCAGCAACAGTCATGGCGTGAATAGCTCCTTCACCTAATAAACTAGACGTCCAATTTACTCCACCTAAAGCGGCGATAATTTGAGGAATAACGATGAACATGTTAAAAATACCCATCATTAATCCCATTTGCTTAGGGTTTACACTACTGGATAACATCGCATAAGGCATAGAAAGAATACTACCCCATGCGATTCCTATTAATGAAAAAGAAACAATGAGTAAAACAGGATTAGATATATAGTTCATCATTAAAAAACCTATTCCACCAGCTATTAAACAAGCCATGTGAACATATTTTCTATTGATGCGTCTCTTTGCAGTATATAATGTCAATAAAAGAGCAAAAACCATGGAAGATAATCCATAAATTCCCATATAACCACCTACACTATTAGCAGCTTTTTGATAGGCTGTATTTTGTACATCAAACGCAGCAAGTTGAACAGCATCAGTCATATCAAAACTAGTTGCTACTGGTGCTGGAGCTTGAAAAACAGCTTCAGTTAATGCTGGCGTGGCTAGACTCCACATCGTAAAAAATGCAAACCACGAGAAGAATTGAACCACTCCTAGTTTCAACATCGTTGGTGGAATTAATGAATAGGTCTTAGAAATACTTGAGATCATTCCTTCAGTATCGTCCTCAGTCTCACCATTAAATTGCGCCATTTCATCTGGAGAATATTCTTTAGTTTTAAAAACAGTCCATAAAATGGTTATTAAAAAAACAGCCGCTCCTATCGCAAATGCCACTTTCACAGAAGGTGGAATCACTCCTGCAGGCGCCTCGTCAGAAACACCAAGCATAGAGACTAATGCTGGCAATGAACTCGCTATAAATGTTCCTATTCCTATAATAAGAGTTTGCATTACAAAACCGTAGGATCGTTGAGAATCTGGAAGCTTGTCTGCAACCAGTGCTCTAAATGGTTCCATTGAAATATTAATAGATGCATCGAGAATCCATAAGAATCCAGCTGCCATCCATAATGCTGACGAATAAGGAACAAAAAATAATGCTATAGAACTTAAGACAGCTCCAACAAGGAAATAAGGTCGTCTTCTCCCAAATCGAGAAGACCAAGTTCTATCACTTAAAAAACCTATTATGGGCTGAACCAATAAACCTGTTAAAGGCGCAGCAATCCATAAAAGAGGAATTTCATCCTTTACAGCTCCTAGAGTTTGAAAAATACGTGACATGAATCCACCTTGTAAGGCAAATCCAAATTGAATACCGAGAAACCCGAAACTCATGTTCCAAATATCCCAGAAACCTAACTTAGGCTTTTGCATATCGTTATTTTTTAATGACGATAAGCCTTATGACTTATCAAAACTTAGTGTGTGTGAAGAAGATAAGTTTTGATAAACTTCTTAAAGAATTCTTCTTTAAGACAGTGCAAGGTAAAAAATTACGGTGTAGATTCTCTTTCTATGAGAGAAGTTTTTACGATAACGGTTTCGTAACTTTCTTCTTCTTGATGATTTGCCTCAAGTTTTTGAATCAATTTTGCAGCTGCTAGTCCACCCATTTCTTCACCTTTTTGACCTATAGTTGTTAATGTAGGGCTTGCATATTTAGAAAGTATTCCGTCTGTAAAAGCCACTATGGCAACATCACTTGGTATATTCTTGCCCATTCCTTGAAGTGCTTTACTCGCTATAACAGCAAAAAGCTCATTTACCGCTAGCAAACCGTCATAGTCTCCAGCCGCAAGAAAGTCTTTAATCATATCTCTACAATTTTCTACATCTTCTACTTTTAATATGGCGCTTTCATCAATTTCATAACCTCTTTTCATGAGCGCTTCTTTAAAACCTTGCGTGCGCAATCTTCCTACATTCACATAGTCTGGAGTAGTAATTAAGCCTAGTTTTTTACAGTTTTTACGCAATAAGAAATCGGTCGCTTTATTTGCTGCCTCTACATCATCTATGATAATTTTATCACATGCAATATCGTCAGACACACGATCAAACATGACTATAGGCATTCCTTGATTAGTTACTTCTCGCAAGTGATGGAAATCTTGTTTCTCCATGGTTTCTTTAGAAAGACTCATTATAAATCCGTCTATACTACCATTGGCCAGCATATCCATATTCACAACTTCTTTATCAAAACTCTCACCAGACAGGCAAATGATTACTTGATATCCTTTCTCGTTTGCCACTCTTTCTATTCCCATAATAACGGTTGCAAAAAAGTAATGCACGATTTCAGGAATAATCACTCCTATCTTTTTAGTCTTTTGATTTTTAAGACTCAGCGCAATATTATTAGGCTTGAAGTTATACTGCTTTGCGTATTCTTTGATTTTAGTGCGAGTTTCTAAGCTTATCTCATGAGAATCTCTTAAAGCTTTCGAAACCGTTGATATAGAAACCTTTAATTCTTGTGCAATTTTCTTAAGAGTTAATTTTTGAGCCATGTATTATAAATTCTTTATATCTAATTAGTTACGCTTTCGCGAAAGCGAAATATAACATATATAAAGTTATAAAAAAACACCGAAAACGTTTTCGTAGAATTGCGTTATTAAAAGGTTTCTCTAACTAAGAGTTTGTATATTTTTGAACCGTGTGTGAAGAAGATATTCACTATTAATTTAAACAAATTTCAGTAATGAATCAAAAATTTAAAACTGCTTTATTGTTCCTGGTACTACCCTTATTAGCTATGGCTCAAAGTGTTATCACTGGAACGGTTAAAGATGCAGGCACTGGATTACCAGTTCCTAGCGCCAGCGTTATGGTAAAAGGCACCTCAAATGGTACTGCTACAGATTTCGATGGTAATTACACGCTTAATAATATACCCGACGGTGCTGTGATTGTCTTCTCCTATATAGGCTATACCACGCAAGAGGTTGCTTATACAGGACAAAGCTCCATCAATATTTCCCTTGAAGAAAACCCATCAGAACTCGATGCGATTGTTCTTATAGGTTATGGTAGTATCAAACAAGCAAATGTTACGAGTGCCCAAGAAACTATCAAGTCTGAAGAGTTTAATAAAGGTGCTATCACTTCTCCTGGTCAGTTAATCGCTGGTAAAGCTGCTGGTGTTCAAGTTACCGCTGCAAGTGGTCGTCCTGGTGATGGTCCTGTAATACGTGTACGTCCTGGTTCTACTCTTTCAGGTAGTCAAGATGCTTTATACGTAGTAGATGGTGTGCCGCTTGATCAAAGTAACGCAAGTTTGAACTCTATCAACCCAAATGATATTGAAAGTATAACTATATTAAAAGATGCATCGGCAACTGCTATTTATGGTAACCGTGCTTCAAATGGTGTGGTTTTAATTACTACTAAGAAGGCTAACTTCAGTAGTGATCTTAAAGTAAAGTATGACGTTCAGTTTGCTATTGAGAAGGTAGACAACTACATAGATGTGTTAACAGGTGATGAGTTCCGTCAGTTAGTAGCAGATCAAGGCCGTGATACGTCTATACTAGGAGATGCAAATACAGACTGGCAAGATGCTATTTATCAAAATGGTACTCGCGCCATTCACAACCTTACTATTGAGAAAGGTTATGAATCTACTTCAGTAAGAGCTTCTTTAGGTTATAATAATGAGCACGGTACATTGCTACGCTCTGGTTATGAAAGAGCTAGTTTAAGTTTAAACGTGATCCAAAAGTTACTGGATAACAAACTTAAATTAACATTCACTTCTCAGCTTGCAAAAGAAGAAATAAGAAGTGCCGATGGTGGCGCGGTAGGCGCGGCAGTAGTTTTTGACCCTACACAACCTATCATGAGTGGTAATAATGATTTTGGCGGATTCTTTGAATACACAAACTCAACAGGTCCTGAACCTAATGCTCCTAGAAACCCATTAGGCTTATTAAATAGCCTTGACTCTCAACTAGACAATAATCAAGCAAGATTAAACATGAACGCTGAGTACAAGTTACCAGTTGAAGGTTTAAAGTTTACAGGTAATGCTGGTGTTGATTATAACGAGTTTGATTCTTATTCTTTAAGAAATCCTAATTCTGGAGCAGGCGCTCGTGTCGCTTCACAAAACTATGATCGTGGTATAAGAAGAAATAATTTACTTGATGGTCGTTTTGATTACAAAAAAGATCTTGAGCAATATGATACACAAATGGACTTTACTTTAGGTAGTAGTGTTCAAACGTTCTTTAGACAATCTTTTGGTCGTGGACTTGAGAATGGATCTCTTGTAAATTTCCTTTCTTCTCCAGATGAGAATTCAATAGTGACTTTCTTCGGTAGAGCACAATTTGACATCATGGATCGTTTTGTTCTTTCTGGAAGTTACTCTCGTAATGGTAGTTCAAGATTCTCTGAAGAAAACCGTTGGGCAAATTTCTACGGTGTAAGTGGAGCTCTTAAATTAACTAATACTGATTTTGTTAAAAACAGTACTGTTTTATCTCAGTTAAAATTACGAGGTGGATTTGGTCAGACAGGTCAACAGGAGATTAATGCTCCATTTGCTTACTTGTCAACGTTTACTCCAGGACAACAAACAGCTGCTGTACAATTCGGTAATGAATTTGTAACTACTATAAGGCCTGAAGGTTCTATAGACCTAGTTTGGGAAACAACAGATCAGTGGAATGCTGGTATTGACTTAGGATTCTTTAATGATCGTGTTACTGGTAGTGTAGATGGTTTCTATAGAGAAACTTCAGATTTATTATTATTTGGTCCACTTCCAGCAGGTGGTCTTGAAAACGGTAGTATTCAAAACGCTGGTTCAACATTAAGCCGTGGTATTGAAACTAGTATTAACGTAAAAGTTATTGAAAGTGAAAACATGTCTTGGAACATAGGTGGAAATATCACGTTCCAAGAAATCGAAATTACAGACTTAGCTGGAGCAAACGATGATCCAGTACAAGTAGGTGGTATTTCTGGTGGTGTAGGTAACAATATTCAAGAATGGGCTGTAGGTTCTGATCCTACAACATTCCATGTATATCGTCAAGTTTATGACCAAAATGGTGCTCCACTCGATGGCGTTTATATCGACACTAATGGTGACAATGTAATTAATGATGCTGACAAGGTGCGTTATAAGAAAGCTAATCACGATGCTTACTTCGGTTTAACGACTAACTTTACTTACAAGCGATTTGATTTAAGTGCTACGTTAAGAGGTGCTGCTGGTGGTTACAACTATAACAATGTAACTTCAAATGCTGCAAACCTTGGAAGCATTTTCCCAACTAACACTCAGAATCCGCTTTATATAAATACTCCAGCAGACTTCAATAATACTGGGTTCAGTAATCAAGAATTATTCTCTGATTATTATGTACAGAAAGCAGATTTTGTCAAATTGGATAACCTATCGTTAGGTTATAACTTCCCAGGCGACAAAGTGGACATAAGAGCCTCTATAACAGGAACTAACTTACTTACTATTACAGATTATGATGGAGTTGACCCTGAAGTTTTCGGTGGAATTGACAATAACTTATTTCCTAGAAACCGCGGAATCATCTTCGGTTTAGGATTCAACTTTTAATATTTAAAAAAGCAATAATATGAAAATGTATAAATCAATTATTCTGGCTTTTTTCGGAATGCTCCTTTTCACAGCCTGTGATGATGTGCTTACCGTAGAGCCTGATGGAGATGCTCTTACAGAAGCAGATTTACTAAAAGATCCTACGGCTTATCGTGGACTTATTGCAAAAGCTTATGCAGGTTTAATGCTAGGTGGACAATCTGGTGGAGATGGAAATGCAGATATTTCTGGTATCGATGGTGGTTTTTCAAACTACTTAAGATTATACTGGAACATGCAAGAATTAACCACTGATGAGGCAATCATTGCCTGGAATGATGGAACCATTAAGGATCTTCACGGTCATGTATGGACAGATGGTAACGAGTTTATCAATGCGATGTTCTCACGTATCAACTATCAAATTTCAATATGTAATGAATTCTTAAGATTATCTTCAGATTCAAAACTTGATGAATTTAATGTTCCTAGTGACATTAGAGCTGAAGTTGCAGATTATAGAAACGAAGCTCGTTTCTTAAGAGCTTATTCTTACTACCATGGTATGGATCTTTTTGGAACTATGCCTTTCAGCACAGAGAATACTGATGTTGCAAATGGTCTAGAAGCGATCAACAGAACTGATCTTTTTAACTGGATTGAAAGTGAGTTAACCACTATTGAAGATCAAATGATAGTTGCAGGAATGAATGAATATGGTAGAGCAGATCAAGCAGCTCTTCAAATGGTTCTTGCAAAAATGTACTTAAACGCTGAGGTTTATACGGGCACTGAAAGAAATGATGATGCATTAGCTTACATCAACAAAGTAATCAATGGTGGATATACAATCCCTTCTGTTCCTTATGCTTATAGTTTCTATGCAGATAATGATAGTAATGGAGCTCAAAGCGAGTTTATATGGACACTAAACTTTGATGGTTTGAACACACAAACCTTTGGTGGAACTACATATTTGACACATGCACCAGTAGGTGGAGATATGGATCCATCTGAATTTGGTATCAACGGTGGTTGGGGTGGAATACGTACTACTAAGCAATTTGTAGAGTTATTCCCAGGAATGGAAAACAGTGCAGATCAACGTGAAACTTTCTTCACAGGAGATCAAACTCTAGAAATTAATGATGTAGCACGTTTTAAAGATGGTTTTGCCATTCAAAAATTTAAGAATGTTGATGTTAATGGAAATCCTGGTAGTGATACTGTAGGAGACTTTGTAGATATCGACTTTCCAGTTTTCCGTTTATCAGACGCTTATTTGATGTATGCTGAAGCAACCGTAAGAGGCGCAGCTGCAGGAGATCTTAACGTAGCAGTAGGTTACATCAACCAGTTACGTGAAAGAGCTTATGGTAACACCAGCGGTAATATTGCTGCCGGAGACCTAGACCTAGATTTCATACTCGATGAAAGAGCTAGAGAATTACATTGGGAAACTCATAGACGTCAAGACTTAATCCGTTTTGGTAAATTCACAACAGGTAAAGTATGGGCATGGAAAGGAAACGTTCAAGCAGGAACGACTACTGCTCCATTCCGCAATCTTTTACCTATCCCAGCACAAGAAGTAAATTTAAATCCTAACCTAGTCCAGAATCCTGGATATTAATTATAAAAAAGCAACACGATGAAAAAGTTTTCAATTTTAATATTATCGTTTTTAGCAATCGCTGCAATCACGTCATGTGACGACAATGATTCTGAAGAATTCAACTTAAACACAAACACCTCTGGTGAGATTACTCTTGCACCAGGTTCTGGAGCATTTGAAGTAACAGAATTTAATGGTGATGATCTAGCAGAGCGTTTCTCATGGAACGCAATCAGTCTTGAAGTACCTGTGCAAATCGATTATGCTTTGCAAATGGATACTGACATGGGTGACTATAGTGCACCACAAATATTAGGAGCTACTACAGATACTAACGTAGGAGTAACTTATGAAACTTTGAATGCAGCAGCAATTGCATTAGGTGGAGAAGCAACACTAGCAGGAAATTATAAATTAAGAGTTGTTGCCACTACAGCAGATCCTGCTGTAAATCCTATTGTATCAAATGAGGTGAATATTATTATCACACCTTTTGCAGCATATCCTTTCACAGATTTATATTTAGTAGGAGCCGCAACTGAGCCAGGATGGAGTAATGATAACAACAACCCAGCACTTTTCCGTGACCCTGCAAATGAAACTGTATATTACTACACAGGTTATTTTAATGGTGACCAATTCAAATTATTATCTTCTCCAGGATTCTGGCAACCTCAATATGGTGAGCGCAATGGTGCGGTAGGTGTTAATGATGGTGGTGGTAGCGATCCTAACGTATTTGCTGCTCCAGCTGCAGGATACTATGATTTTGTTGTGGACATTGATGGTGTTACAAACACTTCTGAAGGGAATTCAAGTTTTTCAATGACAGCAAACAGTGCTGCTGCAACCGCTGCAACATATATGACTGTAGGAATTATTGGAGATAGTACTCCAGCAGGTTGGGGCGCGAGCACAGCGATGATACAATCTTCTTTTGATCCACACCAATACAGCTTAAGAAATGTAACTCTTGTATCTGGTGAAATGAAATTCAGAGCAAACGACGATTGGGCTACAAATTGGGGTGCTGACACAGAATTTTCTGGTCAAGGAACTCAAAATGGCCCTAACATTCCTATCGCTCCTGGAACTTATGACATCTTCTTCAATGATTTAGATGGTCGTTACATGTTGATTCCAGTAGAATAAAGAATCATTTTAAATTATTAAAAAGGGCTGGGAACAGCCCTTTTTTAGATTAAAACAATAGCTATGAAAAATATTTTACTTCTCTTACTCGCGGTTTTAGGATTCGCTTTCGCGAAAGCGCAAGTAACCACAAACCCATCTACACCTACACAGACTGATCAGGTTACATTAATATTTGATGCAACTGGTACAGCGTTAGAAAACACAACTGGAACATTTTATGCCTACACTGGAGTTACTATAAACGGTACTAGATGGCAGAACATTCCAAACACAAGTTTTACAGATAATACAACAGCTCCACCATTTGTAAACACTGGTGGAAATATTTACCAACTTACATTAGGCACTAGCTTAGATGCTTTCTATGGTGTAACCGCAGGAGATGTAGTAAGTGAGATTTGTCTCGTTGTGAGAAATGCAAACGCAACAGTACAAACTAATCCTGATATCTTCTTACCTGTGTTTCAACCTGGTTTAAATACATTAATTACAGCTCCTACAAATGGAGAAATATTTAATTTAAATCAAACGATTACCTTAACTGGTGATGCGTCTCAAACGGCAAACCTAGAATTTAAAGTCAACAACACATCAGTAGCAACTACAAATGCAGCTACTATTTCAACACCTTATACATTCACTACGACAGGTGGACACAATATAGAACTAACTGCAGATAATGGTGCTCAACAAGTAAGTGACGTGATAAGCGTTTATGTTCCAGCGGCAACCCAAAATCAATCGAGACCTGCAGGTTTAAAAAATGGAGTAAATGAAAATGCAGATGGTAGTGTTACTTTTTTACTAGCTGCTCCAGGAAAAAGTGATGCAATGGTGATAGGAGATTTCACAGGATGGAATCTCAACGCAAACTACCAAATGAATAAAGATGGTGACTATTTTTGGGTGACAGTTCCTGCAGCAAACTTCACAGCAAACCAAACATTTCAATATCAGTATTTAGTAGATTATGATCTTAAGGTGGCAGATCCTTTTTCAGAATTAATTCTTGATCCTGGTAGTGACCAATTTATCAAGCCAGGTAACTTCCCTAATCTACCCGTTTATCCTACTAATCAAACTACTGGAGATATTTCCTTACATACTTACCAAGCAACTCCTTATAGCTGGACTGTAAACAATTTCCAAAGACCTGATAAAGAGAATCTAGTTATTTACGAACTTCTAGTACGTGATTTCTCTGAGGAAGACAGCTTTCAACAAGTAATTGACCGTATCGATTATCTCGAGGATTTAGGAATTAACACGCTGCAATTAATGCCCGTTAATGAGTTTGAAGGAACTGATAGTTGGGGTTATAATCCTAAATTTCACGGAGCTCTAGACAAAGCTTATGGAACACCAGCAAAATTCAAAGAGCTGATTGATTTATGTCACTCTAAAGGAATCGCAGTTGTAATTGACGTAGTTTATAATCATGCTTTTAGTCAATCACCTTTATGTCAATTATGGTGGGATCAAGCCAATTTTAGACCTGCGGCAAATAATCCATATTTGAATTCATCTCCTACACATGATTTTAATGTAGGTTACGATTTCAATCATGAAAGTCAGTGGACAAGAGATTACGTGAAACAAACCCTACAATACTGGATTGATGAATACCGCATCGACGGATTCAGATTTGACTTATCAAAAGGTTTTACTCAAAACTTTACTCTAGGAAATATCGGAGCATGGAGTGCTTATGATCAGTCAAGAGTAGATATACTCAACGATTATAAGAATACAATTTGGAACGCAAACAGTAATGATATTTACATGATTCTAGAGCACTTAGGTGACAACTCAGAAGAAACAGTGCTTGCAAACTCAGGATTCATGTTATGGGGTAAAATGACTGATCAGTTCAACCAAAACTCCATGGGATTCTCAAGTAATAATAATGTTTTCAACGCTTACTACACAGCGCGCGGATGGAACGACCAGCATTTAGTAGCTTATGCCGAGAGTCATGATGAACAACGATTGATGTATAAGAACCTAAATTTTGGAAATGCAGCAAACTCTTCTCATAACGTACGATCACTTCCAGTAGCACTTGATAGACAAGAGGCGATTGCAGCCATTCTATATAGTATTCCAGGTCCTAAAATGCTATGGCAGTTTGGTGAGCTAGGATATGAAATAGACATCGATCAGAATGGTCGTACTGGTCGCAAGCCTATTCCGTGGACTTTGAACTATGATACAGATCAAAACCGCATGGATCTATATGAAGCTACGGCAACTATGATAGGTTTTAAAACCTTGTATCCTGACACATGGAATACAACTAATAACAATCTTGATGTAGGTGGTGTCACTAAACGTATCAATCTTAACGGACCAGTCTTTGATGCTGTAGTGGTTGCAAATTTTGGAATTACCGCTCAAAATGTAAATCCAAACTTTTCACAGACCGGAACCTGGCATGAATACTTTAGCGGTACAACAGTGAACATCACTAACCAAACTGCTACAATAAACCTGCAACCAGGAGAATACAGAGTATATTCTACGCAACAATTGCAAGACCCATTGAGTAATACAGATATAGAAAACAGTTTAGGCAAGGTAAGATTGTACCCTAATCCTGCGCAAAATAGCTTCAGACTTTCAACTGAAATTGAAAGAATGAGTATCTATAATCTAAGCGGACAAGAAGTAATGCAGTTTACTGAGAGCTTATCGAGCTATTCAATTGAAGCACTTCCTGCTGGAATTTATATTATTAACGCACAGACACTCCTTGGAAATCAACAAATCAAGCTTATAAAAGAGTAGATAGACTTTAAATCTTATCATTTTATCGATAAATAATTTGAATAGACAGACAATTTGATGCTTAAATTTAGAAATAGAGATATTTGCACTGCTCAAATTAAGGGCTTAGGTTTTCCCTAAAAACCTTAGTTCCTATTTAAGTGTAACCAAATAATACTCTTTTCATAATTCATTCGGTTACAAAAGCCTATCTCACGATAGGCTTTTATTTTTTACGCTTTATATGTTTTTATTACATTTCAACGAATAAAGTCTGTAGGACAAAAGCATTTTTAATTGTAGGAATAGAGAAGCTCATATTTGCCGTACGAATATTGAGGTATTCTAGTAGCTCATACTCTTTTCGCAATTTGAGTTACGATCAGCCTGTCGCAAGACAGGCTTTTTTTATTCACAGAAATTTTATTTAAAAAGTTGGCGCTCAAGTAGAAAAGTAGTGAGCACCACATCAAAATTGCGCTGTATATCTACAGGCATGTATTTAATTCTATTCTGTCCACAACGCACTCTTAGTTTTTCAAAATAAGCACTTACGGCTTCTTTATAAACCTCTTTCACATTATCAGCATACAAGTCGATGTGTTCACCTGTCTCCACATCAGTATAGCGAGAAGGCTTATTTGAGAAGTCAAAATCAACCTCTGTAGCACTGTCATAAGTATGAAATAATACCACGTCATGCTTATTATACTTCAAATGTCGCAACGCTTCAAAGAGTTCGTTTTCATGAACGTCACTTTGAAACATGTCTGTAAATAGAAAAATAAGTGAACGACGCTTCATTTTCTCTGCAATTTCATGCAGGTACTTATAAGTGTTTGTAGAAGTTCCCGTAGGTTCATTTATGGCTAGTTGAGATAATTGATCCAGCAACATGCTATGATGTCTATCGCTACCTTTCTCAGGCGCATAATATTCATACGTATCACTGTAAACAGATAGTCCTACAGCATCTCGTTGCTTTTTTAAGACATTCATTACACTAGCGGCAGCGAGTGCACTGTAACCTACTTTATTAAAACTGCCCAGCTCTTGAACTTTTACTTGAGGATAATGCATAGATGGACTATTATCTATAATAAGATGACATCTCAAGTTAGTTTCCTCATCGTAGCGTTTAGTGTAGAGTTTGTCTGTTTTGGCAAACAGTTTCCAGTCTATGTGACGCGTACTTTCTCCAGGATTATAAATTTTGTGCTCAGCAAACTCTGCACTGAATCCATGGAACGGAGATTTATGCATTCCAGAAATAAATCCTTCAACCACTTGACTGGCAAGTAAGGCTAGGTTTTTAAATCCGGCGGTTTTATTTAACTCCTTTTGAATATCCATAGCGTGAAGATACGTGACTGGAATTTATTTGCAAATAAAGTTTTTATAAAAGTAGCAGTGACTTTTTTTGATACGCTTTCGCGAAAGCATAATACCCAAAGTACATCGCATAAAAAAAGCCCATTTCAATTAAGAAATGAGCTCGTTTATAAATTATGAACTGTAACTCTAGTTCAATAATGCATCTATAGCGTCTGTGTAAGCGTTTTTAGGAGCAACTCCTACTTGACGCCCTACAACTTCTCCGTTTTGAAAAACAAGAACCGTTGGGATATTACGTACTCCGTATTTTGCAGCAAACTCTTGGTTTGCATCTACGTCCATTTTACCTACTACGGCTTTACCGTCATAGTCTGTAGCAACCTCATCGATGATAGGACCTACCATGCGACATGGTCCACACCATGCTGCCCAAAAGTCAACCAATACTGGCTTATCACTTTTTAATACTGTTTCTTCAAAGTTTGCGTCTGTTATTTCTAGTGCCATTTTATGTGCTGTTTAAATTTCTATACACAAAAGTAATCAAATCCTATTCCATTTCACAGCTTGTCATCATTGTACTTACTTATAATGATATGTAGGTTTATGATTTAACCTTAATTCACTCCATAATTAATGCCTTGCTCATCTAGTAAAGCAAGCAATTCATTAGTCACATTTACTTTCTTCAATCGGCTAGGCATGTTTAACGAGATTTTCTCTTCATGATCCACTAGATTAAAGAATAACTGGTGATCACCTTTATGTGTTTCTAGCACTTGTTGTAACCACTCGACTCTATTCTCCACTACTTCACTTATGTGGAACTGTATGGTCAATTTCTTTGCGGTGCTCGCCATTAAATCTTGTAATTGCTGCATCACTAGAAAGTTGATTCTAGGCTCTGTAGGTCGTCCTGTTTTTTTATCAATCCAGCCTTCTTTTATCTTGATTTTACAGTGAATAAAAGAGTTAGGAACTAGAAAGTGCCTGAACTTGAGGTAATCCTCATTAAACAAACGGAATTCAAAACTCTCTTCATAATCTTCAACCGTGAACATTCCCCAACCTTTATTAGTCTTAGTAATGCGATGCTGCACGTCACTGATCACTCCACAAAAAGTAAGCTCACGATTCACAAGTCCATGTAAATCTTTCAAACTACTCAATCCTGTGTTACAGAAAAATTCCATCTCCTTCTTATAGTCATCCAGCGGATGGCCCGAAATATAAATTCCCACGACTTCTTTTTCTCGTTTGAGTTTTTCCATCGTTCCCCAATCTTCACATATAGGTAACTCTGGTTCAGGAATTTGAACATCGCTCGCTTCTCCAAAAAGACTTACCTGTGCACTGTTCTCATTTTCTTGAAACTTCTGGGCATATTTCACCACTTGTTCTAGGAAAATCTGACCGTTATCAAATTCATAGAAATACTGCGCTCTGTTTTCTCCACCTAGACCATCAAATCCACCGCTTAAAGCTAGTGCCTCAAAGGACTTCTTATTTGCCGCACGCAAATCTATGCGCTTAGCCATGTCAAAAATACTTTTATAAGGCGCTTCCTGACGGTTCTCAATAATAGTCATTACCGCACCATGACCTAATCCTTTTACTGCACCCATTCCAAAACGTACCGCACCATCTTTGTTTACCGTAAACTTATAATTGGATTCATTTACATCTGGTCCCAGCACTGGTAATCCCATGTGCTTGCATTCATCCATAAATTTAGTCACATCCTTGATTTGGTTCATGTTGTTAGACAGTGTTGCCGCCATGAACTCTGCTGGATAATTTGCTTTTAAATAAGCCGTTTGATAACCTATCCATGCATAACAAGTCGAGTGCGATTTGTTAAATGCATAAGAGGCAAATGCTTCCCAATCTTTCCATACTTTTTCTAGAATCGTTCTATCATGACCATTTGATTCTCCATTATCTAGGAATTTAGGTTTCATTTTTTGAAGGGTTGCCATTTGCTTTTTACCCATCGCTTTTCTCAATACATCGGCTTCACCTTTTGAGAAGTTTGCCAGTTTTTGAGAAAGGAGCATTACTTGCTCTTGATAAACGGTAATTCCATAAGTCTCTGACAGGTATTCTTCCATACCATCAAGGTCATAAGTAATCTCCTTAACACCATGTTTTCTATCGATAAAATCTGGAATATATTCTAGTGGTCCAGGACGATATAAAGCATTCATGGCAATCAAATCTGCAAACTGCGTAGGTTTTAAATCGCGCATGTACTTTTGCATTCCAGCACTTTCATACTGGAAAATCCCTACTGTATTTCCTTCTTGAAAAAGTTCATAAGTTTTTACATCATCTAGTGGCACCGATTCTATATCAAGATCAATCTGGTGTCGATCTTTTATAATTGCGACGGTATCTTTAATTTGACTTAGTGTTTTGAGTCCTAAGAAATCCATCTTCAACAATCCAGCACTTTCTACAACTTCATTATCAAATTGAGTTACATATAAATCTGAGTTTTTAGCAGTTGCTACAGGTACGAAATTTGTCAACGCATCGGGTGTGATGATCACTCCACAGGCGTGCACACCTGTATTTCTTACAGAACCTTCTAGAATACGAGCTTGTTTCAATGTCTCGGCCGCGAGGTCTGAACCTGCTGCGATACGTCTTAATTCCTCGACCATATCTGCATCTTCTCCACGGAACTTGCTTCTTATTTCATTATCCTCAAGGGCAAAAATCTTTTTGAGTTTAGAAAAATCAGGAATTAATTTTGCGATATGATCTGCTTCGTTAAGCGGTAAATCTAGTGCTCTTGCGGTGTCACGTATGGAGGATTTAGCCGCCATGGTACCATAAGTAATAATTTGTGCCACTTGACTCGCACCATATTTCTCAATTACATAATCCATCACCTTATATCGATTCTCATCATCAAAATCAATATCAATATCGGGCATACTTACACGATCTGGATTCAAGAAACGCTCAAAAAGTAGGTCATAATGTATAGGATCTACATTTGTAATCCATAGACAATAAGCAACTACACTTCCTGCCGCACTACCACGACCAGGTCCTACAGCCACGTCCATTTCACGGGCAGCTTTTATAAAATCCCAAGTAATCAAAAAGTAACCTGGATAACCTGTTTTGCGTATAGTATCTAACTCAAACTCTAGTCGTTCTTCAATCTCTGGAGTAATTTCTCCATAACGTTTTTTTGCACCTTCATAAGTGAGGTGTTTCAGGTAAGAGTTCTCACCACGTTTTTTATTATCGTGCTCGTCTTGAGCATCTAGAAACTCTGCTGGAATATCAAACTTAGGTAAGAGTACATCCATTGCTAGCTCAAATTGCTCAATTTTGTTAAGCACTTCACTTATGTTTGAAATCGCCTCAGGTAAATCTTTAAACAGCTGCTTCATCTCAGCACCAGACTTGTAATAATATTCCTGATTAGGCAATCCATAACGATAACCACGACCACGACCTATAGGTGTAGCTTGTTTTTCTCCATCTTTTACACAAAGTAAGATATCGTGAGCATTGGCATCTTCTTTATGGACGTAATAAGTATTATTAGTAGCAACTATTTTGATGTTATGCTTTCGCGAAAGCGAGACCAACACATCATTTGCTCTTTGTTCATCTTCTTGTATATTACTCATAGACGAGCCGTGGCGCATGAGTTCTATATACAAATCTTCACCAAATTGCTCTTTCCACCACAATAGTGCTTCTTCGGCTTGTTTTTCTCCTAGATTGAGGATTTTTGAAGGCACTTCTCCATACATATTTCCTGTAAGAACGATGATGTCTTCTTTAAATTCCTCAATGAGTTTTTTGTCAATTCTAGGCACGTAGTAGAATCCATCTACATAGGCTTTACTCGACATTTTGGCTATGTTGAGATAACCGTTTTTATTTTTTGCAAGAAGCACAATTTGATAACCGTTATCCTTGTGTGTTTTATCATTCATGTCCTCACAGACAAAGAACTCGCAACCCAAAATAGGTTTTATGGGTTCTTTTTGCGGTCCATCTTCCTCTTGATTTACTAAACTCGCATTATGCGCTTTTACTGCTTTTATGAAATGAAACGCGCCCATCATGTTTGCATGATCTGTCATCGCAACGGCAGGCATATCGTTTGCTGCAGCTGCTTGGACTAAATCTTGAACACTTGCAGTAGATTGTAATATAGAAAACTGAGAATGTGAATGTAAATGAGCAAATGGAACCTCATTGAGTTCAGATAAATTCTCCTTTATTTCCTGATTTGTCAGTTCCGGCTCTGCAGCTTCAATGAGTTGTGCTGAGGCTTGTTTTAGATTCACATGTCTTATTCCAGCCGGTTTAATCATCGCTGGATTTGCCTCTTGGAAACGTACAAAATAATCGTCTGCAACGTCGAGCTGCTGTTTAGTATATTGCTGTTTACGGACGAGTTCTAGGAAACATCTGGTTGTTGCTTCCACATCGGCAGTAGCGTTGTGGGCTTCTCCAAAGGGTTGATTGAATAAGAACTGGTGTAGCTCTGTAAGTGTAGGCAGTTTGAACTTTCCACCACGTCCACCTGGGATTTGACATAATTGTGCGGTATGTTCGGTACAGGTATCCAGCACTGGTATTTCTTGCAAGTCGTTTGCAATTTGAGTGCGCTCAAACTCTGCTCCAGTTACATTTAAGTCAAACTTTAAATTTTGACCTACGACAAATTTTGCTTTACTGAGTGCAATGTTGAATTGCGATAGCATCTCCTCAAGCGGAATTCCTTGTTGCTCAGCAAGTGCTGTAGAAATACCATGAATACGCTCTGCATCATATGGAATATCAAAGCCATCTGGCTTAATCAGAAAGTCTTGATGTTCAATCATATTTCCCATCTCATCGTGTAACTGCCATGCGATCTGAATTACTCGTGGCCAATTATCCACATCAGTATATGGTGCATCCCAGCGTTTAGGTAATCCTGTGGTTTCAGTGTCAAAAATGAGATACATACTCTATGGGTTATTGGGTTGATAGGTTCTTATTTTTTTTGAATTAAAAAATTAAAAAACTGAATCTTATAAAACAAATAAAAAGCTCACCTTCAGATACTTAAAAATTAAAACTTTTTAAAAAGTTGAACTTTAAATATAGGTTATTGATAAGCTTTATAAAAATTGAGTTATGAACATTAACCTATTTAAACTGAAAACATATTGTAATTCCCATAAGTTCTTAAAAACAGAAAAAGACCTCTATTAGGAGGTCTTTTTCTTAATTTTAAGTATGTCTAATCAGATTAGTAATTATTATAAATCTCCGTAAATATAAGCTGATGTAGGGATGTTACCTTGTCCATCAACAAATTCAGCATCTGGCACCTCTATTTTAAACGAGTGAGCACCAGCTGCCAAATTTCCTAAATTATAAACACGAGTAGGGATTGCATCACCAGGACACCAGTTATTAAAAGACGTCCAGTAACTAAGCGGTTGTGGTGTGCTTTGATAAATTCCATTTCCTTGTGTATTATAACGCCTATATGGCTCACAAGATTTACCTCCAGGAATGTAGGTGTCTACATTTATATTATCAAAATAAATAAAGTGCTGGCGTCTATTATACTCTTCACCACCAGTGTTTGCACCATGATTAGAGGTTATAACAACTAGTTGAGCAGCATTTATAGCAGCATTTAAGTTGATATTAAATGTACGTGTGGTCTGTCCCATAACGTCCGTAGCATTTGCAGAATAATTGTTAAGAGGCGCATCAGAACAAATAGGTTCAATTGCTTGCGGTACCGGAATTACATTTGCATTTGTAGATTTAAAATTCACTGTTCCTCTAAAGACATCATTTCTACCAGCACAGCCAGAAACTTGAGTATTTGCTGCATAAGGAACACCAAAAACTCTAAACTCTAAATAAAAATCAAAGGCAGCATTTAAACTTGTATCATTAAGTATTTTTGCAATGTTATTTGCATCATAATTATAAGGGACTTCATCGGGCATTCTATTCTTATTCATAAATGGAGTAATAAAACGGGCTATTTCAAAACGGTCAACTACATTATTTACATCAAAGGTTGTATTCTTTGCGATTGTATTTAAAAACAAGTGACCACCTCTATCATAATTATCACATAAAGCACCGATAATTATTTCTATCTCTAATTCATCTCCACTAATCTGACTTATATCAGAAGCTTCAATTTTTGTAAAGTAAGTATCATTTGATTTTCTAATTACACCAGGTGGCACTGGATCACTAACTACAGCGGCATATCCATCATAAAACACAATTTCATCAAAGAATTTAACTGTGGTTGGATTCCCCTTAACCTCTAGTGTTACAGGATCAGCTGTTAGGGTTGTACCATTATGATTATAAGTTGCCGTTGCAGTAAACTCTCCTAAACTGGTTGCTGTATATGTATTATCTGTTAAAGCAACACCATCTACGAAAAATGAAGCATCTGCCGTATGATTAACATCATTATCGCCTATGACACTGAGCGTAAATACTTGGCCTAATTCCTTCAAATAGCTGTCAGAACCTAATGTAACACTAGTTAGTGGAGCCGCTGTAGCCGTAATAATCACATCATTACTTTCTAAAGTTCTATTATTAATACTGTAGGTCGCTATGACCCTAAAGTCACCAAATGTATTGGGCGTAAACTCAGAAGAGGTTTGAGGTGTGCCATTTACCACATATCGCACATCATTTGTAATATCCACGTCAGTATCAGTGGTTACAGATAAATACACGACATTATTTGCTTGAACTGTGGTAGTTGATGCACTGAGCGTAATCTCTGTAATTTTTGGGGCTGTTTCTTCCTTGTCACATGATACGATGGCTACAAATAATAGCAAGAACATCATGTAGGACGTTTTTAAATGTTTCATAAATTTTAAATTAGTTTTGGATTCCAAATATAAAATTCTGTAAGCACTAAAAAAGCATGATGTTTCTTTTTTACTATATAAACTGCTGCTTTTCAACCTTTTTTGACAATTATCAGAATCATTATCGCTGTATTAATTGAATTAAATTAATGAATCCATTAATTAAGAAAAGTATCTACATTATTTATTTATAATAGTGAGAATAATAAATAAAAAACCCTTTTGATTTCTCAAAAGGGCTTTCCAATCAATAATCTATGGAAATTATGCTATAGTTTCCATCGCACTAACTTTATTTAATGAATGCTGGATGTTATCTCTATGTTTAGTCAACAATGAATTTGTTGATGGTGGCAATGTTGTTTCAGAGATAATTGAGTTATACTCTTCCACTGCAGCTTTTTCCCCACGTATTGCCTCTTCTAGAATTGTTTCTTCATTATTTGACGTAAATGTGGATTTTATGTTCATCCATGCTCGATGCGCATCTCCTTTAAAGCTTGTTCCTTTTTCTGGAGACTCACCATAACTTCTTATTTCAGTCTTTAATTCATGACCGAAGTTATATCGTTCCTGAGCTTGTTGGGTGAAAAAATCTTTTAGTCTACGACTTTCTACTTTGTCTTTGGCTAGTTTATATCCTGCCTCAGCATCGTAATTTTTTTCTAATAATTCATTTAACTTATTTGCTACTTCTTCTGTATACTTCATAATATTTGTTTGTATGGTTAATAAATTAATTACACCTCAATATACAAGCACAATACAGTGTTTATCGCACGATTAACAAGGGTTTATAGGAATCTTAGCATAGATTTAGGGTTATGAGCTCAATTATTATAGAGTTGTTAAATTGATTAACTTATAGCTTCAATTTGAGCAATAGAAAACCTTACAGATTTTGATAGCCTGTGAGGTTTATGTTTGTACGCTTTCGCGAAAGCGTATAAAAAAACGGCTTTACAAATTGCAAAGCCGTTTTTATCGTTTTAGTTAAGTCATTTTTTTATGAGCCGCACATCTCACAATCATCACCATTGCTGGCAGCTTCTTTAGCGCGTTGAAGTATCATTCTGTATTCTTCTTCACTCATTTCATCACTCTCTGTGATTACATTTGTGTTTTCAATAGAGCTTGCTTGATTCATCACCTTTGCTGCTGCAGGAGCACTATCATCTATAAATAGCGATTGCGTTTGTCCTGGTTGTGGTGTCGCTGCTACTGGAGTAACTGGCTGCACTGAAGCCGCCTGTACTGGTGCAGCTGCCACTGGTTGTGTTATTTGAGCTGCAGGTGTTGCTGGCGCAACAGGCGCTGCTTTTTTCTCCTTAGTAACTGTAAACTTAATAGCGTCTACTGCTGCTTTAGTTCTCAAGTAATACATTCCAGTTTTAAGTCCGCTCTTCCATGCATAGAAGTGCATCGATGTCAATTTAGACATATTTGCATTTTCCATGAACAGGTTCAGTGATTGTGACTGGTCGATAAAGTAACCACGCTGGCGGGACATATCAATAATGTCCTTCATGCTCAATTCCCAAACTGTCTTATAGAGTTCTTTTATATCTTCAGGGATTCCATCAATAGCTTGAATAGAACCATTATTTCTCATAATAGCATTCTTCAAGGTATCATCCCATAATCCTTGATCTACAAGATCTTTTAATAAGTGCTTGTTTACTACGATAAACTCTCCTGATAGTGTTCTACGTGTATAGATATTTGAAGTATATGGCTCAAAGGCTTCATTATTTCCTAAAATCTGAGAAGTACTTGCTGTAGGCATAGGCGCTACAAGAAGTGAATTTCTCACACCATTTTCCATTACTTTGGTTCTTAAATCTGCCCAATTCCAACGGCCGCTTAATTCTTCATCTTGGATATTCCACATGTTATACTGGAATTCTCCTCTTGACATAGGTGAACCTGCAAACGTAGAATAAGGTCCTTCTTCCATAGCCATTTCCATAGAAGCTTCACAAGCTGCAAAATAAAGAGTCTCAAAAATCTCTGAGTTCAATTTCTTTGCTTCATCACTTGTAAATGGAAGGCGCAGCATTATAAAAGCATCTGCAAGACCTTGAATTCCTAATCCTACTGGTCTGTGACGCATGTTAGAATTCTCTGCCTCTTTTACTGGGTAATAGTTACGATCAATTACTTTATTCAAGTTGCGAGTTACACGCTTAGTTACTTTATAAAGTGCTTTATGATCAAAAGCACCGTCTTTAATAAACATAGGTAAAGCGATAGAAGCTAGGTTACATACTGCTACTTCATCTGGAGCTGTATATTCCATAATCTCTGTACACAGATTAGAAGATCTAATCGTACCTAGGTTTTGCTGGTTTGACTTACGGTTTGCTGCATCTTTATACAGCATGTAAGGTGTTCCAGTTTCTATTTGAGATTCTAGTATTTTATCCCAAAGCTCACGAGCTTGAATGGTCTTGCGACCTTTTCCTTCTTCTTCATACTTAGTATAAAGTGCTTCAAACTCATCTCCATAAACGTTGTACAGGTTAGGACACTCGTTAGGACACATTAATGTCCAGTGTGCATTTGCCTCTACTCTTTTCATGAATAAATCTGACATCCACATAGCGTAGAATAAGTCACGGGCTCTCATCTCCTCAGCTCCGTGATTCTTTTTCAAGTCTAGGAAATCAAAGATATCTGCATGCCATGGTTCCATGTAAATAGCAAAAGAACCTTTACGTTTTCCTCCACCTTGATCTACATAGCGAGCTGTATCGTTATATACTTTAAGCATAGGAACGATTCCGTTTGAAGTACCGTTTGTTCCACCTATGTAAGAACCTCTTGCGCGTATATTGTGAATAGACAACCCTATTCCACCAGCACTTTGAGAAATCTTTGCCGTTTGCTTTAATGTATCATAAATACCTTCAATACTATCATCTTGCATCGTTAATAGGAAACAAGAAGACATTTGAGGTTTAGGAGTTCCAGAATTGAATAACGTAGGAGTTGCGTGTGTAAAATACTTTTTAGACATCAACTCATAAGTTTCAATCGCAGCATCAAGGTCATCAATATGAATCCCGATAGATACACGCATCAACATGTGCTGCGGACGCTCTGCAATCTCACCATTAATTTTTAATAAATAACTGCGCTCTAATGTTTTAAACCCAAAGTAATCGTACCCAAAATCACGATTATAGATAATTGCCGAGTTCAAACGGTCTGCATTATCTTGAATTACTTTGTAGACCTCATCTGAGATCATAGGTGCTTTTTTCTCCGTACGAGGATTCACGTACTCATAAAGATCTGTAACTACTTCACTAAATGTTTTCTTTGTGTTTTTATGCAGGTTAGAAACAGAGATACGCGCTGCAAGACGTGCATAATCTGGATGAGCGGTGGTCATCGTTGCAGCAGTCTCAGCCGCTAGGTTATCAAGTTCACTTGTAGTAACACCATCATATAATCCATCGATGACACGCATGGCAACTTTTACAGGATCCACGTGATTACTAAGGCCGTAACATAATTTACGTACTCTCGCGGTGATCTTGTCAAACATTACTGGCTCTTTCTGGCCGTTTCTTTTTACTACAAACATATTGAACTCGGTTTTTTGGGTTTAGAGAAAAGGATTTTCATCCCTTTATCTAAGATTTGGGTTATTACTTATGAGAACGTCAAGTGATATTCTCTATTCTATATATGGAACAACCTTAAAGGCTGTAAAACTTTTATCTAAAAGTCAGCGTCTAGAGAGAAAGAATCCATCTCTGTTTTACCTTCTTTAGTGCTGTTCATTACTCCAGCCTTTTGATATTCACCTACTCGTTTTTCAAAGAAGTTAGTCTTTCCTTGAAGGTTGATCATATCCATGAAATCAAATGGATTAGTAGAATTATATACTTTTTCGCATTCTAGCTCTACTAATAAACGGTCTGTTACAAACTCTAAGTATTGAGTCATCAATTTTGCGTTCATTCCTATTAAACTAGCTGGAAGAGATTCTGTAATAAACTCACGCTCGATATTAAGAGCGTCCACTATAATTTCTGTGATACGAGCTTTAGGCACTTTATTAATCAAGTGGTTATTATGTAAGTGTACCGCAAAGTCACAGTGCATTCCTTCATCACGAGAGATTAACTCGTTTGAGAATGTTAAACCAGGTAACAATCCTCTTTTCTTTAACCAGAAAATAGAACAAAAAGCTCCTGAGAAAAAGATCCCTTCTACCGCAGCAAATGCTATCAAACGCTCAGCAAAAGATGGGCTATCGATCCACTTCATTGCCCAGTCAGCCTTTAACTTAATTGCAGGGAAGTTTTCAATTGCTTTAAATAATTGATCTTTTTCTTTATCATCTTTTACATAAGTATCGATAAGTAAAGAATAAGTCTCAGAATGGATATTTTCCATCATGATTTGGAAACCGTAGAAAAACTTAGCCTCAGAATACTGAACTTCGTTAACAAAGTTCTCTGCAAGGTTCTCATTTACAATTCCATCACTTGCCGCAAAGAAGGCAAGAATGTGCTTGATGAAATAACGCTCGTCAGAGTTTAATGAATTTTCCCAGTCGGTAACATCTTGATGAAGATCAATCTCCTCTGCAGTCCATATACAAGCTTGTTGTTTTTTATACCATTCCCATAGATCATGATGTTGAATCGGGAAGATTACAAATCTATCTGGGTTATCTACTAAAATGGGTTCTACTGTCGTCGCTTGCATAATGTCCTCTTTAAAAATTATTTAATCTGTTGTTACTTGGGACTAACAAATATCAAAAATGATTGAGAGGAAAAGTGGGAATTCCTAATTTGCTTTTAAACAAGTTTTCAACACTCGTTTTACTCATTGACTACGTTAACAAAACTTTAAAATAGTCCTTTAAATTACTGAATTTAAACTAGTTGTGATTTCGTCTAACTTTCCTTACGTTTCATAGAAACAACATTCTACAAGTCTATATTTCATCACTATTGAGCGACAAATTTCACGTTCTTTCCTACAAAAAAAATTAAAAAATAATTTAGAAAGTTATCCACGCTTTCGCGAAAGCGAATTCAAAAAACTCATTTTTAAAAACGCAGATTTAAGAATTTGAAGAGAAACTTTGAGCTATTTCTTCCAGTTCTTCATACCAAGCAATTCCAAATTTACGAACGAGTGCTTCTTTCAAAAATTTATAGACCGGAACGCCTAATTCTTCACCGAGCGTACAGGCGTCATCACAGATTTGCCATTTGTGATAATTCACCGCTTTAAAATCTGTGTATTCCTGAATGCGTACAGGATATAAATGACATGAAATAGGTTTATAAAATGAAGTCGCACCATCTCGATATGCCGCCTCAATACCACAAAGTGCGGTGCCATCTTCCTTAAAAGTCGTGTAAGCACATTCTGCTCCATCCACAAGTGGTGTCTCTAGTTCACCGTTTTCACGTTCTATCCACGTGCCTTGAGATTCAATCGCCGCGATACCTTCTGGACGTAAATAAGGTTTTACTTTTTCATATTCTCGATCTAGAATGTCGAGCTCTTTTTGTTCCAGTGGTGCTCCTGCCTCACCTGCCACACAACACACTCCTTTACAAGCAGTGAGATTACAGACGAAGTCTTTTTCAAGTACGTCATCTGATACGATGGTTTTTCCTAGCTGAAACATAAAGTAGTATTTGAGCTGCAAAGATATTCAACTATACTATAGGAACATTATTTAACTAGGAGTTGATACTTCTTTTAAGAAAAAGAGATGTTCTAAAAGTGATATCCTGCACTATTATAATAATTATATGGAATAAATATTAACCTCAGTTTAATTGCTAAAATGAAATTTTGCATGAACTAATATTGTAACTATAATTCTCTAGACAGACTCTATTCTATTGATTTTAAAACTTTAATTACATAAAGAAATTGATAGGAAAACCTTGGATTTATGTGTTCCGTAAAATTTTTGGGGTTATCTTGCTTGCCACAGTGATAAAGTTATTTATAGTTTATTTCAAAGTACTTTTTTAATGAAAATATTCATCTATATATTAATGGGTCTCGCGGTTGTAAATCTGATCTTTAATGCAACTAAACTCGATTTTAACAGCCCTATGCAAGGTGATAGTCAGATTGCTGTGATAAGCATTCTTGCAACGCTTTGCGTTTTCATACTGCTGGCTATTTTACAGGTCTCTCTTAAAATTAAAGAGAAGCACGAGAAACGATAGGTTCCATTTTGCAGTCTTGTTGCTACTTATATTTATAGGAAATCCTTATAAAATCTACTTATTCAACTCTAGCACTTTTTGAATCATGCGGTCGTGTTCATTGAGGATTTTTATTTTTGCCTCAGTGTTAAATAATTGCTCTGCAAGTGAAGACTTGATAATAGTAGAAATCTCATCTCTATAACCTGGCAAGGAAATACTCGTATTATATAATTGAGCATATTGGATAAAGTCTTCCATCACTAATTCTGGAACACTATAAGTTTCCATAAAATCTTCTTGAGACATATTGCGCAATTTCATACCATCGTTTTGCAAATAACGATTGGTAAATTGATCAGCAAATCCTGTTCTAGCAAAATACTCTAGAGTTTGAAGTATGTAGCCATCGGCACTAGGAACAAACACGTCTGGGATAATACCGCCACCGCCATAAACCACTTTTCCACCTGGCGTGATTCGTTTCAAAGAATCATTTACTTCAATGTTTGAAGCATCTTCTAGCTCGCCATTATTATATCTATCAATGTATTCCTTATAATAATTTTCATTTCCATCCTCATAAGGACGCTGGATACTGCGACCTGTAGGCGTGTAATATCTAGAAACGGTTAATCGTACTGCGCTTCCATCACCTAATTTTATCTCTTGTTGCACCAGTCCTTTACCAAAACTGCGTCTTCCTATAATAGTTCCAACATCATTATCTTGTAAAGCTCCAGCAACTACCTCACTGGCGCTGGCGCTATTTTCATTAATAAGAATATAGACTTTCTTGTCCTCAAAATCACCTTCACTAGTGGCATAAGAATCTTTACGGTCGTTATTGCGATCACGCTGGAACACGATAAGTTTTTTGCGAGGTAAAAACTCGTCGGCCATTGAGATAGCGGCATTTAAAACTCCACCAGGATTATCTCTTAAATCTACTATTAATTCTTGAGCACCTTTATCGAGAAGTTCATCAATAGCTGCATCAAATTCCTTCTCAGTAGATTCTGCAAAACGATTGACCTTTATATAACCTAGCTGATCGTTAATCATATACGTTGCCTCAATACTATTAATAGGAACATTACCTCTTACTACAGGTATGTTAAGCACATTAGAATCTCCAGCTCTCAAAACTCCTAGCATTACTTTAGAACCTTCTTCACCTTTGAGAACATCAGTATTTACAGCATCTACACCATAGAGCGGTTTCCCATCTGCAAATAATAATTTATCGCCACCTCTAATTCCAGCTCGTTTGCTAGGACCACCATCGAGAACATTTAACACAGAAATCGTATCCTGATTCACAAAAAAGCGAATTCCGATTCCCACAAAGTCGCCACGCATCTGGTCTGCGACTTCTTCCATCTCATCATTTGAGATATAGACAGAATGTGGATCTAGATTAGCAAGGATTCCATTAACTGTAACATCTACTATACTGTCTGTATTTACCTCATCCACATATCGCTGGTCGATGATGTCTATGAGTTTATTGAGTTTGCGTTTTTTGGCATTGCTTGCCATTAATAATCCATCACTTGTACCACCATTATGCAATAGATAACCTAGCCCTATTCCTAGAGCGACCGCTATTCCTAAAAACAAAGGATAATATACTTGTGATTTTTTCACTTAATCGAGTTGGTTTATATGTTCTACTTGAACGCCAGCTTTTTGCAGAAATTGCAAACCGCTATCATCTTTATATCCTTCTACATATACAACACGTTTTATACCACTTTGATGAATCAACTTGCTGCAATCTTTACATGGTGACATAGTAATATACAGCGTCGCTCCGGCACAAGATTGTGTAGAACCTGCTACTTTAAGAATCGCATTTGCCTCAGCATGGAGCACATACCACTTTGTATATCCTTCATCATCTTCACAGAAATTCTCAAAACCGCTAGGTGTTCCATTATATCCGTCGCTTATAATCATACGATCTTTCACCATGATAGCACCTACTTGACGTCTTTTACAATGAGACAATTTTGCCCATTCTGTAGCCATTTTTAAATAAGCTACGTCGTATTTATGTTGTTTTTGATCAATCAATTTATTTGTTTTTTTACGCTTTCGCGAAAGCGAAGTTAAAAGAAAGCGTAATTAAATACTCCTTACCAGATCCATCGAGCAATCAACATAGGGATCACCATTCCCAAAATAATTCCTGAAGTTACCTGAACCCAATCCTTTTTACTGAAACGGAACAATCCCGTAAACAGAAAGTTAAGAACCAGCACAGCTAGAACGATTACTAGTTGCGCACCTTCTATTCCTAAAGCATATTCTAAAAGTAGTAAAAATTCATTATCACTACCACTCGCAAGCATCTTATAAGCGCTTGAAAACGCAAATCCATGAACTATTCCAAAGAATAAAGATATACCAATCCCTATCCATGGCGCATTATCCCTATGCCTGTTTCCTGCAGTAAAAATGTTATATAATGCTGTAATGGCAATCGTTACAGGTACTAAAAACTCAATGTACCTACTAGAGAAAGTTACGCTTGCAAACGCAACCAGCATTAACGATACGGTATGACCTATAGTAAAAGCGGTAACCAGCCACAATAATTTTTTCCAACTTTTAAATAGAAACGGTACTGCAAGTAGCGCAATGAAAAGAATGTGATCATAAGCTTTCCAATCCAGCACGTGCTCAAATCCAAAAATAACATTGCGTAAGAAATCCTCCATTGAATACTAATTTTAAGGCAAAGATTCAAAAATAAGATTTTAAGTGTTGTCCCATAAAAAAATCCAGAACATTTCTGATCTGGATTCTCAAAGTACCTCAGGCCGGAACCTGCCTGCCGGCAGGCAGGTCGAACCTTTATTTTATATTCTCACGCATTCTTTTCAATTGTTCTTTTCCTGTTCCTGATTTCCAATATTTCTCTCTAATTCTAGCTTCGTCCCTTGTTTCTAACTCCTCAGAGTACAACAGAATAAAAGGCGCGTACGGTTTTGTAGTCTTATTTTTTCCAGAATTATGTCTTTTTAAACGTTCTTCTAGTTCAGAACTTAATCCTACATAAATATAATTTCTATAAACAGAACTTAATGCGTAAACTGTAAACATGCCCTAAAATTAAAAAATCCAGAACATTTCTGATCTGGATTCTCAAAGTACCTCAGGCCGGAATCGAACCGGCACGCCCGAGAGCATTGGATTTTGAATCCAACGTGTCTACCAATTCCACCACTGAGGCAACAAAAATTGGAATGCAAAAGTACATTATATTTTAAATTCCACACCTTATTTAGAGTGATTTTTAAAGAGATAGAATAAAAATATCTGTACATTTGCAGCCTTAAAATCAGGAGTCTAAATCATTTTAAGATGACTAACACCATGACAGAAGCAAAATTATTCGGTTGTAGACAAAGTATGGACCTTGCAAAAGCAGTAGCTAAGCAATACGGTGCATCACTAGGTCAAGTAAATTTCTCTACGTTTAGCGATGGAGAGTTTCAGCCGTCTTTTGAAGAATCGATTCGTGGTCGTCGCATCTTTATTATAGGTTCTACACATCCTAGCAGTGATAACTTAATGGAGTTATTATTAATGCTGGATGCTGCAAAACGTGCAAGTGCTCGTCATATTACAGCCGTGATTCCTTACTTCGGTTGGGCGCGACAAGATCGTAAAGACAAGCCTCGTGTACCTATAGGTGCAAAAATGATCGCAAAAATTCTAGAAAGTGCTGGTGCAACTCGCATCATTACTATGGATTTACACGCAGACCAGATTCAAGGATTCTTTGAAAAGCCAGTGGATCACCTTTTCGGTAGTGCGCTATTTATACCTTATTTAAAGAGTTTAAATTTAACTGACCTTACTATTGCTTCACCTGATATGGGTGGTTCTAAAAGAGCTTATGCATATGCAAAAACTCTAGAAAGCGATGTAGTAGTATGTTATAAACAACGTCAAAAAGCAAATGTGATATCTCACATGGAGCTGATAGGTGATGTGACAGGAAAAAATGTAGTTCTAGTAGATGACATGGTCGATACTGCTGGAACATTAACTAAAGCTGCAGACGTAATGATGGAGCGCGGTGCAAAAAGTGTAAGAGCTATTTGTACTCATGCGATTTTATCTGGTCAGGCTTATGAGAGAATAGAAAACTCTCAACTCGTTGAATTGATAGTAACTGACTCTATCCCTTTAAGAAAAGAAAGTGGAAAAATAAGAGTCCTTACTTGTGCTTCTTTATTTGCTGACGTTATGAAAAGCGTTCAAAATAATGAATCGATCAGTTCTAATTTTATCATGTAATTTCAATAATTAATTAATAAACAACAAATGAAATCAATCACGATCAACGGATCTACAAGAGAAAGCGTGGGCAAAAAGGCAACTAAAGCCCTACGTAATGCTGGATTGGTACCTTGCGTAATTTACGGAGGAGACAAACCAGTGCATTTTCAAGCAGAAGAAAAAGCATTTAAAAACCTTATCTACACCTCTGACGCAATGACAGTTGTTATAGACCTAGGTAAAGATGGGCAATTTGCAACTATCGCTCAAGATATGCAATGGCACCCAGTAAAAGAACAATTATTACACGCAGATTTTTATCAAATCTTTGATGACAAGCCAGTAACTATGGAAGTTCCTGTAATGCTTGAAGGTTCTGCACGTGGTGTACTTAATGGTGGTGTTCTACGTAGAAATAACCGTCGTTTAAAAGTAAAAGCACTTCCTGCTAACCTGCCAGATTATATCAAAATTGATATCTCTGATATGAAGATAGGAAACAAGAGATATGTACGCGACTTACGTGTGCCAGAATTTGAAATCATGCACCCAGACAGTGTTGTTGTTGTAATGATCAAAACTTCTCGTACTGCAATTGTGGACGAAGAAGAGGAAGAAGAAGTGGAAGCTGGAGATGTACCATCAACTCAAACTGATGATGTAGCTGCAGTAAAAGAAGATTAATTTCTTTTATCAAATATTTACAAGCCGTAAGATTAATTTCTTACGGCTTTTTTTATTTTTAACGCATGATAATAGCCATTCAAAAATGGTGGAGCTCGTTATTTAAAGAGCAGCCCATTGAAAAAGAACATGACATGAAAAAATTTCTCATTATAGGATTAGGAAACATAGGAGAAAAATACAGTGAAACTCGTCATAATATAGGATTCAAAATACTCGATGAAATCGCTCGAGAAAAAGACGCATCGTTTGAAACACTGACTTTAGGCGACGTAGCAACTATTACACATAAAGGAAAAAAAATCACTTTACTCAAGCCTAGCACTTATATGAATTTAAGTGGTAAGGCTATTAAATATTATATGAATCAAGAATCGATTCCTAAGGAACAAATTCTTGTAGTTACTGATGATTTGAATTTACCATTTGGCACCTTACGCATGAAAGCAAAAGGCACTGATGGTGGACATAATGGTTTAAAAGACACACAAATCAAGCTCAACACACCTAATTATCCTCGATTGAGATTTGGCATCTCAGACGAATTCTCAAAGGGTCGCCAGGTAGATTATGTTTTAGGTGAATGGGATAAAGAAGAACAAAAATCACTACCTGAACGCATAGGAAAAGCAGCCGAAGCTTGTTTATCTTTCACGCACGCAGGACTCGCAAATACCATGAATCAATTTAACGGTAAATAATTACTCTTTAATTAATTGCTTCACCACAGTATTTCCATCGACATTAATTTTTACTAAATACATTCCGCTCGCCCATTGACTCGTGTTAATTTGGGAAGTAGCAGTTTGTAAGTTTTGGGATGTAATAAATCTTCCAGCCATATCATAGATTTGGTATTCTGCTTTCGCGAAAGCGAGATTCCCCAGCTCCACGGTAACAACTGTCTTTGCCGGATTAGGATATAATTTAATTTCACTCAATAGTAAATCTGGCGTAGATAATGTTTGAGTTCCACAAATGTCTAGTGACCAGTTATTCAAGCTACCGCCATCTTGTTCTGTATCATCTGCTACAGTAAGTGTCCAATCACCTATCGAATTCTCTCCATTAAAAGCTGAGAATAATTCTACTGGTAAAACAACTCCGCTAATAGTAGGTGCAGAAAATGTACAATTAATAGGTGAACCACTATCAGTAAAGGTTGCAAACATATCATTACGATTATTACAACGATCCTCTACTATTATAATTTGCGTTCCAGACGGGCTTGTGAGATAAATATCAATATCGCTCATCCATGTATGTGACAAGTCTATATTTAGTGAAACTTCAGTGATAACCACATTATTAGTTATAGTAATAATTGAATCTATAGATGATGGTGGACCTTGACTTATAGCAACTGGAATAGTCGTTGCTAACTCATTACTACAAATTAGATTTGCCGTTCTAAAACTGCGCACCATGCTATAATTTCCTTCACCACAAACATTTCTATTCTTAACACGCCAGTAGTAGACCGTGTTTTCAATAAGAGTTGACGTTGTTATAAATGAATTTGTTGGCGTAGTAGCGATTTCTATGATGTTTGTAAAACTAGCATCGGTAGCAAGCTCTACATCATACTCTTGAGCGCCTGCCGTTGCGCTCCATTCTAAAGTCGGAAATAAAGCCACGTCAACAGCACTATCCTGAGGTTCCACTAAAGTAACTGTAGTCAAACCAGAATTCAACACGTCTAAAGTTAAACCTGTAGAACGCATAGTGGATCCTGCCATTCCTTCAAAAGTCAAATTATAACTTCCTACCATCGATGCAGTCAATCCAGTTATAGTAATATTTACTGGTGTATTATCATTTGTAACTGTTGATGGAGTAATGTTTACAGTAGAGCCAGCTGGCGCGCCTAATAAAGATAAAGTCGTAGGCGAGTTAAAACCATTGTACGTTCTATAAGTAAAGTCGTAAACAGCATCTCCAGGAAGACATATTTCCTGACTTAAATCAGTGGTGCTTAATGAAAACTCATCGCTTGTAATTGTAAAATTACTTGAATTTACAGCATAGAAAACATTTCCATTTGCTCTTATCATTATACGAGCTTGAGTGGTCGCGCCTACATTAGGAATAACAACTGTTTCAGTTCCATCATTAAGTGTTGCACTAGCTACAATGTTTGGAAAAGTTAAACCACCATCAGTCGATAATAGAATATCTACCGAACTTGTATTTACAGGCGCTAAGTCAGTACCAGCAATATCCCAATTAATAATTGCAGCCTCTCCAGTATTATACGTTTCATTAATGTTTTGACTCGTTACTTGAAATGGCCCAGCGACACCATCTACCGTAATATTCATTAAATCAGAATCGTTCTGACCTATGTTTGAGTTGTATTTTCTAACTGTAAAAGCAAACTCCATAGATCTAGCAACAAATGGCGTCACTTCAAAATCGGGCACTAAATTTCCTTGAACCACATTTGCAAGCGGTGGGAAATAGCGAGTAGGAACCGTGACAGATGGCCTAGAACGATACATTGGCCCAACTACTCTAGTAGGATCAGGTCCTGCACTACTATTAGGGTTTTCTGGATCATTTTGTTCCCAATTATAAGTCACCGTATCTGCACCTAAATTACTAGCTGTTCCAGTTAATAAGAAGGCTGTACCATAAGGAATGATGTAATCAGCTCCAGCATCTGCAACTGGTGCTGTTATGGAAACGTTTGTTATTACGGCACATGAACTAGAAACACCTGATTGAATATTATTAGTAATGTCTCTTATGTTTACATAATGAAAATAATCGTTTGAATTGTTCTGAACATTAGGATTGCATATTCCTGCATATGCCATGATCGTGCTACCACTACCAGGCTCTACTTCAGTCTGACCGCTTCCACTTCTACAACCATTTGATGCCATAGAATGATAACCACCGAACTGGTGTCCCATTTCATGAGCGACATAATCGATATCAAAAGGATCTCCAGTCGGGTTTGCTTGACCTGTCATTCCACTACCTTTTTGACCAGCTTGACATACACAACCTATACAACCAGCATTTCCTCCACCAGACGTATTGAAATTATGTCCTATATCATAGTTTGCATTTCCTATTCCAGGAAAACCTTGCCCAGCAAGATCTCCATCAATTAAATCCTGCGTGCGCCCATTAAAATTATTAGTATAAGGATCCAGCGATGTATCTCCATAATAAAGAAGCACATCATTGTTTGCTACAAAAACCATATTTACAGCCAGATCTCTTTCATAGACTCCATTCACACGATTCATGGTGATGACTTGCTGCGCTTGGATATTAGCTCGTTTTTGAGCATCGGTTCCATTCCCGGCAAAGATGTTACCGTACTCAGCATTACAAGAAATTGCCACTCTATAGGTTCTTAGAGAACTATCATCTGCGGCTTTTTGAATTTGTGTGGCACTTTCACTTCCAGTTCCTATAACTGTAGCATCATCTGTGAGACATTCAAAATCTTCTTTAATTTCTGGAAGTGCAGAGCGATCATAAATGATATAAGTATCATGATTTTGTGTAAACGGATCTGTATAAACGGTAGGCGCACCAGGAATAAACTCTATGTTATGAAATCCATGAGGCGTTATTGAAAAACGAATCACGTGAGCAGCGTCGTTAATATTAAATCCTATATAGGTTTTAATTTGTGGATATTTAAGAGCCAGCGGTCGCTCCATAGATTCCGTCTCAAATACTTCAAAATCATTAAAATCTCCAGTAGCATTAGGCATTCTCACAATCACTGTTGAATTTGCAACTGTAAATCTTTGCGGCGCATTTGCGACGTGTTGCTGTAATCCATCTACATTGAGTTTAAAAACTTGAAAAGTCTCGGGAATAAAACGACGATTTTCTAAATTTTCAGTAGGTATTTGTGGAGCAGGTTGCCAGTAGTTTTGCGCTTTCGCGAAAGCGAAATTCAACACCATTACGAAGCTAAAAAAATATTTCATAGGGAATTATAAGCTCACAAAATACTGCTTGTTTGCGGTATGTACAAACATTTGTATAAACCTCTGGTTTTTTAGCACATTTCGTCGAGAATATTTTAATTTGCGATGGCAGGAAATAACAACATTATTCTATTGAATATATTTGAAAACATAGCTTCTTATAAAGCTCAAAAAGGTGCGGTAGTAACGATTGGAACTTTTGATGGTGTGCATCACGGCCACCAGAAAATACTACAACGTGTCACAGAAATTGCCCAACAGCAATCTCTTACCAGCGTTTTATTGACATTTTTTCCGCATCCTAGAATGGTGCTTCAACCCGATGCTGACTTGAAACTCATTAATACCATTGAAGAGCGACAGCAATTAATCGCGGCAAATGGAATCGAGAATATAGTCACTCATCCTTTTTCACTTGAATTTGCTAGAACGAGTGCTCTCGATTATGTGAAAAATATCCTCGTTGATCAATTAAAAGCGGCTGTGGTTGTAATAGGTTATGACCATCGTTTTGGCAGGAATCGTGCGGCGAGTATTAATGAACTTGAAGAATATGGCAAAGAATTTAATTTTCAAGTCATACAAATTTCTAAAAAAGAAGTGGAAGAAGTTACTGTAAGCAGCACTAAAATAAGAGCTGCAATAGAAGCTGGCGACATGGAAACCACGCATAATTACTTGAACAGATTTTATAGCGTGCAAGGAATCGTAGAAAGCGGAAAAGCAATAGGGCGCACTATAAATTATCCAACTGCAAATCTCAAAGTAGCTGAGAATTACAAATTACTTCCTAAAAACGGTGTTTATGTAACCAGCAGCATGATAGATGGAAAACGTGTGTATGGAATGACTAACATAGGCGTGAATCCTACGATATCAGATAATGCTCAAAAAACCATTGAAACTTACTACTTAGATTTTAATGGCGATTTATACAACTCGCAAATGCAGTTATTTTTTCACAAAAGATTGCGAGACGAGCTTAAATTCAACTCTATTGAAGAGTTAAAAGTCGCCATGAAACAAGACGAATTAAACACCAGAGCTTATGTTCAGCAAATGGGATAATTGGCTTTTCAAACAGGTAGATAATTCTGCGCTGGTATTATTCCGCATGTTTTTTGGGCTATTACTGGCTTGTGAGGCTTTTGGTCACATAGCTCTAGGAGCGGTAGATAAACACTTTTTACAACCTCAATTTACCTTTACTTTCATAGGCTTTGAGTTTCTAGAACCATTACCAGCACCATTAATGTATGGTTTATTTGTTCTTATGGGAATCGCTGGACTTTTAGTCATGGTAGGCTATAAATATCGTGCAGCGATGTTGTTTTACGCAATTGCCTGGACCTATGTTTATTTACTTCAAAAAACTTCTTATAACAATCATTATTACTTATTGATGTTGCTTAATTACATCATGGTATTTTTACCTGCAAATCGTTCTGTATCGCTAGATGCAAAGTATAATCCAGTGTTGCGCAAGGAACATATGAGTCGCTGGATATATGCTTTTATAATCGCTTTTTTATTCATAGTCTATTCTTATGCAAGTGTGGCAAAGTTTTATCCAGACTGGATGGATACTTCTTTCCCTAAACATTTAATGAAAATAAGAGCTGGCGACTGGAATATATTACAATATGAATGGGCGCACTGGGCGATTATGATTTACGGACTCACATTTGACCTATTAATCATCCCATTATTGCTCTGGAAACGCACTCGAGTGATTGCTGTGATTGCATCTTTCTTTTTTCATATTTTTAATTCTATCATATTCAAGATAGGTATCTTTCCTTATCTCGCACTGGCGTTTTTAGTTTTCTTTTTTAACCCTAAAACTATTCAAAAGCGATTTTTCAAAAAGAAAAACTTCTATGAAGGTGATGAAGTGATAATTCCTGCCCTTAAAAAGCCATTATTAATAGTGAGCACTGGATTTTTGCTTGTGATGTTATTATTACCATTGCGTCACTGGTTGATTCAAGACGATGTACTTTGGACCGAAGAAGGTCATCGCTTAAGCTGGCGTATGATGTTGCGCAATCGACGCGGTCATACTACTTACTATATAGAAAACAAAACTACTGGTAGTCGCAAACCTGTGAATTATGACGATTATCTCACAAAAAAACAATCTTATAGTGTGCAAACCAAACCCGATTTCATGTGGCAATTTGCACAACGACTTAAAGAACTCCACGCTGCTGAAGGCGAGGACATTGCAGTCTATATCGATGCCAAGGTAAGCATCAATGGTCGCCCGATGCAACAGTTTACAGATAAGAAAGTAGATGTAGCTGCTCAAGAATGGAGTCACTGGTCACATACTGAGTGGATTTTACCATCATCTCTCTATGAGAACAAGGAATAAATGGTAATTTTACCAGCTTAGAATTTAAAACGATTACCATGTTACAAATCGCAGCTATACGCGAGCATAAAGAAGCTTATGCACAAGCACTTAAAAAGAGAAACATTGATGCATTGCCATTGTTAGAAAACGCCATTTCAGTTGATGAAACTAGACGTTCTCTACAAGCACAACTTGATGAAACACTTGCTACAAGCAACAAACTTTCTAAGCAAATAGGCGATTTATTCAAGTCTGGCAAAGCTCAAGAGGCAAACGAACTCAAAGCTCAAACAGGCGATTTAAAAGAAAAATCTAAGCAACTCAACGACGAGTTAAATGTTGCCGTTGAAGAATTACAAAACATACTTTATACGATTCCTAACGTACCTCAAGACAGCGTTCCTGCCGGAAATAGTGATGAAGATAATGAGGTAGTTTCTGAGCATGGTGTGATTCCTACGCTACACAGTGGTTCAAAACCACACTGGGAACTGGTGAAAGATTATGATATTATCGATTTCGAACTAGGTAATAAAATCACTGGAGCAGGTTTTCCTGTTTATAAAAGAAAAGGTGCTCGTTTACAGCGTGCATTAATTAATTATTTTCTAGATAAAAATACCGCTGCTGGTTATGAAGAAATGCAAGTACCGCATTTAGTAAATGAAGCTAGTGGTTATGGAACTGGTCAACTACCAGATAAAGAAGGACAAATGTACCACGTAGGTGTAGATGATTTATACTTGATTCCTACTGGAGAAGTGCCTATCACAAACATTTATCGTGGTGATTTATTAGAATCTAAAGATTTACCTATCGCCATGACTGGTTACACACCATGTTTCCGTCGTGAGGCAGGTAGTTATGGAAGTGATGTGCGTGGTTTGAATCGTTTACATCAATTTGATAAAGTAGAAATACTACGTATTGAGCATCCAGATCAGAGTGATGGTGCACTCGACGCAATGGTGGTTCATGTTAAAGAAATTCTTGAGGAACTAGAATTGCCATATCGTATTTTAAGATTGTGTGGTGGTGATCTTGGATTTACCTCAACGCTCACTTATGATTTTGAAATTTATAGTACGGCTCAAGAAAAATGGCTCGAGGTAAGTAGTGTCTCAAATTTTAAAACGTTCCAGAGTAATCGTTTGAAATTACGTTTTCGCAATAGCGAAGGGAAAACAGAACTGGCACACACTTTGAACGGTAGTTCACTGGCACTGCCACGTATTCTTGCTGGGATTTTAGAAAATTACCAAACAGAAAACGGAATCAAAATCCCTGAGGTTTTAAAACCTTATTGCGGATTTGACATCATTGATTAATAGCCTATATTTAGACCTATGCGCAAATTTATAATTCTTACTTTACTGCTATGCAGCAGCTTGGGCTTTTCTCAAAACCCTAGACTGGCCGAGAATTATATAGATCAAGGTGAATACGGTAAAGCACTCAAGATTTACAATAAAATCTATAGCGAGAATAAGCGCAACGTTAATAACTTACTTAAAGTCATAGACATTAATCATCAACTGGAACAATACCAGCAGGTAGATTCCTTACTTGATGATGCGCAAAAATTACTGCGCAATAACTATGGATTAACCGTAGAACGTGGCTATAATTTGACACTGCAAGGAAAAGATTCACTGGCAAAACCTTATTATAACGAAGCGATTACTATTCTTGATTCCTTGCCTAATTTAACCTATCAAATCGCAAATAGATTTGAACGACGCAATCTACTCGATGAAGCGATAGAAGCTTATGAACGTGGCATGGCGGCAAATCCTAAGGCAAACTTCAGGTACCAGCTAGCAAACCTTTATGGGCAGCAAGGAAACGTTGAAAAAATGTTTATTCAGTACGTAGATTTAATTGAAGAAAATGTTGCTTATCGTGGTCGTGCACAGGCTATTTTTACAAGATATGTCACAGATGACCCAGATAATGAGGGAAATAAATTATTGAGGAAAACGCTGCTATTACGCTTGCGCGAAAACCAAAATCCCATCTACAATCAGCTCTTAAGCTGGCTTTTCATTCAGCAAAAAGATTTTAAGAAAGCTTTTATTCAAGAAAAAGCAATCTATGTACGTACTAAAGAAAGTACCGTTGAATTACAAGAACTTGCCGTAACCGCTATCGAGGAAAAAGATGTAGATGCTGCCAAAGAAATTCTGGAATACCTAGTCCAAGAATCTCAGGTAATTTCTACACGATATGTAGCACAGAGTTTACTCGCAAAAATAGATGCCGATAAAGCCACCGCAACAGAATTTCCAACCGTAAAAGCACAGTATGAAGAATTACTTACTACTTATGGTAGAGATGGAGAAACTTTTATGCTGCAGCTAGATTATGCAAACTTTCTCGCTTTTAAAGCCGGCGAACCAGATACTGCTGTGACTTTATTAAGCGATTTAGAAAATAAAAGACTCAGCAAGTTTCAAAAAGCCGAAGTGAAAATGCTTCTCGCAGACATTCTCGTGCTTCAAGAACAATTTAATCGCGCACTTATTCTTTATAGTCAAGTGCAAACTGATTTACCCAATGATGAATTAGCTCAAGAGGCTCAGTTTAGAGTCGCTAGAACTAGTTATTATCAAGGTGATTTCCCATGGAGTTTAACCCAATTAAAAGTGTTGAGAAGCGCTACTTCTAAGTTAATCGCAAACGATGCTATGGAACTAAGTCTTACTATAAGCGATCACAGCCTGGAAGACACCACGTTTGTAGCATTAAAAGCATATTCCTATGCAGATTTAAAACAATATCAAAACAGACGTCAAGAAGCAATTGCACTTTACGACAAATTGTTACAAAACCACAAAGGCGACCCAATTGAAGATGAAGCTTTATTAAAACAAGCGCAACTCTACGAACTTGAGTCGAACTTTGAGGCGGCAAAAAGCAACTATCAAACTATCATCGATAACTTTGCAGACGGTATTCTGGCAGACGATGCTTATTATTACTTAGGACTGCTTTTTGAAGAAAAATTTAACGATAATAATAAAGCTCAAGCACATTTTGAACGCATTATTTATGACTATGCAGACAGCATACACTTTGTAGATGCTCGCAGGAGATTCCGTCGTTTGAGAGGTGATGAAAATGTAAAAGCTTTTTAAAAATCATTTATGGTAATATATAATGTGACTTGTAATATGTCAAGTCATCTTGAAGAAGAATGGCTAGATTGGATACGCGAGCACATCGCTCAAGTATTAGGAACAGGACTTTTTAAAGACGCAAAATTGACTCGAGTACTTGTAGAAGAACAAGATGGAGACAGTACTTTTTCTATTCAGTACAAAGCGATAAGTCGTGAGGCTTTAGAAATCTATTACTCAAAACACGCCGAAGCATTACGCAAAGAAGGTTTGGAGAAATGGGGAAACAATGTTCTCGCATTCCGCACAGAGCTAGATGTACTTGATGAATATACGGTACATACTAATTTGAATTAATTCAGTTGACAGTCGCGGTTTTCAGTCGCAGTCGCAGTTTTCAGTACTGTTGGAAAGTAGTAAGGTCATTTTAAATATATTTGAGATTTCTCTAAATAATTGAAGCATGGATTTTGAAAGTTTACTAGCATATAAAAAAGCTTTTGAAAACGCTATGCTTATTCAAGAAGTTTCAAAGTCATTTCCTAAAGAAGAAACATATTCATTAACTGACCAAATAAGGCGTTCCTCAAGAAGCGTTGCAGCAAATATTGCCGAAGCTTATAGAAAAAGAAGATATCCTAGACATTTCATAAGCAAACTAACAGATTCTGATGCAGAAAACAGTGAAACTGCGGTATGGCTCAATTTTGCTCTAGCCTGCGAATACATTCCCAATCAAGACTATAAGGCTATTTACAACCAAACGCAGGAAATTGGGAAGCTTATTAACTACATGATAAATAATCCAGATAAGTTCGGCTCAAACAAGCAATAAGTTCTACCTTTATTGATCTTAGTTTTGACTGCGACTGCGACTGAGACTGCGACTGCGACTGCGACTGAGACTGAGACTGAGACTGAGACTGAGACTGAGACTGTAAACTAAATAAATTGGCAAAACACAACAAACATAGAACTCCATACAAAGTAGGCGATAAAGGTGTTACCGCAAAAAAACATCTAGGACAGCATTTCCTTAAAGATGAAACGGTCGCATTGCGCATTGCAGATGTGTTGAGCTATGAAGGTTATGACCAAATTCTAGAAATAGGACCTGGAACTGGTGTGCTGACTAAACATGTGATCCGTAAAAACATGAAGGTGACAGCGCTGGAACTGGACAGTGAATCTGTAGTGTATTTGAAACATAGTTTTCCTATTGAACATGTAAAGATTGTCAATGAAAAAAGCTTCCAAGTCATAGAAGCAGATTTCTTGAAGAAAGACTTGAAAGAGATTTATGGCGAGCAGTCGTTTGCCATTATAGGGAACTTCCCGTATAACATCAGTACGCAAATTGTTTTTAAAACGATAGAAAACCGTGAGCAAATTCCTGAATTTGGCGGTATGTTTCAAAAAGAAGTTGCCCAGCGTATTTGCGCACCGCACGGTTCAAAAACCTACGGAATCTTATCAGTTCTTGCACAAGCTTATTATGAAGCAGACTATGTATTTACCGTAGGACCAGAAGTATTTGATCCACCACCACGAGTAGATAGTGGTGTACTCTTTTTAAAACGTAGAGATAACTATGACAATCTTACTTGCTCCTACTCCATTTTAAGACAGGTTGTAAAACTCGCCTTTCAACAACGTCGCAAAACCTTGAGAAACTCTTTAAAAACGATGAATTTACCTGATGAAATGCGTGAAAAAGAAATTTTTAGCCTGCGCCCAGAACAGATAAGTGTGGATATGTTTGTGGAGCTGGCTACGGAGATTGAGAAGTTGTAGCATTCAAGTTGAAATTCAAGTTCGGTTTCAATTCCTATTACCTTTATATTTGCACTAAGTCCATTCTATCATGCAGTTTAATATTACCAAAGATTTTCTAGAAGAAATACGCACGCTCATTGAAAGCGATAATAGTGCGCAGCTAGAACACATTCTAGAAGAACTACACTTTGCTGATATTGCAGAGATTATAGACGAGCTCAATCTCGAGCAAGCCGTTTACATCGTTAAGCTTCTCGATTCTGAAACTACCAGTGAAGCTCTTATGGAACTCGATGAGGACCAGCGAGATCGCGTTCTTAACGCACTTTCTCCTAAGGAAATCGCAGACGAGCTCGAGGAAATGGACACTGATGATGCTGCAGATATTCTAAACGATCTACCAGATAACATTGCCAAAGAGGTGATCTCTGAAATGGAAGATGAACAGCATCTTGAAGATATCGTGGACCTACTGCGTTATGAGGAAAACAGCGCTGGTGGACTCATGGCAAAAGAGCTCGTGAAAGTGAACGAGAACTGGACCGTTACTGGTTGTGTAAGTGAAATGCGCGCTCAAGCAGAAAACGTGACTCGTGTACACTCCATTTATGTCGTTGATAATAATGATAAATTAAAAGGTCGTTTATCACTCAAAGATTTACTGACAAGCGCAGAGACTACTCCTATAAAAGACGTTTGTAAGCCCAAAGTAGATTCTGTAAGCGTGAATACTTCTGGAGAAGAAGTAGCTCGTATCATGCGTAAGTATGACCTTGAGGCTATTCCCGTAGTGGACGAACTCGATCGATTAGTAGGTCGTGTGACCATAGACGATATTGTAGATTTTATAACTGAAGAGGCAGAGAAAGATTACCAGCTCGCTAGTGGTATTTCACAAGACGTAGAGGCAAATGACAGCATCTGGGACCTGACTAAAGCACGATTACCTTGGCTCGTTCTAGGACTGGTAGGTGGAATAGGTGCCGCAGCGATTATGGGTGGATTTGAACACCTCATTAAAGAATATGCTGTACTGTTTTTATTCACGCCGCTTATTGCCGCTATGGCTGGTAATGTAGGTGTGCAGTCCAGTGCGATCATCGTTCAAGGTATTGCAAATGATGACTTGAAAGGATCCATAGGAAATCGATTGATAAAAGAAGTGCTGCTCGCCATGCTTAACGGTGTCATACTCGCCATTCTTTTATTTGCTTATACGTTCTTTGCCGAAGGTGAGTTTTTGACCTCACTCGCCATTTCAGTATCCTTATTTGCCGTTATTATTGTGGCTGGTCTAGTTGGTACTTTTGTACCGCTGGCATTGCATAAAAGAGGCATCGATCCAGCACTGGCTACTGGACCGTTTATTACTACGAGTAATGATATTTTTGGTATCTTGATCTACTTCTTAATTGCAAAGGCGATTATAGGAATATAGCACTCGGGTATTATTTATCTTGCTTTCGCGAAAGCGTAAAAAACCATCTCACTACATGAAAACGGCCAGCGTTAAAGAACTCAAAGACGAACTTAAATATAAGGACGAGAAAGAGCTCATGGAAATCGTTTTGCGATTGTCTCGTTTCAAAAAAGAGAATAAAGAACTACTCACTTACTTGCTTTTTGAAGCACATCACGAGGACGATTATGTGGACTCTGTTAAAGCGCATATCGACGAGCAATTTCTTGCCGTGAACACACGCAATATTTACTACGCAAAAAAAGGAATCAGAAAAATTCTTAAAGAGGCTAAAAAATATATACGCTATTCTGGCAGTAAAGAAACTGAGGTGTCTGTATTAATTCATTTTTGCAGGCTGTTACAGAATTTCCAGCCCTACTACTCACAGAGTAAAGTCCTGAGAGATATTTGTGCTCGCCAGATTGTTCTTATCAAAGTTCGTATAAGCACCTTACATGAAGACCTTCAATATGATTTTGAGCAGGAACTGAACATGATTGATTATTGACGAACTTGAATTTCCGCACCTGATGCGGAATCTGTTATTATTATCAGAAATCCCTTTAACATCGAACTTCGAGAGCCTCAGTCCTCATCAAATTGATTTTAATTCAAGTTGAGCTGTGGACTTTAAAAAGATGTATTTTTAAATCATGAAAGTATTGCACATAGATTCTAACCACGACATTCTTGCAGAGATGCTCGAACAGGCTGGTTTTACAAATCATCACGATTATACATCTCCTAAAGAAGACATCTTAAAAGTCATAGACGATTATGATGGACTTATAGTGCGCAGTAGATTTCCTATAGATGCATTGTTCTTAAAAACTGCCAAAAAATTAAAGTTTATAGGTCGTGTAGGTGCAGGACTGGAAAATATAGATCTAGCTGTTGCACAGGAATTGAACATATCATGTTATAACGCGCCCGAAGGAAATCGCAATGCTGTAGGTGAGCACGCGCTAGGAATGTTATTATCACTCTTTAACCACATGAACCGTGCAGACCAGCAAGTGCGCAAAGGAATCTGGTTGCGAGAGGAAAATCGTGGTCTGGAACTGGAAAGAAAGACGGTAGGCTTGATAGGTTATGGAAACATGGGAAAATCATTTGCTAGAAAATTATCTGGATTTGATTGTACAGTCATTTTTCATGATTTAAAAGACGGAATAGGTGATGAGAATGCTTCTCAAGTTTCTTTAAGCCAGCTCCAAGAACGCAGTGATGTATTAAGTTTACACACACCACAAACGCCATTAACCACAAATATGGTGAATACTGATTTCATTACTAGTTTTCATAAACCGTTTTACCTCATCAATACCGCTCGAGGAAAATCAGTCGTTACGGCTGACTTAGTTCAAGCACTTGAGTCAGGAAAAATATTAGGTGCTGGACTAGATGTTCTAGAATATGAAAAAAGCTCGTTTACATCTCTTTTTGAAAATCACATGCCGAGTGCTTTTAAAAAATTACTTGAAATGGATAACGTTCTATTAAGTCCACACGTGGCAGGATGGACCGTAGAATCTAAATTCAAACTCGCGCAAGTTATCGCAAATAAAATCATTAAAAACCATAAATCATGAAAGCAAAAGTCACCGGAATAGGCGGAATATTTTTTACATGCAAAGATGTTGCTGCGACTAAAGCGTGGTATGAAAAACATTTAGGATTACCAGTTGATGATTATGGATGTACGTTTTGGAATGGTCCTACAGAGGTGAAATCGAGCCAGCAATGGAGTGCTTTTAAAAATGACACGACCTATCTAGATCCCAAGAATCAAGAATTTATGATTAATTATAAAGTAAATGATTTAGTCCGTTTACTAGAACAATTAAAACAAGCTGGTGTTGAGATGGCTGGAGAAATGCAAGAATTTGATTACGGTAAATTTGGGTGGATCATAGATATAGATGGCCGTAAGGTCGAATTATGGGAACCAGCAAATGAGCACTTATTTGAAAAATAGTTTAAATTAGACCTATTAACTTAAAACCAACCACCATGAGTAACGAAGGATTTGATAGTGCAAAAGAAGGTTTTGACAGCGCAAAAAAAGCTGCTGGAGAAAACTTTGATAAGGCAAAAGAAGCAGCAAGCGAAACTTTTGAAAACGTGAAAGAAAGTGCGAGCGAAACTTTTGAAGATGCAAAAGAGGCAGCCACAGGTGCCGCAAATGATTTTAAAAAAGAGTTTGACAAATTCTCTGGAGATAAAGGCAACAAAAGAATCATTGCAGGAGTGATGGGAATCTTTTTTGGCTGGTTAGGAATTCACAAATTCATTCTAGGCTACACTCAAGAAGGTATTATTCAATTAGTAGTAGGCGTACTTACTTGTGGTACGACTGGTATTATTGGAATTATTGAAGGTATTATTTACCTTACTAAAAGTGAAGAAGAGTTTTATCAAACCTACCAAGTCAACAAGAAACCTTGGTTCTAGAAATCGATTAAACTTGATTTAAGACTTCATAGAATTAGTAAATAATTCTATGAGTAGTATGAATACAAAGCTGCAACTACCCTAAGTAATATTAAGGATAATTGCAGCTTTTATTTTAAAGTGATTTATCATGGAGACGCATTCGCAAGAGCGGAAAAGGAATTAAAAATTAAATCTCTAGATTAGTTTCAATAAATACATGTATTACTTCTCGGCATGCTTATAGTCTAACGGTAACATACCACCAACTTTCAAGCTTGCTAGAAATCCATTGAATTTAATCGATCGTCCAGTGTGGTTATTCCCATATTCATCAATGATGATTGCATCACCAGTTAGGTAGATATCTGATCTATTTTTATGTGCATCAATGATTGGATATTTTTCATTTCTAAAATTCACTATAGAAAAATCTTTCAGTTGCCTTACTCGCACATGATCCTTAATTTTTACAGGAAATTTATTGTAATAAAGGCTATAACCGCTCTCTTTTAACTTATTTTGAGCAAGAATTCTGAAGAATCTCAATTCGCTAACCTCGTATAATGCAGCTCTTCTTTTCTTATATTTTTTGAGCTTGGATTCCTTATCACTTAATTCTTGAAAAAAGGAAGAGCCTAGATAATAGGCTTCCTTTAAGTGATAGCTTTCCTGAGTTTCTGCATTATTAGGTAGAATTATGCCAGGACCAGCTTTTAAAATTTGTTTTTCAAATTCCAATTCAAAATCTAAAAGATCATACGTAATTAAATAGCCCAGGTATTTATTCTTAATTTGAATAGGTACTTTGCATTTTGCAGTGAGTAGTCCTGTAGATGGGTTAAAACGTAATCTTACCTGATCAAGATTTAATATTTTACAATCACTAGAAAATCTAGAAGTACCTAGAAAATACTCTTTAAAGTACCGCTCTTTCTTTTTTCTAGACCATGGGTCAGGATTAATGATTACTGGATCGAGTTCGTCTGCCTTTTGAATGAGTTTAATGATACTCAAATCAGCTTCCTGTGGATTTTTAAATCGTAAAGTTTGATAACCCAACATTCTTATCACCAGCGCTGAGTTTACATTATCTGGATAGTTGAATTTAAATACACCATCTAGATCTGTAATCACACCTTGAGAAGTTCCATCTATATAGACAGATGCTCCGCTAATAGGTTCTTGGGTTTTGGAGTCTAGAACTTTACCTTGAAGTTCTTGAGCAAAACTGACAGAGCAAAAAAAGAGAATTACACTAAATAGATAGAATGACTTCATTACTACTCTTCACTGTCATCTTTATCTCTGAAGTACTTTGCCTCCATCTCTGCCTGGAACTCTTCCATTACAGGCTTTACAGTGCTTTCTGGCAGATCTGCGATACGTATGTACATTAATCCATCAATCGCGTTATTAAATAAAGGATCGACATTAAATGCAATTACTTTTGCATTTTGCTTAACGTATTTCTTAATAAGCACTGGTAATCGCAGCTCATTAGGTTCTAGCTCATCAATAAGACGATCAAATTTTACTAAATCAGCCTTAGATTCATCAAAGATGAAATCCTTATCTGCGTCGGCTAGTTTTACTTTGAATTCTTTTTTAGGAGTAATGTACTGTGCTATATAAGGATCGTAATAATTACTTCTCATAAATTCTATCATCAAAGATTTTGAGAAATTAGAAAACTTGTTACTTATACTTACTCCACCTATAAGGTATTTATGTTCTGGGAAACGCAGCGTACAGTGTACGATTCCTTTCCATAAAAGGAATAATGGCATAGGCTTCATTTGATACTCAGGAATAATAAATGCACGTCCCATTTCTATGGATTCATTCATCATTTTATAGAGCTCTGGTTCAAACTTGAAAAGTTCATTTAGGTAGAACCCTTCTATTCCATGTGCTGCATAGATTTCACTTCCCATTCCCATGCGATAAGCTCCGGCAACTTTTTTTGCCTCGTTATCCCATAAAAACATTTGATGATAATAGTTATCATAGTGATCTAGGTCAATTGCTTTATTAGTTCCTTCACCTATTTTCCTAAAGGTGATTTCACGCAATCTTCCTATTTCAGTCATTACATGAGGCATTTCTTCACTTTTTGCAAGAAACACTTCATAGTTTTTAGATATTAATAATCGCTTATCATTTGAGCGTAATTGATCCACCTCTTTGATCATCTTTTGAGGATCACCAGGATTTACAATCTTTTTAGGCGATTTAGGTAATTTTATATTTTTAGGAATATCAGTAAGCTTAGTCGCTTCCTTATCATATGCCTTAGATAACATATAGGTTTTCTTTCTTAAGAACTCTGTGAAATCGCCTAAATCATTGTGCTCTTTTTGATCTTTAACAGAGATGGCGTTACCTATACGCACTTTAATGACTCTTCTTTTTTGAGTTAGTAATTCAGACGGTAGTTTTGCCGTTCTGAACGTGTCAGAGATTTTTGCTAATCTGTAAAAAAGACTGCTATTCTTTGCATGAAAGTAGATAGGAATCACAGGAACCTCAGCGCGTTGAACTAATTTCATAGCACTTTCTTCCCATGGTTTATCCACTACGAGTTTTCCGTCCTTATAAGTGGAAACCTCACCTGCTGGAAAAATCCCTAACGGTAAATCTGCTTTTAAATGACGTATGGCTTGCATAAATCCAGCTGTAGATGATTTTGCATCTTTACGATCCTCAAACGGATTTACTGGCATGATGTAAGGCTTTAAAGGCTCTATACGATGCAGTAAAAAATTTGCTATAATCTTATAATCTGGTCTTTTATCCAGTAATAATTTCATGAGTAAAATACCATCTATTCCACCTAGTGGATGATTTGAGATGGTAATAAAAGCTCCAGTTTTAGGAATGCGTCGCAAGTCCTCATCTGGAATCTCAAACTCAATTTGAAGATCGTCCAGTAACGCTGTAAGAAACTCTACGTCGTTAAGATGTTTATGTCTATTGTATAATTTGTTAAGCGTCGAGATACGCAAAACCTTCATGAGCGTCCAGCCACCTAGCGTTCCTAGAAAACCATACTTATCGATATGAATCGCTTTTGCGACTTCCTTTGCTGTTACCAGACCCATTCTTTATTTTAAAATAGTAGACTTACAAATATAGCATATTTGAGCAGTGCTCGATTCTACTCAATTATAACCAGTTGCAAAGTTTCCTGAGTACGCTGTCTTAACAATACTTTTTTACCTTTTTCTATAGACTCAATCCCATTATCACTATGATGTCTTATAGTGTATAGATCAACATTTTCAATGGCTTTTACTTTATAACGCGCCTCGAGACTATTCAATAACTTATCTATATGATGATACTTATCTTCAACACACAATGTAAAACTAATAGCAGAATTCTGTATTAATCCTACTTGCATTTTACTCTCACTGAGTTGGTGAAAAATATCACTGATGTTATCCTCACCTATAAAACTAAAATCCCTTGCCGATATTTCAAGATGAACTAAATTTTTACGAACGATATAGCAAGGAATCATGGGAAAAAGAGCCTCGCCTTCTCTAATTACGGTTCCTTTTTCACGAGGATTTATAAATGATTTCACACGCAGCTCAATACCTTTACCTTGTAATGGCTGTAACGTTTTGGGATGAATAACACTAGCTCCATAAAAGGCAAGTTCTATAGCTTCTCTGTAAGATATTTGTTCTAGCAAAATTGTGTCCTCAAACACTCTAGGATCACCGTTAAGAACTCCTGGAACATCTTTCCATATAGTCACATCACTTGCATCCAGCGCATAAGCTAGGATTGCTGCGGTATAATCACTTCCTTCACGGCCTAATGTAGTTGTGAATCCGTTATCATCAGACCCTATAAAACCTTGAGTTAAAAAAAGCTTATTTGCACATTTTGATTGCACTTGTTCCACCGTTCTATTCCAATCTACGGCAGCATCTCTATACTTTTGATTTGTTTTTATGAGTTCCCTGGCATCGATCCACTCTACTGGTATCTCATGCGCATTAAAGTAAGCCGCAACTATTTTAGTTGAGAGTAATTCTCCGTGACTGACCACTTGATCATAAAGAAATGCATGATTTTTACTTTGATTGCGCAGCATTTCTCCCTTTAGAGATTCAATAATAGCTTTTAGGGTTGTTTTGAGTCCGCTTTCGCGAAAGCGTAATAACACATCCTCACCAGCTCCACTAGATTCTAAATCACTAACAATTAACAGGTGTTTTTCATACAATTCATCAATAAGATTTAAGTACGAACTGTCTTTTTCTTGATATTTGAGTATGATACTCTCTAGGGCATTGGTCGTTTTACCCATAGCAGAGATTACTATTCCCAAATTCTCAAAGCCCATGTGTTGAACAACCTTCACTACATTGCGCACACCATCTGCATCCTTAACTGATGCTCCACCAAATTTAAATATTTTCATTTTTCAAAACATAATTACAGAGCGATTCTTCATCCATTTGTGCGAGATGCCAGTCTTCTAAAATGGTTGCTCCAGTATTTTTATAAAATTCAATTGCGTTTTTATTCCAATCGAGTACGACCCATTCCACTCGCCTCACTTTTTCTTGATAGGCATACTTCATGACCCTATTATAAAGCGCTTTGCCTAATCCTACACCACGCATTTCTTGAGTGACAATTAAATCCTCGAGATGAATGGTTTTCCCTTTCCATGTTGAAAATCGAGGATAACAAAGTGCTATTCCCTCAATTTTATCATGATACAAGCCTACAAAACATTTAAAAAGTGGATGGTCTCCTGTTCCATTCACAATTAATTCTTCAACAGTGACCTGCACAGCTTCTGGCTCTTTTTCAAAAATAGCGAGTTCTTGAATAAGCTCTAATACTCTAGGATAATCTGCTTTAACAGCTTCTCTTATTTCAATCATATGTGTAAATATAATGGAGAGTTATGACAAGTTCTTAAAACTATCTTACTACATCGTTATCGTACTGCATTTAATTTTAAGATATTTGCAAAATACCTCAAACCAATTATGGCACGTAAAAATCAAACCTTAGGAGAATTCATCATAGAGAATCAGTCAGAATTTCAATATTCTAGCGGTGAACTCTCTAGACTAATTAATTCCATAAGGCTTGCCGCAAAAATGGTAAACCATGAGGTAAATAAAGCTGGACTAGTGGATATCACTGGTAGCGCAGGAGAAATAAACACTCAAGGTGAAGATCAACAAAAACTAGATGTTCTAGCAAACGATACATTTATAAGAACACTTACTAATCGTGAAATAGTTTGTGGAATCGCCAGTGAAGAAAATGATGACTTTATTACCATAAAAGGTTCAAGAGAAAATCATTCTAACAAATATGTGGTACTTATGGATCCACTTGATGGTAGTTCTAATATAGATGTAAACGTGTCTGTAGGAACTATTTTTTCAATTTATCGCAGGATTACTCCAGTAGGAACTCCAGTTCAACTTGAAGATTTTTTACAGCCAGGTAACTCTCAGGTTGCTGCTGGTTATATAATTTATGGAACTTCTACCATGCTGGTTTATACAACTGGCCATGGAGTAAATGGATTTACCTTAAATCCTGCCCTAGGAACATATTATTTATCGCATCCTGATATGAAGTTTCCAGAAGATGGAAACATCTACAGCGTGAATGAAGGAAACTATACTCATTTCCCTCAAGGCGTTAAAGATTATATTAAATATTGCCAGCAAGAAGAAGACAACAGACCATATACAAGTAGATACATAGGTAGTCTAGTGTCTGACATTCATAGAAATATGATTAAAGGTGGTATTTATATGTATCCACAAAGTTCTAAAGCACCTAATGGTAAATTGCGTTTATTATATGAATGTAATCCTATGGCTTTTATTGCAGAACAAGCTGGCGGTAAAGCTAGTGATGGGCATACTCGTATAATGGATCTAAAACCTACTGAGCTACATCAACGTGTTCCGTTCTTCTGTGGAAGTAAGAATATGGTGGCAAAGGTCGAGGAATTCATACAAAAGCACGATAAGTAATAATTTTCTAGTATTTTTACTTCTCAAATGAGAAATAAAGATGAGTAAAGTATCTAAAACCCAAACCGCTGAAAACGAAAGTGTTGATAGTAATTCAAAGATCGAGGCGATTAAAAACCTCATTTTTGGAGAGAATATACAACAGTACAATACAGAGTTTGATGATCTCAAGGCTGATTTATTAAAAAAGAAACAAGAACTTCAAAGTTTCATTGATGATACTCGCGATGAACTCAATAAGAGTATTGACAGTCTTTCCACAGACCTCAACATACGTATTACTGACTTAGAGAATAAACTTGAAGACCGTCTTGACACCATTGAAGATGAGAAGACTAGTCGAGATATGCTAGGTGAAGCTCTTATAGAATTAGGGAATAAAATAAAAGCCTAATAATACAAATCGCCATGACCGAAGATGAAAAACTGGCGTTATTAAAGACCATCTTGCTCACAGATGAGCGAGAGTATGCTGAATCCATTTCGGTTAAGATTAATATTCTTGAAGAAACTCTAAGAGAAAAACAAAAATTATCTGACAAAATTTCTCCAATCATTCGTGAAGAACTTGAAGAATTCAGTGCAAATATCCCTAGAACGTTAGGACCTACAATTACTGCAACTTTAAAAAAACAAATCGCTGAGTCAAAAGATGAAGTGGTAGAAGCATTATATCCCATTCTAGGGAAAATGATTAAAAAATATATCTCTCAAGAACTTAAAGTACTTACAGAAACCGTCAATAAAAAAGCCAAAGACACACTTTCTGTAGCTGGATTAAAGCGCAAGTTAAAATCAATTTTCACAGGAGTAAGCGAGAAAGAAATGATTCTTAGTGAGCTTGCAAATGCTAAAATTGAGCAAGTCTTTGTCATTGAAAAAGGTTCTGGAATCCTCCTAGGTAAGTTTCAAATTAAAGAAACCGTAGATGAGGATATGATTAGCGGTATGTTAACTGCCATTAAAGCTTTTGTGGAAGACGCTTTTAAAGAAACTGGTCATGACTTACAATCTATAGAATATGATCTTTATGAAATTCATCTTCATAGCTTTCACAAATACTATATAGCAACCGCCGTAAGCGGTACATTTACAGAAACTCTAGAGAACGAGTTAGAGAATTTTAATCTAGAGGTTTCTGAAGAGATTAATAAAAAAGAAGTGTTAACTTCACGAGTAGAACTAGAAGAGTTACTTCTTGATAAATACTACACTCTCAAATTCAGTAATCAATAATATGGTATCAAAGAAAATAGTCATAGTTGGTCATTTTGGAGTTGGTAAAACATCCCTCATACGCCGTTTTGTAGAAGATGTTTTTTCCGAAGACTATAAAGTAACCATAGGTGTTCATATCTTAAAGAAAACCGTAGAAGTAAATGAGAAAGAAATTAACCTCATTTTATGGGATACTGAAGGTACTGATAACATAGAAGATATAAGAAAGGCTTACCTGTTAGGAACTCATGGTTTTATTTTTGTGTGTGACTTAACAAGACCTGTTACCTACAGTAATATCGAGTCTCAAACTGAGTACCTTCAAACAAACTTTAATAACGTTCCCATTTTAAGCATAGGAAATAAAAGTGATTTATTACCTAAAGGCAGTATCTCAGATAAAAAAGAAGAACTCTCTTTTCTAGACATGTTAGTGAGCGCAAAAGAAGGAAATAATGTTCAACGCCTATTTGAAAAAATAGCAAAAATGTTATTGTAATCCCATGGAAGAATTAAAGCGTAATTATAGTTCAAAAGATTTACAGTTTGTATCAATAGATAAATCTGGAACAATACTAACTACTGACCAACAACTTTTTAGCCTCAAAATCAATAATTCTATTAAAGACTTTCACCCGTTTTTTGAAAGTCTTGAAATATATTTTGACAGTAATGAAAAGCATTTTAAGCTGGAATGTGTACATATAAATGAGCGCATTTTTGACGTCGATTTTTTGATTAATACTGATGACACAGCTGTAGTCATCTTTAGAGAAGGAACAGATTTCTACAATAGAGTACAGATGATGGCTCAAAAGAGAAATGAATCTATCATTTTTCAAGAATCCCTAGAGCTCAAAAACCAATTACTTAAAGAAAAGGAAGACTTTAAGAATGTTTTTATTAGAAATTTCTCCCATGAATTGCGCAACCCTTTAACGCTAGTGAGTTCATTCTCTTCTATGCTATTAAAGACGGAGCTCAACCTAGATCAGAACATGCTCGTAGAGGCTATTAAAGACCAAAGCGACAAGCTGCGTGACATTCTCAATGACATTATTGATCTTTCAATTCTTAAAACCAGCTCACTATCTTTAGAAAACGCTCCTTTCTCTTTACCTAAGTTACTTAAGAAAATACACCTCAATTATACTACAGCAATTGCTTCTCAGGAAATAAATATTTCTTTGAAAATTGAACCTGGTGTACCACTTACATTAACAGGAGATAAGCGTAGGGTAGAACAAATCATAACTAATTTTTTAGATAACGCCTTGAGATACGGAAAAGGTGAGGAAATAGAAATTAATATCAAAGAAAATCAGCGTAGAGCAAATAAGACAAGCTTGCGCATAGAAGTCAATAACAATGAAGGAGCTATTCCAGATATGTCTAACTCCAGTAGCTTAGATGAGTATGCTTCACTTGACAAAGGTGACTTAGAAAAAACAACAGGACTAAGCTTTTCTATTGCTAGAGAACTTGCTTACCTCATGGATGGTAAAATAGCGATTAAGCAAAACGATAATGGTGGCACCTCGCAAATTGCAGATATCAAGTTAGTATTCCCGATGCACGATACTGAAATAGTCGAAGAACCTAACTCAACATCAAAAAGTAAAATCCATCTTACTGAAAAAGTACGCACCATCGTTGCAGAGGACAACAGCGTTACTCAAATGACTGCGTTAAAAGTGTTAGTAAGCTCTGGTAATTTTGACACTCGAGTCTACACAGACCCTAAACAACTTTTAGAAACTGTAGAAAAAGACGATTACGATCTTATTTTAATGTCATCTTCCATCTCTCACATGGATGCCATAGAATTAATGAGTCTTATCAACGAATTTTCAAACGATCATAATAAGAAGATTCCTATTATCGCTGTCACCACAAAAACTTTACCTGAAGAGATCGCTGCTTATCGCAAAGCAGGATTTAAGGACGTAGTAAAAAAGCCTTATACAGATGATGAGTTGTTAAACACCATTTATAAAAGGCTCAATCTTAAAAAATTCAAGTAATTCCTTACTTGCGATCTTTATTTAGTAAATATCTATAATCTTCTAGGTTTAAGTGCCCAGAAAAAATCTCTATTGAGCGTTTCACTAGATACTCAGCATCTACATCGTTAAAACCTATAGCTGTAGCATATCTTTTCAATAATTTATGCTCATTTTCATCCATAGCATGATCTGCAAATACGATTTTAAATAAATCATGCAACCATTGAATACGTTCCTCACTATCAGTAGGAGGCGTTACAGGATAAGCTGCAGGATTCTTTAAAATAGCAGCATAATCTGAGTCAGATATATCTAGCTTAGATTTTAAACGCATAATCACAATCATTTCCTCAGGAGAAATATTTTCATGAGATTGAGCTATGCTTACTATCGTAGCAAAATGACTTTTATTTCTGGCGCTTTCACCAGATTCAAATAAACTTGAGAATGACATATCTATAATTTAAAGTGCAAATATAAAAAGACCTATAATGAAACCGTAAGTTATTTAAGGTTATCTAGCATTTCTTTAACCATTTTTTGTAAGTCATAATCATGACTCCATGCCCAATCTTCTCTTGCAACACTATCATCTATAGATCCAGGCCAGCTATCTGCAATTGCTTGTCTAAAATCTGGTTCATAATTAATAGTAAATTGAGGTAAATGCTTTTGAATCTCGGCTGCGATTTCTTGTGGTGTAAAACTCATTCCAGCAAGGTTGTAAGAACTGCGCTGTTTAATATTCACAGGTATAGTTTGCATGATGGAAACGGTAGCTTTTATAGCATCTTCCATATACATCATAGGCAAGCTAGTATCTTCTTTGAGAAAACAATCGTAGTGATTATTTTTTAAAGCTTCATGGAAAATCTCAACAGCATAATCTGTAGTTCCTCCACCAGGCAGTGTTTTCCATGATATTAATCCTGGATAGCGTATCGAGCGCACATCTACTCCATATTTATTATGGTAATACTCACACCAGCGTTCACCAGTTTGTTTAGAAATTCCATAAACAGTACTAGGCTCCATTACGGTTTGTTGTGGAGTATTCTCCTTAGGCGTAGTAGGTCCAAAAACCGCGATACTCGACGGCCAGAAAATCTTATCAATCTTTCCTTCCTTAGCAATATTCAACACATGAAAAAGAGAATCCATGTTAAGATTCCATGCCTTTTTAGGATACTTCTCAGCAGTGGCACTTAACATGGCTGCCATTAAATAAATTTCAGTAATCTCGTAGTATAAACAAACGTTTTCAATAGAACTCTTATCCGTAGCATCTACAATCTCAAAAGGCCCAGATTGCATTAATTCCTCGCTGCCTTCTCTTATATCACCAGCAATGACATTATCATTTCCATATATTTCACGCAGTCGCATCGTTAATTCCGTTCCTATTTGCCCGCAAGCACCTATTATCAAGATTTTAGTAGCCATATGTTGTTTTAAGGTTGGTAAATATAGTCACTCTATTTTCTGTAATTCTTAATATTTAGTGGTAAAATTTAACAAATTGAGAATCTCGCTTTCGCGAAAGCGTAAAATCAACAATTATGTTAATTAATTTAATAAATGATATAAATGATTAACTAAAAATTAGTTATAAATAATTTTTAAGATAATATAATCGACATACATTTGTCACAACTTAAAAACGAAAACTATGAAAAAGATAATAATTACCGCAATGTTTGCAACAGTCGCATTAACTTCTTGTAATGAAAAACAAGAAAAGGAAATGGAGAAAGCTATGGAAGATACTGAGCAAATGGCTCAAGACGCAGCAAACGACGTTGAAGAAACTACAGAAGAAGTAGCCTCTTATACTAAAGAGAAAGTTACTACAATGGCAAACGATTTTGAAAGTAATGTAGAAGTAAAAGACAATAAAATTGTTGCTATTAAAGGTTACGACTCTTATGCTATGTTTAGACAAGACGTTATGGCTTTACCTTCCATGAAAGAAGCAGACCTAAGTAATAATAGCGAAAGCTTGAAAGCAAGTTTTAATAAATTTAAAGCTTCCATTCCTGAATATTTAAGAATTGATGATGTTCAAGATGCTATAGAAGACGTCGAGAAGGAATTAAATGAGTACGAATCTGAACTTACTGGTGAAAAAGCTTCTATGAAGAATAATAAAGAGAACATGGAAGAACTTCAAGAAGCATTTGATGATCTAGAAGAAGAAATCATTGAAGCTCGTAAAAAGTATGTAGATAATAAAGAAGATGCCATGGAAGAATACATGGAAGAAATTAATAGTAATAGAAAGCAAAGTACTACTCAAAAGTACTTAGATGCAACTGAGGAGTATAATGAAGAAATGAAAGATAAATAATCATCTATCATCTCTTTAATTTAGAAAGTGCCGTGAGAAATCACGGCACTTTTTTTTTACCTACTTTATAATCATCTTTGTACTTCAACGTTTACTACTCATGCGATTTATACTTTTATTATTTTTAATAGTTTCTTGTGGTGAGAAAAATGCTCCCATTGAGTCCAATAATACAGAAAGTGAAATTGCATTTGATCCAGCCGTTTCTCAAATGGAGTTGATAGGAGATGCGGCGCGATTCAACACCACTTGGGTTGCTTACCAAAAATTCATTACTGAATTAGAAAACTTTGATCACTCAACTGCAGCAGCAGAACGTCTTATACTTGCCGTAGATGACATGGATGTAAGCCTTCCCGAAGAACTCAACAAACAACCCGTGAGATCACGATTAAAAGTACTTGAAACTCGGGTAAAATCATATCACGCCTTACTGACTCATAATAGCTATGAAGTATCAACGCAACAAGATCGTTACGACCAGCTTATTACTGCACTGGATGGATTAAAAATCCAAATGATGGAGGTTTTTCTCTTAAAAAAGGCCGAAGAAAGTATTCTGGAAAATCTAGAAGATAATTTAAATGATCTTGAGGAAAATAATGATGCACTAGAAGGTATCTAGTGTAATAAAATTCTCTTAATCCCAAGGCAATTCTCCTGCTCAGTGCTTAATTTTAAGCAATGAGCAAACCACTACTTCAATTTACTAATAAAGGAATTTACTGCGACGCCGCTGGAGTATATCTCGATCCATGGCAGCCCGTGGAAAAAGCGCTTATCACACACGGCCATGCAGACCATTCCCGCTGGGGACACAAAAATTACATCACTCATCACGATAATGTACCTATCATATCACATCGATTAGGTGATATTAATGTTTCTGGAATCGCTCACGGCGAAAACCTGCTCATCAACAACGTGAAATTCTCATTTCATCCTGCTGGACATATCCCAGGTTCCAGCCAGATACGTGTAGAACACAAAGATGAAGTTTGGGTATTTACAGGAGATTATAAAACGGAAGATGATGGAATCTCTACTCCATATCAACCCGTGAAATGTAATACGTTTATCACAGAATGTACTTTTGGTTTACCAGCTTTTAAGTGGCAAGCACAATCACAAGTCATGGATGACGTAAATAACTGGTGCACACAAAATCATGCCGATGGTAAAACCTCGGTACTTTTTGCTTACTCCTTAGGTAAAGCGCAACGGTTGATCAAGCATCTCGATACTTCACAAATGAAAATCTATTGCCATGGTGCGGTCTATAAAATGACTGAAGTACTACGAGAACTCATCGATTTTCCGCCGACTTATTTAATAACTAAAGAAACTACTAAGGAAGAACTTGTAGGTAATATAGTAGTAGCGCCACCTAGTGCACACGGTAGTCCATGGATGCGTAAAATGGTTCCTTATGTCACAGCTAGTGCTAGTGGCTGGATGGCTTTCCGTGGAGCAAGGAGAAGACGCGCTATCGATAAAGGTTTTGTACTGTCAGACCACTGCGATTGGGACGGCTTATTAAATAGTATAGACGCCACAGGTTGTGAAAATGTCATTACTACTCACGGTTATCAAGATATTTTTGCAAGATATTTAAGAGAAGAAAAAGGACTCAACGCTATCAGTGAGCGCACACAATATGAAGGTGAAAATCTCAATGAAAAAGAAAGTTCAAATGATGAAACCGACTCCGTAATTTCAGATTCTACTAAAGAGGTAAAATCATCAAACACAAACTTTTCATCTTCTAAAAATATGAGCAATCAGAAAGATTCTCAGCAAATCAAGGAATCCTTTTCAAGTTCAAGTACAACTTCAAGCATAGCGCCATGAAACAGTTTGCAGAACTCATAAGAATCATAGACGGTACAAATAAAACCACGCTCAAAGTTGCGGCATTAACTGAGTATTTTAAAACCGCTCCTGACGAGGATAAACTTTGGACCATTGCCATACTATCACATCGTCGCCCTAAACGACCAGTGAACACTACTCTCATGAGAGAATGGGCGACTGAAATTAGTGGCATTCCTTTATGGTTGTTTGAAGAATCCTATCACATCGTAGGTGATCTTGCAGAAACGATTGCATTAATACTTCCCACGACTAATGAATCTTCTGAGAAATCACTTTCTCAAATTATTCAAGAACTCATACAACTGCGCAAAAAAGATGATGACTACAAGAAAGAATATCTTCAAGAAAACTGGTTGAAACTTAATTACTACGAGCGATTTGTATTTAATAAAATCATGACTGGTGGTTTTAGAATAGGAGTTTCTCAAAAGTTGATGACCCGAGCATTATCTCAAGCTACAGGCATAGATAAAGACATCCTAGCTCATAAATTAATGGGAAGTTGGACAGGAGAAAACACCACTTTTCAAGAACTCGTTTATGAAGATAATGAAGTGGCCATGCGTGGTAAACCTTATCCGTTTTATCTCGCTTATGCCGTAGAAGGTAAAGTAAAAGATTTAGGTGATGTTACCCAATGGAGCGCTGAGCATAAATGGGATGGAATACGTTCACAAACTATTATACGTGCTGGTGAGATTTTTGTTTGGTCACGTGGTGAAGAACTCGTTACCGATAAATATCCTGAGTTCCAGCAATTCCTCAACGTCATACCAGACGGAACCGTCATAGATGGAGAAATTTTACCTTATAAAGATGGCCAAATTCTCAATTTCAATGATCTTCAAACTAGAATAGGTCGCAAAACAGTAGGTAAAAAATTACTGGCAGATGTTCCTGTGGTCATCGTTGCTTATGACTTACTCGAGTGGCAAGGTAAAGACATTAGAGAATTACCTTTTCAAGAACGTAGAGCTTTACTAGACCAACTCGTTGCCTCAGTTCAAACTTCAGATTCAAGTTCAAACCAAGTGCCTCTACTTCTCTCAGAAACTATGCATTTCTCCACTTGGGAAGAAGTTGCAAATGAAAGAGAACGCAGTGCCGAGCGTAAATCTGAAGGATTGATGTTGAAGAGAAAAGATAGTCCATATCTCGTAGGTCGTAAAAAAGGCGACTGGTGGAAATGGAAAGTAGATCCGTTTTCTGTAGATGCCGTACTCACTTATGCCATGCGTGGTCATGGACGCCGAGCAAATTTATATACCGATTATACCTTTGGACTTTGGCAAGATGGAGAACTCGTCACTTTTGCAAAAGCTTACTCAGGACTCACTGATGCAGAATTTAGAAAAGTAGATGCTTGGATCAAGAAAAACACCTTGGAACGTTTTGGTCCCGTGCGTTCTGTAAAACCACACCACGTTTTTGAAATAGCCTTTGAAGGTATCGCACCTAGTAAAAGACATAAATCTGGAGTAGCAACTCGATTCCCTAGAATCATAAGATGGCGTCAAGATAAACCTATTGAAGAAGCAAATACTTTAGATGATTTAAAAGCACTCATCCCATCTGATGGCGGATTTTTGTAAATTACCATTTCATGAGCAAGCTGACCTTAATTATTTTCTATTTCGTTAATTACATTATAATAGGATTAGGTTTCCTATCCTTTGCTCAAAATTACATTCCTGGCAACACTTATATAGACGCAACAGGTTATGTTGAATATAGAGCTGGTAATTTACCAATAGTGATTTCTTCGCCTCATGGAGGTTATTTAGAGCCTGCTAGCATACCTGATCGCAATTGTACGGGTTGCGTGACCATAAGAGACTCATTTACTCAAGAAGTTACTCGTGGAGTAGATAACGCTATACTCGCAGAAACTGGTTGCTATCCGCACGTCATTATTAATTTATTGCATCGTAAAAAATTTGATGCTAACCGAGATGTAGGTGATGCCGCAAACGGCGATCCTACGGTTATTCAGAGCTGGAATAACTATCATAACTTCATAGACGCTGCAAAAGCTCAAATAATTCAAGATTATGGAACGGGAACATTTTATGACATGCATGGTCATGGCCATACCATACAGCGTATAGAATTAGGATATCTTCTTACCAGTGCAGAATTACAGCAAACAGATAATTACTTAAACACGAATACAGCGGCTCAAGACAATAGCATCAGAACCTTGTCAAACAGCAACCAGCAAAATTTAACGCTCGCACAGCTCTTGCGTGGAACGAGTAGTTTTGGTGATATCATTGCTAATCGTGGTTTTCATGCAGTTCCCAGCAGTTTTGATCCAGCACCTCAAGGAACAGAACCTTATTTTGCTGGCGGATATAATACGAGAAGACATGGATCCAGTGATAACACAAGCCAGATCAATGCCATTCAAATCGAACTGAATTCCAACTTGAGATTTAATAGTACCAATCGCGACGCTGTTATAGATTCCTTAGCACTTTCTATGATTGATTTTCACACACAACATTATGATAGTCAATTCACAAATCAGTATTGTGCTGTACTCAACAATACAGAAATTAAACCAGCTAAAAACACGTCTCTTTACCCTAATCCTAGTCAAGATAACATCTCAATTTTAACTGATAAAACAATCATATCCTATAGCATTTATGATGTATCTGGTAAATTAATAGTAACCGATTTTTATGAAAATAGCACTATAAATATATCTCAACTCACAATTGGATTGTACTTTTTAACAATACAATCACAGGATGATCATAAAGAAACCTTGAGATTTGTAAAGGCGCCTTGATAATACAGTTGCGCTCTACCACTTTATGAATCGTAAAGAGCTTTTCCATATCGCCGAAGATTACTTCCACCAGCAAGGTTGGGATGCTTTTCCATTTCAAAAAAAGACTTGGGATGCTTTTTTATCGGGTAAACATGGTTTGTTGAACGCACCTACTGGTAGTGGAAAAACTTATGCCCTTTGGGTAGCTGTTGTTCTGGATTACATCAAGAAGAATCCCGACTATAAAAAGAAACCTAAAAAAGGACTCAAAGCGATATGGATTACTCCTTTGCGGTCGCTTTCTCAAGAGATTGCACAAGCATCCCAACGCTTTGTAGATGGGATCGATTTGCCCTTTACAGTCGGAATACGCAGTGGTGATACGACGACTAAAGAACGTACGGCACAGCGCAAATCCATGCCCGATTTACTCATCACTACACCAGAGAGTTTGCACCTATTACTGGGCTCAAAAGACCATGCAAAAATCTTTAAAGATTGCCAAGCCATCATCATTGATGAGTGGCACGAGCTCCTTGGTACAAAACGTGGCGTACAAATGGAACTTGGGATTTCCAGACTTTTAGGCTTAAGTAAATCAATTAGAGTTTGGGGAATTAGTGCTACGATTGGTAATCTTGAACAAGCTCGTGAAGTACTGTTAGGAGTTGATGAAACACGCTTTCGCGAAAGTGTACTTATCAAAGCCAATATCAAAAAAGACATAAAAGTTCAGCCCATAATTCCTGAGAGCATGGATAAATTTCCATGGCGTGGTCATCTCGGGTTACACCTGCTAAAGGAAGTGGTGGCGATTATCAATTCCAGTCGCTCTACCTTGATTTTTACTAATACTCGTGCGCAATGTGAGCTGTGGTTCCAGTCATTAATGACACAATATCCCGAATTTGCTGGTGAAGTAGCGATGCATCATGGTTCGATTAATAAAGAAACTCGCATTTGGGTAGAAAATGCGATTAGAAACGAAAGTCTAAAAGCTTGTGTTTGTACCTCATCACTGGATTTAGGAGTAGATTTTGCTCCAGTAGAAACCATCATACAAGTCGGTGGACCTAAAGGTGTGGCTCGTTTTCTACAACGTGCAGGTCGTTCTGGTCATAGACCTGGAGAAACCAGTGTGATCCATTTTTTACCTACACATGCACTCGAATTAATAGAAGCTAGCGCATTACAAAAAGCCGTCGCAACACAAGCCGTAGAAGACCGACTGCCTTATATTTTATGTTATGATGTGCTTATTCAGTACCTCTGTACACTCGCGGTATCTGGTGGCTTTTATCCTGATGAGATTTATCCCGAAGTGAAAAACACATTTTGCTATGCCGCTATTACAGAGGATGAATGGAAATGGTGTCTCGATTTTATAGTTTACGGTAGTTCTTCCTTGCAATCTTATGATGAATATAAAAAGGTGAAAATAGACGATACCGGTCGGTATTTTATAGATGATAGAAAGGTTGCTATGCGTCATCGATTACAAATGGGAACGATTGTGACTGGAACGACCGTGACGGTAAAATTTGTTTCTGGTGGCTACATAGGTAGTATTGAGGAATACTTTGTAAGCAAATTATCTCGTGGTGATGTATTTGTTTTAGGAGGAAGAACCCTAGAATTTGTGCGTTTAAAAGGAATGGTGGCACAAGTGCGATTATCTTCTAAAAAAAGAGCACGAGTCTCTAACTGGCAGGGAAGTCGTTTACCATTGAGCGCACAACTAGGCGAACTCCTACGTGACGAGATGGAGAATTTTCAAACGGGTAAAAAGCGCACTCCAGAAGTTAAAGCGCTTAAAGATATCATCAAAAGACAGCAGCGAGAAAGCATCGTTCCACAGAAGAATGAATTTCTCATTGAGACTTTTAAAACTCGAGAAGGTTACCATGCGGTATTTTACCCATTTGAAGGCCGATTTGTCCACGAGGCTATGGCAGGAATCATCGCATATCGTGCTAGTTTGTTAAAACCTATCACTTTCTCACTAGCTTTTAACGATTATGGTTTTGAGATATTGAGCGATTTAGAATTTGACATGCAAGAGATACTAGATAACGATTTACTTACTCCAGACATGCTTTCTCAAGACCTGCAAGCCAGCATGAACGCCACTGAAATGGCAAGAAGAAAATTTAGAGATATTGCCGTCATCTCAGGACTTGTATTTTCTGGGTATCCAAATAAATTAATCAAGACCAAGCATTTACAAAACAGCAGTCAGCTGCTTTTTGAAGTGTTCCGTGATAATGAACCTGATAATTTGTTATTCCGCCAGGCTTATACAGAAACTTTTGAAAATGCGATTGAAGAATACCGTTTAAGAGAAGCGCTAGAACGCATCCAGCAACAAGAAATCATTTGGAAAGCCTGTGAAAAACCTACGCCATTTTCTTTCCCTATCATCACAGACCGCTTACGCGAAAAGTTATCTAGTGAAAAGCTTGCCGATAGAATCAAGCGCATGCAGTTGAAGTGGGAATAGTTACTGAATTAGAACTTGAAGTTGAAGTTGAAGTTGAAAGTTGAAAATCGTATAATTGAGTTCAAATATTTCCCTTTGGAAAAGAGGGAAATAGGTTAGCTATAATCTTAGTTTAACCTAGTTTTCCTGAGGGCAGACTTAAGTCTGCCTTTAGGAAAAGAATAGAGATTTATAGCGCGTCTTGCTTGTTTACACCGGTCGATAACCTTTCCTAGTCTTTACTCCTATCAATCTTAGTTCCTCTTTAAGAACAGCCACCTGATCATCTAGACTCTTTCTATTTTCTTGAGGTTGATTTCCTATACGGCCGTATCGAGTTACAATATCAAATCCATCTACAGCGATTTCCCAATATTTATTACTGGAACCTTCCACAAACTCGTAGCGTTTAAAGGTGAGATTGCTTTGATGTTTTTGTTCTGTTTTAGGTTCAAGTTCCGTTTCAAATTCTTGAGGTGTTGAAGTTTTTAGGCTTTCAGTAATAGGTTTTATTGCTGCAACAGCATCTACTTCATTTTGAAATTCATTTTCATTTTCAAGTTCGAATTCAGGTTCAAGTTCGAGTTCCTCAAGTTCTTCTTCTTTGCCTTCTAGTTTTTGTCTGATTTTTTCAAGGACACGTTCTGGTTGTTCTAGCCAGTCTTTACTATATACATGCTGTAATTTCCATCCAAAGGCTCTCAAAACTGCTGGTTTCTGGCTGTATTGTTCCAGTATGTCATCTGTGGCATAATGAGTTGAGCGGTCTATTAAAATGGCGAGTGCATAAGAATCACTATCTGTTTTACGCAAAGCGAGATCACATTTAAAATGCGATTGCCCTACTGCATTATCTACTATGTAGCCTTCTTTTTCAAGCGCCTTTTTAAGCTGATTGATGATAGGCAGTCGCTTGATTCGTTCTTCGGCATCATCATCGAGGTGTAAACTATCTAAAACGCCATTTGCGAGTTCTAACTGCCCGTCGCTAATAAATTTCGCGTAAGCGAGAAAACGTTTAAAATAATTTGCTCCTTCATTATAATCGTTCTTGATATTTGATGCCTGAATAGAAGATACCACGATCATATTGCGCTTAGCTCTTGAGAAAATCACATTGAGTCGTTTCTCTCCACCACGTCTATTAATAGGCCCGAAGTTCATAAACATCTTGCCTTGATTATTAAAACCGTAGCAAATACTCATAATAATAATGTCACGCTCATCACCTTGAACATTCTCTAGATTTTTTACAAACAGCCCTACAAATTGATCTTCCTCAGTACGCTGGTATTCTTCTTCCAGTAACTTTCCAAAATGTGGATCTTCCAGCGCCAGTTTGTCTAGTGCTTCTTCTATTTCGGCTTGTTGTGCCATAGAAAATGCGACAATACCTATGCTTTTTTTCACGTCTTCCATGAGGAACGTGCGCACCATATTTGCAATATAACTCGCCTCATCTTTATTGACTCGTTTGTGATAAATCGCATTTTCCATATAATGGAAACTGATACTGCGGCTCAACACATCTTGAGTATCTATCTCTTGATCTGGATTTATAATAGGTTCCAGTGGTTCTATTCCCGTACGTGCGATGCGGCTGTCTGGAATGGTAAGTAAGTTTCTTTTATAGAAAGCAGCGTTACTAAAACTTATCAAACTCTCACGACGGCTGCGGTAATGCCATCCCAGCATCACAGAACTTAATTTGCGTGCGCCTTGATTAAGCAAACTATCTGCATCGAGCATGATTCCTGTTTTCTCCTCGATTTCCTCCTCGTCTTCTTCTTGGTCGGTATTATTTGCACTAAAGAAATTTGTAGGCGGCATTTGCATTTCATCACCTACGATTATGGTTTGATGGGTTCTAAATAGTGATGGCACACCTTCTTCCACGGTAATTTGAGAAGCCTCATCATAAATCACCACGTCAAAAATTGAAGTATCGATAGGCATAGAATCACTTACACTCAACGGACTCATTAACCATACTGGTTTTAACGTCGTCATAATATCTTGTGCTTCTCCAGTAGCGAGTTCACGTATGGATTTATAACGCATGCTTTTACCAAACTCATTTTCTAAAATCCTGCGAGAAGCATTGTATTCTTTTTTAAGAATCTTTTCCTCTACTGTTAATTGTGCGGCCACAGACTCTGTAATGCGTACTTTGTTTAGAAACTTATCTCTAATTTTAGAACGTATATAAGCCACATTTGAATCATAATAACCGTCCAGTAAAGAATCTATTTTACGTACAGAGTTTGCCAGGCTGTCTTCACTCGTTTGAGAAAAAACAGGTTCTTTATCATACACTTCTTTAATGGATTTATAAGCCGTGTGAAAGGCGATATCATCTGTTTGCCATGGTTTACGGCGCAGGTTGTTTTGCATTTCCTGAGTCGTACCATGTAATTGTTTAATATAAGGAGTAAATAACCCTATAGTATGAATAGACGCTCGACCACGTTGTAATTTATCTTCTAGATCAGTCAGCGAGTCATCTTTATAATGAGCAAATAACTGGTTGAGATTTGCATCCAGTTCATCAAAACTAGATTTGAAACCTAACAAACTGTTTACATAAGCCGTATGATCTGTCGCCATCCAGCTTTTTATGATATCATCTGGTTGTTGCTGTTGTTTTTTGATCCATTCATAATCGCTTACAAAATCTTCAAGACCAAATTTACTTGCTCCTTCTTCTCGTTGTTCTTCAAGTGATTCTAGCGCTTGATATTCCTCATTTAAAGTCTTGAGTACGGTTTCTATAGTAGGTTCAATACTGTGTGCTTTAAAATTATAAGCACTTTTGATTTGACCTTTTAATTTATACCAACTAGGATTTAAAAACTTGAAGAAACTACCATCGAGTCGTTGCCATTGTTGTTGGGCAATTTGAGCATCGGTTGCATTTAATTTTTGAGTCCAATTGCTGTTTTCTTTGATAAGACTTTGATGTAACCTGCGTTGTTTCTCAATACGCCTGTTAAGATTATCGAGGTTAGATGCGCTTATGGTACTCGTATCAAAAATCCCTATTGCATTTTGAGCGACTATTTTTGAAACTCTTACGGCAAACTCAAATTCCTGTCTCCATGCTCCTACAGATTGTTTTTTAATAGGGACTTCTTGCTCATCCAGCAACTCATTTAAAGCGTCTAATAAACTGATGGTTGCTTCAATTTTTTCCAGTACCGCTCCTTTAGAATTAGGCGCATCGAGCAACTCTTGCGATAATCCATTAAAAGCATAATCTGATATGTTTTGCCCATGATCGTTCAACTTTATTTGAGCAATCATTTCAGTAATCCAGGTTTCATTTGTAATCCATTCATCATAGAAAGGCACGTAAATCAACTCGGTATCATCCAGTTTTTCTTTGCTTTGGTAATGCGCAATAAGCACTTGAAAAAGCTCATAAAGTGGTGGCTCACCATCACGCATGCTCTTGTGAAAATGTTCTAGTTTCCCTAGATGTGTTTCAATCTCGTGGATTATTTTTTCACGCTTTCGCGAAAGCGTGCTCGTACTCATATCCTTCTTCATAAACGCCTCATAGGTATCCTTGAGATTCATGATAAAGGCCTTTTTATCGGTTTGGGAATCGTGGATTAAGCAACATAATTCATCCAGTTTCTTGTTTTTCAAACGGTGGAATACCACGTCCAAAGCGGCCCGTTTTTCACATACAAACAGCACCTTTTGATCTCTCGCGACATAGTCTGCAATGAGATTAGTAATGGTTTGAGATTTACCGGTTCCAGGTGGTCCTTGAATGATATAATTCTCTCCAGAGCGTGCTTTTAAAACAGCCTGCGACTGCGTAGGATCGGACTGAATGATAGGATATAACTGGTCCAGACTGGTTTTTTGATAACCGTCCAGATTAATTTTTCTAGGTTGATCACTGAAGAGTTCATCAAAAACCTCATCCTTAATATCGGCCTTTAAAATTTCAGAATAATCACGTACTAGACTCATCTTGCGGTACTTAAAATTACCGATGGTCATGTTACAAGTATCTACTTCCCACACCAGCGGATTCACTTCGCCGTCATTATCTGTGTGATAAAAACTGCGACGTTGCTCTGCTACCGCGAGATCACTGTAAGGATTGATATCTTCATTAATGATGTACTCGAGCTCGTTGTGTTTTTTGGCAATGAGGTTATTAAAAATCGCAAGTCCTAACGGTTTCATGTGCTCATCATCATAAGAGTAGTCATAACTACGAGTGCTTAATCCTGAATTACGATTAGAAAGTTTGCGTTTTTTAAGTTTGAAGTTGCGTTTAGCCAGTTTGTGAATGAGCTGGATTTTGGGCTTATCTCTCCATCTCAAATCGATTCCTGTTCCGCCTAGGGAGATTTGGTTTTTTATACTCTGGATCAATTCTTCTACAGAGCTGGATTCTAAATCTACAAAATCTGGTAAATCGATGTCATAAAGATCCTTGAGGTAATAACTCAGCACCGGATTAATCTCTGCCTCAGTATCATTTACCGTGAGTTCAAAACGGTCTTTAACGCCTTTCTTCTTAGTTAAAGAAACCGGTAATAATAGCAACGGCGAACTGATACGTTCATCACTACTTTCTTTAAAATTATACCAGTGTAAAAATGCCACGACGACTCGCAATTGATCAAAACCATATTCATTTTTACTCTTGCGTGCCTCGAGCCTGATTTTATTGAGCGCTGGACCTAAAAATCTATTTCTATCAATTTCTAAATATCTATTTAAGTTGACTTTTTTCTTTGAAATGAACTGCGTGTGGATATGAGCGTTCCAAAAAATCAAATCCTTCTCACTGATATTTTTATAATCCAACAACATAGGAACAGATGCCTCTGTAAGATTTAAAAAGCCACCGCGATCATTAAAATAAAGCAGTTTGTTCCTGCGAGAAATATCAAATAACCTACGTTTTAATTTATCGAGAATATAACTACCACGATCCGAAAGATTCAAATTACGGAAACCTTCAGTAGCGGTTAAATCCACATAATTTTCAGGATTGAAATCTCTGTAGTTTTTGAGTTTTGCGATTATTTCTTCCAGACTAGGCGCACGATCTTCTCTATATAAAGGAGTCATTTCTCTGATCACGTGATGCACGGTTGGGTGCAACTCTTTATTATAGAAATACAATCGTTCTCTATTTTCTACAAAACGCTTGAGTTCCTCAGTATCTCTAAAGTCTATTCCATAAGCGACTGATGCCATTATAAAACCTAGAGTAAAAATCTCAGTTATAGGATCATAATGACCTGTTTTAAGATCCCAACTTTTATAAAATGGTAAATAGACCGGTTTAGAAATGGGCTTTTCTGCATCTTCTTGGATTGCCTCATCATCGTAGATATTTCGATCAAGATCATCTCCTTCCAATTTACTGATCTCGCTGTAATTTCCGCTTACCTCAACCGCATAGCGCTGTTTAGGTTTGCTAAATGGTTTTCTGGTTCCTTTTCTAAATTCTTTTCCTTCAGAGTCTATGGCTAGGATTCTGCCATTGAAATAAATATCATCTATGGAATAAATACCGAGTACCAGATTACGTGATCTTAAGAAATGTGCTTTCTCAATAAGCGGTAAAACGCGCGCGATAAAATCTGATGTAGTACTGCCTCCATGATCCTTTACCTCATCCAGCAGACTGAAAAAACTTGCTTTATAATCACTCATTATCGTAGATGCTGTTATCTTGGTTCTCATTCACGCGACTTAAATCTTTCATCGCTTCTTCTTTTAAATCTTTAAAACTGCGCACAGTAAGTTTCAATTCTTTTCTTACCACTCGTTCATAATCTTCCACAAGATTTAATAGCTCAGCTATTTCAAGTGTGTGTGCCAGTGGTAATTTTTCAAGAGTGCTATCTACTCGAGCAAAATCCAGTAAAACATAACACAAGTAACTTTTTGTACTCGGTGTGGTGTGTTTTAATCGTTCTTTTAATTCGGTGGTATCTAGTTCTTCTGTTTTATTGAAATCTGGAAAAAACTGTTGAGCGAGATTGAGCACAGCACTGGAATTCATCCATTGTGGTCTTAGAATAAGTTGCATGAAATCTCTAGAGAGTTTTCTTGTCTTTTCTTGTTCAAAAATATCGAGACTATTAATATCCCATTTCCCTTCAATCAGTCTATTCAACTCCTCAAAATAATCTTGGGCATTGCGCGCTTTTAAATCCAGCGCTATGCTACGCATGTAAGATTCTGGGTGTGTTTGTTGATTTGTGGCCTCATCATCTTGATTGATAATTTCTTTGGCTTGATCCAGGTAGCTTTGGGCATTTACTTCAGCAAGTCCGGTATTGAGTTTGATCAACATCTGGATTACCGTGTAGTGTTCTCTGCAAGATTTAAAAGCTCCAGCATCACAGAAAAGCTCTAAGTACAATTGAAAAATACGTGCCGTTTCAATAATACTATCTTCACTACGTGAGTCGTTTGCTAGCGCAAGAATAATGCGTTGCGTGACTTCATAATCTCCATCTTCAATTTTAAAAAATAGATAATGGGATAGCTCATGAGCTAGTAATGCTTTGAGTTGTTTATCATCTAGTAACTGTAAAATATTTCCAGAAAGGACGATATGAGCCTCAGTTTCTATGACTGAGATGCTGGCGTTTAATTGCAAGCTATTATTTTCTTGATAAAAAGTGACTTGAGCATCTATGTTTAAATCTTTACAGATTTCTTGTGCCATTTGATACAACTTACCATGGCTGTCTTGATCCAGTCGGTAGGTGTTTTTAAGCAAGTCTTTTTTAAAAGATTCTATTTGCTGGGTTTTTACTTTCTCATCTTTAAACCATTGCCAGGTCTTTTTACGACTCTTTAAATGATCTCTCAACTTTTTATGATAAGGAAAAGGCTCCAGAACGGCCTTAGACTCAATAACGTCTTGTGACATGAATAACTTTTACTGTGTGAATTGTAGGTTTTAAATTTAAGGATTTACTAGATAAATTAATGGTCTGTAATGAAGTATTACAATCTTAATTTTTCACTCCTACACACAAAAAGTTAATTATGATTTCATATTTGTTCATCTTCCTAAATTTACATGACTAATTAAAATCATGAAATCCACGAAACACTTTTATTCTTCTTTAAAGGCCAATAAATCTCCAGTTCATAAACTGGTGAGGAATGATAAATACTTTTGTAACGTTCCGCAAGACTGGCATGTCGTAGTTGCAGATGTAAAAGACAGCACGTATGCTGTAGCAAATGGTTTTCACAATGAAGTTAACTTAGCAGCAACTGGCAGTGTGGTAACTGTAATTAATCAAATTAAAGGAAACCTATCTGAGACAGAAGTTCCTTATTTTTTTGGTGGTGATGGAGCTACATTTCTAGTTCATGACAGCTTTATAGAAGAAGTAAACCAAGCACTAGAAACCTATAGAATTCATGTGGAAAAAAACCTCGCACTAACTTTAATAGTGGGAAGTATGCGCGTGAGCAAAATTATTGAAAATGGCTATTCGCTTCGATTAGCTAAATCCAAATTAAATAAATACTTAACTGTTCCTGTAGTTTTAGGCCACGGATTAAAATTTGCCGAAAGCCAAATTAAAAACGATGTGACTAAAAAAAGCATCCCTACTAACCTCAATAGTAAAATTAATCTCAACGGTATGGAATGCCGGTGGGACGAGATATCTCCAAAACAAAAAGACCATAAAGTATTGTGTTTACTTGTAAATACAGTTAATGAAGATTCTCAAACAGAACTATACAGTGATATTCTTGATATTATAACCTTGTTATTTGGAACATTATCTGAGCGCACTCCTATTTCAGTGAATCGATTAAAACTAAAAGCTACTCTTTCTAAAATAAAAAAAGAAATGATTGCGCGTATAGGTCAGAACAAACTGAGCTATCTATTGAAGCATTGGATTGTGACTAATTTTGGTGGTATTTATTTCAAGTACTTTAAAGAAGGTCAACAATATTTATCTAAGGTAAGCTTATTATCAGACACGATAATGATTGATGGATCACTCAATATGGTCATAGAAGGTAGCACTGAACAAATTGAGAGGCTAGAAAATTACTTGAAACTATTAGAACAAGAAGGTAAAATAAAATACGGTGTCCATATAACTTATGCTTCTGTAATGAGTTGCTATGTGCAAGACCGTAAAGAAAATCATATTCATTTTGTTGATGGTACTGAAGGCGGTTATACAAGCGCTGCCATTATTTATAAAAGCAAATTAGAGCCGGTCCATTAAAGGTTCGTCCACTTGCGACTATTACTTTCAGTGTTGCTTTTAATAGACTGCAATTGTTTCAAATTTCCGTACTTTTGCCAGCTTTAAAACACCTGTGTGATGAGTAAAAAATTCAATGAATACAAAGGATTGAACCTTCCTGAAGTTGATGAACGTATCAAACAATTCTGGAAAGACAACGACATTTTCAACAAGTCCATGACGACTCGTGAAGGAAATGAGCCTTTTATTTTCTTTGAAGGACCACCATCTGCAAACGGTTTGCCTGGGATACATCATGTAATGGGAAGAACGGTAAAGGATTTATTCTGTCGTTTTAAAACCCAGCAAGGTTATCAAGTAAATCGTAAAGCTGGTTGGGACACGCATGGTCTTCCAGTAGAGTTAGGTGTTGAAAAAGCACTCGGAATCACTAAGGAAGATATAGGAACTAAAATCACTGTAGAAGAATACAATCAAGCTTGTAAAGATGCCGTTTTAAAATATACCGACATATGGAGTAAAGTGACTGATGACATGGGATATTGGGTAGATATGGAAGATCCATATATTACCTATAAGTCCAAGTATATGGAATCGGTATGGTGGTTGTTGAAACAAATCTATTCTAAAGATTTATTGTATAAAGGGTACACTATACAACCGTATTCTCCTGCTGCAGGAACAGGATTGAGCTCTCACGAGTTAAACCAGCCAGGTTGTTACCAAGACGTGACGGACACTACGGTAACGGCTCAATTTAAAGTAGAAGACCCATCAAAATTACCTTTTGAAAATAACGGGAATGTATTTTTCCTAGCTTGGACGACCACGCCATGGACCTTACCATCTAACACGGCACTTACCGTTGGTCCTAAAATTGATTACGTTCTCGTAGAAACTTTTAACCAGTACACTGGCGAACCTATGCAAGTGATTCTTGCTGAGAAATTAGTGAGTTATCAATTTGGTAAGAAGTATGAGGTTCTTGAAGGTGACGCTTTCGCGAAAGCGAAACAAGAATATCAACTAGCTAATAAAAAAATACCATATCAAGTACTAGGATCTTGCAAAGGTGTTGCACTTGTAAATTTAAGATACGAACAGTTGTTGCCATATGCACAACCGTTTGAAAACGCCCAAGACGCTTACAGAGTTATCGCAGGAGATTTTGTAACGACAGAAGATGGAACAGGAATCGTACACACCGCACCTACATTTGGAGCAGATGATGCGCTAGTTGCAAAACAAGCAAATCCGCCTATTCCACCGATGCTGGTTCTGGACGAAAATCAAAATCCAGTACCACTTGTTACATTACAAGGAAAATTCAGAGATGAACTTCCTGAAGTAGGTGGGAAATATGTGAAGAACGAATATTTTGCAGATGGAGAAGCGCCAGAACGCTCTGTAGATGTAGATATCGCGATTGCTCTCAAAGAACAAAATCGTGCTTTTAAAGTAGAGAAATATGTACACAGTTATCCGCATTGCTGGAGAACTGACAAGCCTGTATTGTATTATCCACTAGACAGTTGGTTTATAAAAGTGACCGAGTTTAAGGATCGCATGCATGAACTGAATAAGTCTATCAACTGGAAACCTAAATCTACAGGAGAAGGAAGATTCGGCAACTGGCTGGCAAATGCAAACGACTGGAATTTATCACGTTCTCGTTTCTGGGGAATACCACTTCCTATATGGAGAAATGAAACAGGAACTGAAGAAGTCATCATAGGCTCTGTTGAAGAACTGATGGGCGAGATAGAAAAATCCATCGCCGCTGGATTCATGACTTCAAATCCATTTGACGGATTCAAATCTGGAGACATGAGTGAGACCAACTATGACCTAGTTGATCTTCATAAAAATGTAGTTGATGCCATTTATTTAGTAGGTAAAACTGGAGAAAAATTAACTCGTGAAGCAGATCTTATCGACGTATGGTTTGACTCTGGTTCTATGCCATATTCACAATGGCATTATCCTTTTGAAAATAAAGAACAAGTAGAAAACCAACTTAGAAAAGCAGACTTCATTGCCGAAGGTGTAGACCAAACTCGTGGATGGTTCTACACTCTACACGCTATCGCAACTATGATAAGCGATGATGTAGCATATAAAAACGTAGTTTCAAACGGACTCGTACTCGATAAAAACGGACAGAAAATGTCCAAGCGTTTAGGAAATGCGGTGGACCCATTTGAAACCCTAGGCAAGTATGGAGCCGATGCTACTCGATGGTACATGGTGAGCAACGCAAATCCATGGGATAACCTCAAATTTGATACCGATGGAATTACAGAGGTGCAGCGCAAGTTTTTTGGAACACTTTATAACACCTATTCCTTCTTTAGTTTATATGCAAACGTAGATGGATTCACTTATAGCGAAGCAGACATTCCATTGAATGAAAGACCAGAAATCGATCGCTGGGTACTATCAGAATTAAACACTTTGATAAAAGTAACCACGGCATTCTATGAAGATTATGAGCCTACTAAAGCAGCTCGTGCGATCACCACTTTTGTGACTGAGAACTTGAGTAACTGGTATGTGCGATTGTGTAGAAGACGTTTCTGGAAAGGAAGTTATGAGCAAGATAAAATTGCTGCTTACCAGACACTTTATACCTGTTTAAAAACAGTGGCACAATTAGGCGCACCTATTGCTCCATTCTTTATGGACCAATTGTACCGCGATTTAACTAGTGTTTGTGAGAACGACGCGAGTGAAAGTGTTCACTTATCCCTTTTCCCTAAAGCAGACGAGACATTAATAGACGCAGCGCTTGAAGATAAAATGCATAAAGCACAAGTAATATCCAGTCTTACCTTATCGTTACGTAAAAAGGAAAGTATTAAAGTGCGCCAGCCTTTACAGCGTATTATGATACCGGTTCTAGATGCTAATGACCGAGCACAAATAGAAGCGATTGCAGATCTTGTAAAAAGTGAAGTAAATGTAAAAGAGATTGAATTAATAGATGACGCTAGCGGAATATTAGTGAAAGAAATCAAGCCTAATTTCAAGGCTTTGGGACCACGATTTGGTAAAGCAATGGGGCAAATAGCTGGGAAAATCAAAAGTTTTCAACAAGAAGACATCGTTTTGTTAGAAAAAACTGGTCAAAAAGAAGTTGAAGTAAACGGAAATGCAATTATCTTGACCCTTGAAGATGTGGAAATTACATCTTCAGACATAGAAGGATGGCTAGTTGCAAATCAATCTGGGATTACCGTTGCGCTCGATGTAACGATATCTCCTGAGCTTAAAAAGGAAGGGATTTCACGTGAACTCGTGAATCGTATTCAGAATATAAGAAAGGACTCAGGACTCGAGGTAACTGATCGTATCAATATTACGATACAATCGCATGATGAGATTGATGAAGCCGTTGCATCAAATGAGCAATACATTAAAGATGAAACGCTGGCAGATAGCTTAACATTAACACAAACTGTAGATAATGGTACAATTATTGAATTTGACGATATTGTAACCACCATACAGATTAAAAAAATATAATTATGAGCAATACCGCAGAAAAAGAAAGGTATAGTGATGCAGACCTTGCATATTTTAGAACTTTAGTACAAGAAAAACTAGACGAGGCTACTAAACAACTGGAGCTTATTAAAAGTGCCTATATGAATGACGCCAGCAATGGAACTGAGGACACTGCGCCACAGTTTAAAGCGTTTGATGAAGGTAGCGAGGTCATGAATAAGGAAACGAGTTCTCAACTTGCTATAAGACAAGAAAAGTTCATTAGAGATTTGAAAAATGCACAAATCCGTATTGAAAATAAAACATACGGAATCTGTCGTGTGACCGGAAAAAAAATTCAAAAAGCGCGCTTGGAATTAGTTCCTCACGCAACACTTAGTATAGAAGCAAAAAACATGCAGCAGTAAATCACCGCTGTTTCACATATTCAACTCCTTTAAATTATGGCAAAATCACATTGGTTTTCTATAGTTTACAGGAGTTTTTTTATGAGCTGTATTTTGATGTTATTCGCTTTCGCGAAAGCGTATTCACAACGCAATTCAAGCGACATCATCTACTCAAATGCGCATGTCAAAGTGGTAGATATCACACTAGAATCGACAATTGAACTTGAGATACGAACTACTACTTCCCAAGAAATAAGAATATCAGGAAGTCAAGGCGGAGAATATAAAGATGCTATACTATTAAGCTCCAAAGTAGTAAACGACACGCTTGAAATCACTGATCCGTTCAATCCTAACTTTCATTTTCCTCAAGATAAACTGAGTGCTCATAAAATCATAGATGGAAAAGCGACGTTATATCTACCTGCTGGACTAGAACTAAGAATAACTGCACGAAGTTCTTATTTAACTATTAGTGGTCAATTCAAAAAGATGTTTGTGAATATACAGTCAGGAGATTGTAAACTCAACGCAATTCAAGGTGATTTTCATATCATATCTGTTCATGCAGATGTGCATGTTTCAAAATCCACCTCAACTATAGAAATGCACTCTAAATATGGAGCGATTCAAAAAAATAATTCTCACAAAAATCAACTATATCTTCAAAAAATAGAAACCATTAACGGTGACATTACTATTGAGGATTAAGTAGTATTTTTGTTCCTATCCAAACGCAACTGATGAAGTTATCCAAAGCGATTCTTATTATTTCTATAGTTCTTCTTATTGATCAAATAAGTAAGATTTATATAAAATTGAATTACACACTTACTACAGACTCTAATAACCCTATCTACGATCTCGACAAGTTCAAACTTATGTTTTATGAGAACGCTGGAGCCGCATGGGGCGCAGAGATTCCTGGAGAGTATGGAAAACTAATTCTTGTGATTTTTAGAGTATTTGCTGTTTGCGGAATAGGTTACTGGTTGTGGAGCAGCATTAAGAAAAACGGCCATAAGATCCTTATCCTTTCCATTGCACTGATTTTTGCTGGTGCATTAGGAAATATTATAGACTCTATATTCTATGGAGTTATTTTTTCTGGCAGTTACCATGGAGCCATTGCAACTGCATTTCCAGATGGTGGTGGTTATGCTGGAATAGGGTATGGACACGTGGTGGACATGCTATATTTTCCTTTATTTGATGGAGTATGGCCCGACTGGATGCCATGGGTAGGTGGAGAAACTTTTTCTTTCTTTAATGCCATTTTCAACATAGCAGATTCCTCCATAACGATAGGAGTTGCCTTATTGATTTTATTTAGTAAAAAGGCATTTCCAGAAAAGTCTTAAATTTTAAAAGCTTTTATCATCGCTTCTTTTGAGATAGGCTTTGTAATAAAATCATTAACTATTGAATGGTTCTTTGCTCTGCTCACTTCTGCAGGGTTTATGGTGGAACTAACCACATTTAGCTTTAAGTCTATGTCTTGGAGTTTTGATGCAAAAGGTTTAATCGCCTCTAGAAATTCCCATCCATCCATAATAGGCATGTTGAGATCTAACAAGACGACCTCAGGCAAGTCTGTTGTTTGATCTTGTTTCAATGCCTGTTTAAAGTATTCAAACGCTTTTTCTCCGTTTTCAAAAATTAGTAACTCATCGGCTAGGTTGTTTTTTTGAATGAGCATTTTAATAAGACTCACGTAGAGCTTATCATCATCTATAATACAGGCTTTTTTAATTGCTGGTTGAGACATTTTAATTGAATCTTATTGAAAATGAACTTCCTTTTCCTAACTCACTCTTTACGGTTATATCGCCACCTAAAGCCTCGACTTTACTTTTAACTAGAAAAAGCCCTACTCCTTGTGCATCTTCATTTGCATGAAATGTGCGATACATATGAAATATTTTATTCCCGTGACGTTCTAAGTCAATACCTAACCCATTATCCTTCACGACTAATAATTGACGTTTATTTCTCACTTTAGTTTTGACGGTAATCTTCAAAGCTCTTGCTGGATCTCTATATTTAATAGCGTTACTAATAAGGTTTATAAAAACACTTTCTAGGAACGCTGGAACATATTCTACAGATAGCAATTCTGCAAAATCATAAATCACTACGGCTTTTATATCCTCTAGTTCCTGTTTGAATCCTAAAAGTACTTTATTAAATACCGCTTCAATATCAACATTTTCCTTTATTTGAAGTTCAGTATTAATAGTCACTACTTCATTTAAATGTCTCAACGTTTGATTGAGACTCGAGGAAATATCATGTAAATAGCTATTAAACACTTCTACTTCTCCAGGCTCTTTTACATCATCAAAAGTTTGCAAGGTGAGTTGCAGGTTACTTGCATGAGATCTTAAGTTATGCGAAACTATATGAGCAAAATGCACTAAACGTTCATTTTGGGCTTGAATAACTTGAGCGTCCTTCTCAGCTTTTATAGCATCTTTTACATATCGGTTTACACTTGTAAAAACACCACGCAAAGCAATAGTTTTTTTATTTTCTTGATAAGGTTTGCAATTAAATCTAGCCCAGAAGTGAGAGCCATCAAACTTTATCATTTCCAAATCTAAAACAGATTCTTCACCTATTAAAGATTTTCTAAATAGTTCACTTACTGGCGTTTTATTCACAAAAAAGCGAGAAACATTATTGAAATTTAAGTCGAAATCGTGAGGAATACCTAACAATTCCATACCCATTTCATCTAGAAAAACTGCTCCAGTAATTAAATTACAACTGTAGCCGCCAGTTTTAGTCATGGCAGCTATCTCCTTGAGGAAGTATGAAGAATCTTCAAGAGCTTCTTGAAGTCCTATTTGATTATGTCGACGCATCGTTTTTTAGGGGAAAAACGTTATAAAAACAGAATACAACATCTGCTACAAGTGGAAAAATAAGACAAAAGTTTCAAATTACAATGATTAAAAAACATGCAATTCAACGACGAAATGTTATTTATAACCGAAATGAAATATTTTATCTGTACAAACAAGTATGTTTAGCGGGACATCGTCGGTTGTTGTGGTGATTTCACTGTCTATAGGATGAAAAAATGATAAACCAATTTTAATCGCATTTGGTCGACATTTTTTTAAAAATCGGTCATAAAAACCTTTTCCGTAGCCTATTCTATTTCCATAATGGTCACAAGCTAGTAAAGGAATGAAGATCACATCGAGTTGATTTTCGTTGATTTGAATTCCATTTCCATCGGGCTCTGGAATTCCCCATTTATTGATTTCAATTAGGGTATCATCGGTCAAGAGAAAATGATTCATACTGTAATCTTCAAAATTACTTTTTGAAATCACAACATTTTTATCCTTTCCTTGTAAAACGTGGAGTATGAAATCTGTCTGAATTTCTTTTTGTTTCTCTATACTGAGAAATAGGTGATACATTTTATCATTCCATATATCTAGAGTCACTAACTGATTTGCTATATCAAGGCTGTAATCCTCGATTTGCTGATCAGTGAGCTGGGCTCTTAACTCTTTATATTTCTTCCTTAGGTTTTTCTTGTCCATCATGAGAAGTTATGTGGAATATGGCATCTCCTTGATATACCATCGGGCTTTGATTTACATTTATAATATAACCTGTTTGATTTGATTTTACCTTATGACGGAATGAACCGTAAGGATCAGTAATAGTAGCAATGTATTCTCCTTTTTCAACAAATCTACCATAAGGAACTTTAGGATGGAATAATCCAGAGTAAGAGGCTCTTAACCACTTGGAACTATGAACAACTACACTATCAGGAACCACTGGTGGCAATTCAAAAGAAGTACCTAGCATTCCTAAATGATGTAGGACTCGTTTTGCTCCTTGCACACCTATTTTAACGATGTGCTTATCGCTCTCAAAAGATTTTCCTCCTTCATATAACAAATAGGCTTTACCTAATTCCATACAAGTATTTCTCAGCGTTCCTTTTAACTTCCCGCTATGAATGAGAAACGGCGCTTTAAAAACATGTGCAAGTTCTAATGATTTTTCATAACCAGGATCTACTCTTAATTGAGGCGCGTTAAATCGCTGCGCACCACCCGTATGGAAATCCATGACGATATCTACATGTGGTAATATTTCATTTACAAACTGATGTGCAAACCTACCAGCTAGTGAACCCGATTTGTATCCTGGAAAACTACGATTCAAATCTCTTCCATCAGGAAATTCACGTTGCATATTTAAGAAACCAAAAATGTTGAGCACAGGCATACATATTATAGTTCCCGCATTAGGTTTATTATAACCTTTTGCAATAATTTGACGAACTACTTCTATTCCATTAATCTCATCGCCGTGCAAGCCACCCATAATTAATACTACAGGACCAGCTTTGTGCGCGCGCCTTATAATAACAGGAACTTCTATGACTGTAGATGTATAAAGTTTTGCTTTATTAAAGTTCAACTTATAGATATGACCAGGCTTGACCTCAGTATCTAGAATATTTATTTTTCTCAGTGACATTAAACGCTGCGTTCAATAAACTTAATAATTTCTCTTGCGATATTGTGTTTTGTTGCTCCTTCTATTCCTTCTAGTCCTGGAGATGAATTTACCTCAAGAACTAGTGGTCCGCGAGCGCTTTGCAATAAATCGACTCCACAAACTCCTAATCCTAGAGATTTTGCCGCACCTATTGCTGTTAACTCTTCTTCACGCGATAACTTAATATTCATGGCGCTTCCACCACGATGTAGGTTTGAACGGAATTCTCCTTCCATCGCCTGTCTTTTCATAGCTCCTACTACGCGATCTCCTACCACAAATGCTCGTAAGTCTGCGCCACCAGCTTCTTTAATAAACTCTTGAACAATCACTCTAGATTGCATGGTGTTATAAGCTTCAAGAATAGTTTGTGCACTATCATAATCTTCTGCGAGATTCACTCCTATTCCTTGAGTTCCCTCAAGAACTTTTATAACCACCGGTGGTCCATCTACCATTTTAAGAATAGCGTCAGTGTGCTGTCCAAAATTTGTAAAAACAGTTTTGGGCATGCCTACTCCAGCACTAGAAAGTCGTTGTAAACTCTGCAACTTATCTCTACTACGCACCAGTGCTTGAGAACTAACTGTTGTAAAACAATTCATTGCTTCAAACTGGCGCACTATTGCGGTACCATAAAAAGTAATGGAAGCACCTATACGCGGTATGATAGCGTCTGGTTTTTCTAACCGTTCACCTTTATAATAAACGGTTGGTTTTTGCCTTTCTAATTTAATGTCGCACTTTAAAGGGTCAATAACTTTTACCGGGTGACCAGCGGCTTGCGCCTCTTCCACCATGCGTTTAGTGCTGTATAACGTGTTTCCACGTGAGAGTATGTTAATTTTCATGTAGGCTTTGAAGATAAGAAACATCCTGTAATTCAGGATCCACTATAAATTTAGACGATAAAAACTTTCTACCGATAAGAACTGGATACCTCATGTTTTCTCTATTACTGAGCGTTAATGAAATTTTCCAGAGTTTACTGAATAGTCTAATATTTGCCATTACCTCATAACGTAACTCAGAGGTTCCATTACTACTGCGCACGCTTGTAATTTCATATTCATCAAATCGCATTTGTTTACCATGATACTGTTCATGAGCCTCATCTAGTAATGTGGCAAGCAATACGCCATTTTCCTCTTGAATATCTGTACAGTGAATGCTAGAGGTATATGCTCCGGTATCAATTTTAATATCGAGAGCTTCTATTTCTAGCTTAGGAAAATCTGCTCGATCGGTACGACCTATTACATGTTTCTTTTTAGACACTATTTCTATCTGTTATAAGAGGCAAAGATGCGTGTATTTTATGAGAATTTATCTTGAAGTAAATTATTTAATTGAAGCACATTATTGAAATATTCAATTCCATCAACCGCATAAAAAACCGCTTCTTTTTTAAGGAAACGGCTTTACTTTGTTTTAATCTTAAGTTAAGGTACAATCGGGTTGTACCGCAAGAAACAATTACTTCTTAGGAGCTTGTTTCTTTGCCTTAGGCGCTACCGCTGCTGGCTTAGAAGAAGGTTTACCGAAGTTTTTCGGACCTTTTGCTGGTTTATTTGCCATGGTGTTATGACTTTAAAATTATAGTGTAAATGTATTCTAGATTTTGAATACACCATCTCATTTTTAGTTAAAATTACTGCTGTTTTTAGTTAAAATTTGGCGCTTTTCAAATTGGATATTTTTACTTACCTTACTGATGTTCAAAAACATTCATTATGGGTATTAAAAGTTTTGTAGGAAAAAGAACTGATAAAGCTAGCAACTCTAATCAAGCATTTCAAGTGAAGGATTTCATGACTCGCAAACTGGTCACGTTCAGCCCAGATCAAGGAATCACAACAGTTATGGAAACGTTATTAAAACAGCGCATCACCGGTGGACCTGTAGTTGATGAGAATAAGCAACTCGTAGGAATTATAAGCGATACTGATTTAATGCATGTGATAGGAGACAGTAGATATCATAACATGCCCGTAGGTGATCGCAAAGTGAGTGATTATATGTCTAAGCAAGTAGATACCATAGACGTAGAAGCAGACATATTTGAAGCGGCCACCCGATTCTTGAAAACTGGTCATAGAAGATTCCCAGTAACCGATAATGGTAAATTAATCGGTCAAATCTCAAGGATGGACGTCATCATAGCAGCGACTAAACTCAAAGGTGAAGACTGGAAAAGATAAACGCTATTCCGCAGCATACTTTTTTAATAACTCTAAACTTGTATAATTTAGCGCAGCATCATCAGTAGATGCTAAGTTAATTAAAGGCGCTACTCCTGCTTTTTCTGCCTCGAGCCATCTTAAGATACATAAACACCATTTGTCTCCTGGTTTTAATCCAGGGAATTGATAAGCTGGAATAGCTGTGCTCAAGTCGTTTCCTCTAGACTTAGTATAATCAAGAAACTCTTGAGTCATCACAGCACAAACCACATGAGTACCGCGATCCTCACTAGCCGTGCGACAGTATCCATCACGCCAGTAACCTGTCATGGGATCGTTACAACAAGATTCTAAAGCTGTTCCTAGAACATTAAGTGGTTGCGATACAGTATTGCTTTGAGCCATGGCTATTGATGAAATTAAGAAGAGTCCTATAAGTAAACGCATATTTAAAGTAGTCTTAAAAAAACTACCTTAATTACACAAGGGAATTTATGCACTTGCAATTTGCTCTTTTAACACATGCAGCGGCTGCACACCACTGCCTTTCCATATTAATTTTCCACTTTTATAAATCATAAATGCTGGAACACCACGCACATTCATTTGAGTAGCGAGCGCTTTATTTTTATCGACGTCTATTTTTAGAATTTTTACTTTGTCGCCTAGCTCATCTTTTAATTTTTCAAGTACGGGCATCATAGTTTGACATGGACCACACCATGTGGCAAAAAAGTCGATAAGCACTGGTGTGTCTGTTGCAATGATTTCTTTGAAGCTGGCCATCTTTTTATTTTCAAAATTAAAGCAATATTCTATTTACCTGCGTTATAGAAATGATAAGAATTTGGGTTGATTTTAATACGCTTTCGCGAAAGCGTGCCCTAGAAAATTCCTAACTTTACATCGCTATGGAATTATCTCCACTCGAGGTCCAAATAAAAATTTTACCTTCTACACCTGGTGTTTATCAATACTATGATAAAGACCACAAACTGCTCTATGTAGGTAAGGCAAAGAACTTGAAGAAGCGCGTTTCCTCTTATTTCACAAAAAATCACGACAGTTATCGCATCAAATCGATGGTGAAGAAAATCGTGACTATTGAGCACATCGTGGTGGAGACTGAAATGGATGCGCTGCTGCTGGAGAACTCACTGATTAAAAATAGGAATCCGCGATATAATATTATGTTGCGGGATGACAAAACCTATCCATGGTTGTGTATTAAAAACGAACGTTTCCCACGCATATTTTTAACACGTCGCATGATTAAAGACGGCAGCGAGTATTATGGCCCATTTTCAAGTGTAAAAACAGTGCGTGCGTTACTTGATTTAATTAAAGGATTGTATCCTCTGCGGACTTGTAAATATGACTTGAGTGCCGATAAAATTAACGCTGGCAAATATAAAGTATGTCTGGAATATCATATAGGAAATTGCGCTGGACCTTGTGAAAATCTCATGAGCGAAACGGCTTATGCACAGAATATAGATAACGTGCGCAATATAGTTAAAGGAGATTATAAAAATGCGGCAAAGCATTTTGAATCTCAAATGATGGAACTTGCTGGTAACATGCAGTTTGAAGATGCGCAGCGTATTAAAGAAAAACTAGAAATCCTCACAAAATATCAGTCTAAATCTACAGTCGTTAATTCTAAAATTACTGATGTAGATGTGTTCTCATTAATATCTGACGAGACGCATGCTTATGTGAACTACTTGCAATTATCACATGGTGCAATTGTACGTTCTCACACCTTAGAGATTAAGAAGAAACTAGAAGAAACAGATCAAGAATTGCTAGAAATAGCGATTATAGAATTGCGCCAACGATTCAACTCACAGTGTAAAGAGATTTATGTACCATTTAAAGTAGCATTAGGCGACCAGATTAAAGTCACGATTCCTCAACTGGGCGACAAAAAGAAGATTGTAGATTTATCGTTGAGAAACGCAAAATTCTTCCGTCAGGAGCAGTTTAAGACTATTAAAATCGTAGATCCTGACCGACATGTGAAACGATTAATGGCACAAATGAAAGCAGACTTGAGACTGGACGTGGAGCCTACTCACATTGAATGTTTTGATAATTCAAACATTCAAGGAACTAATCCTGTGGCAGCTTGTGTGGTTTTTAAAAATGGGAAACCGAGCAAAAAAGATTATCGCAACTTCAATATTAAAACCGTTGAAGGACCAGATGATTTTGCGAGTATGGAAGAGGTCGTTCATAGAAGATATCGCAGGTTGCAGGAAGAAGGCGAGCCGTTACCGCAACTTGTAGTAGTTGATGGTGGAAAAGGTCAGCTATCCAGTGGTTTAAAAGCACTCGATCGATTAGGGTTGCGCGGTAAAATTACCATTATAGGAATTGCAAAAAGGCTGGAAGAACTTTTTTATCCTAATGATCCTGTACCATTATACCTAGATAAACGTTCTGAAACCTTAAAAGTAATCCAGCAAATGAGGAATGAGGCGCACAGATTCGGGATTACACATCATCGCAATAAACGCAGTAAGCAAGCGATTGAAACTGAACTAGATAACATTCCTGGAATAGGAGAAAAAACAGCGGTAGACTTATTGCGTCACTTTAGATCTGTTAAAAGAATTAAAGAAGCCAGTAAAAAAGAGCTTGAAACTGTGGTAGGTGTTTCACGAGCGCAAAAAATAATCGATTTTTACAATGATGAAAGTGAGTAAGAAATTAGGACTTGTTTTGTTATTGGTTTTCGCGCAAGCGATATATGTCACAGCGCAACAAAATCAAGAAATTAAAAAACAAAAAATAGGACTCGTACTTTCTGGTGGTGGCGCCAAAGGCCTTGCTCATATAGGAACTTTAAAAGTCATAGATTCATTAGGTATTCAAGTAGATTATGTCGCGGGAACCAGTATGGGCGCAATTGTAGGATCTTTATATGCGTCAGGTTATACGGGTAAGCAGCTGGACTCAATTTTTAAGACCATCAACTTTGACGATATTATAAGTGATGATATTCCTAGAGAATCTAAAACATTTTTTGAACGACGAGAGAACGAGCGATATGCTGTTACTCTACCTTTCAAAGACTTTAAAGTTCAAGTCCCTAACTCCTTGAGTAAAGGACAGAACATTTATAATTTGCTCTCAAGACTGCTTTCTCATGTTAAGGATGTGAGTGATTTTAGTGAGTTGCCCATTCCATTCTTTTGCATCGCGACTGATGTGGAGACAGGTGAGGACGTAATCCTAGATAGTGGTTATTTACCTCGTGCAGTAAATGCTAGTGGTGCATTACCATCACTGTTTGCTCCTGTAGAAATAGAAAATCGGCTTTTTATAGATGGTGGTGTGACAGATAATTATCCTGTAGAAAAATTAAGAGCGCTAGGAATAGATATTATTATAGGAGTAGATGTTCAAGATGGATTAAAAGATCGTGAACATCTCAATGGAGCGTTTGACATTCTTACCCAAATCAACAATTATCGTACGATAAATGCGATGAAGGATAAGTCAAGACTAACTGATATTTACATTCAACCCAATATTGAGAAGTACACCGTTATCTCATTTGATGCAGGAACACAAATAATTAGTGAAGGTAAAATTGCAGCACTTAAAAAGGAAGAAGAACTTAAAGCACTTGTTACGCAAAATTACCAGAGACCGCAGTTAAATGCCGTCGCCTCAGACAGTATCTATGTAGCACAGGTTTATATTAATGGAAATGAAAGATATTCTAGAGCATACATCAATGGACGTTTTAAAATTGAAACACCAGGTAACGTCGCTTACACCGCTATTAGAGATGGAATTAACAACCTTCAAGCGACTAATAATTTTTCTAAAATCAACTATGAAATCATCAACACACCAGATGGTGCGGTGCTTGAAATAGGTGTGATAGAATCTACGGTACGCAATTATTTAAGACTAGGTGTTCATTATGACGAGTTGATGAGAAGCGCTGCGCTGGTGAATCTTACTAGAAAAAATGTGCTATTTGATAGTGACATCATATCTGCAGACGTGATTCTGGGTGATAATGTACGTTATAACCTTGATTATTATATTGATAAAGGTAAATATTGGTCTATAGGATTGCACAGTGAGTTTATCCAGTTTGATAAACAAATCGACGCACAATTTGTGCAACAAGTTACAGGTGACCCTATAAATGTAAACTCCATAAGTCTAGATTATAATGACTGGACACAGCAACTCTTTTTACAAACTAGATTGAGTAATGGATTTAACCTGTCCATAGGTGCAGAGTATAAATCCTTGCGTTTATTTACAGAAACATTAAGCACCACTAACCCAGCAGACAATCGCACCATTTTTGAAAATAGTGATTATAGCAGCATTTATACAAGGCTGCTTTATGACACCTATGATAATTTATTTTTCCCTTCTAGCGGTTGGAAAGTAGATGGCGATCTTCACTTGTATTTATATAATAGTGGAACAACTAATAATTTTCAGGAGTTCTCGCTGGCACAAGTCAGTATAGGTCATGCGAGAAGTTTTGGCAACCTAAGTCTGAGAGGTAATTTACTCCTAGGATTACCTATAGGTAATCCAGGAAACAGCACATTTGACTTTTATTTAGGTGGTTATGGTGCAAGACGCATTAACAATATCCTGCCATTCTATGGATATGATTTTATCAGTTTAAGCGGTAATACGGTTATAAGTGGTCTTATAGAAGTCGATTATGAGATTTTTAAAAACAACCATATTATCTTAAGTACAAACTCTGTAAAGATTGAAGATTATCTTTTTGAAAAATCGCACTGGTTCAGTACAGACGGCTTTACAGGATATGCGATAGGTTATGGTTTAGAAACTTTTCTAGGACCACTGGAGTTAAAATATAGCTTCAGTCCTGAGCAAAAAGAAGGTGAGTTTTATGTAAATCTAGGATTTCAGTTTTAGTACGCTTTCGCGAAAGCGTATCCTCACTAACTCATTCAAAATAATTAGCTTAATGCATGGAATCGTCTCAAGAATTTCCGAAATTGCTAAAACAAAAATAAAAGCACATGCCTTTTTATCATAAACTCGGGAAAATACCACCCAAAAGACACACGATTTTCAGAAAACCTAACGGTGAATTATATTCTGAACAGCTTTTTGGAACCATAGGTTTTGATGGGATGTCTACAAATTCATATCACGTCCATAGACCTACCATGGTAAAAGAGATTAAAGGTCAGTATTCTGTAAAACCTGAGATCGCGCTTGCAAATCATATCAAATCATATCGTTTTAGAGGATTTCAAGTAAAACCTAAGGCAGATTACTTAGAGAGCCGCACGGTAGTTCTTACTAATAGTGATGTAAACATTATACTTGCTGCGCCACAAGAGTCTATGGAAGATTATTTCTATAAAAACTCAGATGCAGACGAGCTCATTTTTATCCACAAAGGATCTGGAACGCTACGCACACATTTAGGTAATATAGATTTTAAATATGGAGATTATTTATTAATCCCACGTGGTGTTATTTACAAGCTCCGTTTTAACGATAAAGACAATAGGTTATTCATTACCGAATCCAGACGACCTATTTACACGCCTAAACGTTACAGAAACTGGTTCGGTCAGTTGCTGGAACATTCTCCATTTTGTGAACGTGATTTAAGAAGACCCGAGACATTAGAAACTCACGACGAGCTCGGTGATTTTCACATGAAGGTAAAAAAGCAGGATGAGATTTTTGACATGGTTTATGCTTCACATCCATTTGATGTGGTAGGATATGATGGTTATAATTTTCCTTATGCACTTTCTATTCATGATTTTGAACCTATTACAGGTCGTATCCACCAGCCGCCACCAGTACATCAAACTTTTGAAACAGATGCGTTTGTAGTATGTAGTTTTGTACCTCGATTGTATGACTATCATCCAGATAGTATTCCGGCACCTTATAATCATAGTAATATAGACAGTGATGAAGTCTTGTATTATGTAGATGGTGATTTTATGAGCCGTAATGATATCGATGCTGGGCATATAAGTTTACATCCTGCAGGAATTCCTCATGGTCCACATCCAGGAGCTGCAGAACGTAGCATAGGAAAAACAGAAACTGAAGAACTCGCAGTAATGGTTGATACATTTAAACCATTACAGGTCACAAAAGCCGCACTCGAAATTGCAGATGAAGAATATCACAAAAGCTGGTTAGAATAAGCCACTATATTTGCAATCATAAATTATCAATAAAGACGTTACCATTGGAAAACAACACAACTAATAATTCTTCTAACCAGAACAGATCTTGGGAAGATAACAATTACACAAATCAAGGTTTTGACAGCACGAGAAATCAGCAGCAAAATCAGAATCAAGGTGGACAGAACTGGAGCTCACAACCCTATCGCACTAAGTTACCAGCAGATCCTAGCGCAATGGTGCTAGCCATTATAGCAACATGTGTATTTGTATTATGTTGTTGTTTTGGAGGACCGATTCTTGCATTTATTCTTTCTGTGATAGGATTTATTTTAGCAAACAATAGTGTAAATAAATACAAACAGAATGCAGAGCAATACGATCCTGGTAGTTTCAAAAAGGTGAGCAATGCAAAAATTTTCAATCTAGTAGTAGGAATTGTGAGTCTATTGATTATCGGTCTTGGCTTGTTTGATGTATTTGATAATGCTTACAGATTTGGTGATTCAGATTTCCAAGATATTTTTGGGAATGATAATGAGTACTATGATGAAGAATTAGACTATGAAGAGTCTGAAGTGGAAGATGACTGGTATGAATATGAAGAAGAAATAGACAGTATGGAGCAAGATATCGACTCCATAGAAATGGAGATTGAAGAGATTGAAACTGTAATTGAGGAAGTTCCTGAAGACTAAAAAGCGATTAAAATGAGTTTTGGAACGGGTTTTGTAATTCTAAGTTTGAAACGTGTGAAAACACGCTTAAATAACAGCATCATGAAAAAGACCTTACTTATATTACTCGCTATATTTATCTCTACGACTGCATTCATGCCTAGTACTGCGCCACCAGAAATGGCGTTCAAAAAAGGTGAATGGTTCCGATTCAGAATACACTACGGTATTTTTAACGCTAGCTATGCGACCATGCAGGTATCAGAAGCTAAGCTGGATGGAAAAGACGTATATCATATAAAAGGAAAAGGAAAATCTACGGGACTCATGCACTTGTTCTTTAAAGTAGATGACCGCTATGAAACTTATATAGATCGCACCACAGTAAAACCGTATCGTTTTATACGCGATATAGATGAAGGTGGACATACTAAGAATATCCAAATTGATTTTGATCACGAGGCTGGAACAGCTCTGATAAATGATAAAAAACGCGATAAAGTAGAATCTATGAACATAGAGCCTGCTACTCAAGATATGATGAGTGCCTTTTATCACTTGCGTACTATAGTGGATATCACAACACTTGAAAAAGGAGACGAGTTTCAATTACCTATGTTTTTTGATAATGAGAATTTTGATTTTAAATTGAAGTTCTTAGGTCGTGATACTATTCGTACTAAATTCGGTAAAATTCCAGCACTTGAATTCAGACCTTATGTACAATCTGGTCGTGTATTTAAAGAAGAAGAAAGTCTTACGGTGTGGATCTCTGATGACGAGAATAAAATGCCTTTAAAGATTAAAGCAAAACTAGCTGTAGGGTCTCTTACTGCAGACTTAGATGCTTTTAAAGGATTGAAATACCAGTTCAAGACCTTGCCAGATTAGATTAACATATTGCTGTTAACAACATCCTGCTTTATTAGATAGATACGTTTTAGGGTTTCTCAGGTATTATTACATTTGTAGAACCCGTAAAATGTTATCATGTCACAAGAAATCAGTCCTGAAATTGCGCAACGCATAAAGCTACTAGAAGAAAAATTTAAGAATTCTGGACAGGACATGACCTCTTACTTAGACGGTTTGCTCTATGATAAATATTTAACTTACTGGGATTACATACGTGTTGAAACTTTATTAAGCCTACAGGTTACCTCTACAGAATTTCCCGATGAGTTGATATTTTTAAGTTATCATCAAATATCAGAATTGTATTTAAAGCTCATTATTCATGAGCAAAAACAAATCATAGAAAACGAAAATCTTACAGGCGCATTTTTTAAAGAAAAAGCACTGAGGATTAATACCTATTTCTCTGTTATGATCAACTCGTTTGAGGTCATGATTACTGGAATGGAGCGTGATCAATTTCTCAAATTCCGCATGTCATTATTACCAGCAAGTGGTTTCCAGAGCGCTCAGTATAGAATGGTAGAATTTTACAGCACGGACTTGATAAATCTAGTACATCCATCTGTTAGATCTCGCTTTCGCGAAAGCGGAACCAGCACAACTCATCTAGAACTATATGATAATGTGTACTGGAAAAAAGGTGGTATCGATATGGATACTGGAGAAAAAACGCTTACACTAAAACAATTTGAAGAACGTTATACACCTAGGTTTTTAAGAATTATAGAAGAAGTAGAAAGTTCTAATCTAAATCAGAAATATTTGTCACTTCCTGAGGAAGAACAAACACAAGATTTAAAAGACGCGTTGCGTACTCTAGACCAAAACACAAACATTAACTGGAAACTCATGCACACAGGCGCAGCACACAGATACCTGCGTAAAGAAGGCAAAGCGGTAAAAGCAACAGGAGGAACAAACTGGAAAGAATTCTTACCACCTAGTTTCCAGAAAATCTGTTTCTTCCCTACTCTATGGACTGAAAAAGAACATGAGGAATGGGGACAGCAATGGGTGAACCACGTTTTAAATACAAAATAATAAATGAAGAAATTTCTAATCCTGGTTCTAGCACTAGGAATGAGCCTAACAGCTTGCAAAGAAAAAGAAGTTTATGTAGAACCTGTTGTCGCTGAGGTAGTTTTACCGGTTATGCAATACGGTTTTGACCTTAACAACTATGAGGTCGTTACAGATACGGTAAAAAACGGAGACACTTTTGGAAAAATTATAGATGCACATCTTGTTGATGGACAAAGCGTTTTTAAAGCTTCTCAAACACTAGATTCTGTTTATAACGTGCGCCGCATTCAGGTAGGTAAACCTTATAAAATTTTAAAAAGAAAAGACAGCCTGGGAACTCCTGAGGCTTTTATTTATGAGCCTACTAAAATGGACTACGTGGTACTCAACTTTGCCGATAGTTTAAATGCCTACAAGGATAAACATCCCATTAAATTTGTTAAAAAAACTGCCAGCGGTATCATAAATTCCACACTATCTGAGGCGATGGAAGAAGAAGGACTAGGTATGAGCGCCATCTATGAACTGTCTGATATTTATCGATGGTCCATTGATTTTTTCAGACTTCAAAAAGGCGATCGTTTTAAAATGATTTATACAGAGCGCTATATAAATGACAGCATATTTGCTGGAATAGAAAGTATAGAAGCAGCTGTATTTGAAACTGATAAAACACCTTTCTACGCATTTGAATTTGAGACAGATTCTATTAATCAAGTGAGTGATTACTATGACGAGAATGGTAAAACACTGCGTAGTTTTTTCTTAAAAGCACCCGTAAATTATTCTAGAATCTCAAGTCGTTTTACTAAACGCAGATTTCATCCAGTTCAAAAACGCTGGAAAGCTCACAAAGGAACTGACTATGCTGCCGCTTATGGTACTCCTATCGTCTCTACGGCAAATGGCGTAGTCACAAAATCAGGATATACCAGAGGTAATGGTAATTATGTAAAGGTTCAACATAATGGCACTTACACGACTCAGTACCTGCACATGACTAAACGTAAAGTAAAAGTAGGGCAACGAGTCAAGCAAGGTCAAGTTATAGGAACTGTAGGTTCTACAGGTCTTGCAACAGGACCACATGTATGTTATAGATTCTGGGTAAATGGCAAGCAAGTCGATCCTTATAAACAAAATTTACCGAGCGCAGATCCACTGCCTAAAGAAAAAATGGAAGACTACCTCAACTTTATTCAACCTCTTAAGGAGAAAATAGACTTAGTACCTTTTAAAAACGACAACGACGATCAGATTCTATGAAAAATATAAATCCTACAGAAACTACTGCATGGCTTAAACTTGAAAAACATTTTGAAGGTTTTGATCATTTTAGTTTAAGAGAAGAATTCAAAAAAGATTCCTCAAGAGCAGAAAAGTTCACGTTAGTAAATAATGATTTTTACGTCGATTTTTCAAAAAACTTAATTACTGCGATCACTAAAGAACACCTTACCGCTCTTGCGACTGAATGTGATCTTAAAGGTGCGATTAACTCTTATTTCAATGGCCATATTATAAACGCTACTGAAAACAGGGCTGTACTTCACACCGCACTGCGAACTCCACTTGAAGATGCACCTAAAAGTGTGACTGAAAATGTAAAAGCTGCTCTAGAAAGCAAGGAAAAAATGTTCACTTATGTGGATAGTGTTCTCAATGGAACGATCTTAACTGCTAGCGGCGACAAGTTTAACACGATAGTTAACATAGGAATAGGTGGAAGTGATTTAGGTCCTGTAATGATCTATGAATCTTTACAAACTTATAAAAATGACATGACACTTCATTTTGTTTCAAATGTAGAAGGTGATCACGTAGAAGAAGTACTTAAAAAAATCAACCCAGCAACTACTCTGTTTGTAATCGTTTCTAAATCTTTTGGAACTCAAGAAACACTTACAAACGCAACAACAATCAGAAACTGGTTTACAGAAAAGATAGATGCAGCAGCAGTTTCTAAACATTTTATTGCCGTAAGCAGTAATGTGGATAAAGCCGTAGCATTTGGGATAGACGCTACAAACATCTTCCCTATGTTTGATTGGGTAGGTGGCCGTTTCTCTTTGTGGAGTACCGTAGGAATGTCTGTCGCACTAGGGATAGGATCTAAAAATTTCCAGGCTTTACTAGATGGCGCTCATGAAATGGACAACCATTTTAAGGACACCGCTTTTGACCAGAATATACCGGTACAACTCGCTTTAATGACTATTTGGTATAATAACTTTTACATGTCTCAAAGCGAAGCTGTAATTCCGTACACTCAATATTTACATAGATTGCCAGCTTATTTACAGCAAGCCATTATGGAAAGTAATGGTAAAAGTGTAGATCGCGATGGTAATCCAGTGACTTATGATACTGGAAACATCGTTTGGGGTGAACCAGGAACTAACTCACAACATGCTTTTTTCCAGTTAATTCATCAAGGAACTAAGTTAATTCCGGCTCATTTTATCGCTTTCGCGAAAGCGAAATACGACCAACCAGATCACCACAATAAATTGATGGCAAACTTCATAGCCCAAACTGAGGCATTAATGAACGGTAAAACAAAAGCCGAAGCCAAAAAAGATCTGGAAAAAGCAGGAAAAAGCGCCGAAGAAATAGAGAAATTATTACCATTTAAAGTCTTTGAAGGTGATCAACCTACAACGACATTACTCATTGATGAGTTGACACCAAAGAGTATAGGAAAACTCGTTGCGATGTATGAACATAAGATTTTTACTGAAGGTGTAATATGGAATATTTACAGTTATGATCAATGGGGCGTTGAACTAGGAAAAGTTCTTGCCGATGCGATTCTTGATGACATAGAAAACAAGAAATTTGACGGTCACGACAGCTCCACAACCGCTATTTTAAAAAGATTTGCACAGGCAAATAGTTAATCTTCTGTTTGCCAATATTTTAAAGTTTATAAGTTTTTTATATTCTTAAAGATAAATTAATGTAGAACATTCATTTCGTCAGTACTTTTGCAAAACAAACTAAACTGATAGGAATGAAAAAATCTTTACAATTTCTTTTTGCAATCGGGCTTTTATTAAGCTCCATGGTCATGAGTGCTCAAGTAACAACCTCGAGTATCAATGGTCGAATTCTCGAAGCAGAGAATGAACCTCTTCTAGGAGCTACTGTAGTAGCAGTACACACTCCTACAAATACGAAGTATGGAACATCTACAGACATAGATGGATACTATCGTATTAACAACATGCGTGTAGGTGGACCTTACACTGTTACTATATCTTACGTAGGTAAGAATGAAATCGTTTTAAGTGATATTTATTTACAATTAGGTGAATCTGAACGTATTGAAGCAACACTTGAGGCAGATACTAATGCGCTAGACGCTATAGTTATAGAAGCAGTTAGAGATGGGATTTTTGATTCAGGAAAAACAGGACCTGAGACTAACATTTCTACTCGTGAAATTGAAACACTACCTACTGTAACTCGTAATATCGCAGATTTACTAAGAAAAACTCCACAAGCTCAAGTTAATGAAGGTGGCGGAATTAGCTTAGGTGGTCAGAACAATCGTTATAACTCATTCTATATTGATGGAGCTGTTAGTAATGACGTTTTTGGTTTAGCAGCTTCAGGAACAAATGGTGGACAAATAGGAGTTAATCCTATTTCACTTGACGCTATTGAATCGTTCTCTGTTAATCTTGCACCTTTTGATGTACGTCAGTCAGGTTTTGCTGGTGGAGCAATTAACGCTATTACTCGTTCTGGTACTAACAAATGGGCAGGATCTGCTTATAGTTACTATAGAAGTGAAGACCTTGCTGGTAAAACTCCAGGAGGTTTTGAAGCTGATGATAGAGAAAAACTTGATGAGTTCACGGCATCACGTATAGGGATGAGAATAGGTGGACCTATTATCAAGGATAAATTATTTTTCTTCTTGAATTATGAAAGACAAGATGAAGAGACTCCACGTTTCTTTGACGCGAGTGCTTACAATGGTGACTCTTCACTAGCTGACATACAAACCCTTCGTGATAATTTGACAAACGTTTTTGGTTACAATCCTGGTGATTTTGAAGATGGTACACAGTCACTTACTTCAAACACATTTACAGCACGTCTGGATTACAACTTGAACGCAAAAAACACTTTTACATTAAAGCATAATTATGTAAGTGGAGAATCCAACTCACCAGGTTTAAGTAATGCAAATAGCATCAACTTTGCAAATGCAGGAATTCTATTCAAATCTGAAACTAACAGCACAACCTTTGAATGGAGAACAACAAATGGATCTAACCTTTCTAACAATTTAGTAATAGGTTACTCTACTGTAAATGATGATAGAGATCCTATAGGAAATAATTTCTCTAGAGTACAAATAAATGATGGTAATGGAAGAATCACTTTTGGATCTGAAGCATTTTCTACAGGAAACATTCTAGACCAGAAGTTATTCAATGTAACTAACAACTTTGAAATTCAGTCTGGTGCTCACAACTTCACTATCGGTGGTAGTTTTGAACACTTTGATGTAAGAAACGTATTTGTAAGACAAAATTTTGGTCAATATCAATTCTTAAGTCTTGATGATTTCAATACTTATTTTGATAATGACGCAACAAATGATGTCGCTGCAGATGCTTATGACTACAGCTACTCTCTTTTAGATCCAGCTGGAACTACAGGAGATGATATTGAAGCTGCTGCGGCTGCATTTAGATATTCTATGTTAGGATTCTATTTACAAGACGCTTGGAACGTAACAGACAACTTACGTTTAACTTATGGTTTGCGTGTTGACACTCCATTCTTTGAAGAAGGAACAGTAAATGAAGATTTCAACACTCGTACAGTAGCAATACTCGAGGCTGCAGGTCAAGATTTACAAGGAGCTAGAGTAGGAACTCCTATTAAAAGTCAACTGCACCTAGCTCCTAGATTAGGATTCAACTGGGATGTTAAAGGTGATAACTCTACACAAATACGTGGTGGAATAGGTGTATTTACATCAAGAATTCCTCTAGTATGGCCTGGTGGAGCTTATAATAATAACGGTATCTCTGTAGGTTCTGTAGATGAAAGAGACTTTGACTTAGATGAAGTATTCTTTAATTCAGATCCTAACAACCAACCTATCGGTAACGGTGCTGCTCCAGGTAGTGGTCAGCTAGGTGGTCAGATTGATCTTTTTGCTCCAGACTTTAAATTGCCACAGCGTTTAAAAACTAACATAGGTATAGATCAAAAAACTAAAATTTGGGGATTGATCGCATCTGCAGATTTCCTTTATAATGAAGTTTTAACTGACGTTACTTACCAGAACCTTAATACCGTAGGTCCACAAGGAAACTTGAATGGTGCTGATGATCGTTTATACTGGAACCGTAACAGATTAGATAACACTTATAACAATATCTATCTAGGTACTAATACTAATGCTGGTTATTCTTACAACGCAACATTTACATTAACTAAGCCAGTTACAAATGGTTTTGGTGGTCAGGTAGCTTATACTTATGGTGATGGTCAGAGCGTTTTTGAAGGAACATCTTCTCAAAACAGTAGTCAGTGGAGAAACGTACTTACAGTAAACGGTAAGAATACTGCACAAGTTCAAAACTCTCAATTTGCAACAGGACATCAAATTATAGCAAACGCTACTTATAGAAAAGACTGGAATGAAAACATCGCAACTACTTTTGGTGTTTTCTACACAGGACAGAATGGTGGTAGAGTTTCTTATATATACAATGAAGGAAGCGATTTATTAGGTGATGATTCACGTGATAACGCATTAATCTATGTTCCTAGAAACGCAAGCGAAATCAACCTTGTAGATAACGATGGTATCTCTGCAGCAGACCAATGGATTGCTCTTGATAGATTCATTGAAAATGATGATTACCTAAGTAGTCGTCGTGGTAAGTATGCTGAAGCTAATGCGAGTCGTGCATCATGGAATCACAGTATCGATCTTAAATTCTTACAAGACTTTTCTATCTATACTGGTGCAAATAAAGAAAATAAGAACACTTTACAGATTTCTTTAGATGTATTCAACTTTGCTAACCTATTAAACAAAGATTGGGGACAAAGAACATTTGTACCTAACTTTGGTGAAGTAGGATTAATTACTACTGAAAGTGGTGGGCCAGATCCTGAATTCAGTTTCAACCCTAATTTCACAAACGATGATATCGAAGTGATTGATGATGGTGGAACTCGTTCTTCAAGATGGCAAATGCAAGTAGGTTTAAGATATATCTTTAACTAAGAGTTATTTAAAACATACATTTTATAAACAAACCCTACTCTAGCGAGTAGGGTTTGTTGTTTATGGTTATTTTTGAATTTAAATACAACATTATGGACATTATTAAATACGCACACTCAGGTTGGGCATACATCGTTTTAATCGTATTAGGTTTAGCGACTATAAATTCTCTTATCGGTTATTTCACTAAGAAGGAATTTGGGAATCGTGACTTCAGTCTTGCATTAGGTGGACTTATCGTTACACATATTCAATTATTGATAGGACTGGTTTTATACTTCACGTCACCATGGTTTGATGCATGGTCTGGCGGCATGAAAGAAGTCATGGGAAATTCTGAAGCTCGTCTCATGCTTGTAGAACATCCTTTAACCATGATTATCGCAATCACATTTTTGACCATCGGTTATTCTAAGCATAAAAAGAAGATCGTAAGCAATGGTAAATTTAAAATGCTTGCCACTTTCTATTCTATCGCATTTATTCTTGTTCTTACGAGAATCCCATGGAGTCAGTGGTTCTAGGGATTGTTTGAATCACGCTTTCGCGAAAGCGTATCAACAACAACCTCAACAACTCATTACATCAATAGCGTTTCAACACATTCCTATGAAGTATATTATTCAAATATTTACAGCTTTAATTTTCTTATTTCAAGGAATAGCTCAAGCTCAGGAATGGACGTTGCGCACTCCTATTAAGAACATATCTGATCTTAAAGAAATAGACGTCACACCAGATGGGACCATCTATATCTATGATTCTAGCAACTTGCTCAATCACATGTACATCAGTGAGGATAATGGTGCAACCTACAGAAGACAAGGTAATGCCGCTGCAAAAGATATGCAGATGATTGACGATGATAAAGGGTTTTTAATTTCTACCAATAGACTTACTAAAACCACTGATAAATGGCGCACTACCACCAACTTTACCTTAAATGCCTATTTCTTTGAAAATGTATTTTTTATAGATGAGAATGTTGGTTTTGTATCTGGAGAAGATGGTAAAATTCATAAAACCATTGATGGAGGAACGACATGGACAACTCTAACATCTGGAACTACCAGAGATATTTATGATGTATTTTTTATAGACAATAACATAGGGTTTGCCTGTGGTGCAAGTCTTACTTTTCTTAAAACTATAGATGGTGGAACAACTTGGCAACCGGTAACTTTACCTAGCGCAAATCAATATGCACTTAATAAAGTCTTTTTTAAAGACAGTTTAAACGGTATAGTCATAGGTGTAGGCGGTCTTATCTTCAACACCATTGATGGTGGAACAACATGGAATCTTGCAACTACTAATACTATTAAACAATTGCAAGACGTAGTTTATATCAATAATCAGTATATGGTCGTAGGAAATGATGGAACGCTACTGACCTCAGCAGATTTAGGTGTCACCTGGAATGGTCAAATTATTGACAATAAAGATTTATTTAGCATCGCAGCATCCAGCAATACTATTTACATAGGATCTGAGAATGAAGTTTTTCAATCCTTCAACAATGGAGCGACATGGAGTACACATCTAGAAGATGTTACTATGAGCAGTCTAGATGACGCCGCTTTTTCAGATAGTAATACTGGATTAATGGTAGGAAAAGGACAGAATGGTAGTGGCGTTTTTAGAGACGTTATGTATCGTACTGATGATGGTGGAGTCAATTGGGAACGCAAAACAGTCACTGGTGGTTATTATGCCGTTGATATGAAACCTGATGGTCGTGCGCTAACCACTCAATTCAATATAGGAACCGTAAGTTATTCTAGTGATTATGGAGATACTTGGACTAATATTCCTGGACCTACTATTACTCAACAATTCATTGCCAAAGCTATATGGCTCAAGTCGCGTGATGACTTTTTTGTAGGTGGTGGAAATTTCTTTGCCAGCGATGGACTCTATCGTTACCAAACAGGAACTGGCTGGACTCATAATGCTGCTGTAAATAACGTAGAGTATATTAAATTCCTCAATGATAATGTAGGAGTACTGACTAATAGTAGCAATCAAGCTTATAAAACTATAGATGGTGGCTCTACATGGACTTCTATCGCTTATACAGGCGGTAATAATGATCAAGGAACTATTGAGTTTATAGATGCAAATACATTCTATATAGGTCAACAAGTAACTACTGATGGTGGTATCACTTTTCAATATTATAATTTCCCAGGTTACCTATGGGATTATCGCTTCTTCTCAGCAACATTTGCTATAGGAGTAAGTAGTAACGGTTGGGTTTATAAAACTGAAGATGGCGGAACGACCTGGACCGTTGTAAATAATGTACCAGGCCCAAGCAATATGCCTACTAATTTTTACATCACTCAAGATCATGTGTATTCGTTTGGAACAAGAACAGATATTTACACGCTAGAGATAGGCGCACTACTCAGCAATAACGATACAGAGCTTTATAACGATATTAAAATATATCCTAACCCAACAGCAGATTTTATCAACATCAAGACTTTAAACCTATCAATAAGCGCAACAGAATTATATGACTTAAATGGTAGAAAAGTGTTATCTCAAAAAGTGGATGACTCTGATACGGTTGATTTGAGTTCGCTCACTACTGGAATCTACTTCATGCACATACTTGATGAAAACCGAGTAGTTTCCATTCATAAAATTATAAAAGAATAATTTCTAAGCAGTTTCTACAACAGGAATAATTGCGTTTAATATTTCAAATGCTCTATCCACCGTTTTGACTTTATCAACGGTCAGCATTAATCGCAATCCACTTCTGGTTTGCTTTTCTTTCATACGCAGTATTTTAGGTTGTTGCTGTACCGCTTGTAATACTTTTGAAAAACCGTCACTTTGGTAAAACTCACTTTGCTGGTCTGAGATAAAATATCCTATAAGCTTATCCTGTTTCATGATAACTTTTTCAAGTCCCATTCTTGCAGCAACCCATTTGAGTTTAATGCTGGTAAGTAAATCTTCTGCTTGGTCAGGTAGTTCACCAAAACGATCAACGAGATCTTTTCTGTAAACGGCAAGTTCTTCTTCATTGTTAACCTCGTTAAGCTTAGAATATAGAGCTAGACGTTCTGTTATAGAGTTGATATAATCGTCTGGATAGAGTAATTCAAACTCTGTATCGATGGTGACATCACTTACATGGACTTTCTCAGTAAGATCTTCATCATACAAGTCTTTGAACTCGTTTTCTTTTAATTCTGTGATGGCTTCATTCAGGATTTTTTGATAGGTATCAAATCCTATTTCGTTCATGAATCCACTTTGTTCACCGCCTAAAATATCTCCTGCACCACGTATTTCAAGATCTTTCATAGCAATGTTAAAACCACTTCCTAATTCTGAGAATGTTTCTATGGCTTGAATACGTTTGCGAGCATCGTCAGTCATCATATCGTATGGTGGTGTGATGAAATAACAAAATGCTTTCTTATTACTACGTCCTACTCGACCACGCATTTGATGCAAGTCTGAGAGTCCAAAGTTATTGGCATTATTAATAAAAATGGTATTGGCATTAGGTACATCAAGTCCACTTTCAATAATAGTAGTAGCAACTAGAACATCAAATTCACCATTCATAAAGGCCAGCATTAACTCTTCTAGTTTTTTACCATCCATTTGCCCATGCCCTATTCCTATTTTTGCATCAGGAACTGAGCGCTGTATCATACCAGCGACTTCAGTGATATTATCGATACGATTGTGGACAAAGAATACCTGTCCACCACGAGATATTTCATAACTCACCGCATCACGTATGGTCTCTTCAGAAAAGCGTACCACTCGAGATTCAATCGGGTGACGATTAGGTGGTGCTGTCTTAATCACACTTAAATCACGTGCAGCCATTAACGAGAACTGCAACGTTCTAGGAATAGGTGTTGCTGTTAAAGTCAGTGTGTCTATATTTTCTTTAATCGTTTTAAGCTTGTCTTTTACACCTACACCAAATTTTTGTTCCTCATCAATAATCAGCAAACCTAAATCCTTAAACTGAATTGATTTACTGACGAGTTGATGCGTTCCTATCACTATATCTACCTGTCCATTTGCAAGTCCTTCTAGAACTCCTTTGCGTTCTTTGGCGGTTCTGAATCTATTCAAGTAGTCGACTGTAACTGGTAAGTTTCCTAAACGTTCTTTAAAAGTTTTGGCATGTTGAAATGCGAGGATAGTAGTAGGAACTAAAACGGCAACTTGTTTACCGTTAACTGCTGCTTTAAATGCTGCACGTATCGCAATTTCAGTCTTACCAAAACCTACATCTCCACAAACTAATCGATCCATAGGTCGATCGCTTTCCATGTCTTCTTTAACATCGGCAGTTGCGGTGGACTGGTCTGGTGTGTCTTCATAGATAAAACTTGCTTCTAGCTCGTTTTGAAGATAACCATCTGGTGCAAACTGGAATCCTTTTTTGGCACGTCGTTTTGCGTACAACTGTATCAAATCAAAGGCGATTTGCTTCACCTTCGTCTTTGTTTTGGCCTTAAGTTTTTTCCAAGCTGGACTACCTAGTTTATAGACTTTAGGTGTTTTTCCATCTTTGCTGGAATACTTTGTAATTTTATGTAGCGAGTGAATGGAAACGTATAAAATATCGCGCTCGCCATAAACCAATTTAATAGCTTCTTGCTGCGTTCCGTTCACATCGATTTTTTGCAAACCACCAAATTTTCCTATTCCATGATCGATATGCGTCACATAATCACCTATTTCGAGTGTGTTGAGTTCGCGTAGTGTAATCGCCTGCTTTTTTGCATAGCCATTCTTCAATTTGAACTTGTGATAACGATCAAAAATTTGATGATCTGTATAACAAGCTATGCGCAAATCGTGATCGATAAAACCTTTATTTAAGGTCATGACTACGGTTTCATACTCCACGTCAGCACCCATGTCGTCAAAGATGTCTTTAAAACGTTTAGCCTGTTGCGCCGTTCCACAAAATAGATATGATGTATAACCGTTTGCTTCGTTCTCTTTTAAATTCTCTACCAGTAAATCAAATTGCTTGTTAAATGCTGGTTGTGGCACTGTCGTATACTTGATATTACCCGACTGAGTGGTTAACTCGATCAAGTTGTAGCCGGCTATTTGCTTTTTAATAAGTGCAGCATCACAAAATATCTCAGCTGGTACAAGCTGTCTGATTTCGCCTTGCAATTCACTGTATGCTTGTTCCGCTTTCGCGAAAAGCGAATCTAAATTACTGTACAGCAACTCTACATTCTCAGCAAAAATGACGGTCTTGCTCGATAGATATTTCAAAAAACTCTCTCTATTCTCTTCAAGTTTCTTATTCTCCACATTAGGAATAATGGAGATTTTTTTTACTTGGTCTTTAGATAGTTGCGTTTCTACATCAAAAACACGAATCGTATCAATCTCATTTCCAAAAAACTCTATACGATAGGGTTCATCATGCGAAAAAGAAAAGACATCCAGTATTCCTCCACGCACAGAGAACTCGCCTGGTTCTGTAACAAAATCTACACGTTTGAATTCGTACTCAAACAGAACTTCGTTTGCAAAATCAATAGAAATCTGGTCGCCTACTGCAATCTTGAGTGTGTTTTTTTCAAGTTCTTTGCGAGTTACTACTTTTTCAAATAGCGCTCCTGGATAAGTAACTATCACCGCTGGTTTCTTGCGTGAATTGATGCGATTGAGCACCTCAGCACGTAATAAGACATTTGCGTTATCTGTTTTTTCTATTTGATAAGGTCTTCTATAACTTCCTGGATAAAAAAGCACTCGATCTTCACCCAGCATTTTTTCAAAGTCGTTGAGAATGTATGCTGCTTGCTCTTTATCATTTGCAATGACTAGAAAAGGTTTATCTAAATCATCAAAAATGGCACTTGCGGTAATCGTAAATGCACTGCCTTGCAGTCCACTTACATGAGTATAACCTTGGGATTGAGACACGACTTCTCGCAAACTTTGCGTTTGAGAAGCTTGTGCATACTGCTTAATAATCGTGTTAAAACTCATAATGAAAGTGTAAATATAAGCCTAGAATACAGCTCACTCAAGAATATTGAGAATACTTTAATACTCCGTAACAATTGCTGTGCTTACCTTTAGTGTATGGAGAAATTTGATGTATTTGTTTTTGGAACTGGAACTGCGGGAAAACTAGTCGCTAGCAAATGTGCAGCTGCTGGATAAAAAGTAGGGATTATAGATAATCGAGAATATGGTGGTGTGTGCTCGCAACGTGGCTGTGATCCTAAAAAGCTCTTACTTGCCTCTAGTGAAGCCTTTCAAAAAGCAAAAGACATTAAAGGCGATGGAATCGCTGGTGATGTCTCTATCAACTGGCGTGATGCATACAATTATGCGCGTCGTTACACAGCAAATATTCCGTCTAACACAGAAAAGGATTTAAAATCAAAAGGAATAAAATGCTTTCATGGAGAAGCAAAGTTTATTAATCCCAATACTGTCATTCTTGATGACGAAGAGATTCAAGCAGATAACTTTGTTATCGCAACTGGTATGCAACCTTTAACACTAGGCATTCCTGGTGAGGAATATGCGCAGACTTCGGGAGAATTTTATGAATTAAAAGATGCTCCAGAGAAAGTAGTTTTTATAGGTGGTGGATATATAGGAATGGAATTTAGTCACCTACTTCATAGAGCTGGTTCTAAGGTTACGGTTATAGAAAAAGGTGATCAAATTTTGAATCCTTTTGAATCCTTCACAGCAAATTTGCTAGAAAAAGAATCCTCGCAAATGGGAATTAACATTATTAAAAATGCTCAAGTTTCAAGTATTGAAAAAGTAGATGATCGATTCATAGTTTATTATGCCATTGATAATAACATTCACCAAATCACCACAGATTGTGTTTTCAACACCGCAGGAAGAGTTCCTTCCATAAAAACACTTCATCTAGAAAAAGCAAATGTTGTGACAGACAAAGGTGGCGTGGTCGTAAATGAGTATTTGCAAAGCACCACACAAACTCATATTTATGCTTGTGGAGATGTTTCAAGTAAAAGTTTACCACTCACTCCATTAAGCGGTATAGAAGCAAACGTAGTAGGAAATAATCTGACTGGTAAAAAACAAAAACTAGAAATTACAGCAATACCTAGTTCCGTTTATACAATTCCTCAATGCGCTGGTATAGGAATGACTGAACAGCAAGCAAAAGATTCTAATAAAAAATATCATATTAAGGAAGAAGACTCTAGGGGCTGGTTCAACAACAGACGAATCAACGCATCTTTATATGGTTATAAATTGATTATAGAAAAAGAAAGTGACGCCATTCTAGGAGCACACATAGTAGGTCCAGAAGCCGCTGAGCAAATTAATATGTTTGCAATCGCTATGAAGGCCGGAATGACTTTTAAAGAATTGAAAAAAGTGATTTTTAATTACCCTACTTGGGGAAATGATTTGAAAAGCTTCTAAGATTAAGACTTTGATGCTCGCCATTCGAAATACTTCTTAAAAGGATTAGTATCCGTATTTCTAGATCCATGGATTGCAATTATTACAAAAAGAACAATCCCAAGACCTAGTGCGAGATAAGCTATTTGGTTTGTGGCTAGCTTACTTAATCCATCCATAGGAGTCCTGAATCTCATAAAAATAGCAATCAGTGCCCAAACTCCTACTGCGGCAAATTCTCGCATGTTGCGATAAATCACCATTAATAGATTGACCAGAAACGCTACGGAAATCATTGCCATGGTAGCATAAACTTGCGTCTCTATTGCAATATCATAAGTGCCATTTAAATAAGCCGCTATGTTTGCAATAGTCGCCACACTTATCCATCCTGAGTATAAACACAACGGCCACCAGACAAAAGCAATGATAGGAAAAGGCGCATCCCATATTTCCATATCAAGCTTTTTTACACACATTAATAAGCTCACAAGTATTCCCAGCATACAAATGACCGATATACCTATCATCTCATCCAACCAAAAAGCAACCCAAGCTGAGCAACATATGTTTGCAACAAGGAACCAAGGCGCTGTAGTTTTCACAAAGTCAACTTTGTAATCATTGGACTTTACCGACTCAGCCTTCCTGAAAGCAGTATAAACACCATAAATCCCAAAAACCAACAGCATTAAAAATATCAAACCCCAAATAGAGAACGCATAACTCGCTGGCGTAAATAAATTATCATACTCAGCACTTAGTTCACCTACCGATTTACCATTATAATTTCCAGTATTTGCATACCAATTCCATGCGATGAGGAAAATAATACTGATGAGATTGAGAACTGAGTAAATTTTTTTCATGTTTTAAAGATAGTAGAGCTCCTCAAAATCTATTGCTAATAGTTTGATAAATTCCTATTGTAACTCTATAACCTCATTCTCAACAATCGCAAAAACTCGATTTCCTTTCTTTGGCTTTAAAGTATAAGTTCCTGTAAAATCTCCAAAGGCCGCTAGAATCAAACCAAATTCATTATTGAAAAAACAAGATAACTTCACACGTTGTCTTCCTACACCTTTCATTTTAATCGATGGATGAACGTGACCTGCAATGTTAAACTTACCTTCTATTTCCTGTGGATGATGCGTTAAAATCAAATCTCCCATACTGAGTTGCTCATAAGTTTTTACTCCTAATCGCTCAAAGGAATCTCTACCTATCACATCATGATTTCCCATAATTAAAGCAATCTCAATAGATTGAGAACGCACCCATTGTTCAAAGAAATGCCACTCTGCATTTACATAAGAATGAAATAAATCACCTAGAAACCAAAGTCGAGATGGCTTGAATAAAGCGATTACTTCATTAAGTTTATCATATTCCATATCGTCTGCACTAGCAGGAACAGCCATTCCGTTTTTACGAAAGTGTGCACTTTTTCCTAAATGGACATCGGCGAGGAGAATGGTGTCCTGTTCTACCCAATAAGCCGCTCCACTAGGATGAAGTTGAAAGGTTTGTTGAGCAAGTTGGACAGTTAAAATCACAAGAAATTAAAATTGGTATCGTGCTCCTACGATAAGATTTCTACCAGCAGCACTCACACCAGACGAGTAGGTTCTATAACGCTGGTCCGTCATATTTTCTAATGTAACATTAAGTGAGAATACCTCATTAAAATTAAATCGAGACCTTAAATTAAGTGTGTACCAGGATGGTGAGTATGGATTTCCATTTGAATCCAGCGCATACAAATAAGGACGTGTTTGCTGCGTGGGATTCAAATCGTTATAGTCCAGCTGACCGTTAAATTGAGCAAAAAGACCTAGTTTCAAATCTTTTTTGTCATAGTTCAAATGAATATCACCAAAAGCTGGAGCCACATGTCGCACTGGTATTTTATTACCGTCTATTTCAGTTTGTTCACCTTTTGTAATATTATAATGACCTTTTAAGGTGAATTCATCATTAATTCTATAATTCAAGGCTAGCTCAAGCCCATAGACATTTGCTTTTTCTCCGTTTTGAATCGCCTGAACTCTACTCTGTTCACCTTGATAATCGATAAACTCTTGTCCGTTCAACTCATAATCTTGAGCAACTAGCGCGTCTTTTAAATAGGTGTAATAAACAGCTGCGTCTATGGTAAACTTCTCGTGAAATGTTTTTTTAAATCCTAGCTCTGCGTTATAGGAATACTCAGCTTCTAGGTCTGGATTAGGAACTATCACTGTTCCAGGACTCGGGTCAAAAATCTTTCCTAGATCATCAATATTAGGCGCACGGAATGCTGTACTAAAATTAGATCTCAATTCCCATTTATTCTCGGTCACATAAGTCGCTCCTATTCCGCCAGTGAGCGCTCCGGTATTTACTGTCGCCTCTTCAAAGGGAAAATTAAAGAACGTATTATTTGGGCCAAAATCTGCATCGATCCATATATGATTATACCTCAAACCACTGTTGACAACCATTTGTGAGGAAACCTTCCATTGATAATTTGCATATGCCGCTAGTGATCTCCATGAGGATCCATCAGGATAACGAGTGGCCGTTGCGGTAAAAGTATTTGTATCTATGTCCTGAACTGATCCTGCAGAATTCACACGATTATGAATAAATTCACCACCGTAGAATAAGGCATTGGACTCGCGATCTCTTCTTTCAAAGTCGAGTGAAGTTGAAATAGCATCTACCTGATCAATATGTTCAAAACGCTCAGGATCTTGAAAATCTCGAGTGACTCTACTTTCTTCAAAACGCTGGTATGCTGTTGTTAAAACAGCTTTATCATACCATTTTCCATTACCGCGATGTGTGATATTAAAATTAGTCATTAACCAGGTCTGTGGACCATAGAACCACTCTGCGTTTGTGGGTTCTCCGCTTTCGCGAAAGCGATCTAAAGCATCATATCGAGAAAAATCACTTGTTCCAGAGTAAATAAGTCCTAAACCAAATTCAAAATCCTGAGTAGGTTTATACCTAAATTTTTGTAATAAATTAAGCTGATCGTAGCCCGTAGGACGCTGTATTAAAGGATTATCATTATCAACTAAAACATCCTGACCATCACGACGGATCACATAACTTTCCCTTAAATAATCATCTGGCCCATGAGATCCCATGCGCAAATCATTAAAAAAATTAATACTTATACTCGTAGCCGAAGCCCAATTTTTACCACCAATATTAAAATCAAGATGGCCTGTATTTTCATTATTGGCACTTGCATATCGCAATAAACCATTCCCTGTAATTTGTACAGAGTCTTGATGAAACTGAGGCTTGAGCGTGAAAAAATTCATCACTCCACCTATAGCATCACTCCCATAGACCACACTACCTGGACCTAGAATTACTTCACTGCGCTCTACACTTAAAGGATCGATAGAGATGACATTCTGTAAATTCCCACTACGGAAAATTGCAGTATTCATGCGCACTCCATCCACGGTAAGTAATAATCTATTTGTAGAAAAACCTCTTATAATAGGGCTGCCGCCACCTTGTTGTGATTTTTGCACAAATACTTGACCCGATTGCTGGAGTAAGTCAGCACTCGTTTGAGGATTATTAAACGCTATTTGTTCTTTATCAACTGCAAATATCTTTTGAGGTATATCATGTGCTCGTTGCTCAAACTTAGAAGCTGATAAAATGATAGGATTAAAGTAGTTAGACTGCTGGATCAATCTTATAAATTTATCTCGTGATATCTTAGATTTTTCAATTTTATAAGTTGCGTAAGAAATACTTTGAAAATAAATGACTTCTTGATTATCAAATTTTTCTATATCAACTTGCCCTTCAAGATCTGTAATTGCAGATTTAGACTTGGATTTATTATAAACGGCTACGTTAACGAGTGGTTCATTAGTTTCTGAATCTACAACTGTAACTACCTGAGCAACAACCGTAATGCAGAATAAGAATGGAAGTAAAAATAATAGCTTTCTCACTAGTCGAATAGCTGTTTTAAAATCGTTAATGATGTGGGTTTTTTAAAGACGTGCAAATGTATCTGAAAATAGTCAATCACCAAATTTAATAGGCTATTGCGATCTTCTCGATTCATTTTAACTTCGTTAATCTCTACAAAATTCGTGCCTAGAAAGAGCTTGATTAAGTTACTTTCTTCAATCGTTGCGTGGTGCGGTAACATTCCGTTATTATCAAATGTTCCGTCCATTAAATTAAAATATGGCAAGTCCATGGATTCTCTATCTGGTTGAAATCCCATGTGTACTGACAAGTCAAGTAGGGTTTTTATGGAAAAGTTTGCAACAGCATCTGTTTGATCAAGGAACTGAAAAATACTCGATAAATAATCATACAAATCTCCATCAGGCTGCTGCTCTGTTAATAGTTGAGTGAGTACTTCTGAGAAAAATAACACCACGCTACTTTTGATAATGTCTGTATGAATGGAATCATAAGCTGGCGTTACTCGTGCTTCTTTGATATACTCTAGCGCACCTTTACCTTTATGCTGGGTTTCAATTTCGAGTTGTGTAAGTGGTTGAAAATAGGATATTCTTAATTTCCCTTTTCTGGATTTGCGCACTCCTTTAAGCATATAAGATTGTGTGCCTAATTCCCGAGTATATAAGCGAGCGATTAAATCTGCTTCACCATATTTAATTGTCGATAGTACAATTGCTGGTGTGCGAGTGAGCATTTATCTGATGACCATTATTTTAGAAACCGTAGTTTCTATATTATCGTCTGTAGAAATGAAAAGCATGTAAACACCGCTGGCTACTTTATTACCAGCAAAGCTGCGCGTGTCCCAAAGAATACTTCCTCCTTGAGATACTTTTTCAAAAACTAGATTACCTTCTATGTCTGTAATTTTAACTCTTGCGCGATTAGTTAAACCATCAATAGTTACATTTCCTTCAAAACCTGGTCGCACCGGATTAGGAAAAGCAAATACATTTTCAAGATCATCTTGTGGCTTGCTTGCTCGATCTCCTTTAAAGGCAACTAATCCATTCTTAGTAGCAAAATATACTAATCCTGAGGCTTCGTCTATAGCAATATCACGCACTTCATTATCTGGAAGTGGTGAATTATCTTTAGTAAATTGAAAAATTGTTTCTCTACCGCTAGGATTGAAAAGAAAAACACCAGAGCTACCAGTGGCCACCCATTTATTATTATTCCCATCTACTTCTATATCAAGCACAGCCTCGTCTGCAAGTAGTTCTCTAGGAATATCATTTATATCTTCTATGATTACAGCTCTAGCGTCTGAGATGTTATCTGAGAATAAACTATTAGCACTGGATAGAATTCGTAATCCTAAATTAGACCCGATCCATAACTGACCACGCTGATCTATTCTAAGACTACTCACATAGTTATTTACTAAATTACCTTCTTGAAGACCTTCTGTCAATCTTGAAAAGAGATTCATTGCTGGATCATAACCTACTAATCCACCATCTGTGGAACCAAAAATAATCTTGTCATTTGAAGTGATTTCCATTTTAGTCACACTGGATCCATTAGTTACTTCATCATATACTGCTCCTACATCATAAGCTGTCCACTGACCTGAAGGAGTTCTTTTATGAAGAGCTAGTTCAACTTGTGGTTGAATGACCCATAAGTTTCCTTGAGAATCGTACTGTCCATCTGGTATTCTTACTGTAAGATTAAAAGGTGGTTCTATACCTTCAAGCGTGCTGTTATTTATATTATAATTCACTCCAGCTACACCATCAATAAAATTCAATAATCCGTCATTCATAGAGTGTATGACTAGATCATTTGGATTATCTGGGTTTATGGTTACATTAGGGATACTACGTAGTGCACCTACTTCGGCACTTGAATAATTGATCCAGCCTTCTTCAACTAGATGACTAATTCCTCTTAAAGAATTATCTGGTGAGTAAAAAACATTGTGAGCACCATAAGTCACCCATAACTCGTTAGGTAAGGTCTGTACTGAAAATACTGAATTAAATGCAGGACCGTCGGCTATTATGAATTCATAGTCCATAGGATTTGATAAATTAACTCTTATCATACCAGCGGTTTCAGTTCCTATATAAAGTTCATCATCTATTAAAATCGCAGATGTATAATTAAAACTTTCTCCATTGATATCATCAACTCTAAAAATCTCAGTAAATGTGGTGTCATAAATTAACACAAAGTCTCTAGTTGCATATGTAATTCTATCTAAAGAGACATGAGCGTCTCGAGCTCTAGAAGGAAGTTGCGATCCTATTCCACCAAAAGAACCCGTAAAATTAGGCGCTGCCACAAATCTACCTGCAGTCACTGCATAAATAGTATTGTTAAAAGCTGTCATCTCTTCCCAAACGTCGGCATTAATTTGAGTCCAATTCATGAAATCCAATAAGAATGGATTTGAGATGGATGCTCTTCTTATTCCGCCACCATTTGTTGCGGCATAGATAAATCCTCCAGAAATGTCAATGGAATTAATAATTAACTGTGCTCCGTTATCACCTATAAAATATGTATCATCAAACTCGAGCAATTCGAGGTTGTATATCGCAATTCCAAAATCTGTCGCTAGATATAATAAATCACCGCTTTCTAGAAACTCGTTCACACTTTTATCTGCTGGTGATATGGTTTGCTTATCTCTTATGGCAACTACGTTTATAACGTCCCCATTTTCAGGAACTATTTGTAACAGTCCATTTTCATAAGCTATTACGAGTAAATTCTTTGCCTCACTATAATGTATTTGAGAAATGGTTTCTCCACTCAATCCATTTACCGTTGTAATAGTTTCAAAGGTTTCTAAAACGGTATCATATACAAAAATAGAATTATCACTCGCCGCATAGACTAGATTACCAGATTGCTCCATATCCACGATATTGGAGTACGAGAAAAAGGCTTCCCAATTATCTGAGAAATCTTGCGCTACACACCATTGTGATAGAAAAAATAATACAAGTAATAATCGCTTCATAGAAAGCAAACGTCTTTTAAGTATGAATATGATACAAGCCTAGCAAAAATAACCTTTAAAAGTGAGTCATAAAAAAACCTCCGAATACAAATTCAGAGGTTTTTGATATTTAGAATTCCGCTTTCGCGAAAGCGTAATTATACAATTCCTTGTGCCAGCATAGCGTCTGCCACTTTCACAAATCCTGCAATGTTTGCTCCTTTTACGTAGTCTACAAAACCATCGCTGTCTTTTCCATACTCTACACAAGCCTCGTGAATATCATTCATGATGCTGTGAAGTTTGTTATCAACTTCCTCTGCAGTCCAGCTGTAACGCATAGAGTTTTGAGACATTTCAAGACCAGATGTTGCTACACCACCAGCGTTAGACGCTTTTCCTGGAGAGAATAAAATCTTTTTATCTAGGAAATGCTCGATAGCCTCTGGTGTACATGGCATGTTTGCTCCTTCACCTACGCACATACAACCGTTTGAAACGAGAGTTTTTGCCTCATCACCATTCAGCTCATTTTGAGTTGCACATGGTAACGCAATGTCACATTTCACAGACCATGGACGATCTCCTTCATGATATGTAGCGCTTGAATATTCATCTACGTACTCAGAGATACGACCACGTTTGTTATTTTTAAGATCCATAATAAACGCAAGTTTATCTGCGTCTATTCCATCTTTATCGTGAATATAACCTCCAGAATCTGACATGGTAACAACTTTACCACCTAATTGAAGAATCTTCTCTGCAGCATATTGAGCTACGTTTCCAGATCCTGATATGACAACAGTTTTACCTTTTATATCTTCACCTTTAGTCTTCAACATGTTTTGTGCAAAATACACATTACCGTAACCTGTAGCCTCTGGACGTATTAATGAACCTCCATAAGAACGTCCTTTACCAGTAAGAATTCCAGTAAATTCATTTCTTAATTTTTTATAATATCCAAAAAGATATCCTATCTCACGTCCACCTACACCTATATCTCCAGCAGGAACATCAGTATCTGCTCCTATTACACGTTGAAGCTCTACCATAAATGATTGACAAAAACGCATTACTTCACGATCAGATTTTCCCTTAGGATTAAAATCTGATCCACCTTTTCCACCACCCATAGGTAATGTGGTCAAACTGTTTTTAAATACTTGTTCAAAAGCCAGAAACTTAAGAATACTCAAGTTAACAGATGGGTGAAATCTCAATCCACCTTTATATGGTCCTATTGCGCTATTCATTTGAATACGGTAACCACGATTTACATGAACCTCACCACTGTCATCAGTCCACGGCACACGGAACATGGTAACACGTTCTGGCTCTGCCATGCGTTCTAGTAACTTATCGCTAGCGTATTGTTGATTTTTCTCGATAAAAGGAATTACAGCTTCTGCCACTTCACTAACTGCCTGGATAAATTCTGGCTCGTTAGGATTTTTACTTTTTATCAAATCGATAAAACTCTGAATGTTTTTTTCCATTATTAGTAATAATTGCGTTTAAGAAAACGTTTTCGTTGATACTGCAAATATATATTAATGTAGATAAGTGCTATTGATTTTGACATTTATTTAAGTAGTGATACGATAGCTTTTTGTGATTACGCTTTCGCGAAAGCGAGATGAACTTAAACTTCTTGTCCTAAAGTATTTAATGGTAGTCTATGTATCATTAACAATTTGTTATATTTGTCGCTTTACTAATGATAGAACCATGATGAATACCCTACGCTACATTGGATTTTTTATTGCCTTTTTATGTACGGCTCAAGCAGCACAAGCACAGCTAGGATTCTCTCATGAGATAGGTCTTATAGGTGGTCCGGTTGCTTTTCAATCTGATTATGGTGAGCGCTATGACTGGGATACTAACAAAGGAAACGTGGGAATGGGATTAGGACTCGTTCATTACATCAACTTTGCTTATCGAGCAGATTGTAATTGTTATACTCAAGAAACGTACTGGAATGATCACTTTAAAATAAGAAATCAGCTAGCTTATCATGTGACGACTTTAAATCACTTAAGTGAGCTTGCAGACAGACCTAGTCTTGCGGGATTACAGTTAAGATCCATGGAAGGTAAAGCCAAAGTATTTGAAATAGGAACGCATTTAGAATGGTTTCCATGGAGCATAAGAGAATTTCAAGATGGTCTTACTAATTTTGCGCCTTATTTTGGGATCGGTGCTCATTACGTGAACTACAGACCTGAGGCAACTTCAACATTAGGACCTTTAAATAATCCAGTTACAACTTATCCAACTTTTATAGATCGTATAGATACTTCACAAGGAAGTACTTTTTCTCTTGTAGGTGATGTAGGTTTTAGATATAAAGTAAGTCAACTAAGCGATATTCTTGTATCCAGTACATGGCATTATTACGATAGTAACTTTGTAGATGGGTTAAGTCCTAACAATGTAAACAACCGCTCATTTGATTTTATATGGTGGTTTAATGTAGGATACATTTACTATTTATAATCTCATTTTAATATAGAAAAAAAGCAGCCTTAAGGCTGCTTTTTTTAGTTTATAATAATTCCAATTATTCAAGTGCTTGTGCAAGGTCTGCTATCAAGTCATCAATATCTTCTATTCCTACACTTAATCGTATTAATGAATCTACAACTCCTGTTTTCTCACGATCTTTTTTAGGAATACTTGCGTGTGTCATGCTTGCTGGATGGCCGGCTAGTGACTCCACACCACCTAAAGATTCTGCTAGAGTGAATATTTTAACTCGAGAAACAACGTTTATGGCACTTTCTAATGTTCCTTCCTTAGTAGTAAATGAAACCATACCGCCATAATCGCTCATTTGTTTTTTTGCGATTTGATGATTAGGATGATCTTCAAATCCTGGCCAGTACACTTTATCTACGTTAGAGTTTGATTTTAGAAAGTGTGCAACGGCTCTTCCGTTTTCGCAATGTCTTTGAACTCTTAGATGAAGTGTTTTTATTCCTCTTAAAACAAGAAAACAATCTTGTGGTCCTGGAACTGCTCCACTTGCATTCTGTATAAAATATAATTTTTGAGCTAGGGATTTATCGTTTACTACTAGTGATCCCATTACTACATCACTATGACCACCTAAGTATTTTGTGGCGCTGTGCATAATAATATCTGCCCCTAAATCTAGAGGAGTTTGTAAATATGGCGTTGCAAATGTGTTATCTACTGCTAGCAGCAGATTGTGTTTTTGAGTAATAGCCGCCGCTGCTTTTATGTCTATGATGTTCATCATAGGATTAGTAGGCGTTTCTACCCAAACAAGCTTGGTGTTTTCATTTATGAACTTTTCAATATTTGCAACATTTTCCATTCCCACAAAATGAAACTTGATTCCAAAATCTTCATAGATTCTCGTAAATATCCTATAAGAACCACCATAAAGATCACTGGTAGAAATCACCTCATCACCAGGTTTTAATAATTTCAATACAGCATCTATAGCCGCAAGACCTGAACTAAATGCGAGTCCATAATCACCATTTTCTATACTGGCAATAGATCTTTCTAGTGCCGCTCTCGTAGGGTTTCCACTTCTAGAATATTCAAAACCTTTATGTTCTCCAGGACTAGACTGCCCATAAGTAGTTGTTTGATATATAGGTGGCATTACTGAGTTGTATGCTGGATCTATATTATGCTGACCGCCATGAATGGTTTTAGTATTAAATTTCATTTTATCATCTCTCATATCAGGAAAATATTATTGTAATGAATTGATATTTAAAACGGTTTAGAGCGCTTTTTTCAATGCTAAGCAATATCCTAGATGAATTCCTTCATGAATATTATTGAGATTGATAGCTTCATCTATGTCTCTTAAAACATATCCTGTACTGGTCGTGTATTCTTTAAAATTTACAAATAATCCAGCGTTGTAATCTTCAATAGTTTTATGTAACAGAGGTAAAAGCATTTCCTTATAAACTTGAATTTTTGCAGCGTCCACAAATTCCTCTGGTGTTGTACCATTGCGATATAGTAAAGATAATTCTTTAGGAACGCCTTGATCTAATCCCGAAAGCGCATAAAGCAAGGCTTGCTGACTCACCATCACATGGATGGTATTCCAAAGTATATTATTACTGAATCCTTCAGAAATCTTGTTTAATTCTTCAGCACTCAACTGGTCTAAAAAATCGAAGAAATATTGCCTAGTGCGTAAATTATGTTCAAATCTAATATCCATTTTTAAAAAGCTTTGGTTAAAGGTATTCATAAAGCAAGTTGCTTTTGTAATTTTGCAATATGAAAAATCTATTTATCTATCTAGAAAGCTGCAACACTTGTAAACGTATTCAAGCAGAATTAAACTTACCTGCAAGTGTCGCTTTACAAAATACAAAAGAGCAACCCGTAACACTAGAGCAAATAGAATTTCTAAAAGAACAATCTGGTTCTTATGAGAGTCTTTTTAATAGACGTGCTCAACTTTACAGAGGCCGCGGACTCCATGAAAAAAATCTCACTGAAGCAGATTATAAAAATCTACTCCTAGATCATTATACTTTTATAATGAGACCTATTCTTATTTATAACAATAAAGCATACATAGGTAACAGCAAGAAAGTTGTAGCTGCTGCCAAAGAATCTCTTTTATAATGAGCAAACGTACCATTGCGATTATTTGCGGATTTCTCGTAGCATTATTTTATGCTTATAATTTTACCGCGGCAAAGGAAGTAACTCCTGAACATATAGGTCCATATGGACTATCGTGGTATCGAGTACTAGTTACTTGTGCTATTTTTTGGGTTATAGCCACATTTATAGGACCTAGAGAAAAAGTGCCACTTAAGGAATTACCACTTATAGCTCTTGCAGCATTTTGCGGTGTAGGTTTTAATATCCTGACATTTATGAAAGGGCTTTCTCTCACATCACCCATAAGTGCGTCAGTTCTTATGGTGACTACGCCTATTATCGTTTTAGTGCTGAGTGCTATTTTCTTAAAAGAACGATTATACGCAAGTCGTATCTTAGGTATTCTAGTAGGGTTTTCTGGAGCTGCATTACTTATCTTTTTATCAAGTAATGGTAGTAGTGAAAACGCAACAGATCCTGTATTAGGGAATTTTTTGATTTTTGTTAATGCGATTTCCTACTCTTTCTATATAGTCCTTGCTAAAAAGCTGACTACCAAATATCACGTATTTACATTAATGAAATGGTTATACTTATTTGGAGTGATACTAATAACTCCATTTGGTATTATGGAAGGACTGGCATTTGATTTTGGTGCTGCAAGTATGGACACATTACTTTATATAGGTTATGTAGTTCTGTTTGCTACATTTGGGACCTACATGCTTAATATAATTGCCATAAAAACCTTGAAACCTAGTGTAGTAGCTGTTTTTGTTTATTTACAGCCGTTACTAGCTACTTTAATAGCTGTAGGATTAGGCAAGGATGAAATCACAGGATATAAATTAATAGCAGGATTATTAATTTTTAGCGGTGTATTTATTACGAGTATTCCTAAAAAGAATAGTTAGGCGTTCACATCATTAGTTAAGCGAGCTGCCCATTGCAATGCATCCATGATACTTGTAAAGGTTTTAAACTTAGACTTTACAAACATGGCCTCAAGTTTAGAATTTAAAGTTCCCGTATTAGAGTAATTGATAACACCGTATCCTTTTAATGTAAAAGAATAGGTGGCAAAGTTGAGCCAGTCGATAGGCTTAACAGAATATTTATTGATACGATTTGAAATGTAAATCAATTCACCATTTAAATGTTTATAAAAAGAGCTAGCTTCATAAATAACAGGTTTAGCCTCTTCCCATGTGAAATTCACACCTTCAAAAATCTCAGAAACGATAAAGCCTTCAAAAAAATAGAAATCACCATAAGGCAAATTCATTTCTTTAATAACTTCAGAGTAAAATATGGATTCTCTAATCGTTGACATTTTCAAATTTAAGCAGCAAACACTTAAAAATAAAAAAATTGCAAGAGCAATAATTTAAAAACGACCAACTACACTATTTCAAGTTACATTCCACAATTACAAACGATTAACTACCTAATTATTTGATATCTACAGGGATTTCACCATGAGAACGTGTGTCCTCTTTACTCATGATTTTAAAATCACCAGCCATCGGGAAATTTTTAATCTTTACGTGTAAATCGTGATGGAGCGCAGTAATTTTACGTTCTCTCAAGTTCATCCATGCTCCAGTCATCAATCCTCGAGCAACATTGCGACCTTTATAGTCATAGAAATTATGCCTAAAACTGAATAAGCTACCATCTTCACTCATCCCAGTAACTTCACAACTTACCGTAATAGGTTTTCCTTGATGTATTTCTTTAAAATAGTAGATATTCTCATTAAAAATAACTGGGCCAGTTTCATACTGAGCCATTTCTCGCTGTCCAAAATCGTTATCGATTAAAAACGCCATACGTGTGTGGCTCATAAAATTCTGGTAGGCACTATTTGCCATGTGCCTGTTAGCATCCAGGTCACTCCATCTTACGTCAAATTCTTTGGTGTACATCTTCTCTCAATTTTGAGTAAAGATATTACAGTGATGAGAAGTAGATAAGGAGTTTAAAAAATATTTATAAGTGCGCTTTCGCGAAAGCGTAATTTATATTTTGATTTTTAAATTATTTCCTATTCGATAAACATCACCTGATGTCAACGAAGTAGATGCATTTGCCTGCGCTTGACTGCTAAAAGACGGAATTCCTGTAAAATTAATATCGGTAGCTTTAATAGTTCCTACAACTTCAAGTTTCTCAGTAGGAGATGTGGTGTTGATTCCTACGTTTCCATCATGGGTAATTCTCATTTTTTCACCAGCTAGACCTGAAGTGGTAGACCTAGTGTGAAATTGAAAATTCCCTGGAATAATAGGATTAGTACCATCCCAAGATGGGTCTACTCCTTGCATGAAATAAGATGATAACTTATACTCAATCCCGTTATATGGAAGAGAATATAGAGCAGAGACATCATCTCCAGCTTGCACTGTAGTAGGAGTCGTGATACTTCCTCGAGATTTATGTCCTAAATATCCAAATGCACTCTTACTATCTATGTTTGAATAATAAGCAATATCACCATTATAAACTTGAATCTTACGAGAACCACCGTTATCATTATTAGTAACTACTTGATCTATAATCAGCTGACTTTCATCTGTTATATAAACATTATTATTAGGCCTGTCAGTAGTTCCATCGCTCAATTTATCAATTTCTATACGGTTTTTAGAAGGATTTGCTTTCCAAATGTCTTCGTTATCATCAGCTATTAATAGTCTGAGCCATTTATCAACTCCATTCCAATAATAAAATGCAGGCTCTACATCATTTCTAGTAGCTGTGTTGTACACTAATGTTGATTTAGGTAATGAGGTCCCATCGGGATTAATGACAGTAGTAGTATCTCCAGTGTTAATCAATTCTACTCTAGGGATAAGCATTCCAGATTCAGTTGAAACTATATCTAGTGCCGCTTGAGGTTGATCTGTATTTATTCCTACCTGTGCTTGTATAGAAGCAGACAGCAATAAAAAGAAAAATAAAATTTTGTACATAACAATATAATTATTGAATGCAAAACTGGTAAGAAAAGTTCACTTAAAAGAAACTTTTAGGATAGTTTAACCCTATTCACTATCATCATCGATTAAGAGCATTATTTTAGGTTAATTACTGTGCTTCAACTTCTTCATGGCGACCCATAAATACCATGCCTTTTGAATTTACCGTTTTCCTCAATTAAAAAAGACCTTCGATAAAAAGGTCCTTTAAGTATAAAATCAAATTGAAAGTTTGTAAACGCTTTCGCGGAAGCGAGATTCAACAACTAAGCTGTCACCTCACTCATCGCCCATTCATCAATCCATCGAGATAGCACTTTTACCCAATCTGCTCTGGTATTTAAACATGGTATCACATGAAATTCTTCTCCGTTTACCTCGTGGAAAATTTCTTCTCCTTCCATAGCAATTTCTTCTAGTGTTTCTAGACAATCGCTTACAAAGGCTGGTGTGACAATCGCCATTTTCTTAGTGCCACCTAATCCCATTTTCTCAATCGTACGATCTGTATATGGAGTCAACCATGGATCAAAACCTAGTCGTGATTGGAAACTTGTAGAGTACGTGCCATCTTCCATTTCTAGATATTCACCTACTAAACGTGTTACTTCTTTACACTGGTGACTGTAACAAAACTCATGTGCTGGCGATGGAGTCGCACAACACTTACCATCCATTTTACAATGGCTTTTTGTGATATCACTTTTTCTAATGTGTCTTTTAGGAACGCCGTGATATGAGAACAGTAAGTGTTCATAATCTTTACCTTCCAGCGATTCTTTGATAGACTCAGAGAGCACTCTTATGTAATCGGGATGATTATAAAATGGCGGCATGGTCGTGAATGACATGTGCGGGAAATGTTCCTGACGCAACTCCTCAGCAAGTGCGAGAATAGTCTCTGTAGTTGCCATCGCAAATTGAGGATATAGCGGAATTATTAATACCTCATCTACACCTTTATCATTCAACTCTTGAAGTCCTTTTTCTATGGAGATAGAACCATAACGCATCGCTAAGGAAATAGGCACACTAGTAAATCCATCAATTTTTTCTTGTAATCGTTCAGAAAGCACAATTAAAGGACTTCCTTCTTCCCACCAGATTTTGCTATATGCCTCGGCGCTTTTTTTAGGTCTAGTGTTGAGTACGATTCCTTTTACCAGAATTGCTCTCAAAATATAGGGTAAATCTATAACGCGTTCATCCATTAAGAACTCATCAAGATATTTTTTAACGTCTTTAGGGTTAGGACTATCTGGTGAACCCAGATTGACCATTAAAACTCCTTTTTTCATAGTACGGCTTTGTGCAAAAATAGAGGTTTTATAGTCGTTGCACTTGTTAGTAAATTACCAAATTCTTTACTTTATTAATCTCACACCTCATATCATCTTATTGTTATATACTTTTTACAATTTATAATTCAGGTATCTTGACTTTTACTAACCTATCCGTTTACAAACATTTAGTACCTTTATCAAAATACTATTTATGGCAGCTCAAAAGAAATGTCCAGAATGTAATGAAGAAATACGTGGTCGAGCAGACAAGCGTTTTTGTAGCGATTACTGTCGCAACGTTGCAAATAATAAGCTGAACAGAGACAGCAACGCTCTCATGCGCAATATCAATAATAGACTGCGCAAGAACTGGCGTGTGCTCCATGAACTCAACCCAAAAGACAAAACCAAAACCACGCGCAATAAATTGCTCGCAAACGGTTTTGACTTCACACTATTTACCAGTATTTATACTACTAAAAAAGGCACCGTTTATTACTTCGTTTATGATCAAGGATATCTTCCTATGGATGATGATTACTATTTGATTGTAAAAAGGGAAACTTGATTTGAGTAGGCAGTCATTTAGTAAGCAGTAGGCAGTTTCCACTCAATTGACTAAGCAAATTTCTAATACCTTTATAATGTTTTTTGATTTTGATTTTAAAACAAAAGACCACCAAAAACCTAAATAATGAGAACCTTCAAACCTAAATCCCATTTATCGTCAGCGCTTTCCTTTCTGGCAATTATTGCTTTAGTATGGTACGTGTTTTATAGCCAGACACCATCTCCTGCAGTAGAAAATAATGTTGCCGTAACAGAATGGTCCACGGCGCGTGCACTGGAACATGTAAAAACTATGTCTGTAGAGCCGCATCACGTAGGTAGCGCTGCTCATGATGACGTGAGAGATTATATCATTGGCGAACTAGAAGGAATAGGACTTAACGTCACTACACAAAAAGGTTACACCATGGATCCATGGGGAAATCTAGCTCATCCAGAAAATATCCTTGCACGTATAAAAGGTTCAAATTCAAACGGCAAAGCACTCTTACTACTCAGCCATTACGATAGTGATCCACATTCTAGTAAAGGAGCCAGTGACGCAGCAAGTGGAGTTGCCACCATTCTAGAAGGTGTACGCGCATTTATAGCTCAAAATAATCAACCGCAAAACGACATCATCATATGTATTACTGATGCTGAAGAACTAGGACTCAACGGCGCAGAGCTTTTTGTAAACGAGCATCCATGGGCACAAGAAGTGGCGATGGTACTCAACTTTGAAGCACGTGGTAGCGGTGGACCTAGTTACATGCTGCTAGAAACAAATGGTGGAAACCGTAAAATCATCAAAGAATTCTCAGCTGCTGGTGTGGAATATCCAGTGGCAAACTCGCTCGCATACAGTATTTATAAAATGATTCCTAATGATACGGATCTTACCGTTTTCAGACAAGAAGGTGATATCAACGGCCTCAACTTTGCGTTCATAGGCGATCATTATGATTACCATACAGAGCTGGATAATTATGAGCGCTTGGATAGAAACACACTAGCTCATCAAGGTTCCTACCTCATGCCATTAATGAATCACTTTTCTAACTTAGATTTAAGTGATGAATTAAAAACGGAACTAGGCGATGATGATGTGTTTTTCCCTATGCCCATTCTTAAAATGGTCAGTTTCCCATTCAGTTGGTTGCCTTTGTTAATCATTGGTAGCGGTTTATTATTAGTGCTTTTAGTCATCTACGGAATCCGCAAAAGGCGCATTAACTTCCTTCAAGTTTTAGGTGGATTTGTTCCGTTTTTAGGAAGTTTAATCATCAGTATTTTGTTAGGAATGTATGGTTGGAAAGCTATTAAAAATGGTGATTTCTACATCGATCAACAGCATGGATTTCCTTATAATGGATACTGGCTCATTGCAGCGGCAGCTATGGCAGCAGTGACTTTATGCTTCTTTTTATATCATAAATATTACAAGAAAGAAAATGTTGCGAGTTTGAGTATCGCACCATTATTTATTTTGTGGCTCATTTGTTTATTGATCGCATTTCCAGTGGGCGATGGCGGCTTGATTCCAGACGTATTTCTACCAGGTGCAGGATTTTTTCTAGTACCACTATTTGCAGGATTGCTCATGGTATGGCTCAATATCAACCAGCGCAAACCTAGTTACATACTACTATTGCTGCTCGCTATTCCAGCGCTATTCATATTTGTACCGTTTGTTAAGGCATTTCCAGTAGCACTAGGAATGGGAATTCTGTTTGTTGCAGGTATATTAACAACTTTAATTTTCGGTTTATTGGTTCCTGTTTTTGGACATTACCGCAGGAAAGATTTACTAGCTTTTATGGCTATGGTGGCAACGGTAGTTTGTGTGGGATACGCTTTCGCGAAAGCTGACTTCTCACCATCTCAACCACAATCCACTAGCTTAGTGTATATCCAGAATCAAGACGAGCAAACCGCACAATGGGCAACCTATGATGAAGTACTCACCGACTGGACACGTGCAAAACTGGGCGACGCTCCAGAAAAAGCGAGCACACTCAACAAAAACACCATCGATTCTAAGTATGGAACCGGATTCAGCTATGCAGCAACCGCACCTTATAAAGAACTCGCACCGGTAAAAGTGGAAACTTTAATAGACAGCCTGCATGCCGATTTAAGAACGGTGAAAATGAAAATTTACAGTGAATCTGTGATCCAGCGATTAGAAGTTTTTTGCGATACATCTTATGTATTTGAAGACGGAAAAGTAAATGGCAAAGAAGTTTACAAAGCCAAAGTGTCCAAAAAAGCACTGCCTAACCGATGGGGAAATCGTCTATTGAGTTACTACGTGACTAACAACGAGCCACTGGAACTAGAACTCACCTTTAAAGCAGACGTGGAACCTCAATTCCAATTCTATGCAGCTTCATTTGACTTATTAAAAACCAAAGCGCTAGACGTAAAAGCAAGACCACTCAACCAAATGAGTATGCCGTTTGTACTCAACGATGCGGTGTTGAGAAAACGCTATGTAACCTTAACAAAACCAGCCGTAGTAACAGACTCTATTCCATCAAATGAATAAGAAAACAATCGGTATCTTAGGCTGTGGCTGGTTAGGTCTTGAGCTAGGAAAACAACTTGTACAAGACAGATTTCCCGTAAAAGGAACCGTACGACATGTAGATAAACTAGCCGACTTAAAAGCTGCTGGAATAGATACCTATATTCTCGATTTAAAGGAAGACAAACTCTACGGTGACGTTGCAGATTTCTTGAAAGAGATTGATGTGTTGTTTATCAATATACCGCCAGGCTTGCGGAAGAATCCTGAAAGTGACTTTGCACAACGAATGAGATTACTCATGACTTTTGTAAATACGGCAACTGTTGAACATGTGATTTTTGTCTCGAGCACTTCGGTTTTTCAAGATGCTCTAGAAATACCAATTTATAACGAAAAAAACATCCCAAACAGCCGAGGCAACAACGGCAAAAAGATTCATGCTGCAGAGCAAGTCGTACAGGAACTATTTGAAAAAACAACTATTCTCAGACCATGTGGTTTAATAGGTGGCGATAGAAACCCAATTAAAATGCTCGCAGGTCGCAAAGGCGTTTCAAATCCAGATGCGCCTATAAATCTTGTTCATCGAGATCACGTCATTGAAATCGTAAAACAACTCATAACTGGAGAATTAGAAGCTCCTGTCGTTCATGCCATAAGTGAACCGCATGAAACGAGAAAAAAATACTATTCTCAAAAAGCAGCAGAATTTGGTTTGGAAGCACCTGAATTTGATGAAACTGGGACATCAGTTGGGAAGAAGATAGAGTCTTTGTATAATTAGGTTTTCATCAATTGCAGATTGCTTCGTTGCTGTCGCTTCTCTCAATGACAGGTTTTAAAGTAATAAGGTTATCGGTTTCCGCACCCTTTAGGGCTGGGGAACGGAAACTAAACAAAAGACTCAGTGTAAAAACCATACAGTTTCATCACTAGCAGATTACTTCGTCGCTGTTGCTTCTCGTAATGACGGTTTAAAAAGCTCCTAGCCCAACCTCACAGGTTTCGCTTTAATTATCATCATAGGATATACAAATTCTCTGAGTCCTGAAATCCTGTAATTATTAAAACCAAAACCTGTGAGGTTTGGAGTTATAAATAACGCCGAAACCTTTTTTCCCTAACCCTAAAGGGAAAGGTTTCTAGATCCCATTTTCTATTAGAAATTTATTGAAAACATAAACGCGATCGGTTTCCGCACCCTATAGGGCTGGGGAACGGAAACTAAACAAATGACTTAGTGAAAAAAATCACACAGTTCCATCAATTGCAGATTCTGAAATAAACCTGCCTGCCGGCAGGCAGGTTCAGAATGACAGTTACAAATAGATGTATAGCAATCAACATATTTATAAAACTATTCTTAGCTTTCAGCAGTGAAAAAATTTCTCTTTAAGCATAAAATAAAACTAGTTGTTGCCACTATTTTACTTGTGTGGTATGCATTCTGTTTGCCTGATCAATTATTTGATGTTCCGTATTCTACCGTTATAGAAAGTAGCGATGGCCGCTTGCTCGACGCACATATTGCTCGAGATGATCAATGGCGATTTCCTGCGGTGGACAGTGTTCCCTATAAATATAAAAAGTGCTTGTTGCAGTATGAAGATGCACACTTTTATTCTCATCCAGGTTTTAATCCTATTTCTATTGGTAAAGCTTTTAAGGAAAACATAAGTGCTGGAAAAGTGGTGCGTGGTGGAAGCACGATTACCCAACAAGTGATTAGGCTTGCGCGAAAACAGGATAGAAAATACTACGAGAAATTTATAGAACTTATTTGGGCAACAAGGCTTGAGTTGAGACTTTCCAAAGAAGAAATTTTAGAACTCTACGCTTCTCATGCGCCTTATGGTGGAAATGTAATAGGACTAGATATGGCGTCGTGGCGCTATTTTGGTAGAAAACCACATGAGCTCAGCTGGGCAGAAAGTGCTACACTGGCTGTTTTACCTAACGCACCAGGTTTAATTTATCCAGGGAAAAGAGAAAGCCAACTTAGAGAAAAACGAGATGCGTTGCTCCTCAAATTAAAAGAGGAAAACATTATTGATGATATGGATTATGAGCTCGCCGTATCAGAATCTGTTCCTACACGAGATTTTAGAGTACCACAACTGGCACCTCATTTATTGAATAGAGCAAATAAGCAATACGGCACTAAAAAAATAAGAACTACGATTGATTACCAAATGCAAGAAACGGTCAACCGCATCGTGCAGAATCATCATAATATCATCAAGCAAAACGGTATTAACAACCTAGCAATGCTGGTTCTAGATATTGAAAACCAATCGGTATCTGCTTATGTGGGAAATGCTCCTACTACCAGAGAACACCAGAAAGATGTGGACATCATCACTGCTCCACGTAGTACTGGCAGTGTGCTCAAACCATTTTTATATGCAACCATGCTCGATAATGGTGAGTTACTACCGCATAGCCTAGTTAAAGATGTTCCTACTGTGATAAATGGATACAACACTCAAAATTTTGACAAAACCTACAGCGGTGCCGTTCCTGCCTCACAAGCCTTATCACGCTCGTTAAATGTTCCTGCCGTACGTATGTTGCGCGACCATGGTGTTTCTCGTTTCTATGACAAATTGCAAGATCTAGAACAATCCCACGTTAATCGTGGCGCTGGAACTTATGGACTGAGCTTAATTATAGGTGGTGGCGAGAGCAGTTTGTGGGACATGAGTCATGCCTATCTCGCTATGGCTACTATTTTAAAAGACTACACACAAACCAGCAGTGAGTACGATCAAAACGTGATGAACGGTTTACACTATGTGGTTGATGATGGAGACGCGACCGCGCGCCGCACTGAGCCTGTCGAAGTGAAAGCGGACTTAAAAACGACACCCAATATCTACGGAGCTGGAAGCATTTACCACACTTTTGAAGCAATGAAAGAAGTCAACCGACCAGAAGGCGAAGAGATTTGGCATTTTTTCAATCCCAACCATAACATGGCTTGGAAAACAGGAACTAGTTACGGGAATAGAGATGCATGGGCGATAGGCGTCACACCTCAATATGTCATAGGTGTATGGACCGGAAACGCCGACGGTGAAGGACGAGCCGAAATGACCGGAATAAAAAGCGCTGCGCCAGTACTTTTTGACTTGTTCAATAGATTACCACAGCAAGAATGGTTTGCGCCGCCATATGACGATATGGTAGAAATAGATATATGTAAGAAGTCAGGCTATCTTGCCACGATAGATTGTGAAGTTGAAAAACAGTGGATTCCTGCCGTAGGAGAACGTTATGATTCCTGTCCATATCATCAAGTAGTTCAACTGGACGCTACACAATCCTATCAGGTAAATGCAGATTGTGAACCTGTTTCACAAATGGTCTCTAAATCCTATTTCACACTACCACCAGTAATGGCTTGGTATTACAGACGCACGCATCCTGATTTTGAACCGTTGCCACCTTATCGAGCAGACTGTGAATCTCCTCAAGAAAAAGCGATGACTTTTATAAGACCTAATAGCGGAACTACGATCACACTTACTAAAAATATAGAAGGTAAGGTGAATGAAACCGTTTTTGAACTAGCTCATAAAATACCTAATACCACGGTGTATTGGTATCTCGATGAAGATTATATCACCAGCACCAAAGAATTCCATGAAATAGCATTAAGCGCAGCCGCTGGATTGCATGTGATTACAGCTGTAGATGAGGATGGAAATGATATACAGATGAGTTTGAGGTTTAAGTAACTACCACTCAACAAATGGATTCTTACTCAAATAAGAATTATAATAACGTGGATCACCTGTTACTTCTTGAATTATCCAATTGGGTAATGTAAAAGTTTCATCTTCGGTTTGAAGTTCGATTTCGGCTATTATTAATCCGTTATTAGTTCCGTGAAAAGCGTCTACTTCCCAAGTATGATGATCAATCATGACTTCATATCTCGTTTTATCAATGACTCCTGGTAAAGCGAGCTCCAGTAAATCCTCTGCCTCTACAATAGAAATTTCTTTTTCCCATTCATATCGAGTCAATCCACTTTCTGTAGATTGTCCTTTGATGGTAATATATCCTTGAGCTCCTTTAATGCGTACTCGTACCGTACGTGCAGGATCGGTCGAGAGGTAACCTTGGGTAATGCGTTTTCCTTTGCGATCTTTTAAAAAGTCGGTGTTCTTGACTAGGAATTTGCGTTCTATTTCGAGCATGAAGTAGTTTTAAAACGGAAAGGTATCAATTTGTATCTAGTTATAAGTTGTTCTTTGTTTTAAAGGGCAAAGTTCTAAGTTCAAGGTTTAAGGTTTATGGTTTAAAAAAGCGGACTTCGAGAGCACTTCGACTAGCTCAGTGACCACCTCAGTCCTCGCATTTTAGTTTTAACGAGCATTGAGGTTTTCGAAATGCGGTCTGAAGACATGATGAAACTAAATTCTCAAACTATAATTAATATCGTTCTATAACTGACACATAATATTTTCAAAGTTCAATAGCGGCCTTCGAGAGCACTTCGACTAGCTCAGTGACCACCTCAGTCCACGCATTCTAGTTTTAACGGGTATTGAGGTGGTCACTGAGCTTGTAGCAGTGCGAACTTTCATTTATATGCAAACTGGAAACTGAGACTGAGACTGAGACTGAGACTGAGACTGTAAACTAATAGAAAGCAATAACCTTCAACTCATCACTTTCTATCCTGAATTTTTCATAGCCATTGACAGCAATATAAATCATGGATTGAGCTATGGTTTCTGGTTCGATGGTGCGGTATTTTTTAAGATATCCTATGAGTAATGGGTCGATCAGTTTTTGAAACTTTTTCCACGCACTTTCAAACTTGCGTTGCTCTTCTCGCTCGCCACCTATTAATGCCGGTTGTACAAAATAAGCTTCTTGAAAACCTAACTTTTCAATATCACGCTCCATTTCTCCTTTGCCACGGTTGTACATAAACCTACTTTCAGGATCTGCTCCTAGAGCTGAGATGGCGATGACTTTTTTTACCCCATTTTCTAAAGCGACTTGAGCAACTTGAACTGGTAAATCGTGCTCGATTCTATAGTATTTTTCTTTTTCGGGCGTTTTGGCCTGTGTGGTTCCCGTACATATAAATAAATGATCAGCTTTTAGAAATTCAGCATAAGTAGTAGGATCAAATAAATCTACGATATGTGATTCGTGTTTGCGGTGGTTGAGTTTAGTACGCTTCCGCGAAAGCGTAATCACTCGTTCATACTGCTCATTTTCAAACAATAATTCTACTAACTTACTTCCTGTAAGTCCAGTGGCACCAATAACAACAGCAGAGTATTTCATTAACATAATTATGAACTTAAAGGTAGTAATTTTGCAGCATGCACGAACTGGAAGATCGTAAAATAATACATGTGGATATGGACGCATTTTATGCGAGCGTGGAACAACGTGATTTTCCAGAATTAAAAGGAAAACCCATTGCCGTAGGCGGCGGCAGTGATCGTGGAGTAGTCGCAGCAGCAAGTTATGAGGCTCGCAAATACGGAGTGCGTAGTGCCATGCCTAGCGTTACCGCAAAAAGATTGTGTCCAGAATTAATATTTGTCAAGCACAGATTTGAAGAATACCGAAAGGTATCTTCCCAAATAAGAGATATTTTCCTAGATTACACAGATCTCGTAGAACCTTTATCACTTGATGAAGCTTATCTTGATGTTACTGACAACAAGCTTAATTATCCTAGTGCAACGGTAATAGCTTATGATATAAGAAGGCGCATTTATGAAACAACAGGTTTAACCGCAAGCGCCGGAATTTCTATCAATAAATTTGTAGCAAAAATTGCCAGCGATTATAATAAACCTAATGGGCAAAAAACCATCACACCAGATGAAGTCCTTCCATTTCTTGAAGAGCTCGACATCAGGAAATTTCACGGAATAGGTAAAGTAACTGCAGAGAAAATGTACATGCAGGGTATTTTTACTGGTGCGCATTTAAAGGAGCAAAGTCTAGAATTTCTTGTAGAACATTTCGGTAAAAGTGGTAGCCATTACTATAATATCGTACGAGGAATTCATCACAGTACTGTAAAACCCGACCGTATTAGAAAATCATTGGGCGCAGAACGTACTTTTTCTGAAAATATATCCAGTGAGATTTTTATGAAAGAACGACTGGTTCAAATCGCCGAGGAGATTGAAAAACGATTATCTAAAAATAATGTCGCAGGGAAAACGGTAACTTTAAAAATCAAATACAGTGATTTTAAAACCCAAACACGCAGTAAAACCTTGCCTCATTTTATAAGAAATAAAGATTTGATACTTCAAACGGCTATAGAATTAATGGAGCAAGAAGGATTCCGTGAAAGCGTGCGACTCCTTGGTATCACTCTATCCAACTTAAATACTGAAGTTGAAGAAAAAGATTTTGTTGAAGTTCAATTGAAATTTTCGTTCTAAAAATTTAACTACCGTATGTAGGAAATAAATCTAAAACTATTATAATTTTGGAATTATCATGACATTAGAGAGTTCCCAATACGCCACCATACAATCACAAATTAAATCATTACCCATGTTATCTTGGGACTTAGTTGGAAAATTACTATGGAATCTAGATCCAGAAATGTTTGACCACATGGAAATTCTAGCTGAGGAGAACGACTGGCATTTTAATTATTTTCTCGACGCTTATTCTCATTTTCAAGGTTATAGCCTTGTGATTACTGATAAAGATTTAAACATTCAATGTTGTTCTGAGAATATTAAGAAAATGACTGGTTATGAAAACTATGAATTAATAGGTCATCAACCACGTATTTTACAAGGTCATAAAACAGATTCTAATTCAAAATTACTCATAAAAAAGGCAATTCAAAAAGAATTGCCTTTTACTGCTCGCCTTGTTAATTATCGTAAAAACGAAGAGGCTTATGGTTGCGAGATTCATGCATTTCCCATTTTTAATGGAAAAAGCGAGTTGTCTCATTTTATAGCTTTTGAAACAGAGTATTTTGTTTAAACTACTCTACCTCAGAAACCCTTAGTGTATTAACCATTCCTTTATCTGTAACAGGCATAGCTGCTAGATTAATCAGATAATCTCCTTTCTTCACAAACTTTTTATCTTTTGCAAATTGATTCACATCTTCAATAGTCTCATCAGTACTAACAAATTTATCATATAAGAACGCTTTAACGCCCCATAATAAACTCAACTGCGTGAGAATCCGTTTGTTACTTGTAAAGGTAAGAATGTGTGCGTCTGGTCTCCAGGCGCTTATTTGAAATGCGGTATAACCACTGTTAGTCATCGTGGTAATGGCTTTTGCGTCGATATCATCGGCCATTTTTGCGGCGTGATAACAAATGGATTTAGTGATATATCTTTTAGTTTTGATATGCGGTGCGCTATGAGGAACAGTAATCAAATCGCTATCCTCCACAGATTTACATATACTTGTCATCTTTTCAATTACCTGAATAGGATACTGACCTACTGAAGTTTCACCAGATAACATTACCGCATCTGCTCCATCCATTACAGAGTTTGCAACATCATTAACTTCTGCACGTGTAGGTGTTAAACTTGTAATCATCGTTTCCATCATTTGGGTAGCGATAATTACTGGAATACGTGCTTGCTTAGCTTTGAGAACTAGTTGCTTTTGAATTAGGGGCACTTCGTGAGCAGGAACTTCCACTCCTAAATCACCACGAGCAACCATCAATCCGTCACAGTAAGCAACAATTTTATCAATGTTTGTTACCGCTTCAGGCTTTTCGATTTTTGCTATGATAGGAATCTTGTGCTCAGAATGCTCTTTAATTAATTCCTGTAATTCCATTAAATCACGACTGTGACGTACAAAAGAAAGTGCCATCCAATCTACTTGTAATTCACAAGCAAATTTTGCGTCCACGATATCTTTCTCAGTCAATGCAGGAAGTGAGATATCAGTTTGCGGCAGGTTCACACCTTTTTTAGAACGTAATGGTCCACCTTGAATTACTTTAGTAACTACATCTTTTTTACCATCAGTAGTTACTACTTCAAACATTAGTTTACCATCATCTAGTAAAATACGTTCTCCAGCTTTTACATCTCTAGGAAAGTGCTCATAGTTCATGTAAACACGCTCAGCAGTTCCCTTAAAAGGTTCTCCAGTAGAAATTGTAATCACATCTCCAGGATGTACCACTACTTCTTCTTTCATAACTCCTACACGTAACTTAGGACCTTGAAGGTCTCCTAAAATTCCTGTAGCAAATCCATGTTCTTCATTTAAGTCACGTATCATTTGAACGCGTTCTCTTACGTCCTCATGATCTGCATGTGAAAAGTTGATTCTAAATACGTTTACGCCAGCTTTCATCATTCCTAGCAATACCTTCTTAGTAGAAGTTGCTGGTCCTAATGTTGCTACGATTTTGGTCTTTTTTGTTTTTGGCATTATTCAAAAATTAAATAATCTTGTTGTTTTATGACATGTTCATCCAGCTGGTAAGCTGTAATGACATGAGGTATTTTTGTTAAGTCGTTAATCAATTTCTTTAAAGGAAAAAAAGAAGCTTCTTTTTCTACTTTAATGATAAAGTCCACTTTTGCAAACTCTTTAAGAAGTACTGTTTTAACTTCAGTCTCTTCTTGATTATCAAATAATCCTCCACTACTGACCACTGTATTTAATGATGCCCAATATTTATTAGGCGTTAAATAAAATGTCGTGTAGTTGATGACATCTTCATATTTATAGACAGGATATCTAACTGTAAAGTTGGGCATAATCACGTCTTGATCCTCATCAGTCCTGTGAAACTTTAACCCTAAGTATTTATTCACCATATAAGCCATTCTATAAGGCTCCATAGTAGAATGAATTCCTACTAGCGTATATGGCTCTTCCTCATAATCCCATCCATCTAATTTGTAAGTAGCCATAATTTCTTATTCTACCACAAATTTAAGCAGACAAACTACAATTAAGTATTTATATAAGTCTAATAATCGTCTTTTTTTTACGAAATGGTTATCGTAACATCGCTTACGCAAAAGCGTGATTCAAAGAACTTTTACTTCTTCATTTTGTCTTGCAATGCAAAGAACGCACGCTTGCTAGCTTTTTCCTCAGCCTTTTTCTTAGAGGTAGCTCTAGCCTTTGCTACCACTCGGTTATCAATAGATAACTTTACAGAAAAGTGTCTGATTTCATTCACGCCAGTATCCTCATAAGTGTCGTATTTGAAAACATTTTTATGTTTTTGACACCACTCGATAAGGATGCTTTTATAGCTTATCACCTTACCTTCCAATTTTTCAATATCTACATAAGGATCAATAACACGACGACTTATAAAGTTTTGAGTGCGTTTATATCCTTTATCTAGATAGATAGCACCTACGAGTGCTTCAAATAAATTCCCATGTACGTTTGCCCCAAAATTACGTTCAGGCACTTGCGTTTTTGCAAAGTCTATAAGGCCAAAATCCATTCCCAGCTCGTTGAGATGTTCCCTACTTACTATTTTGGAACGCATTTTAGTTAAATATCCTTCATCTCCATGAGGAACTTCATTATAAATATACTCTGCAATGACACTTCCTAAAATCGCATCACCTAGAAACTCTAATCGCTCATAGCTTATAGGATTCCCTTTATCATCTTTTAAGCTCATAGATTTATGAGTAAAAGCTTTGCGATAAATATCGATATTCTTTGGAGTAACTCCAGTAATTTTTTTTATTCCACGTGATAGTGCCTCGTCATCTGTAGAAATGCGAGAGGAGAATATTTTTTTAAACCGATTCATTTAAGAAAGTACCGCTTAGATTTTTCTAAATGCGATACAGCAGTTGTGACCACCAAAACCAAATGTGTTACTCAACGCAATGTTAACCTCACGTTTTTCTGGTTTATTTAATACTAACCTCAACGATGGATCGATGTTTTCATCTACAGTAGTGTGGTTAATGGTAGGAGGAATAATTCCTTCTCTTATAGCCATAACACTTGCAATAGACTCAATCGCTCCAGCGGCACCTAGCAGGTGACCTGTCATAGACTTTGTTGAGTTGATACTAATATTTGAGGCATGATCGCCAAAGACTTCTTTAATCGCCTTTAATTCTGCCACGTCACCTAATGGTGTAGAAGTACCATGTGTATTAATGTGATCCACATCTTCAGGATTGATTCCTGCATTCTGTAGAGTATTTTTCATTACTGCTATAACTCCACGTCCTTCAGGATCTGGAGCAGTAATGTGATATGCATCACTGGAGAAACCACCACCTATAACCTCAGCATAGATTTTTGCTCCACGAGCTTTTGCATATTCATAATCTTCTAGAACCAGCGCACCAGCGCCTTCTCCTAGAACAAAACCATCGCGCGTCGCATCAAATGGACGGCTAGCGGTTTCTGGACTTTCATTACGAGTTGATAAGGCATGCATGGCATTAAATCCACCCATTCCAGCTTGTGCTACAGCAGCCTCAGAGCCACCAGTCACAATCACATCACAATGTCCTAGTCTAATATAGTTAACTGCATCCAGCATAGCATTTGCACTTGAAGCACAAGCAGATACTGTGGTATAGTTAGGTCCCATAAATCCATATTTAATAGAAATATGAGCCGGAGCTATGTCTGCAATCATTTTAGGGATAAAGAAAGGATTAAAACGCGGTATGCCGTTACCAGCTGCAAACGCCTTAACTTCTTCCTGGAAAGTTTCTAGACCACCTATTCCTGCACCCCAAATGACACCAACTCTATATTTATCTATAGAATCCAGGTCTAATCCAGAGTCTGCTATCGCCTCATCTCCTGCTACCAGTGCATACTGGGCAAAACGATCCATGCGTCTAGCTTCTTTGCGGTCTATAAAATCAGTAACTGTAAAGTTCTTGATTTCACAAGCGAACTTAGTCTTGAAATGTTCTGTATCAAAATATGTGATAGGAGCACAACCGCTCTTACCTGCTTTTAATGCGTCCCAATACTCCTCTAGGTTATTACCTATAGGTGTAAGAGCTCCCATTCCGGTGATGACTACTCGCTTTAATTCCATGTAATTTAACTTTATACTTAAAGAGCTTAAAAATACCTTAAAAAATCAATAAATGACCTAAAGATATTTTTAAGCTCCAAAAAAGTATTACGCTTTTGCTTCTTCTATGTATGAAACAGCTTGACCTACAGTAGCAATGTTTTCTGCTTGATCGTCTGGGATCTGGATATCAAATTCTTTTTCAAATTCCATGATCAACTCAACTGTATCTAGTGAGTCTGCGCCTAGGTCGTTTGTGAAGCTCGCTTCTGTTACAACTTCGTTTTCGTCAACACCTAATTTGTCTACGATAATTGCTTTTACTCTTGATGCAATGTCTGACATAATTTTCTAATTTTAATTTTAAATGAATGGCAAAAATAACAAACTTTGTGATAAAACCACTTTTTAGTTATTTGAGTTAACTTGCCATCGCATTTGATAATGATTATTAATTCAACTCTGGCAGTTGATTTACAACAAGCCTGCCATAAAAATTTATGAAGAAAATTGTAATTCTCGCATCAGGTAATGGTACTAACACTCAGGCAATTATAGATCATTTTTCTCAAAATGAATCTGTAGAAATATCTTTGATTTTATCAAATAAGCCACAAGCATATGTGCTGGAAAGAGCTCAAAAAAATAATATTCCTGCGATGAGTTTTAATAAGTACGCTTTCGCGAAAGCGGGAAAAGTAGAATCTCTATTACTAGCCGAATCACCCGATATGATAGTCCTAGCAGGCTTTTTATGGAAAATCCCAGAAAGTCTCGTAAAATTATTCCCAAAAAAAATTATTAACATTCACCCAGCTTTATTACCTAATTATGGCGGAAAAGGCATGTACGGCATGAATGTGCACCGTGCGATTATTGATAATAAAGAGGAAAAAAGTGGGATCACCATACATTATGTGAATGAGCAATATGATGAAGGAGCGATTATAGAGCAATTTACTTGTCCTGTACATAAAGATGATACGGCCGATGATCTTGCGGCACGTATCCATGAGCTAGAACATCTACATTTCCCTATGGTTATAGAAGAATTACTCGCTTAAATGGAACAAGTACACATTTATACTGACGGTTCTTCACGTGGCAATCCAGGTCCTGGCGGCTACGGAATAGTCATGATATGGGTAGGAAAAAATTATAAAAAAGAATTTTCTCAAGGTTATAGACGCACCACAAACAACCGCATGGAATTACTTGCGGTTATAGAAGCTCTCGAGAAAATTAAAATGACTGACGTACAAATCACCGTTTTTACAGACAGTAAATACGTAAGTGACGCTGTTAATAAAAACTGGATTGCTGGGTGGATCAAGCGTAAATGGAAAAATGTAAAGAATCCAGATCTATGGAAACGTTTCATTAAAGCATTTAACGCCACGCAGCCTAGAATGCAATGGGTAAAAGGTCATAACGATCACCCTATCAATGAACGTTGCGATGCACTTGCCGTGGGCGCTGCATTAAATAAAAGCAATCATCTAGTGGATGAAGGGTTTGAAGCTGCTGAAAAAGGTCTTTTTTAACGCTATTGAAGAGTTGACAAATCCGTACTTTTGCAAAAAATTTCTCAAGAATGAGCAAACTCGTAGTTGTAGGTACTGTAGCATTTGACGCTATTGAAACACCATTTGGAAAAACAGATAAAATTTTAGGTGGTGCTGCCACTTTTATAGGATTAAGTGCTTCGCATTTTAATACTGAAGTAGGATTAGTAAGTGTAGTAGGTGGAGATTTTCCACAAGAATATCTAGACATGCTTTCTAACAGAGGTATGAATATAGAAGGAATAGAAGTAGTAAAAGACGGTAAAACGTTCTTCTGGTCTGGTAAATATCATAACGATATGAATACTCGCGATACACTTGCGACAGAACTTAACGTTCTTGCAGATTTCAATCCTGTTGTACCACAATCTTTTAAAGATGCCGAAGTTGTGATGCTAGGAAACTTACATCCAGCCGTTCAATTAGGAGTTATCGAGCAAACTCCAGATGCAAAATTGATCATTCTGGACACGATGAACTTCTGGATGGATAGTGCGCTGGATATGTTACATGATGTTATTGCAAAAGTAGATGTGATTACTATTAATGATGAAGAAGCAAGACAACTGTCTGGTGAATATTCACTAGTTGCTGCAGCGCGTAAGATTCATTCTATGGGTCCTAAATATGTAGTCATTAAAAAAGGAGAACACGGCGCATTATTATTTCATGATGAAGAAATTTTCTTTGCACCAGCTTTACCGCTAGAAGAAGTATTTGATCCTACCGGAGCTGGAGATACGTTTGCAGGTGGATTTGCAGGATTTCTTGCAGCAAGCGAAGACTACAGTTTTGAAAACATGAAACGTGCTATTATTTATGGATCTAACTTTGCGTCATTTGCTGTAGAGAAATTTGGAACCGAGCGCATGCAAACCATCACACAAGACGAAATAAACACTCGTTTAGAACAGTTTAAAGCGCTGACTAAATTTGAAATAAACGCGTAAATAACTATTAAAAAGCCCTCAAAAAATTTGAGGGCTTTTTATTTATATCAGTTTTAGATTTTGTTCTAAAATGGTATTAACTTTGACCTTTAGATATCATCATGAGCGATCCATTAAAACACGAGTGCGGTATCGCACTCATCAGATTACTTAAACCTCTTGAATACTACAAAGAGAAATACGGGACAGCATTTTATGGAATAAATAAAATGTACCTAATGATGGAAAAACAGCACAACCGTGGTCAGGATGGTGCTGGATTTGCAAGTATCAAACTAGATGTAAAGCCAGGACAACGTTACATTTCTCGAGTACGTAGTAATGAGGCACAACCTATCCAAGATATTTTTGCTCAAATTAACGATCGTATTAATACTGAGCTCACAGAAAATCCTGGAATTAAAGATGACGTAGCTGCTCAAAAAGCTCAAATTCCTTACATAGGTGAATTGATGATGGGTCATGTGCGTTATGGAACTTTTGGTAAAAACAGTATAGAGTCTGTTCATCCATTCTTGCGTCAGAACAACTGGATGCACCGTAATCTTATTATGGCAGGTAACTTTAATATGACTAACGTGTTTGAGTTATTTGACAAGCTAGTAGAATTAGGACAACATCCTAAGGATATGGCAGACACGGTTACAGTGATGGAAAAAGTAGGTCATTTTCAAGACCGTGAAGTTTCTAAATTATATAAAAAATTCAAGGCTGAAGGACTTTCTAAAATGGAATCTTCACCTAAAATCGCTGAACAACTCAACGTAGGTAAAATTCTTAAGAAAAGTGCTAGAGATTGGGATGGTGGATACGCCATGGGTGGACTCATGGGCCATGGAGATGCATTCTTGTTAAGAGATCCATCTGGTATAAGACCAGCTTATTATTTCCAAAACGATGAAGTAGTTGTAGTGGCCAGCGAGCGACCAGTGATTCAAACGGCGTTTAATGCACCGTTTGAAGAAGTTAAAGAACTCGATCCTGGAAATGCGATTATCATTAAAAAGAATGGTAAAGTAAAAATTCAACAAATCCTTAAACCGCTAGAGCGCAAAGCATGTTCTTTTGAACGTATCTATTTCTCTCGTGGTAGTGATGCAGAGATTTACCAAGAGCGTAAAAAACTAGGGCATTTATTATTCCCTAAAATCATGGAATTTATAGACCATGACATCGATAACACTGTATTTTCATACATTCCTAATACTGCCGAAACTTCATTCTACGGAATGGTAGAAGCGGCTCATATTGTTCTTAACGAGCAAAAACGAGATGCTATCATAGCAGGTGAAGGTAAAATGACCGCTCAGCAAGTTGAGGATACGCTTTCGCGAAAGCTGCGTACTGAAAAGATCGCGATTAAAGATGCTAAATTGAGAACATTTATCACTGAGGATTCTTCTCGTGATGACCTCGTGGCTCACGTATATGATGTAACGTATGGAGTCGTAAAAGAGCAAGATAATCTTGTAATAATAGACGATTCTATAGTGCGTGGAACGACGCTTAAAAAATCCATTCTTAAAATGATGGATCGTTTGAAGCCTAAGAAAATCGTAGTCGTTTCTAGTGCTCCACAAATTAGGTATCCAGATTGTTATGGAATAGATATGGCGAGACTTGAAGGTTTAGTTGCTTTTCAAGCAGCACTTGCTTTACATGAAGATCGTGGAACTTATGCTGTTGTGGAAGAAATTTATAAGAAATGTAAATCCCAAATCGAGTTTAAAGATAAAGATGTGATCAACTATGTAAAGGAACTTTATGCTCCATTTACAGATCAAGAAGTATCTGATAAAATAGGTGAATTACTGTCTGAAGATGATCTAAAGGCAGAGGTGAGAATCGTATATCAAACAGTAGATAATCTTCATAAAGCCTGTCCTAAAAACTTAGGTGACTGGTATTTCACCGGTGACTACCCTACTAAAGGTGGTAATCGAGTGGTAAATCGTGCTTACATCAACTTCTTTGAAGGTAATGCTGGACGTGCTTATTGATGACGGGTTATTAGTAAAATAACTTTTTGAACATAAAAAAGCTCTAAAGTTTCTTGTGAAACTTTAGAGCTTTTCAATTATACATTTAACTGGTATCAGTTAACTAGTAACTAAATACTACTTAGCAGCGTTATATTTCTCAGCTACGGCGTCCCAGTTGATCACATTAAAAAATGCGCTTACATAATCTGGTCTGCGGTTTTGATAATTTAAGTAATATGCGTGTTCCCATACATCAAGTCCTAAAATAGGAGTTCCACCACAACCTACACCAGGCATTAATGGATTGTCTTGATTAGGTGTTCCACATACTTCTAGTGCACCATCCTTCACACATAAAAATGCCCATCCAGAACCGAATTGAGTTTTGGCAGCAGTTGCAAATTTATCTTGAAATGCATCATAAGAACCAAATGCTTTATCTATTGCAGCAGCAAGATCTCCAGTAGGTTTTCCTCCACCATTAGGTGACATTACTTCCCAAAACAATCTATGGTTGTAAAATCCACCACCATTATTTCTAACTGCTTTATTATCCATATCTAAATTGTGAAGAATATCTTCAATAGACTTTCCAGCAAGATCAGTTCCCTCGATAGCATTATTCAGGTTGTTTGTGTATCCATTATGATGCTTAGAATGGTGAATCTCCATTGTTCTTGCATCAATATGTGGTTCTAGCGCATCATACGCATAGTTTAATTTAGGTAATTCAAAAGCCATAATATGTTTGGTTTTAATTATTTAATAACGAAAGCCTAAAGTTAATTACAAACTACGATATGTTAAAATTATTGATGTTATAATATACTTAATAATGAGTTATGACTTTTTACACGAGCTTACTTACCTTTGAGTATGATCGCATCTCCTACTACATTTTATAGCGCCAGTGCTGGTTCTGGAAAGACTTATACCCTAGCACGTGACTATCTCACATTGTTATTTCAATCTCAGTTTCATAACCATTACCGCAAGATTCTAGCGGTGACGTTTACTAATAAGGCTGTGGCTGAGATGAAAGAACGTGTGCTGGAGCATTTACATAATTTTGGTAAACAACCAGTTCCTAGTAATAGCATAGGGATTTTCAAGCATATTCAAGAAGTTACAGGATTAACTGAAGATGATCTCACTAAAAAAGCGATTAAAATCCACCAGCGATTGTTGCATGATTATTCAGCATTTGATATTGTGACTATAGATGCGTTCAACCATCGCGTGTTGAGAACCTTTGCAAAGGACATCGATTTACCACCAGGCTTTGAAGTAGAACTGGATACAGATTCACTTATTAATAAAGCCATTCAAAACCTACTCGCCAGAGCAGGAACAGATAAAGAACTTACTAAAAGACTCGTAGAATTTTCTCTTTCTAAAATTGATGATGATAAAAGCTGGGACGTTGCTTATGACTTAATGCAAATCTCTTCCTTAATTAAAAATGAAAACCACTATAAATACCTCAAATCCTTAGAACATAAAACCGCAGCAGATTTTGATCGATTGCAGCAAAACCTAAAGCTTAAAAATAAGGACCTAAAAAACCAACTTATTCAGCTCGCTAAAAATCTTGTGGAGCAATCAGCACAGCAAGGAATCGACCCTACAGACTACCTAAGAGGTAAAAACGGTGTATTTAGTGCTGTTGTAAAAACATCAAACGAAGACTTCTCCGTAAAACCAGATGCCGCTTCCATAAGAGATCTCGTAGAAGGAAATCTATATGCCAAAGGTCAAAAACAAAATATTAAAGATGCCATCGATGGTCTAGCAAGTGATCTGGCCGATTTTGGAAACGCTTACAAGTCTGCTTATGGTTATATCAAGTTCCATGAGAATATTATAAAAAGTATCGTGCCGCTTTCATTGTTGAATGAGCTGCTGCATGAAATCAACAACATTAAAAAAGAAGAGCAAATCGTTCCTATTTATGAGTTCAACGGTATTCTAGCACAGCAAATTAAAGATCAGCCAGCGCCATTTATCTATGAACGATTAGGAGAAAAATACCGTCATTATTTTATTGATGAGTTTCAGGATACCTCACGCATGCAATGGGAAAACATGACGCCATTGATTAGTAATGCTTTACAAAGTCAGGATGAGTATGGCAACAGCGGTACCCTAATGCTCGTGGGCGATGCAAAACAGTCTATATACAGATGGCGTGGTGGAGATGCAGACCAGTTTCTGGGATTGCTCAATGAGGAAAAATTATTTGATCTCGCAAAAATTAATGAGCCACTAGAATTCAACTGGCGCAGTTATGATGATGTTATAGAATTCAACAATAGTTTTTTTAGCTTTTTTGGTGACTACCTTAACAATCCACCTTATCAAGACCTGTATCATAATTACCTGCATCAAAACACCACCGATAAAAAAGGTGGCTATGTTCAAATAGATTTTCTAGATAAAGAAGCAGATTTTAATGAAGAAGATGAAGATCTAGCAACACCTTATCCACCGCACGTGCATGGATTGATTGAAAAAGTGGTTGCTCAAGGATTTCAACTGGGCGACATATGTATTCTCGTGCGCAAGCATACACAAGGTCACGAGCTCGCTCAATATCTTGTAAAACAGGACATCACAGTGGTTTCTGGCGATAGTTTATTAGTCCAGGCATCACCACGCGTGCAGTTGCTGGTAGAGTTTATGAAAATGGCACATCAGCCAGATCAGGACGTTTTAAAACTCAATTTTCTTTTACAATATGCTCAGTATCATAAGATAATTGGTATTAATGAATTTGTGGTTACATATGTTAATAACACCATTGAAGATATCATCAGTGAGTTATTTGATAGTGAACATGCTGGTGTTGAGTACGCTTTCGCGAAAGCGCCTCTATTCACAGCCACAGAGCGCACAGCACAAGCTATGGGACTTTTTAACGAGCAAGATCTCAGGTTGCAATCATTTCTAGAACTCGTATTTGAGTTCTCAAATGGGTATGACGTCTCTTTATCATTATTTCTAGAACACTGGGAAAAGAAGAAAGAAAAATTAAGCGTTCCTGCCACTCCAGATCCTCAAGCGGTACAAATTATGACCGTTCACAAATCAAAAGGTTTAGAATTCCCGGTAGTAATAGTTCCGTACTGCGATACACGCCTCAATTTTTCTATTAACCCAACAGATTGGGTAACAGTGAATCCAGCAGCTTATGAAGATTTTAATCATCTTTATATGTCACTGTCGAGTGAAGCTCAATTTTATCCAGAAGAACCGGCGAGTATTTATGAACGACATATTCATAAAACGCAAATGGATCAAATTAACGGTCTCTACGTAGCGTTTACAAGAGCCGCAGAGCAACTATATATTTGTGGACTGGACATCGCAGAGTCCAAATCGCTAAAAGTAGGATCACTCACCTATAGTCAGCTCCTTAAAAGATATGTGGAAAGTAAAGGTCTCAAAGCCATTGAAAATGATCAATCCTCAAGTTACCAATTAGGCGAGACTGGAAGGCAATCTGCTCAAGAAGAATCTATACCAACTCTCGAGTTGGGGAATTATAAATCCAGCGCCTCCAACAACCGTGCAGATTTTTCTACACGACGTGGAACCTTATGGGCAAGTGGTGTCCAAGAATCCATAAATAAAGGTAATGTGCTCCATGATTACATGTCTTTAATTGAAACAGTAAAAGATTTACCACAAGTGCTTGATAAAATAGATCGAGACACATTTATAGATGAAGATTTCAAAGCAGAGCTAAAAGAAACACTTCAAAAAATACTGAGTGCGCAACATTTTGAGAAATATTTCCATACTGATTTAACAGTACTCAATGAAAGAGGAATCTTAACTCCTACAGGGGAAAAGTTCATTCCAGATCGTTTAATTATAGATCAAGATATGGTGACCATCATAGATTACAAAACTGGAGCGGTTGAGGAGAAACATAGAGATCAACTGGATTACTATGCCGCATTACTTCAAGAAATGGATTATAAAATTAAAAGCAAAATATTAATTTATACAGATAAGCTAGAAGAACTCGTATGGAACTAAACAGGACCAGTAAAGAGTTTATTACCTTTGAAACCTTATAAAAAAAGAACTATGAATAGTAGTATGAAAGAGCATCTTCAAAAAGAAATTGAAGAAATAAAAAATCAAGGATTATTTAAAAAGGAACGTATCATCACATCTCCACAAGGTGCGGTAATTACCTTAGATGATGGAAGCGAAGTGCTTAATTTTTGTGCAAACAACTACTTAGGATTATCATCACATCCTGAAGTTATTCAAGCTGCAAAAGATACGCTGGACTCACATGGTTTTGGAATGAGCTCTGTACGTTTTATTTGTGGAACTCAAGATATCCATAAAGAACTAGAACAAAAACTCGCTGATTTTTATGGTAGTGAAGACACCATATTATACGCAGCATGTTTTGATGCAAATGGTGGAGTTTTTGAACCATTATTAGGAAAAAAAGACGCGATTATCTCTGATTCTTTAAACCACGCATCTATCATCGATGGTGTACGTTTATGTAAAGCAGCTCGTTACAGATATGCTAGTGCAGACATGGCTGATCTAGAAAAACAATTAATTCAAGCCACTGAGAACGGTGCTCGTTTTAAAGTAATAGTTACAGATGGAGTTTTCTCTATGGATGGAATTCTCGCACCGCTAGATAAAATTTGTGACTTAGCTGATAAGTATGATGCTCTGGTAATGGTAGATGAATGTCATGCCGCTGGATTTTTAGGTGATACAGGTCGTGGTTCGCTTGAGGCAATGGGCGTTTTGGGTAGAATAGATATTATCACTGGTACTTTAGGAAAAGCTCTAGGTGGTGCTATGGGTGGTTATACAGTTGCAAGTAAAGAGATTATTGAAATTCTAAGACAGCGATCTAGACCTTATCTATTTAGTAATTCACTAGCTCCTTCTATAGTAGGTGCTTCTATAAAAGCACTAGAATTAATAGATTCTAGCACAGATCTTATCGATAAAGTACAGGCAAATACAGCATACTTTAAAAAAGGAATGAAAGAATTAGGGTTTGACTTCATGGATGGAGAAAGCGCCATTGTTCCAGTAATGCTTTATGACGCTCAATTATCTCAAAACATGGCAGATGCTCTTTTGAAAGAAGGAATATATGTTATAGGATTCTTTTTTCCTGTAGTCCCTAAGGAAAAAGCAAGAATAAGAGTACAATTAAGTGCTGCTCATACAAAAGAACACCTAGACAAAGCGATAAAAGCTTTCAAGAAAGTAGGCTTAGAACTAGGAGTTATACGATAAATTAAGAGAAATTAACAGAAAATCAGCATTTTTAGGAAAATTTATGCAATAAACATTTGTGAGAGCGCAATAAGCGAGTAATTTTGCTACGTTGATTAATAAAAAACCCCAACATGAAAAACATATTTAAAATTTTAGTAGCATGTGCTGTTCTTATAGGAGCAACTAGTGCTAATGCACAAGATGAAGGTAACAGATGGTCATTTGCAATAGGTGTAAACGCTATTGATCTTCATCCAGTAGGTGAAGCTGATCAAGGATTAGGTGACTATTTCGGTCAATTCTTTGATACATCACATTACAACATTATGCCTTTCCCATCTAAGTTTCAATTAGGATACTACGTAGGTGATGGAATCGTTGCAACTGGAGGAATTTCAGTAAATCAAATTACTACAGCTGGTGACACAAGAATTAAGGAATTAGCTTATACTAGTTTAGATGGTGGATTACAGTACAACTTCCGCAATCTTATTAAAAAAGACGGTATCATCGATCCTTTCGTAGGTGTAGGTGGTAGTTATAACTGGTTAGATTCTGATGGTTTTGGAACTTTTAACGGTACAGTAGGTTTTGACATTCACTTAACTGAAGGTCTTGCTTTTAACTTACAGACTACTTACAAGCACGCATTTGAAGATGCAAACCCTAAGCACTTCCAGCATGTTGCAGGATTGAAATTTATTTGGGGTGGAACTGACACTGATGGTGATGGAATCTACGATGATAAAGATGCCTGTCCTACAGTTGCTGGTTTAGAGCAATTCATGGGTTGTCCTGATTCTGATAAAGATGGCATAGAAGATAGTAAAGACAACTGTCCTAACGATTTTGGTCCAGCTGAAACTATGGGTTGTCCTGACACTGATGGTGATGGAACTTTAGACAAAGATGATAACTGTGTGAATGAAGCAGGTCCTGCTTATAACAATGGTTGTCCAGATCCTGATACTGATGGTGATGGTGTTGTAGATAGTAAAGACAAATGTAAGACTGTAAAAGGTCCAGCATCAAACAATGGTTGTCCTACAGATAGAGATGGTGATGGTGTACTAGATGCAGATGACAAATGTCCAGATGTTGCTGGTATTGCTTCACTTCAAGGTTGTCCTAAGCCAGCTGCTCCAACTGTAAAAGAACAAGAGCAATTGAATCAATATGCTAAGACAATTTTATTTGATACAGGTAAAGCATCTATAAAAGCTGAGTCTGCAAAAGTTCTTGCTGACATTACTGCAATTTTAAAGAAATACCCTTCAGCTAAATTCTCTGTAGATGGACACACTGATAGTGTAGGTTCTGCTACATCTAACCAAAGATTATCTGACGCTCGTGCAAATGAGGTTAAGAATTACTTAGTTGGAAATGGAATTGATGAATTCAGATTATCTTCAGTAGGTTACGGTGAAGCTCGCCCAGTTGCTGATAACAAAACTAAAGCAGGTCGTTCTCAGAACAGACGTGTAGAAATCAACTTAGCTAACTAATTGATTTTTAATAATAGTAAAAGCGCCACTTTTCAGTGGCGCTTTTTTTATGCCTAAATTTTTTGCTCATCATTCTTAATTGATATCTTGTACCAATGAAAACTTTCTTACATACGGTTACTGAAGATTTGAAAAGCAAAGGCTATAACCTTAGCAAATGTAGCTATGTTGTTCCCAGTCGCAGAGTTGCTACATTTCTTAATAAAGTAATTGCTAGCAATACATCAAAACCAATTTTTGAACCTATTGTTTACAGTGTAGAAGATTTTATAAGTCACGTAGCTCAAGTAGAAATTGCACCAGACATCGATCTGCTTTTTGACTTTTATAAAAGTTATTGTCAAGTAGAAGACGTAGATCATCAAGATCATATCGATGAATTTATTTCTTGGGCACCTACTATACTTAAAGACTTTAATGAAATAGATAGGTTTTTAATTGAACCACAAGAGTTTTTTAATTTTCTAGGAAACCTCAAAGAACTTGAAAAAGGTCACTGGTCCATTCTAGAGCCTAAAACTGAAATGGTTCAAAAGTATCTTCACTTTTGGAAAAAACTAGAGATTTATTATAATCAATTCACTCAGGACTGTATTCAAAAAGAACTAGTTTATCAAGGACTGGCCTACAGGTTAGCGTATGAAAAAGCACCTCAAAAGGTGAACGACTATAACGCTGAGCAACCTATTGTGTTTTTAGGACTCAATGCACTCAATAAATCAGAAGAAGAAATAATTAAAATATTTCTAGAAAGTAATCATGCTCATATTTACTGGGATAGTGATAATTACTTTCAAGAAAATGAATATCACGAGGCTGGTAGGTTTTTAAGAAAGTATAAAACTGAATGGTCCTACTATGAAAAAAATCCTTTCCAGCTCAGCTCAAATGAATTTGAAAAAGAAAAGAAAATTACTATTGTAGGAACATCAGGCTCCATAGGTATGGCGCAAGTTGCTGGGAAAATGATTCAAGAATTAATTGAAAGTGATAAAAGTCTGGATAACACAGCTCTAGTACTTGCAGACGAAGCGTTATTGTTACCAGTACTCAGTGCCGTTCCCGATTTAGTGAGTCACCTCAATATTACAATGGGATTAACACTTGACAAAACTCCTATTGCTAGTTTTTTCAATCACTTAATAGCACTTAAAATAAGTTTTAACGAGCACGGATTTTATTACAAGCACGTAGTGCATATTCTAGAATCTCACTTTGCCGTAATTATCGATAGTTCTGGTTCTCAAGCCTTACTCAAAGAGATTCATAAAGAAAATATGGTTTTTCTACCATTAAATTATATTCTTAAAAATCAAGAATCTTCTTTTTTAAAAGAATTATTTAAGCCTGCACAGAATGCTAGTGAATTAATTCACTTTATTAATAACATCTCTCAATTCCTTAAAGTAAAACTAACTGAAGTAAGTAATCGCAGACTGGAATTAGAGCAACTGTTAGGTATTCATAGTGTCATAGAACAACTATCCACCATAGTAAAGAATCAAGATCAAGTAACTGATGTAAAGACCATCCATTATTTGTTCAAACAATTATTACCGCAAAGAAAACTAGACTTTATAGGTGAACCTGTTAAAGGTTTACAAGTAATGGGATTACTAGAAACACGTGCGCTTGATTATGAGCACATTATTATGCTCTCTGTAAATGAGAGTGTTTTACCTGCGGGAAAATCGACTGCTTCTTACATTCCTTATGATATGAAGGTGAAATTCGGTTTACCTACTTATTCAGATAAGGATAGTGTATATGCTTATCACTTCTATAGATTATTACAGCGTTGTAAAACAGCACACCTCATCTATAACTCAGAACCCGATAGTTTAGGTGGTGGAGAAAAAAGTAGATTCTTGATGCAAATAGAAAGTAATGAGATTGAAGCACATCATCTTAAGAATGTTCTCTACGCCAACAAAATAAAAACAACTAAAACCCCAATACTCGAAATACCAAAAGATGAGTTCTATTTTAATAGACTAGCTCAAATCGCTCGATCTGGTTTTTCTCCTTCTAGTATTACCAGCTACATTTATAATCCTATCGAATTTTATCGAAGTAAAATATTAAAAATCAATGAAGCCGAGGAAGTAGAAGAAGATATGGCAGCAAACACTATGGGGACTATGATTCATAAAGCACTAGAAGCTTTATATCTGCCTTACGTGAATCAACTTCTAGATGCGCAGCATATTAAAAATATGCGAGAAAAAATAGATCAAGTAATTCACAAAGCTTATCTAGACAGCTATAAAACAACCAAAGAACCTCAAGGGAAAAACACCATCATGTATGAAGTTGCGAGACACTATATAAATAAAATGTTAGCTCATGACGCTGGATTAATAAAAAATGGCAGCGATTTAATTATCAAACAACTTGAAGTACGATATGAAACGCTTATCGACATTGATTCCATAGGTCAAGTAAAAATACACGGAGAAGTAGATCGCATCGATCAACTAGATGGTGTCTTAAGAATTATAGATTACAAGTCAGGGAAAGTAGAGCCTAAAAATGTAGGACTCAATGAAGATGGGTATGATGAATTAATTGAAACTTATGAGAAGTCCAAAGCTTTTCAAGTACTCATGTACGCTTACCTATTTTCTAGAAATAATCCATTTACAGAATGCAGCCCAGGAATCATCAGTTTTAAGAATTTTAAAGCAGGTTTTATTCCTTATCAAATCAAGTCTGGCAAATATCAACCAAAAATGGTAGATGAAAGCGAACTACAAAAATTTGAAGAACAATTACATAAGATTATCAGAGAACTCTACAATCCAGAGATTCCTTTATCAGAACCTGCTTAAATGAAAGTTGTTAAAAACCATATCCTTGAAAGAGGAGAAAAAAAGCCTATCCTACTGGATTACTTCACTTCAAGTAAATCTAATGATCAACCCATAATCATCTTTGCCCACGGTTATAAGGGTTTTAAAGATTGGGGTGCTTGGAATCTTATGGCTCAAACATATGCTAACGCTGGATTCTGCTTTGTGAAGTTTAATTTTTCGCATAATGGTGGTACTATGGAAAACCCCATTGACTTTCCAGATTTAGAAGCTTTTGGGAATAATAATTACAGTAAAGAACTAGATGATTTAAATACTGTTATCGACTGGACGCAAACTCATTTAAAACAAATTGCAAACACAAATGAAATTTACCTCATCGGGCACTCCAGAGCTGGCGGAATAGTGAGTATCTGTGCTGCGCAAAATAAACTTGTTAAAAAGGTAGTTACTCTTGCTGGAGTAAGTGATTATGAATCGAGATTTCCTAAAGACAACACTTTTGACAAATGGAAAGAAAGTGGCGTTTATCATGTGAAAAATGGGCGCACTCATCAAGAAATGCCTCATTATTTTCAGTTTTTTGAAGATTTTGAAAAAAACAAAGAAATGCTCACTATTAAAAATTCCGTTGAAAATTTAAAAATACCACATTTAATTGTCCACGGTAAAAATGATATAGTGGTTTCTTTTAACGAGGCTCTTCAATTACATCAATGGAATCCTCGAGCAGAGCTACAATCGATTCATAATGCAAATCATACATTTGGAGCAAGTCATCCATGGAATCACGACATCTTACCTAAAGATTTAAGACAAACGACTCAGTGTGTAATTAATTTTCTAAATTAAGAAAACAAAAGTGGAGAATACCGGAATCGAACCGGTCACCTCTTGCCTGCCAGGCAAGCGCTCTAGCCAAATGAGCTAATTCCCCAAAAATTGTAGTGTTACGCTTTCGCGAAAGCGATGTAAATATAGCATTTTCAATAAATTACCTTTACTTTTATACCCATTTTAAACTCCATACCATGAAAAGATTATCAATTCTCTTAATCATACTAATTTCAGGATACGTTCAAGCTCAATGTGGAATGAAACCTATTTCTTTAAATGAGCGAATTGTGCTTGCAGATCTTGTAATAGAAGGACAAGTTGTTGCGCAAGAAACCTTTCAAATAGATGAATCCTCAATGATTCTAACCAGAAACACTGTTGAAATCACAAAACTTTTTAAGGAAAATCAATCTAACATACCTTCAACAATCGATATTATCACAAAAGGTGGTGTTCTAGGTCTTAAAGCAGATAAGGTGACCACTTCCCTAGAGCTTTTTAAAAATGACAAAGGTATTTTTACGTTACAGAATTATCAAAATGGAACTTATCAAACCATCGCTGGTTCACAATCTTTCATAAGATATTCTCAACCTGATTATAGAGCTTACTCTGCTCTTAATCAATGGGATAATATAGAAACTGAATTATTTAATGAAATTACTGCAATAACAAGAAATTCTTATCGTCGCGTAGCTCCGATTAATTTCAACTATACTCCTAGTTTATCAAAAATGGGAACACCTAGTATTACAAACGTATCTCCTCTTTCTGTGAATGCTGGTGTAGGTGATGTGATTACTATCAATGGATCTGGATTTGGGGCAACACAAGGAAGTGGAACTGTGGTTTTTTCAAATGCTGATGATGGTGGTAGTCTAAATGTACCACCAGATAATACTCAATTTATATCTTGGAATGATACAGAGATAATAGTTCAAGTTCCTAGTGGTGCTGGAAATGGTCCCATCGCAGTGTTAGAAGATACTGGTAATAGTGGTGTTTCGCCACAAAATCTTGCTATTGGTTATAATCATGTGAATTTTACATTTGGGTTAAGCACAGGAAACGCAGTAGCAGAAGTGAGTCTCTATAATGATAACAACTCTGGTGGTTATGACTTTGATTATGCTACAGGTTTTGTTGCAGTGCCAGATGCAAGTGCAACATTAGATGATATTTATGAAAAGTGGAGATGTACTACTGGTGTCAACTTTGTACGTGGAACTGATCTTACCGCTCAAAACAGTGCAAATACTGATAATCCAAGTAGTTCAGGCTCAGATTTTGTAAATGTTGTAAAATTTGATGGCAATGATTTACCTGCAGGTTCTACAACATTAGCTTTTGTACTTACTCGTGCTTCGGGCTGTATTATTAATAATCAATTAACAGCATTTGTTGATGAGATGGACGTTGTAATTAATGATGCCATCAACTGGCATTATCGTGATGGTGGAGCATCATCTACTTCATTAGATTTTTCTGAATATGACTTTGAGTCTGTTATGTTACATGAAATAGGTCATGCCCAACAATTAGGACATGTAATCGACCCTACAAAAGTGATGCATTTCTCCATCGCAAATGGATCTCAGAGTAGATCTATAGATGAGGCAGATATAGAAGGCGCAACTTATATTAATGATAAAAGCACAAGTATAGCGCCATGTGGATCACCAGCTATGGAACTTGCAGATTGTAATTTTATCTATACAAACTCAAGCTGGACACCTTTTGATCCAAGTGGTACTTTTAACCCTAATTCAACTATAACTGCGCAAGATGGTATTGCGTCTGTGACAGATAAAATAGGAACTCGAGATATGACTATTGATAATAATGCAACATTAAGCACTGCAAGTGGCAATGAAATTTTACTTCATGGTAATCTTACAAATAATGGAACAGCAACATTTGATTATCTCTCTATGCAAGGTGATACTAATCAATCAATTAATGGTAGTTCCATAACAGTTAATGAGTTTGAATTAAGTAATTCAACTTCTATTAATTTAAACGCGCCAGTTGAAGTTATAACAAGTTTTAATAACGACGGTAGCACTTTAAATACTAATGGTAATTTAGTAATGAAAAGTACAGCAAATGGAACCGCACATGTTGATGCGTTTGAAGGAACCATCAATGGTGATGTAATCGTCGAGAGATACTATCCTGCAAAAAGAGCCTTTAGATTCATGTCTCCATCTGTAACAACTAGTTCCAGCATTTTTGAAAACTGGCAGGAGAATGGTGTTTTTGTAGCTGGAATAGGAACACATATATCTGGTAGTACCACTGGAGCAAATGGTTTTGACACAACTATAAGTGGAAATCCTTCTTTATTCACTTATGATAATACAGGCTCAAATGGCTGGATAGCAGCGACGAGCACAAACGCAAGTGGAGACATTCTTACAGCTGGAAATGCTTATCGACTATTTGTTAGAGGTGATAGAGATCCTTCATTACTTACTGGTGGTGGTAATGTAAATGAAACAACAGTGCGTGCAACTGGTACACTCAGTACAGGAAACACATCAGGTCCTGCATTAAGTAATGTGGCAAATGCTTTTGGTTTTGCAGGAAATCCATATCAAGCACCTGTTGATATGGAAGCTGTACTCACGAGAAGTGGTAGCAATCTAGCTCCTTCTTATTATATATGGGACCCTAATCTTAATACTAATGGAGCATATGTAACTATTAACACAGTAACAAAAGTTTCTAGCAACTCTGGAAGTCCTGCAAATCAATATGCGCAACCTAACCAAGCGTTCTTTGTGCAAACCGCTGCAAACGGTGCAGCATCTATCAATTTTACTGAAGCTGACAAAGCTCTAGACCAAGGTAATCTTGCCGTTAACAGCGCTCATGGTACCATGAGAATAAGCGCACTACTTAAAAACGGAAATGGAACAACTATCCTCGATGGTTTCAATATGATATTTGATAATAATTTCTCAAATGCTATAACTATAAATGATGCTCAAAAACTGAATAACATAGACGAGTCTACCTCCATTGAACAAAATGGATTGAATTACAGCATTGCAGAAAGAGCCTTACCTAATGATCAAGAATCAATACAGTTAATTCATACTAACTATCGCGATAATTCATATACTTATTTTATTCATATGAGTGGTGCTCCGCTAAATGCATACCTCTTTGATAATTATGAAAATATGCGTTATGAATTAGTAAATAATGCAACGACTAGCATCGCTTTTACTATAGATGCAAATGATCCATTGAGTAGTGATGTGAGACGTTTCAGCATTGAGTTCTCAAATCAAACTTTGAGCACGCTTGAACAAGAAAGTAAACTATTTAAAGTATATCCTAATCCTAGCAACGGTACTTTTCAAGTGAATTTGAATCAGGCTGGAATGGCGCAGGTAGAAATTTACAATCTTTTAGGTCAGAAAGTTTACAGTTCTGATATTACTAATCAAAGAATCCATACAATAGAAACTACCTTAAGTTCTGGAAATTATATTCTAAAGGCAACCCAAGACGGAACGGTAGCAGCTGAAAAAATAATTATAAAATAGTTGGCACTTTAGAGATTGAAACAATCACATTCTATTGCGCCTAAAGATATTTTAAGGCTCGCCATCCCAGCAATTATCGCTGGAATAGCTGAGCCTTTAATTAGTCTTACAGATGTTGCCATTATAGGTAACATGAAAACTAACGCTGTGGAAGGTCTGCTTGCAGTAGGTTTAGTAGGCTCATTTTTAAGCGCTATTATCTGGACACTTGCACAGACTAAGACTTCTATTTCAAGTATAGTTTCAAATGCATTGGGCAGTAATAATCTTGACAAAATCCACTCACTTTTACCTCAAGTTATATGGATAAATATTGCATTGGGTATATTACTTTATTTAATAACTGCACCACTAGCATCATGGATTTTCACACTCTATAATGCTGAAGGATTAGCGCTAGACTTATCTGTCTCTTACTATCAAATTAGAGCCATAGGATTTCCTATGACTCTTAGTGCTTTTGCCATATTCGGAATATTTAGAGGTCTACAAAACACCTCTTGGGCCATGATTGCGAGTATAACTGGAGCGGTTTTAAATATCGTTCTGGATTATTTACTTGTATATGGAGTTACAGACTTCATTCCGGCATATGGTATTATAGGCGCTGCTTATGCAAGTCTAGTCGCTCAATTGAGCATGTTGTTAATTGCGCTATACTTTTTATATAATCATACTGAGTTTAACTTACATCAACTCAAGTGGCAACCACATCCCAAACTTAAAACACATGTAAGTCTCACAGCAAATTTCTTTCTACGTACCGCAGCCATAAATGTGGCCATCTTTATGTCCTATAGATTTTCCACTGGCTATGGTGAGGAATATGGTGCTGCACATGCGATTCTTATGAATATTTGGCTCTTTTTCTCCTTCTTTGTGGATGGATTTGCAAATGCTGGAAATGCTCTAGGTGGTAAATTACTAGGCTCAAAAGATGTCACTGGTCTTAAGTATTTAGGTAAAATGACTACTCGCTACGGGATTATTGTCGCATTAATATTAGTATCTATTTGTACGATTTTTTATAAATTCATAGGACAACAATTCACGGACAGCACTGCAGTTTTTGAAATATTCCTCAGCACATTCTGGATAGTATTGCTCATGCAGCCTATTAACGCGGTCGCCTTTGTGTTTGATGGGATTTTTAAAGGTTGGGGCGAGGCGCCTTACTTACGCAATCTGCTATTTTCCTTAACAGCTTTCGTTTTCATTCCTGCGTTGCTCATTTTTGATTACTTTAATTTTCAACTCTACGCTGTATGGATTGCCTTTACTCTTTGGATGCTGGGCAGAGCGCTCATTCTTTCTCTCAAGTTTTATCAACGTATTAAAGCGATGGAGCAGTAACATCATTCTATCAAATTTATCTTTAATTATAGATAGAGATTTTTTAATTCCGCTTTCGCGAAAGCATAACAACAAAAAGCATAATTTTTCCAATATCTTTGCCACAAACTACAATCCATGTTTCAATTAATTATAGACGATAACTGGTTCTTTAAACTATCTCGATTTATGGGTGGTTCAGGAATATTTCTAGTCATAGCAATAATTTTGCTCGTAGTAGTAGGCTATAACAAGTGGAAATCAAGACGATGAAAAAAGTAAGAATTACTAAGGAATTCACCTTTGAAACTGGTCATGCTTTATATGGTTATGATGGGAAATGTCGTAACGTTCACGGCCATAGTTATAAACTCGCCGTTACCGTTATAGGAAGTCCTATCGATGATTCTAGCAATGTAAAGCATGGAATGGTGATTGATTTTACAGACTTGAAAAAGATAGTAAAAGAAGAGATTGTAGATCCGTTTGATCATGCTACAGTGTTTAATAAAAACACACCACATGTAGAACTTGCTCAAGAATTATCAGAACGCGGTCATGAGGTCATCCTTGCTGATTATCAACCTACCAGTGAAATGATGATTCTAGATTTTGCCGATAAAATTAAAAACAGACTTCCCGAAAATATTGAGCTTTTTTCTCTAAGATTGCGCGAGACAGAAACCAGCTATGCTGAGTGGCATGCAAGTGATCAAAATTAACTAGCAATATTTTAATAGGCAGTTTTCAGTTTCAAATAAATAAACCTCACAGATCTTGAAGACCTGTGAGGTTTTTAGTTTATAATACTCAATGGAATGTGTAAATGAGCTCAGCACAACAATTTGTTGCTAGCATTGAACCTTAAACGTTGAGCTTTAAACCCAATCCTTAGGATTCTTCAACACTTCAACAAGCGCGGCCTCTGGTGTATTAGGTTCTGGATGATGGTCGTAACGCCACTGAACGTGAGGTGGCAAACTCATTAATATACTTTCTATGCGACCGTTTGTTTTTAAACCAAACAATGTTCCTTTATCATGAACAAGATTAAATTCTACATAACGTCCACGGCGTATTTCTTGCCAGTCACGTTGCGCTGGAGTATACTCTAAACTCTTTCTTTTTTGAGCGATAGGTACATAAGCATCAAGGAAATGAGAAGCCATATCTTTTTGAAAAGCGAGCCAGTCTTCCATACTATGTGCATCGCTTGCTTTGCAGTAATCATAGAAAAGTCCACCTATTCCACGACCTTCACCTCGATGTGAATTGTGGAAATAAGCGTCACATTTCTCTTTAAAAGATTGATAATTTGCTACATCATGTTCATCACAAACTGTTTTACACACTTGGTGAAAATGGATTGCATCTTCATCATATAAATAATATGGTGTTAAATCTAGTCCACCGCCAAACCATGAATCTACTACCGTTCCTTCTTTATCATACATTTCAAAATACCTGAAATTTGCATGAACCGTAGGAACATGAGGATTTACCGGATGGATCACCAGGCTTAATCCAGTTGCGTAAAAATCTACATCGCCTACTTTAAAATAAGATTGCATTGCTGCTGGTAACGGTCCATGAACCTCACTTATGTTCACGCCACCTTTTTCAAATACAGCACCATTTTCTATCACTCGTGTAAAACCGCCGCCACCTTCTTCTCTATGCCATTGGTCTTCTTGAAACGTAGCTGTACCATCAACTTCTTCAAGTTTTGAGGTAATGGTGTTTTGAAGTTCTTTTATGAAATTATAAAACTTTGTCTTAATCATTAAGCGTTAATTTGAGGCTTTTGAGCATCTGGAAGCTCCAGATTTTCTTCGGCAATCATATGTTCAAGTGTAACACGTGAAGCTGCTGTTACTGAAAACGGCAATACTAAAATCACTCCTATAACAGGAATAAAAAGCATTCCCATAAACACTATACCTATTCCTATAGCAATCCCACGATGGCGCTTCACATAATCTATGCTATCGCGATACGTAAAATGACGTTCCAGCGTGTAATCCATATTTCCAAAACCAGCATAATAAGCCTGAACTATAAAAGCTAAAATGGTAAAAAAGATACCTACTACAGGAATAAAACTTAACAATAATAACGGAATCGTAATCCCAAATTCGTAAATAATATTACGCAAGTTGATGCGCAATCCACGCCATAATTGCTCCATATTAGACGTGTCACGATGTTTAACGTGTTCACGAGCATGTGGATAAAGATGTTTCTCAATGCGTTCAGAAACGGGCGACATGAATGGTGCGCTCAGCGCCATTACTAAGTGTTTATAAAGTATAAATCCTAGAAGTAAAATACTTAGTGCGCTAATCCATTCTGCTACCACATGAAAACTTTCCTTTCCCCAATCCCATATCCATAAACGAGAAACGAGATTTGCAAGGTTGTCAGATAATCCATAAGCTGCAAGTCCTACTAGTCCTGCAATAAAAACGCTTATAATCATAGGCACCATAAAAAACTGCCACAGCTTTAACTTACCTATGAGAGCAAACCCATCTGCATATGCTTTGAGACCTTTTATGATGTTTTTAAACATTTTAATATTCTTTTACTGCGTCTACAAATGCTTGTGCATTGCGCACTGGAATATTTGGTAATATCCCGTGACCTAAGTTTGCCACAAATTTATCTTTACCAAATTCGTCAATCATTTGCTTCACCATCTTTTTAATAGTCGCTGGTGGAGAGAATAATCTTGACGGATCAAAGTTACCTTGTAATGTGATATTTCCACCTGTTAGGTAACGTGCATTACGAGCACTACAAGTCCAGTCTACACCTAGTGCTGCAGCACCACTTTTTGCCATATCACCTAGTGCAAACCAGCATCCTTTACCAAAAACGATTACCTCAGTATGTGGTTTCAACGCATCAACAATTTGCTGAATATATTTCCAGGAGAATTCTTGATAATCTACTGGAGATAACATGCCGCCCCAAGAGTCAAATACTTGCACAGCATTCACGCCATGTTTAACTTTTAATTTTAAGTAAGCGATTGTAGTATCAGTAATGCGTTGTAATAATTCGTGAGCAGCCTCGGGTTGCGTGAAGCAAAATTCTTTAGCCTTATCAAAGTTTTTACTTCCTTGACCTTGTACACAATAACATAAAATCGTCCATGGAGAACCAGCAAAACCTATCAATGGGACCTCATTATTGAGTTCTTGTTTAGTCATATCGATAGCATCCATTACATAACTTAATGAATCTGCTACGTCTGGAATGACCACTCTATTTAGGTCTGCCGCGTTTCTTATAGGATTAGGCAACCATGGTCCTACCCCATTTTTCATCTCTACTTCTATATTCATCGCTTGAGGAATAACTAGAATGTCTGAAAATAATATCGCAGCGTCAGGACCTATTTGTTTGATAGGCATTACTGTAATTTCAGTAGCGAGTTCTGGAGTCTGACAACGTGTAAAGAAGTCATATTTCTCTTTGAGCTTCATAAAGTCTGGCAAGTATCTACCTGCCTGGCGCATCATCCACACTGGTGGTCTTTCTACAGTTTCTCCTTTGAGTGCTCTTAAAAATAAATCGTTTTTAATCATTGAGTAGTGCTTTTACAGCGGTGACTATGGTATTTTCGACAGTGGTTTTATGTGCCACTTTTACGTTTTGAGTATAAATTCTAGCAGCAGTGGCTGTAGTTTCTCCTATGCATATGGCAAGATGGAGATTTTGTGGATTCGCTTTCGCGAAAGCGTGCACACCACGAGGACTGAAGAATAATACCGCATCAAAAATACAATCAAATGACTTTTCTACCACAACAGAATCGTAGACTTTTACCTCCATAAAATTTATTTGTGTCGTTGAAAGTGCTTGAGGTAATTCATCACGTCTATGCACGCCGCATAAATAGGTGAAATGATGCTTGCTATATTTAGCAATGATATTTTGCGCCAGTTGGGCAGCGTTTTGCGCAACTTCTTTAACAGAAAAACCCAACTCACGAATTTCAAGTGCTGTTTTTTCTCCTACCACATAGAATTGCTGATCCTTATTTTGAATAGATTTAAGAGCTTCAACTGCATTTGAACTTGTAATAATAATATGATGCAATACTGCATGATCCATAGATGGATTCAACATCTTAATATTCAAAATATTAAAATGTACCATCGCAAGTCCTGTAGCCAGTAGCAACTCAGACTGAGGCTCATTAAGTAATTTAGTGGATAAAACGCGTTTATTAATATTCAATTTATGGTCGTAAGGAATCGCTTTTTTAAACGATTAATTATGTATAAAAATAACTAAAGCTGCTGTCTTTCTTAGTAAGAATTTGATGCATTTAATGGTAAAGTTGACAGAATTTATACTTGAACAATAATTCCTACAAATTATCTTTAAATACGTTCAATACCGCATTTAGTCTATAAAAAGGATAAGAATCAAGAAAGTGTTTATTGAGTGCTTAAAATGCTTATAATCATTATTTTGTGTTTATTTATGTATAATAATTATAACACAAACGATAGGAAGTCTTAATTATTTGCAGCATCTTTAGATGCGAAAAGAGTAAATATTTAGAATAATTATGGAATTACCACCATTCCTTTACGAATTGGCTAAAGGTGAAAATACACCTAGCATTGAATATGTAGGTGAAATTTTTAGCCTGCTAGAAGTAAAGAAAATACGAAAAAAAGAAACACTTTTATATTTAGGGGATACTGCTACTAAGATATTCTTTGTGAAAAAAGGAATTTTAAAGGCTAGCATCATTGATGAAAAAGGTGACTTACACGTTATAAGATTTGTGGCAGAAAATGAAATCATCACCTCAATGATGAGTTTTATTGAACAACAACCTTCAAACATTCAAATAGATTGTGTAGAAGCAGCTGAAATAGTATTCTTCAAATATGAAGATTTTGAATATATGAATAGATTGTATCCAGGTTTATCACCGGCATTTCATAAACTTATGCTTCGTAGTTATCACACATTAGTAGATGAAAAATCCAGAATGATAAGTCGTGATGCTACACAACGCTATAAAAATTTTATAGAACGTTATGCTCGTATCATAGATCGTTTACCTCTTAAAGAGGTCGCCTCTTTTTTAGGTATAAGACAGCAATCGTTAAGTCGACTGCGTAGCAAACTAGAAGAGGCAAAGTAATACCACTCTTCTATTCCTTGATTTTATATTATCCTATCTTTGCTTTCTATTAAATTATGAAGTGATATGATATTATCTATGACTGGCTACGGTAAAAGTGTGTCTCAACTGGCTCATAAAAAAATTACCGTAGAAATCAGAACCTTAAACAGTAAAAATCTGGATCTTAACATGCGCATGTCAAGTGCCTATAAAGAGAAAGAACTTGCTTTAAGACAGCTCGCTGCAAAGGAACTTTTAAGAGGTAAAATAGACTTTGCCGTTCATGTAGAAAGCACAGGTGTAGATAACGTTCCACAACTAAACACTGTCGTGGTAGAAGCGTATATCAAACAACTACGTGAAGTGAAAGGTCTCAATTTTATAGGAAATACTGAAGATGGAAAACTGCTAGAAATAGCCACTAAATTTCCAGATGTATTTGCTTCTCAAATAGATGAAGTTGCACCAGAGGAACTAGAAGCTATAGTAAACACGGCTACACAAGCACTTGCTGAAGTAAATAACTATCGCCTCGATGAAGGAAAGACACTGACTGCCGAGTTTGAATTGCGCATAGGAAACATCACGAACTTATTAAATGAGGTTATTGATGTAGATACTTCGCGTCTTGCAGATATACGCACTCGATTAGAAAAAGCAGTAAGCGAAATCAAAGAAAAGGTAGATGAAAACAGATTTGAACAAGAGCTGATTTTCTACCTAGAAAAATATGACATTACAGAGGAGAAAGTACGTCTTAAAAACCATCTAGATTATTTTATAGAAACCATGAATGCTCCTTTATCTCAAGGTAAAAAGCTAGGTTTTATAAGTCAGGAAATAGGACGTGAGATTAACACCATAGGTAGTAAAGCAAATCACGCGGTGATGCAACAAATTGTTGTACAAATGAAGGATGAGCTAGAGAAAGTTAAAGAACAAATGTTGAACGTATTGTAATGACTGCACAGCCTAAACTTATCGTTTTCAGTGCACCATCGGGCGCTGGAAAAACTACATTAGTAAGACACTTATTGAGTATAGAGGATTTAAATCTTGCCTTTTCCATATCGGCAGCATCACGTGAGGCTCGTGAAGGCGAGATAGATGGTGTGCATTACTATTTTCTAGGAATTCCAGAGTTTAAAAATCGAATACGGGCAAACGATTTTATAGAGTTTGAAGAGGTTTATAAAGATCAATTTTATGGCACCTTAAAAAGTGAAGTAGAACGTTTATGGGCTCAAGGTAAAAACGTGATATTTGATATAGACGTGGTAGGTGGATTGCGTTTAAAGGAAAAATTTCCAGAACGCTGTATTTCTATTTTTGTAAAACCACCTTCTATTAATGAACTTCAAATACGTCTTAAAAAACGTAAAACAGAGACTGATGAAAAGATAGCCATGCGTGTCGCAAAGGCAAGTACTGAGATGGCTACAGCACCACAGTTTGACGTGATCATTAAAAATGTAGATCTAGAACTTGCAAAAAAGCAGGCAGAAGATGTCGTGAGAGATTTTATTCATAAAAGAGTAGGCGCAAATGAAGAAGAGTAACATTGGTCTTTATTTTGGAACTTATAATCCTGTACATATAGGTCATCTTGCGATTGCAAACTATTTAATAGAAAACAGCAATCTCAAGGAAATATGGATGGTAGTTACACCTCATAATCCTCATAAAAAGAAAGCTACCTTACTCGATGATTACCAGCGATTGCATATGGTTCATATCGCAACCGAAGATTATTTGAAGATTAAAGCAAGTAATATTGAGTTCAATTTACCACAACCCAATTATACCGTAAACACACTAGCTCATCTAAGCGAGAAATATCCCGATAATGAATTCACGCTTATCATGGGAGAAGACAATCTAAAAAGTCTTCACAAATGGAAAAACTATCAAGTATTGCTTGATGATTATCAAATTATAGTTTATCCTCGAATCTCTAAAGGCGATATCCCTAAAGATTTACTAGAACATAAAAGTGTTACAAGAATAGATGCTCCTATCATGGAAATCTCTTCTACTATGATACGTAATGGTATTAAAGAAGGAAAAGATTTGCGCTATTTCTTGCATCATAGAGTACATGAATATATCGATGAGATGGGATTTTATGAGTAGAAGTATTAGGTATTAATCTACTATTAGATAACTACCCTGCATAATGACTGTAAAGTATTTATACATTACTTACAAGTCCATTACGCTAGCGAGTTTTGAATTTCACCTTAAACATTGAACCTTGAACTTTGAACTTTGAACTTTGAACTTTAAACTTTAAACAGTAAAACCATAAAACAACAAAAACCGCCTGCAATCTCGAGAGATCCACAGACGGTTTTCAACCAACCAATTTTTTATTACTTTTTCTTATTTATAATTCTACCAGCATCTATCATTCTAGATTTACCGGTATTGCTTTCCACACTATTAGTGCTTTTTAATTGAATGTAGCCTCTACCTTTAAATTCATAAGTAGTGCCAGAGGCAGCATGATACAATTCAATCGTTCTGTCATCAATAACGTAAAGGTCGAAATAATCATTGCCTAAAAAATCATAATCCATAGTTAAATGCTTGTTAATTGATCCTGGCGTCGCATCTTCTACCCAGTATTCTCCTGTATAATCCCAGAACAAACTACTGTAATTCAATCCTGTACGATCTGTTGAACTCTTAAATTCATCACCATTAAAACCTGGTGTAAACTGCAAGTAGTTCTCATCATCAAAATCATTAAGCGCACCTACATTACTAGTATAAACCTTTTCCCATGCTTTATATTCCTGTAAGAAATACTGAATGTTATCATAGAATAACTGGTCATAATCAAAGTTGCTACGGTTATAACCATCAAGATAGTAAACCGTTCCACGATGTAAGTCAATTATTTTAATACGATTGTAACTTAAAACCACAACTTGAAAATCATGTAATCCATCAATATCGTGTAAAATAGAAACTTGATTATTTACAATCTGGTAACTACCTACATCTAGTCCTAGTCCAGCTCCAGCTCTTCCTACACCAACTAAATTATTGTTTGCGTATAAAGTACCAAAATCGAAACTAATAGTAAATGCCCTAGTCATAAACGGTATATCTGGATTTCCCAGAGTACTATTCAAGTCCACATACCATACATCCTGGTCACTTAAAATCTCATTTAGTGTAGGGCGATTATCAAAACCATCTCCTAACACTACTTCTGTCTCACAACTCACGATAGTCATCGCAATTAACAGGCTTCCCATAATTTTGTAAAATGTTTTCATAATCGTAATATTTAATAGTTACTACAACGTTTGCGAAAAGTGTGCCAAATTCACAATAAACTTATTTTCAATTACTTATAGATTTTTTATTACGCTTTCGCGAAAGCGTAATCACAAAAACCTCTTCTACCCATCATTTTACAGCCGTTTAGTGAACAACTGCTATTGCAATGGGTTGAGTCATACGTTTTAAAATGCTATTTTTACCATCCAACTAACACTTATGGAGAATAACAAAAAATTTGCGGTAATAGGCGGCGGCAGCTGGGCTACAGCGATCGTAAAGATGCTTTGTGAAAACCTTGATCAAGTAGGCTGGTACATGCGCAGTGTGTATGCTATAGAGCATATCAAACGTAATGATCATAACCCTAGTTATTTGAGCTCTGTTGAGTTTGATAATAAGCAGCTTAAATTGTCTAACGACATCAACGAGATCGTCGCAGATGCTGACGTGTGTATTTTTGCCATACCAAGTGCCTTTTTATATACCGAGTTAGAAAGTTTAACAGTGGACTTAAAAGGTAAAATCATCTTCAGTGCTATTAAAGGAATAGTACCCGAAACGGGACTGATCGTAGGTGAGCATTTTAATGAACATTATAATATTCCGTTTGAAGACATAGGTGTGCTTACAGGACCATGTCATGCAGAGGAAGTTGCTCTTGAACGTCTTTCTTACCTCACCATCGCTTGTGCAGATAATGAAAAAGCCGAGTTTGTTGCCTCTAAATTAAGTAGCGATTACATTAATTGTAAAACTACAGACGATATTATAGGAACTGAATATGCTGCTGTTTTAAAGAATATTTATGCGATTGCAGCTGGTATCGCTCACGGGCTAGGTTATGGAGATAACTTCCAGAGTGTACTCATGAGCAACTCTATAAGAGAAATGAAACGTTTTATTAAGAAAGTACATAAAATGAAACGTAACATAAACGATAGTGCTTATTTAGGTGATTTACTCGTTACAGGTTATTCTGTATTTTCAAGAAACAGACTCTTTGGGAACATGCTAGGTAAAGGTTATACAGTAAGAAGTGCGCAGCTGGAAATGAGCATGATTGCCGAAGGTTATTATGCCACAAACAGTGCCTATAAAATTAATACTGAAAAAGGAGCTCGCACTCCTATTCTAGATGCCGTTTACAGCATCTTATACGATAATAAAAATCCTAAAAAGGTATTTAAAAAACTAGCTGATAAGCTGGACTAAACTTAAAAACAACTATGTCAAATATTGCAAGTAGCTTCGGGATGGATGAAGCTTTGAAACAACTAGGTATTAAAGATGTAAATCATGGTACATCAACTGGAAATAACCATTTCGGTAGTGGAGAAGAGATTGCTTCTTACTCACCGGTAGATGGTAAATTAATAGGTAAAGTTACTACTACCACTCGTGCAGACTATGATGCTGTAATGGAAAAAGCAACAGCAGCGTTCACTACTTTTAGAGCTATGCCAGCTCCACAAAGAGGAGAAATTGTAAGACAATTTGGTAACAAATTACGAGACCTTAAAGAACCTCTAGGTAAACTTGTTTCTTATGAAATGGGTAAATCTTTACAAGAAGGTTATGGTGAGGTTCAAGAAATGATTGACATCTGTGATTTTGCAGTAGGTTTATCAAGACAGTTAAACGGTCAAGTCATTCCGTCTGAACGTCCAGGACACGTAATGAGAGAACAATGGCATCCTATAGGTGTTGTAGGTATTATATCTGCATTTAATTTTCCAGTTGCTGTTTGGGCATGGAATACAGCACTAGCATGGATTTGTGGAGACGTATGTGTATGGAAAGGTTCTGAAAAAGCACCTTTATGTACAGTTGCTTGTCAAAATATTATAGCCGAAATTTTAAAAGAAAATAACTTACCAGAAGGTATTTCATGTATCATTAATGGAGACTATAAAGTAGGTGAAATGATGACTACAGACTCTAGAATTCCTTTAGTGTCTGCTACAGGATCTACTAGAATGGGAAGAATCGTTGGTGCTACTGTTGCTCAACGTTTTGGAAAGTCTTTACTTGAGCTAGGTGGAAATAATGCTATTATCATCACACCTACTGCAGACTTAAAAGTTGTGGTGCCAGGTGCTGTATTTGGTGCCGTAGGAACTTGTGGACAGCGTTGTACTTCTACAAGAAGATTGATTATTCACGAATCTGTTTATGATAAAGTACGTGACGCTATAGTAGGTGCTTATGGCCAGTTGACTATAGGGAATCCACTAGATGAAAAGAATCATATAGGTCCATTAATTGATAAAGACTCTGTTAATACATATCTGGCTGCTATTGAAAAAGCAAAAGCTGAAGGCGGAAACGTACTAGTTGACGGTGGCGTACTAGAAGGTGAAGGATATGAAAGCGGTTGCTACGTAAAACCAGCTATTATTGAAGCAGAGAATCATTTTGAAATCGTACAACACGAGACATTTGCTCCTATTTTATATTTAATGAAATATTCTGGTGGTGTAGAAAATGCCATCGAAAAACAAAACGGTGTAGCGCAAGGATTATCTTCTGCTATTATGACTAATGAAATGAAAGAAGCAGAGAAGTTCTTATCATTCTCAGGTTCTGATTGTGGAATTGCAAATGTTAATATAGGTACTTCAGGAGCTGAGATAGGTGGAGCCTTCGGTGGTGAAAAAGAAACTGGTGGTGGACGCGAGTCTGGATCAGATGCTTGGAAAGTTTATATGAGAAGACAAACCAATACGGTAAACTATTCTGATGAGTTACCACTAGCACAAGGAATTAAATTTGATTTATAGAATATTTCTTTTTTAAATATAAAATCCGCTTAAGGTTGAATTCTTAAGCGGATTTTTTTGACTATTCAAAAGTTGAATATTAATTAATAGGTATTTGATGAGTTTCTAACTGTCCAGCATGGGAAACATGTAAAATATATGTCCCAGGTGATAATGCAGAAACATCTACTGCCGACCCTAATTGATGAGATGGTTTATCAATAACTAAGTTCCCTTCAAAATCATATAACTTAACACCTACATAAGTAGGACAATTAGTATTACCATTTGGGTCTGTAGTTGAGTCACCACAATCTATCGTGAAAAATGTCCAATTCGGATTATCTACCATATCAATTCCTAACCAATCATTTGCAGGAACAGGAGATATGACAAAATTCTCTGAAACTATATTACCACTATTAGAAACAGGTGGACAAGTGTTAGGACATCCCGTAATATCTACACTAAAGTATTCCCATTCTGACCAGCCACATTGATTTTCTACACGTACCTCAAATTCAAAAACTTCATTACAATTTGAAGAAATAACTGTTCTTAAATCTCTACCACTTCTATATTCTCCATCCCAATCTGATTGACCAGATATTTTTTGCATTTCTATATTAGTTACATGCTCAAAACCTGGCCAATTGGTGATAATAACACCAGTACTTGTGCAATATGTTTCACCCGAAATAGATAAATTAGGAATTGTATTTGGATCTACTTGAATCAACGTACCGCCAGTTTCTGGAACTCCTGCATAGACTATTTTAGTTATAGTTCTTGAATAATTGCAATCTGGTAAATTAATGGTTGCCGCTATAGTTTGGTAACCATTCAAATGTTCCTGAACAGATACAATATGTGGAGTTAGAGGATCTGAATTAGTCACACCTGGAAAAGACCAGTTATATTCAAATGCACCAGGAGGTAAAGTGTATGAACCATTACCACAAAAAATATCTGGACCTTCTATTGCCCATGAATCAATCTCACAAGCTAAGGCGCACGATTCTGAAAAAGGTGTGCCCTTAAGCTCTTCAATCAACCAGTTTCCATTTTCTAAAGTAAATTGTGTATGAGCCTGACTTATAAAAGGATTTGCATGAAAGTTGTCAAATGGCACATATTTAGGTGCCGGCGGTGGCATCGTGGCATCATATTTTTTCAACAAATCTGGTGGAGTAATGTCTACAAAACCTTCTCCTATATCAAGACTACTATAAACAGGAATGAAACTAAATTGTGTTTCCAATACATATTCTTCTGCTAACGCAGGTAATTGCGCAAGAGTATTGATATCATATATTCCTCCATTAGAGCTATCTAATGCCAACATATTATTATTAGAATAAAAGGCTCCAGGATCTATGAAATGTTCTTGCTCTTCAAATATTCCTAAAATGGTCTTACTTATGTAAACTTTACCTCTATAAATTCTTTCAATTTGCTCTGAAGGTAGCGCTTTACAATTAATTTCAACCTTAACATCTGTATTTGTAGATAAAAGTGAACTTACTATCCTACCAGGATTAAGAGATAAGACATTGACTCCAGCTAATCCTAAATTTGTAAAAAAATAAGGTAAGTCAATAGTAATGTCTGCATTAATTAAATCGTCTAACGGTTCAAATTCTAAAGGTGTTCCACAATCAGTGGAGTTAGTTATGGCTACATTTCTAATATTGTCCTGTTGAGGATAACCCATGTTTTGATATTCTGTTAAAAAAGTATCATGTAATGTAGTTGATGGATGGGATAAGTTTTGCCCAGTACCATTTATCTGATAAATCAACATTTGCTTTGCGGCTGGCGATTCTAAAATAGCTAATCCTTGGGCAAGCTCTTCTTCACCCGTTAAATCATTTACATCAGTCAAATTAATATTAAATAAACTCAGAAAGACTGGTAAAGAAACTTGTTCACCAACTAAGTGTCTCACAAGAGCTTGCGCAGCGAGTGGTACATTTGCTCCTTGATGTGGACTATCATGACTTATATAAAGCTTAGTTTCATGTGTTTCATTATTTATTTCCATATGACGCAAAGCATATCTAGAAACCAAACCGCCCATACTAATTCCCAAGACTACATTTTTTTCACTTCCAACTTTCAAAAGATTAACTCGACGGATCACTTCTTCAACCATAAAAGCGTTACGTTGTATGAAATCTGTACCATTTACATAATCTACAAATACTAAGTCATATCCTTCATCTTCTATAGCTTGGTTAAGTGTTAGAGATGTAGAGTTATCGATAATAATGTTTAATCCACCGGCACCAGTAGAATTAATCAAAGAGAAATAATTAAAACTACCATCTGGATCAAAACCTTCAACTACAATTAAAGGTTTAGTCAATTGTGTATGACCTGGAGCTAATTCTATAGTTACTTGTCCTGATGCACTTGCCCCTTGATAATCAGCACCAGTAATAAGCACACGATCCCATAATAAAGCTCCACCATCGTAACTTAATGGCGCATTTGGATTAATATAATTAACATACAAATAAGAATGACTTCTTAATTGTTCTCCATTACTATAATTAAATTCTACTTTAATATCTTTTTCTCCACCTGAATTATAAGAGATATAAATATCTGTATCTAATGATATAACACGATATCCTGCACCGTCATTGAAATCTATACGTATGATTTCAATTGAATTATTATAATTAGAATAAACCAATCCACTAGGTAATTTGAAATTAAATGAACTTCCTTCAATTTCATGACTTAAAACTGATGCAGCAAATACAGTTTTAGTCTCTTAAGGATTTCTACCAGTTTGGTCATAAATCTGGTCGTCAATAATGGCAACATCACCATTTACATAAGCATTCTCCTTATATTGATTATAGTTATAATGTTGTACAGCTAACAAAACATCTGCACTAGCAGTAGATTGTTGATTACTTAAATCAGTTTTAAATGTGCCTGGAGCAAGCATTCCACTTGAAGGAGTACCAACTCGCATACTGTAAAGTGAATTATATATGTTTATAAATTCTGGCTTACTGACAGGATTTTGAGCTGTGATTTCGCCATTTACTAATCCCATATTGGCAAAACGTATTCCAAAATCTTTTAAATAACCTGTGGTAACTTTTGCAGGATCAATATTTTCAAAAATATGCTCCATACGATTAGCATAGTCTGAATTTTGTGATTGAGCACTATAAACGAATAATGCAATTAAAATGGTAATAATTCTTTTCATCTATTTAATTTTAAATGGTTTATGGTATATATTGCAAATCGAAACGTCCTGCCATAATATCTATATTTTCACAATCCTGATTTACAGTTGAAAATTCAAATGTTCCTGACACAATAAAATTTTGGGTATCTATTTTACTAAAAACAACTCTACCACTGTAAGAGTCTTCAAATTGATAATGGCATCCAATATTTGGGTTATTATCAACAAAATATCTAGCCATTCCAATTAATTCATACTCAGTATTAATCGTTATCGGATCATTTACGGTCATGAAAATACCATCTGCACCAAACTGTAAAAAACCGCCTTGATAAATAGCAACTTGATTTGAAGTATTGGTAACCACAAAAGGGTCTCCATTAATCAAACAGCCAAAAGTATTCTCACCAGTCATAGTTGCGGGTGGTAATTGAGATAATGGGTCGTTGTTATCATTTGAATCATCATCTTTCTCGCAAGAAAGTGTGCACAATAACAGCAGTGTACACAAGCACATGTTTAATAGTTTCATAAGATTATATTTTATGCAATTAGTTAGGGGAGAAATACTAATCGTTTGATGACTTAAAATTATAGGACTTTACTGAGCGAAATGTTAAAGAGTTGTTAAGAGAAAATACTACTGTTTTAGAAATAATATTAAAACGTTGATTATCAACAAATTGATAATATGAAGTCTGGTGTTGTTTAACTTTAATATAACATTGATAACAAAACCTAAACATGAATTATGATCAATCTTATTTAAAGAGAGCACTTTCTATTCTTATGTCATATATCTTTTATATCATATGCTAAGCGTTGTGAAAATCATTCCTACAAAACACCTTATCTTGAGCACTTTAAAAACTATAAATCTTTCATTATGAAAACAGTACACGCAATTATTGCAGCTCTGGTAATGGTAATTATCGTTGGGGCAACTACAATCAACAAAAATGAACAAACACCTGCAGTTCAAACTTTTGAATTCAAAACAGTAACCGTCATAGAGTCTATTGTACCTAACGGTCTAGGACGTTCCCGTATGTTATCAGTAAATGGAATGAGAGACTATAAAGAGTTCACTAGCACTCAAACTGAGGATGATAACACGAGAAATAAATCCAAAAGAAAAGATGTGAGAGTAAAAGACTTTGATGAAACTAAACTTTTGAACTTTTTCAACATAGGTGGAATTCGTTTTCAAAACATAGCCGCAAATGACGCTCTTGTCACTTCAAAACTCAACGACATGTCTGCAAACGGCTGGTCACTAGAATTTGTAAATAGTGGTGTAGAAAGCTACGGAGGAAAAGGAGATAGCAACGGTATTTATGTAACTCGTTATATTTTTAAGCGCTCGGTTCAGTAAAACGTTATCTGTTAAGATAAAAAAGCCTGATTGTTTAATCAGGCTTTTTTTTATACGCTTTCGCGAAAGCGGACTATCCAGCATACTGCGCCATCATAGTAATGAGTCCTATCACAAGAATCACCGCAAGAATCGCTAAAAATATTTTCCAAAAAGAATAAGGTCGCTTACCATAAATTGCGCCCGTTTGACCATTCACAAAGAAGTTAAACTTAGTGCTGTTATATGTGTAAGAACTTATGTAAACTGGCAATAAAATGTGTTTAAATGTCTCCTCAGACAAGCGCATATCCATCGCACTGATGCGCTGCGTGTCTCCACCTATATCGCGACGGATCCAGTTTTGAGCAATTTGCTCAGCTTCCTTATTTGCAACTAAATGACCATCTTTTAACGGTATGGTATATTTCTCAGTCACATAACCAGACAGGTATTTAGTATCAAAATTCTTTAATCCATCGAGACTCCAGTTACTCACTTCACGCGGGATTTGACTACCACGTTGCTTAGTTGCTTTTACTAAGGTATCATCTACAAAACCATTGATCGTACCAGACGCAGGAGACCAGTTAGTTCTGCGCTCTTGAACCGTGCGCTTGTTTTTTCCAGAACCTACGGTTTTAGTGACATAATAATACTCACCACGTTGCCCTTGATAGTCTGCAACGAGCTGTGCGTCAAAGGTCCAGTAAGGAACATAAAGTCCTTTAGTAAACTCTGGATTGATAGTGGCACGTTGTAAATTATTAGGTGCCCACCATAATCCATCGACCCATTTTTTAAATACTTGATGTGCCTTTTTCTGATCCAGCTGAAACGGTAATACGGCTCCAGGAACAATCCAGTCTTCTTGATATGCATCTTCAATAATCAGAGGCATCGTGCAGTAAACACAATGCAGTGATTTATAACTTTCCTCAACGTGCTGGTTTGCACCACAGTTTTTACAATGGAGCATAGAGATTTCCATGGAATGCGATTGCGCACCCATTTCTTGCAAGTACTTGTCTAATTCAAGCTCTTGAAAAAGCTGCTCACTTTGTTCAATCACTTCTTTATGACCACAATAATCACAAGTAATTAAATCAGTACCAGGTTCATAAGTAAGCTCTGCACCGCAGTTGATACAGGATTTTTTACGCTCAGAATTTGTTGTTTTTTCCAACAGATATTTAGTTTCTATCCATTGCCTATTCTCGTTTTGCGTTGCAAAACGTAATTAAGAATCACCCATTTTTAAAATCTCAAATAGGTAATCAACAATTAAAAATTTACATAGCAAACTAAGAATAGGCAATTATTAGTAATCTACTAAGATTTATGGCAGTGGTGGTGGCGTGTTTCCTCCTAAGAATCCTTTCAATTCTTCGATTTCGCTTAGCGCTTTCCAGCCGTCCATTCCTGCTTTCCAGATCAGTGTTTCTTTATTAATAGAGCGACTTGCAAATAAGGATTGTAATTGAGCAAATCCTACTGGTCCAGCTTGTGCGCCGTTTGCAGCATAGAAATACTGAGTAGCTTGAGGCATAGGTGGTGGCATAGCTCCTACAGCTTGTTGCTGTGGCATAGCTTGCTGTCCACCCATTTGTGGTGACATCATGCCGCCCATTTGTTGTGCAAGGACAAATCCCATTCCCATTCCCATTCCAGCACCAGCTGTTCCGCCTTCATTAAGAGCAGCAGCTTCGATAGCTTTGGCTGTTTTAAATTTAGTAAGCTTGTCTAGGTCCAGTTTATCAATACGACTGTACTCAAAAATCTCTTTCTTGAGTTCCTCAGGCATAGAAACATTTTCAATATAGAAACGCTCCAGCGAGATTCCCACACTCATGAATTCTGGTTGCATTACTTCCTGACAAGTTTCAGAAAGCTCAGTGGTGTTTGCTGCGTATAGCTCAATAGGTAAATTTGCTTCTCCTACAGTATCAGTAAATCGAGTAGCGATGAGACTTTTTAAGTGCTCGTTAATCTCAAAATTGGTAAAATTATTATCTGTTCCTACTATGTCTACAATAAACTTACCAGGCTCAGCAATTTTAAATGCATAAGTACCGAAGGCTCTTATTTCTACCAGACCAAAACGATCATCGTTTAACGTAATCGGGTTTTTAGTTCCCCATTTTTCGTCTGTGAATAAGTGTGTGTTTACAAAATACACCTCAGCCTTGAACGGTGAATTAAATCCATACTTCCATCCTTTTAAAGTGGAAAGAATAGGTAAATTTTGTGTAGTCAGGTCATAGGTTCCAGGTGTAAAAACATCTGCCAGTTGACCTTCATTTATAAAAACAGCAGCTTGCCCTTCACGTACTATAAGTTTTGCACCAGTCTTGATCTCGTTTTGGTAACGTTCAAAACGGTGCGCAATAGTATCGTCAGTATAGTCCAGCCACTCGACGATGTCTATAAACTCGTGACTTAATTTCTCTTTTATTTTATCAAATATGCTCATGATAATTAATGTGTTAAAATTGGTTTTTCAAGTTAGTAAATTTTTAGATGATTTTGCTTGCGCTAAAAAGTAATTTTTAAAAGGCATTTTAAGGAGAAAATAGAAACGTCATTACGAGAAGCGCGCGACAAAGTAATCTGCCAGTAATGAAAACAAAGATTTATGAAACCTCATTTCTACAAATTATTAAATACTAAAATACTGAGTTCAACAAACAGATTGCTTCGCTGTAATTGAGATACTTGATAGGAGCTTGCAATATCGAGTATCTAAATATCTTTAAAGCCTAAAAGGTATATTTTGAGTTTTTGAAATCTTGTTCATTTTTGCCATTGCTGCAAAAACGAACCAAAAAAATCTAGGTTTTGGGACACCTGTCTAAAAATTTCAATACTCTCACTAAAGAAAAAGAAGGGCTGTCGAATTAAAAATCTAACAGCCAGAATAGGCTTTACTCCTACTAACTTCCATCCATTTCTAAAAGATTTTTCTTATTAACGTTTCCGTATTTTCATTTTTTACGACAGACTTCCCAAGACCATTTACATTTTAATATTTAATAGTTATTGCGGGTGGAACTTCTACGAAAAAAGCCATTCATTCAAAAACGTCATTACGAGGAACACTCAAGATCGTAATTTACTGCTACAGATTAAAACCAAGTTCCAAACCTTTGTTTTAACTCAAATAACTTAAAAACACTTCACGATCGATTTCCACAGCACCTAAACTGTCTAAGTGATCATTATAAATTTGGGCATCAATGAGTTTATAATTCTTTTCTTGTAAAGAATTCACGAGATGGAGTAGCGCTATTTTACTAGCATCGGTAGCTAGAGTGAACATAGATTCTCCACAAAAGATTCCTTTTTCTGGTAAATCGATACCGTAAAGTCCGCCTACTAATTTTTCATCTTTAAAAATTTCTATGCTTTTTGCGTGACCTAGTTGATGGAGTTGAGAATAAGCTTCTATGAAATCATCATTGATCCACGTGCCATCTTCATGTAGTCTTTTCACGTTTGCACAGTGAAGCATCACTTGAGTAAAACAAGTGTTTTCTTTTATTTCATAACCACGATTGCGCTGGCTCTGTCGCAACGACTTACTCACTCGCATGGGTTGTTCCGTTGATAAGTCAAATACCATTCTAGGATCTGGGCTCCACCAGCAAATAGGTTCTCCATCGCTGTACCAGGGAAAGATTCCTGAACGATATGCGAGCAGTAATCTATCTACATTTAAATCACCACCTATAGCCAGTAAACCATGATCAGGAGCTGTGCTAGGATGAGGAAAAATATGTCTATGATCTAGTATTTGCACGATTTAGGACGTTTAAATTTGGTTTTGACCGCAAAAATGATAACTTTGAGTAGCCTTCAAAGCTAATTTATTTCATCATTGCTTTTTTTGAGTTTGTAATGAAGGCTAACCTATTAAGTAAGAAATCCCGACTGTTAAGGTCGGGATTTTTGTATTTATAACATTTATAAAGATCTAAAGCTTTTTCTCAAAACAATAACTATTTGCTATTCCAGTGTACTGCCCATAGTTTTCAATAATCTCGTAATTGCTTTTTTTATATAGCGCGATGGCTTCTTCTTGACGGCTTCCAGTTTCTAGAATACATCTTTCAAATAAGAGCTCTGCAGACCATTTCTCAAGTTCTTTAAGAATTAAAGATGCAATACCATTACCTCTATAAGCTGGTTGAGTATACATTCTTTTAATCTCCACAGAACGAGAATCATACTTTTTAATAGCGCCACAACCTACAGGAATATGACTTTTATACGCTACAACAACATTTTTTATATGATCCAGTTTATTGAACTGATCATAGAACGCATGGTCCTCACCATCAGCAATAGCTAGGTAAGTATCGAGTTCTTTGACTAGAGCTATAAAATCTTCATTATGAGAATCAGTTCTTACTAACCTCATTGTTCAAGAATTTATTAGAACGGTAAATCGTCGTGGTCCTCATCTTTTGAATTTGAAATCGGGTCAAATTCATCAAACGGCGGAATTTCTTGTGACGGCGCAGCAGGAGTTGCTCCTACACGCTCGATTCTCCATCCTACGATTGAGTTGAAATATTTCACTTCGTTTTGCGGGCTCGTCCACTCACGACCTCTCAAGTTGATTCCTACTTTCACTGGCTCACCTACTTGAAAACCATCTAGTAAACTTGTTTTATCCTGAACAAATTCTAGCATCAAGTGCTGTGGATATTGCTCTTCAGTCGTTACAACAAGCTCACGCTTTTGAAAACCACTTGAGCCAAAAGATTTAGTCTCGCCTATTACTTTAATTTTTCCTTGTACTTCCATATCTATAATAATAAAATTTTCCACGCATCTATTATGTTGCCTTGCAGGACAAGCTCGTGCGCACGTTTGTGTTTTTCTTCTATGCTTAATGTTGGTAGTTTTTCCGCTTTCGCGAAAGCGATAACAGCATCTCTATCAGGTACATTTTCAACATTTCCTAGTTTACCTAGATCGTTACCCGTCAGTATATCGCTGTTTCTAGCATGATCAGGCAGTGCATCCACGCCTACTCCTAGAGTCGCCAAAGGTTTAGGAACTTCAAACATCGCGTCCTTAGAACGGCAGTACCAGTTGCCACCCATGCGAGCTACGGTGTCTATTTTTATTTGATCTATTTTTCCATCTGCATCCAGTACATCATCGTTCACATGAACCATCACCACTTCACAAATGATGAGATTCCCAGCGCCACCTTCTTGACCTAATTCAACAATCTCTTTCACTTTACACTCAAACTGTACGGGACTTTCTGCCACTCGTGGTGGAGCAACTAGATCTGATGGTGCTGCGGTTAAACCAGCTTTTACAAACTCATCAACTCCTGCTGCATATTCTGTACTGCTCAATGACATTTGTTGAACGATGTCATAATTCACTACATTAATAACAACTTCACCAGTAGCGCGAGCATTTATTAATGTATGTTTAATCGTGTTATCACGTACACGTCTCGCTGGTGAAAAAATCATCACTGGCGGATTTGCACTAAAAACGTTGAAAAAAGAATAAGGTGATAAATTCACATTTCCATCTTCATCAATAGTACTCGCAAATGCAATAGGTCGTGGCTGTACCGCGCCTAGCATAATGCCGTGTAAATGAGCTGTTTTTGTGTCTTTAGGATCTAGTTTCAACGTGATTTTTTAAGGATGGTAAAGGTATGGATTTTATGGCGTTTTTATAAACTGGATTTGAGATTATAAATAGACTCTTAGTCTATGTATCATAAAATCTATGATTACTCGTTTGACAATTAATACTATATTTAAAATTCTTAACAAATTTCATGAATTTTACCGCAAATCGTAATGTATTGAGATGGGTAATTATCGCTTTTGCGATGGTTATTACAGCTCTTATTCTTTGGAATACCTATGGGTTTTTTCAACAGCTTAAAGAAAGTGAAAGAAAAAACATGACCGAATATAAAACGGCAATTGAAGATTTTAACAATCAATCACTGAATGCCGAAATGGGTAATCTAGGAACTATAGTAACTCGGAATAACACAACCGTTCCACTTATAGAAGTGAATTTTAAGGGTGAGATGAAGGCGAGAAACCTACCCGATGAAATAAAAAATGATTCTCTAGCTCTCGTGGAACTTGTTAAGGAATACAAAGATCTTAATCCACCGCTAGAAATCAGTTACGAGGGAAAACCTTATCAAACTATTTACTATGGTGAAAGCCCGATTATTACTAAAATGAAGTACTTCCCACTGGCGTTGCTGCTTATTTTAGTTCTTTTTGGTGCGGTAATTTGGTTTTTTTATAGATCTACTAAAGCTAGTGAACAAAACAAGTTATGGGCTGGAATGGCAAAAGAAAGTGCTCACCAGATAGGAACACCTTTATCTTCTCTGGTAGGCTGGACCACTTTATTAAAAGATACAGATGTAGATCCCAGTTACATCGTTGAGATGGAGAAAGACATCGAGCGATTACAGACTATAACAGAGCGATTTTCTAAAATAGGTTCCATTCCTACTTTGAAAGAAATGGATATCGTGGATCAAACGGAAAAAGCGGCTCATTACATTTCATCACGTAGTTCTAAACTTGTAGAATTTGCGGTGGATTTACCTAGTCAACCTATCCTAGTAAAACTCAACGAGCAACTTTATGCTTGGGTTATTGAGAACTTGATAAAAAATGGAATAGATGCCATGAAAGGAAAAGGTACTATAAATATCTACCTACGTGCCGATGCTCATAAAGTTTTTATAACAGTATCAGACACAGGAAAAGGGATTCCTAAAAGTCAATGGAATCAAATTTTTACTCCAGGTTTTACAACTAAGAAAAGAGGTTGGGGCTTAGGCTTATCACTAGCACATCGCATTATAAACGATTATCATAAAGGTAACATAAGAGTCTCTGAAAGTAAAAAAGATCAAGGAACTACATTTGAAATAGTATTGAGTAAATTGAAATAAGATTTACTTAAAATGATACTTTCTACGACCACAACAAAAGTTTAGTATTCTAAATTTTTTCATTCCTACATTTGGACTTACTTTTGCTTATTCAAATTTATTCTAAATAAGCTTTGAGCAATACTATAGCACACTTAAAACGTGGTGAACAGGCCACAATCGTCTCTTTTAATGAAGAGCTCGTTCCCTTGAAACTCCTAGAAATGGGATGTTTACCAGGTAATAAAGTGGTTATGATGGAAAGTGCGCCGTTTCAAGATCCTATTTACCTCAATATAAATGGAACTTACCTAGCGATACGCCGTGAGACAGCTCAAGAAATCATAGTAGAGCGCCATGGGTAAATCGATAAACGTATCCTTAATAGGAAATCCTAATACAGGTAAAACTTCCCTTTTTAATAGGCTCACAGGATTGAACCAAAAAGTAGGGAATTATCCAGGAATTACGGTTGAGAAAAAAGAAGGAATTTGTAAACTCCACCGCGGTTTAAAAGCTCATATTCTTGATCTTCCAGGAACTTATAGTTTAAACACATCCAGTCTTGATGAAAGCGTTGTTGTAGAAACATTATTAAATAAGAATTCAAAAGATTATCCAGATGTAGCTGTGGTAGTTTCTGATATTGAAAATCTAAAACGTAATCTGCTACTTTTTACTCAAATTAAAGATCTCGAGATCCCTACCATTCTTGTGATTAACATGGCAGACCGTATGAAGCGCAAAGCCATATCACTAGATATAGATTTGATGGAGCAAGAGTTAAATACTCGAGTAGTATTAGTTAGTGCTCGTAAAAATGAAGGTGTAGATGATTTGAAGAAGGCAATTTTAGATTATAAGAATCTAAAATCTGAGCCTTGTGTAAATGCGTCCAGCATCGATCCAGAGTATTTTGAAACACTTAGAAAAGCATATCCTAAACAGTCTATCTATAAATTGTGGTTGGTCATTACTCAGGATGTCAACTTTGGTAAAATTGATAGAAATAGAGATTTAGAAGATTTAAAAACAGCATCATTTTCTGTAAAGTCTGAGAGTGATTTGAAAAAGATGCAACATAAGGAAACGGTAGTGCGCTACCAGTTCATAAATGGATTGCTTAAAAAAGTTCTCAATGTAGATCAATCACAGGCCAAAGATTTACGTACTCGACTAGATCGTGTGTTGCTTCATAAAGTTTGGGGTTATTTAATTTTCTTTTTAGTACTGCTACTCATTTTTCAAGCGATTTATGACTGGTCTACATATCCTATGGATTGGATTGATACCGCGTTTGCAAAAGCGAGTTCATGGGCACAAACTTCTTTACCTGAAGGTCCTTTTACAGACTTAATTGCTGAAGGTATTATCCCAGGACTGGGCGGAATAGTGATTTTTATACCACAAATAGCTTTTTTATTCCTATTTATAGCCATTCTTGAAGAAAGTGGATACATGAGCCGAGTAGTCTTTTTAATGGATCACATTATGAAGAAATTTGGGTTAAGTGGTAAAAGTGTAGTTCCATTAGTGTCTGGAACAGCATGTGCTATTCCAGCGGTAATGGCAACTCGTAATATCGAAGACTGGAAAGAGCGATTGATTACTATTCTAGTCGTGCCATTTACGACCTGTTCTGCAAGGTTACCTGTTTACTTAATTATCATTGCTCTTGTTATTCCAGAGCAACATGTGTGGTGGATTTTTAATATGCAGGGATTAACCTTGATGTTGTTGTATTTGCTAGGATTTGGTGCTGCGATATTCTCAGCTTGGGTTCTTAATAAAATATTACCTATTAAGCGCAAAGCGTTTTTTGTCATGGAAATGCCAGCTTATAAGCTACCTATGTTTAAAAATGTAGCGATTACCGTGTTAGAAAAAACAAAGAGTTTTGTACTAGGAGCTGGAAAAATCATCATGGCAATCTCAGTGATTTTATGGTTGCTCGCCAGTCACGGAATGGGTGAGCAGTTTACAAATGCTGAGGAAATTGTAAAGGAACAATATGCCGGACAAAATCTAACTGAAGAAGAGCTGACTAATAAAATAGCATCTCAACAACTAGAGCACAGCTTTATAGGTTACATAGGTAAAGGAATTGAACCTGCAGTAAGACCATTAGGATATGACTGGAAGATAGGAATTGCTATTGTTGCATCTTTTGCAGCACGTGAAGTATTTGTAGGAACTCTTGCGACTATTTACAGTGTAGGTAGTGATGAAGAGGAAACGATAAAAAACCGGATGAGAGCTGAAGTCAATCCTATACTCGGCGGTCCGTTATTTAATTTTGCGAGTGGTATTTCTTTGTTGCTATTCTATGCATTTGCCATGCAATGTATGAGTACGCTCGCCATTGTAAAACGAGAAACAAACAGCTGGAAATGGCCAGCAATACAATTTAGTGCCATGACGGTGATTGCATATTTTGCCGCACTAGCAGCATACCAAATTCTTAAATAATGGAGCTTTTACAATATATTCTTGTTGCTGTAGTGGTTCTTATTGCTCTGGGCTGGTTATTTAGAAAATCTTTATTTCCGTCTAAGAAAACTACAGGCTGTGGTGATGGAGATTGTGGATGTCATTAAACTTTCACGCAATCATTCTGACTCATTATAAGCTGTGCTTGATCTTTACTTATAGCTAGGCAGTTTACTATAGTCGTTAATTTTTCTTCTTTCTTTTCACCTTCATAAGTGAGATTTGCAACGTGCAAGTATTGAGTTCCTTCCTCTGGTAAATAAAATAAGGATATAATAGAATTCCCATTTACACCAGCCTTAGTTAAAGATTGAATTTTCTCAGCAGCATTATTGTTGAGTTCTTCTAGTGTTACTTGAGATTTATTCATAACCCTAAACGATTTGTTAATCACATATTGATCATACCATTTCTCAAAAGAATCAGAGTATGGTGTAGGCTCATAGGTAAATGAAGCGAATACTGGAAAACCAATAAAAATCAATAATTCTGCTAGCCAAATGATTCCTAGAAAAACTCCACTAACCATAGCGCCTTTTATTTCATAATAACCATTTTCATATAAAAAAGGTAAAACAGCTCTCAAGTCAGTATCAGTAAATGCCCAACCTAAATTTGAAAAGTAATCGGTAATTGATGGTACACCATCATATAATAAATATAACAAGGTAACAGTCCACTGAAAATACCAAGTCAGTAAAGCAATTAGTACCGCAAATAATATACGGAACATCCTACTTCGTATTTTAAAAACGTCAAATAATTTAGTAAGACAAAAATTTATAGCAATACCTGCGCCTAATGCTGCAAGCGCATTTAAATATATTATAGGACTAACTTGTGTTAAGATGGCATATACATATCCCAATACTAAGGAGACAGCAATAAGGGCTAAAAATGTAAAACCTAAATTACCTAAATTATAACTACCGGACTCTTTGTAAAATTTCAATTCATTATTCATAGTTGAAATATATAAAAATAGATTCAACTAAAAAGCCCTTTCAAATTGAAAGGGCTTTTGAATTCAAAAAAAATATGATCTATTTACTGTACAACTCTTACGTTAACAGCATTCATTCCTCTTTTTCCTTCTTTTTCTTCATACTCTACTCTGTCGCCTTCTCTTATCTCATCGATAAGTCCAGTTACGTGTACGAAACATTCGTTTTGTGATCCTTCTTCAACGATAAATCCAAATCCTTTAGACTCATTGAAAAACTTTACGGTACCTTCTTTCATTGTAATAAATTGTAATAATTAATAAGTTACAAAGGTATATGGAATTATAATTTTAAAATGTTAAGTAGGTAAATTAATCGTTTTTAAGCTGAAAATCAACGATTAAGAGTTTATTTAGGCACTCCTTTTATATAAATATGACTGCCTTTTGTAAACCTATCGTACATAATTATGCTGCCTGCAACGGCCACATTTAAACTTTTAGGTGTGTTGAACTTTATCAAATGATGTGATTTTTCAATAGCCTCATTAGTAAGTCCATTATCCTCAGCACCGAGTAGATAAACACAATTACGAGGATGTTTAAACACCTCTAATTCTACTGCTCGATCGTCTAATTCTACACCTATAATCATGGCACCTTTAGGTAGGTGATGATAGAAATCTTCAAAAGTGTTATAATGAAAATAAGGCATGGCTTTTACCACATCATGAGTGTCACTTGCTTGCTTAGCATATCGTTTGCCCACCGTAAAAATAAAACTAGCACCTAGATTTTGAGCACTACGCCACAAAACACCTAGGTTCTCAGGAGTTTTTCCATTTTGAATTCCTATCCCAAAATATCCTGGTTCTAATTGATCTATTTTCATCACATCTTTTTTAACCTCGATTAATTCCCTATCAGCATCATCGCAAGACGCAACTTCCCGTAACTATACTGACCATTAAAATGTTCAAAAACAGGTTTGAGGGCATTCTCTTTTTGGTATGTTTCAAACTGTGGTTCAATCGCTTTTATTTCTTCCTGTGAAATGTGAGCCTCTAAATCCACATCTTTATGGCTCAAATACCTTTTACCTAAATGGGTAAGAATCGTGTCGCTTTTAAGTGCTCTAGCTTCAGAGATCTCTTCAACCGTTTTGCCATCCCAGTACATTTGTACAGACTCCATTACGGTATCTTTTTTAAGACCAGACTTTTTTCTTTTCTTAGGTTTTGCAACAACTACTCGATATACAAAATCACCTTCACGCATCATTTTGAAACCTTGGGTAAGTTTTAAAAACGCTTCTCCATAAGTATCTAATTTATGTTTTCCTACTCCGGTAATATCGTCAAACTCATCTATAGTTAATGGTATTCTAGAAGCAATATCCTTCAACGTCGCATCACTGAAAACCATGTAAGGCGCCAGATTATCTTGTGTAGCAATTTGCATCCTTAACTTGCGTAATCCTGCATATAAATCTTTATTAATATCACTAGGCAAGGCATCTTGAGCGGCTTGAGCATTACGCGCAGCAAGATCTTCTGGTTTAGGAATAACAGCGAGTTGCACTTTTTGCTTATCAAATAACACCGCTTGAGCTTGAGGTGTTAATTTCAAACGATTATGCTCGTGAAAAGCAATTTCTAGCAATCCTTGATTGATCATTTGAATGATGTACTGTTGCCAGTTGTTCCACGATGTTTCACGTCCGGCACCATAAGTTTTTATGGTTTGGAATCCACTTTCTATAACGGTAGCATTTTGCGCACCACGCAACACGTCAATTAATAAATTGAGTGATGCGTTTTCTTTCATCCTATAAACAGCACTCAGCGCTTTTTGAGCCACAAGTGTCGCATCAAAAAAGTCGGGCTTGTTCAAGCAAACATCACAATTACCACAGTCTTTTTCTAGATACTCATTAAAGTAGGAAAGCAACATGCGTCGGCGACAGGTGAGCGCCTCAGCAAACTGTTTCATGCGTTCAAGCTTTGCAATTTGCACCTCACTATTACCACTATCTCCTGCAAAATTGCGCAGTTGAATCATGTCTGCATAACTGTGAAAAAGTAGCGCATGAGCATCAATTCCATCACGTCCTGCACGGCCTATTTCTTGATAGTATCCTTCGATATTTTTAGGCATGTTGTAATGAATCACAAATCGCACATTGGACTTATCGATTCCCATACCAAATGCGATCGTAGCACAAACGATTTTCAATTCATCCTTAATGAATTGTTCTTGCACGCTTTCGCGAAAGCGGTGTTCCAATCCAGCATGGTAAGCAGCAGCAGAGAATCCTAGACTAGCTAGCTTTTCTGCTAGTTTCTCACAAGACTTTCTACTCAGACAGTAAATAATACCAGATTCGTCTTTATATTTTTTGAGAAACTGGCGCACTTGAGCCAATCTGTTATTACCAGGTCGCACTTCCAGAGTTAAGTTAGGCCTATCAAAGGATGCGACGTACTCGTCTGCATGAGAGATGTCGAGTTGCTTTTTAATATCAGCACGTGTGGCGCGGTCTGCGGTGGCAGTTAAAGCAATCATACTCGCCTGCGGGAACGACTTTTTAAGATAAGCCAGTTGCGTGTAGGCTGGTCTAAAATCGTGTCCCCAAGTAGAGATACAGTGCGCCTCATCTATTGCGATAAGCGATATATCACTAGGTTGTAAATAGTGCTGTAATTGCTGGATACTCTCTGGAGCGACGTATAGTAGTTTGAGCTTGCCCGATTTTAAGAGCTGTAACATTTCCTGTTGCTCTGTTCCTACTTGCGAGCTGTTGAAATAACCAGCAGTAATTCCGTTTGCTTTTAAGGAATCTACCTGATCTTTCATTAAAGCAATTAACGGAGAAATCACAAGTGTGACGCCATCTAACATTAATGATGGTAACTGGAAACACATGGATTTTCCACCACCTGTAGGCATGACCACCATGAGATCTTTGTGGGCAAGAACATCATCTATGATTTGTTCTTGCAATGGCCGGAAACTATCGTAACCGAAATGCTTCTTTAATAATTCGTATTGTTTCATGAAATTGGTTTGTATGGCTTGTAATTATCTATAGAAGACAAATTTATTCTATTTTAGCAAAGCATACAAAGAGACCATAATTCAACATGAAACATTTCCTGATTTTAATAACCATCTTAACAGCTGGATTGAGCCATGCACAAACTCTTAATGATTATAAATATGTGATTGTAGATAGTCAGTATGAGTTCCAAAGGCAAGCAAATGAATATCGTTTTAATGAAATGATTGTTTTTGAACTGGGAAAAAGAGGAATTAAAGGGTTTAGAAATAGTGAAGTATTGCCAGCGGATTTAAATATAGGACGTTGTAACTCATTATCAGTAAGGCTTATCACAAGTGCAGGTTTTAGAGTTAAAATGACGCTGGAGTTTGTAAACTGTGAGGATGAAGTCGTTTATACTACTAAAGAAGGAATAGGGCATACTAAAGATTTTGAAATAGCTTATAGAGAAGCCTTAAGGGATGCCATGACATCAATGGATGATGTAAATTATTCATATTCGGCGCCTTTAGTTAATCGCCCTTCTAGTAAAGAAGTTCCTGTTCAAGTTATGGAACCTAGCACTATAGCCGTAGGAGTTAATATTACACCTTCAGCAGAGGTTGTCAAGGAAGAAAAGAGTGACATACCTGAACCTGAAATTGTAGAATTAGTAAGAGATCAAATCTATACAACAGACTCCAAAGAATATAAAATTCATAGCAATGATTCTGGATTTAATGTATACAAAAAGAATAACCTGATCGGTACTCTTAAAAAGAGTCAATCAGGTTGCTATCTTGCTGTTACCACAGATTTTATGGGGATAGGTTATGAGAAGGATGATAATTTAGTTATTGAGTACGATAAAAATGGTGCTCAGTTTTTAGTATTCAAAAAAGCAGAATAACTTAAACGTGTTTCCCTACTTCAAATCCATGTTTACCTAAATATTGATTACCGCTATCAACGGCATCTTGTTCCATAATAGTTCCCATGGAGTCATTCCATCTATTTAAATAACCGAATAAGGAAATAACGCCGAGCATTTCTACAATCTCGCCTTCATTCCAGTGCTCGTGTAATCTATCCTGGATTTTTTGGTCCACAGCATTTGGAACTTGACTTGCAGCGAGTGAAAAATCAAGCGCAGCACGTTCAGCCTCATTAAATGCAGCATGTGTGCGGTATTCCCAAATGTTATCGAGTTGTTCTTGCTCTGCTCCATAACGCTCTGCAGCTCTTATGGCATGTGCTTGACAGTATCTACAGCCTGTTGCATTACTAGAAACCCATGCGATCATACGTTTAAGAGCACTCGTTACACGACCTTCATTTGCCATGACAGCTTTATTGAGGTTGATAAATGCTTTTGAAATAGCTGGTCTGCGTTGCATAGTGAGCACAGAATTAGGGCAAAAACCTAGTGTTTCATTAAAAAAAGCAGCTAATTCACGTGTTTCTGGATCATGACTGGCATCAAGTGGAGTTACTAATGGCATAGGATAAATTTGGTTGTTCCCGCAAGTTAATAATATTATATCACAGCGTTTGCGATATTTTCCATCAAATCATATTTTGGTATTACATTTGAAATTATGCGCTGGACTTTAAAACCACAACCCGATGTAGAGAAACAGGAACAACTGGCTCAAGAACTAGGTATAGACTCCTTTCTTGCTGGTTTACTGGTGCAGCGTGGTGTTGACGCTTTCGCGAAAGCGAAATCCTTCTTCAGACCTGATTTGAACGACTTACATGATCCATTCTTAATGAAAGATATGGACGTGGCTGTAAAACGTATTCAAGAAGCTATAGGTAACAACGAGAATATCCTTATTTATGGAGATTATGATGTGGATGGAACGACTAGTGTTGCCTTAATGTCCACTTTTTTGCTCAGCTTCTATGATCGAGTAGCAACCTATATTCCAGATCGTTATGGAGAAGGCTATGGAGTGAGTTATCAAGGAATAGACTTTGCTGCCGACAATGATTTCTCGCTCATCATTGCCCTAGATTGTGGTGTAAAAGCGATTGATAAAGTAGCTTATGCGGCCGATAAAAAAATTGATTTCATCATTTGCGATCACCATAGACCTGGAAAACAATTACCAGCTGCAGTCGCGGTTCTAGACCCTAAACGTGCAGACTGCTCATATCCATTTGATGAACTTTGCGGTTGTGGAGTAGGTTTTAAATTATGTCAAGCGCTGGTTGAGGCAAACGATTGGAACTTTGAGATATTGATTCCGTATTTAGATCTGGTTGCTACCGCCATAGGAGCAGATATAGTTCCCATTATAGGAGAAAATAGAATTCTAGCCTATCACGGTTTGAATGTGATTAATACGAGTCCGCGAGCTGGTTTTAAAGCGATTATTCATCAATTAAAAAAAGACGTGCTTACCATTACTGATGTGGTTTTTATCATCGCACCACGCATTAATGCCGCTGGAAGAATGAAACATGCCTTGCATGCCGTAGAATTAATGGTGACTGATGATTTTGAAGATGCACAACGTATTGCTATCGAGATTGAAGAATTCAACGCAGACCGTAGAGAAGCAGATAGTTCTATTACAGAAGAAGCACTAGAGTTGATTATAACAGATAAGGAAGAAGAGCGTTTCACTACCGTAGTTTATGATGAGAACTGGCACAAAGGTGTGATAGGAATCGTAGCCTCAAGATTGATTGAAAAATATTATCGTCCTACACTAGTCTTTACTAAAAGTGGTGACTACCTCGCCGCAAGCGCACGTAGTGTATCTGGATTTGACGTTTATAACGCTCTAGAGCAATGTTCAGAATTTATAGAGCAATTTGGTGGTCACAAATATGCTGCTGGATTGACTTTAAAGCCTGAAAATTATGCAGCTTTTAAAGCTCGGTTTGAAGAAGTGGTTTGTGCGACTATAGAAAAACAACACTTGACACCTGAGATAAAAATAGATGCAATATTACCACTAGAATCTATTACGCCTAAGTTTTATCGCATTCTACAGCAAATGGCACCTTATGGGCCTGGAAATATGCGACCGGTTTTTATGACTGAAAAAGTAATTGATACTGGATATGGAAAATGTGTAGGCAAGACGGAAGATCATCTTAAAATCAAAGTAGTTAAAAAGCAAAAAGACCGCAATGGTATCAATGCGATAGGTTTTAATCTAGGTAGTAAAAGTGACCTTGTAAAAGACGGAAATAAATTTGATATCGCTTACACCATCAGTGAAAACGAGTGGAATGGTAATGTAAGTCTACAGTTAATGCTTAAAGATCTCAAAGCTTAGTGCTCGATAATGCTTTTTAAATCATCTAATCGTAATGGCTTTACATTTAAACTATGAACTGCTGCGGTGTTTTTAAATTTCCTTAAATCTTGTGCGTTATAATTTTCACTGCTTAAATGAAATTTTAAACTTTTATTCTTCCTCGACATCTCTTCTACTAGATTCCAGCCATCTACAGTAGTTGTTTTATTTTCAGTGATGATATGGATAGAGTTATTAAAATCTTCGTTTTTTAAATCATCTAATTTTTTAAGTGCTTCTTCATTAGTTGAGAAAACTTGAATATCATGTGACAGCTCGTTAACTTCAAACATAGTTTTAATAACATAAGAATCAACAGGATTATCGTCAACGATCCAGATTTGTGGTTCTTTCATGAGATTTCTTTTAGGAATCTAAATCTCATCTTATTATACTTAAGAATGATTAATCATTCTAACAAAACGAACCACTACCGATTAAAAGCATTTTTTAAGGTTAAACTTAATGTTTTTCTAGTTTAAACTCTTTTCCATCAAATACTCCATAAGTATAATGACCTATCCAGTCACCTAGATTAATATAGGTAGAATTCTCACCTACTTTTATTTCCATAGGCATGTGCCTGTGACCAAAAATAAAATAGTCATAGTGTTCTTGCTCGAGTTTACGCTTAGCATATTGAGCAAGCCACTCATTTTCCTCACCTAAGAATTTAGCATCATCATCACCAGATATCAATTTGTTTTTAACCGAGAGATATCTTGCGATTCCTACACCTATATCAGGATGCATCCATTTAAAACACCATTGAAAAAAAGGACTCGTGAATACTTTTTTCATGCGTTTGTACCCTTTATCACCTGGACCTTTTCCATCACCATGGCCTATGAAGAATTTCTTATCATTAAACTCAAAAACTTGTGGTTCATGATAAACAGGAATACCTAGTTCTTGTTCAAAATAGCCAAACATCCACAAATCATGATTCCCGACAAAGAAATAAATAGGGATTCCGCTATCTGCGATTTCGGCAAGTTTTCCTAGAACGCGCACTTGATTTTTAGGAACGACGTGTTTGTATTCAAACCAAAAGTCAAATAGATCGCCCAGTAGGAATATTGCAGCGGCATCTTCTTTTACCATATCGAGCCAGTCTAGGAACTTGCGTTCTCTAGGTTTGCTCAACTCTTGAGTAGGCGCACCTAAATGGTTGTCGCTGGAGAAGTAGATTTTTTTGCCTGCTGGTATTTGCATGTGAGCAAAGATACTATTCTTCTGAATGAACTTGAAAACCATTAAGATTGCATTCCGAGTGCCTCAATGCTCGAAGAAACTAGAATACCAGGACTGAGGTGGACACTGAGCTAGTCGAAGTGCTCTCGAAGTCCGCTTTTAATGATGTTTAGGATTCCTGAACTTCAAACTTTCAACATTGAACTCAATCCAGATAACTATATTAGCTATATGATTAACAAACGTCTTCTTATTAAAAACTTGCTCGCTCATAATGATGAGAATAGTTTTTATGATAAGAAGTTGCGTTTAGATTTAAGTAACAAAGAAGGGAAAGCTAAATTTCTCAAGCACATTTGCGCGCTTTCTAATACTAATCCTGCAAACAATAGTTACATAGTCATAGGTATAGATGATGCGACAAATGATATTCTAGGAGTAGATTTTTATGATGATTCTAAGTTGCAAAATCTTGTCAATGCATATCTGGAAAATGCGCCTATTATTCAATATGAAAATATTCCGTTTCCGCATTTACCTAATGGCAAAGTGGTCGGGTTAGTCACTATTAGAGCACAAAAAAGTATCACCTCATTGCGCAAAAATATCTGGAAGTACTATGGTGGTGCCGTGTTCTTTAGAGATGGCAGTATTTCCATGCCTAAGAATTTTGACATCGAGGTAAAGGATATAAATTCAGTCCAAGTTCAAAAAATTGAAAAACAAGCCAGCAATAATATAGAGCTGACACTAGATAGCGTAATGGAATTTATGGAACGTAAAGATCGCGGTCTTGAAACTCATTATAAGGTGTTTAAGGAACAATTTGTACTATGCTGGTCAGGAAAATTAAGCCATAAAAATGGGCAAAATTATTATTCTCGAGTAGATATAGAACTTATAAATGAACAGGTTAAATTGTTCTACAGTGCGCTAGATGATGTGCAAATCAGTTATGATAAAGACAGTTTTAGCATACTAGAATTTGTGGAATTAGGCATCGGTAAGGAGCAAAAATATTATCCACTGGAACGACAGACCTTGCACTTTTCTCCTAACGGCACCTACAAACTAGAGACTAAAATAATGTTCAATCCGCCGTATTATGATAGACGTACCTTGCACCATATTTATAATACTAATTTATCGTTATTGAATAAGATAACAAACGACTTAACACTTTCAGAACAAGAACTTATAGATTTACGTGCCTTACCAGAGACCATGTTGATATGCCATTTTAACAGTATAGGCGAGGCCATTGAAAAGATGAAAACTCACAAATCAACACTTAAAAAATATCCCGATACCTACCAAGCTTATAAAGAAGCTTTGCGAGTATTAAGAAAAGTAACATATAATTCATGAGAACCATTGCCATAGGAGATATACACGGCGGCTACAAAGCGCTGGAACAATTAATAGAAAAAATTGATATACAAGAAAGAGATTTACTCATCTTCTTAGGAGATTACATAGACGGCTGGTCACAGAGTTTTGAAGTAATAGAGTTTTTAATTGCGCTCAAGCGAAAGCGTATTGAAAATAATCATACCGCTCCTATCTATCTGAGAGGTAATCACGATGAATTATTTTTAACTTACTTAACCACCAAAGCACAAAACAATATGTGGTTACAACATGGTGGACAAAGCACCATTGATAGTTATGAAAACAGAACCCAAGCAGATTTTGAAAAGCATTTAGAATTTTTTCAAAACGGCTTGAAAAATTATTACATCGATAAATCAAATAACGGCTTTTTCCATGCAGGATTCCATAATCTCAAAGGACCTGAGTATGAATATTATGACAACTTGCCCTACTGGGACCGCACTCTATGGGAACTTGCACTATGCCTGGACCCTAACTTATCACCAGATAACGATCGGTATCCTAATAGATTGAAACTCTATAACGAGGTTTTTATAGGTCACACACCTACATCAAGATTAGGGAAATTAGAACCGGTTAATGCTGCCAATGTTTGGAATATCGACACTGCGGCGGCATATAAAGGACCACTCACAGCGATTTGTGTAGAAACTAAAGAAGTCTGGCAAAGCGATCCGGTTCACACTTTCTATCCAAATGAGAATGGGCGGAACTAGCTTTTAATTCCTTCCTCAATTAAACCTCATCATATCTAAAACAACTTACCTCATGGTCATTTACCATTCCAACCGCTTGCATAAATGCATAGATTATGGTCGAGCCCACAAATTTGAAACCTCGTTTTTTTAAGTCTTTTGAAATTTGATCAGATAGCGGTGTGTTTGCAGGTGCTTTTTTATAATCTACTATTGCGTTTTTAATGGGTTTTCCATCCACATAATCCCAAATAAATTTAGAGAAGCTGCCGTATTCTTTTTGAATTTCAAGAAAGAGCTGAGCATTTGTGATAATGGATTTCACTTTAAGCTTGTTACGTATAATTCCGGCGTTCAAGAGTAATTCATCTTGTTTGGATTGATCGTATTTTGCAATTTTATGAATATTAAACTGGTCTAGAGCATCAAAGTAATTGTCCCTTTTGTTTAAAACAGTAATCCAGCTCAGACCAGCTTGCATAGTTTCAAGAATAAGAAACTCAAATAATGTTTGATCATCATAAACAGGAACGCCCCATTCCTGATCGTGGTAAGCTTCATAAAGATCACTACCTAGGCACCAGCCGCATTTATTTTTTTCCATAAACCGAATGTAAGAACACACTACGTATGAAACAAATATTCAATTAGAGTTTAAATTTTTCTGCTTTATCTTTAACAGCTATGAAAAGAATCTTACTCCTTATAACCGCAATTTTAATAACTTCATGCGGCTCACAAAAAGCTATTCAAACAGATTCAATAAATCAAAGAATAGACGACTGGCATATTGCAGCTGCTCAAGCAAATTTTGATAATTATTTTAACTTAATGACCCGTGACGCTGTCTTTATAGGAACAGATGCTACTGAAAACTGGCAAATCGAGGAATTCAAAGCTTTTTCAAAACCCTATTTTGATAAAGGAAAAGCCTGGTCTTTCACTTCACTAGAACGTAACATTTATAATTCAAATGGAGTCGTTTATTTTGATGAACTGCTCGATACCCAAATGGGAATTTGCCGCGGCAGCGGAATTCTAAAAATGGAAAATGGCGTTTATAAAATTGCCCATTATGTATTATCCATAGCTGTTCCTAATGATAATGTGTCTTCATTAACAGAACTTAAAAAACAATGGGATAAGGAATACATTAAAGAATTAAAATTGAAAAACGATTAAAAAAGCTTCAAGGAAAACTACAATAACATATTATGAAAAGAGCACTCACCTTATTACTTCTGCTATGCATCACAGTAACGTTTGCACAAAAAAAATCTCTCAGTCACGAAGATTATGATTTATGGAAACGAGTAAGCACAACAAGTATATCTAATAATGGAAACGTGGCAGCTATAGCGGTAGTAACTGCAACTGGCGCTGGCGATGGATATTTAGAGATTCACAATCTAGCAAGTGGAGAAAAGAAAACATTCTTTAATGGAGTGAATCCACAAATATCTCCCGATGAGAAGTACGTCTATTTCATGCAAAAACCAGCTTATGAAAAAGCACGTCAAGAAAAGAAGGGTGAAGTAAAAAAAGACAATCAGTCTAAAAACACCTTTATGGTTTATGATGTAGATCGTGGAGAAATAGTGGATTCTATCTCAAGGGTAAAAAAATTCTATGCTAGTGATAAAACAGCTGGATATGTAATCGTAGAACATCACAAAGATTTAAAACCCGAAAAGGAAGAAATTAAAGAAACACCCAAAGAAAAAAAGAAGCGTCTTAAAAAAGAGAAAAAAGCTCGCAAAAAGAATAAAGGAAAAAAAGACAAAAAGGAAAAACCAGAATACCTTAAAGAAGATTATCTAGTAGTTTACAAGCCTTCCACAAAGTTTAAAGACACCATAACTGACATTAAAGATTATGACACCGCACGTGAAGGAATGAGCTTTATTTATTCTCGTAAAAAAGGAAAAGATAAAAAAGATCATGGAGTTTACATGTATAATATTGAAACTCAAGAATCCATAGAAATCCAGATAGATGCGTGGACCTATGATAAGCTAAGTATAGATAAATATGGTAAACAAGCCGCTTATTATGTAGCTATTGATAGTGCCGAAACAGATTCTTTGAAATATGACCTACACTACCTAAAAGATTTCACCGCATCTCCAGAGAAAATCGCTGGAACAGAGAAAAATATTAAAGTAAACTGGCAATTAACTTCAGGACGTGCTCCTTATTTTTCTGAAAATGGTAAGAGATTATTCTTCTACACGCAGCCTAGAATGGAATACACCATCGACACCACATTAATGGATGATGAAATCGCGCAAGTAGATGTATGGAATTATAAAGATCGCATGACTCAACCCGAGCAAAATTTGAGAAAAAGCAGATTGAAAAATAAATCCACAGAGCAATTTTACGATACATCTACTGGAAACATCACTAATCTAAATAGTTATGATAGCTCTGGAATTATGTGGGATAGAAATCTTGAAAAAGACCTTATCATAATAATGGATAACGCAAAATATGACGTCGCACGTTCCTGGGAATATCCATGGAGATCAGATTATTATTTAAAAAATGTAAAAACTGGAGATCAGCAGTTATTACTATCAAATTCAGGTAGCAGACCGCAGTTTAATCCTGCTCATACACATGCTATTTATTACAGCTTCGATGATCGCAATTGGCATAGTATTAATCTCAATACCATGCTTGATAAAAATCTAACTCAAGGGCTAGGAGTGGCATTTCACGACGTGGATGACGACCATCCAGCGCTGCCTCCATCTTATGGATTTGCTGGATATGATCAAGATGGCAACGCTTTACTTCAGGACAAATTTGACCTTTGGAAAGTCGATTTAAACACAAGTGAAAAACCTCAACGCATCACAAAAGGTCGTGAGAACAACATTACTTATCGCACAGAGAATCTTGATTCTGAGAACAGGAATTTAGCTTCATATCTTTTTGATAAGATGATTTTGAGCAGTTTCAATCACACCACTAAGGAATCGCACATTCATCTATTAGGTAATGGTGGAATAGAGAGTTTTGTTGAGCATAAAGGTTTTGAGAATTCCGCTTTCGCGAAAGCAAAAAACGACAACACTATCCTCTATAGAAAATCTAATTTCAACAACTATCCAGACGTTTATATGGCTGGTCAGAAAGGAATGAATCGCTTAACCGATGCAAATCCTCAACAAGAAGATTTCAAATGGGGCAGCGTGGAATTGTTCACTTGGAATGCTTATGATGGGAAAAAGCTAGAAGGATTGATTTACAAACCTGAGGATTTTGATCCTGAAAAAAAGTACCCTATGATCGTTTATTTCTACGAGAAATATGCAGATCGTTTACACGGATATCGCTCGCCACAACCTAGTGCGAGTACGGTTAATTTCTCTTATTTAACGAGTAATGATTATGTGGTTTTTGTACCAGACATCGTTTATAAAGACGGACATCCTGGAGAAAGCGCATACAATTGTATTATATCTGGAACAGAAGCCGTAGCTCAATTAGGCTACGTAGATCGCAATGCTATGGCACTGCAAGGACAAAGTTGGGGTGGCTATCAAACGGCTTATCTTGTGACTCGCACTAATATGTATGCCGCAGCAATGGCTGGTGCTCCAGTGTCTAATATGACGAGCGCTTATGGAGGAATACGTTGGGGAAGCGGTTTAAGCCGTGCATTTCAATATGAAAGAACTCAAACGCGTATAGGTAAAAATCTATGGGATGGACTCGACTTATATATTGAAAATTCACCGTTATTTCATATTCCTAAAATCAATACGCCTTTATTAATGATGCATAATGATGAAGATGGAGCCGTTCCTTACTATCAAGGAATCGAAATGTTTATGGGAATGAGACGTCTCAATAAACCGGTATGGCTGCTCGTTTATAATAAAGAAGCACACAACTTACGTAAAATGAAAAACAAGCGTGATTTATCCATGCGCATGATGCAATTTTTTGATCACTATCTTAAAGGTGATGAAGCTCCAGTATGGATGACTCAAGGATTAAGCGCAGATAGAAAAGGAAAACAAATGGGATATGAACTGGATACAAATACTCCATTGAAGATGTAAATTTAAGATTATTATTACCATTTAAATCGATAAAAGGTGATTCATCTGGTAAAAAACAATCTAAATGTTGTCAGTTTTCGTATATATTAAGACATAATCTACAAGTTGTTACTTAATCGTGACATCTAGATATTATATTGCGCATCCATTAAATATACCTTATGAAATTTTTACCCTATCTATTCCTATTAGGATTTGTGTTTGTAACAGCTCAACCTAGTGCAGACAATCCATGGATGGAACAATTAAGAAAAGAGAAAAGTGGCGAGCTTACTTACCAAGATATTAAAAGTGCTGGTGAAGCTTATTGGGCAACTCACGATAAAGATGCAAAAGGAAGTGGATACAAACCTTTTATGCGTTGGGTAGATGCAGCCTCAGCTTATGTAAAAGAAGATGGTACATTACAAGGTGCGCGAGATATTGCTCAAATAATTAATCAACGAAAAGGACAAAAAAGTGGCTTAACTGATAACTCTAACTGGAATGCAATAGGTCCATTCACTACCCTAGGAACAGGCTCATGGTCTACAGGTCAAGGTAGAGCAAACACGATGATTGTGGACCCTAATAATGCTAACACTTATTATTTAGGAGCACCAGCAGGTGGAATATGGAAATCTACAGACGCAGGAGTTACATGGTCACCATTATCTGATTTTTTAACTGAGATAGGTGTAAGTGCGATTGCAATAGACCCAACAAATTCTAATGTAATCTATATAGGAACTGGAGATGATGATGGTGGAGACTCTTACAGTATAGGATTGATGAAATCAACTGATGGTGGTCAAACGTGGAATACTACAGACTTGACTTTTGCAGGATCAACAGGTAATATTAGTGAAGTATACCTTGACCCTAGAGATAGCAATAAAGTTTTTGTTTCTTCTAATCAAGGTTTTTATAGATCTATTGATGGAGGAAATACGTTTACTAGAAACTTTCCTGGAAACGTAAAGGACATTAAATTAAAACCTAATGCACCAGACACCATATATTTAAGTACCAGTAATGCATTTTACATCTCTACTGATAATGGAGTATCTTTTTCACAACCATCTACAGGTCTTCCTTCAGGTATGAGAAGAAGTGTAATCGCTGTAACACCAGCAAATGCTAATTATGTATACTTACTTATCATTAATAATAATGCATCACTAATGGGATTGTACCGCTCTACAAATAGTGGAATGACCTTTACAAGAAGAGATAATGGTACTGATATTCTAGAAAGTGGACAGGGAAATTATGACCTTGCACTTGAAGTATCCCCTACAAATGCCGATTTAGTTTATACAGGATGTTTAAATATTTGGAGATCTTTTAATGGCGGAATCTCTTTTTCAAATGTAAATTCTTGGAGTAATCCTTCAGGACCTAGCTATACGCATGCAGATATTCACCAGATAAGACAATTCGGTAACGAGCTTTTTGTAATGTCTGATGGTGGAATTTATCGTAGTACTTCTAATGCAAGTTCTTTTACAGACCTAACTGCAGGTGCTCAAATAAGTCAATTTTACAGAATTGCTGTTAGTTCGCAATCGAGCGCAGACATAGTAGGTGGATTGCAAGATAATGGTGGACATGCTAGAAGTGGTGATCAATGGAAGAATTTCTACGGAGCAGATGGAATGGATGGAGGAATTGATCCACTTGACTCCAATATTAGATATGGATTTATTCAAAGCGGTGGCGGACTTTATTTCACAAATAATGCCGGTAACTCTCTTCAAGGATCTATAAACAGACCTTCTGGGGAATCTGGTAACTGGATAACTCCACTTAAAACAGATAGTCAAGGAACTATTTATGCAGGATACACGAGGCTTTATAAGGTTCAAAATGGAGCGTTTGTATCTGTTTCATCTCCTTATGGTTCTAATATCGATGTTCTTGAAATAGATCCAACTAATGATAATATCATCTATATGGCTATCAATAGCCAGTTATACAGAAGTATTAATGCAGGTGTTAATTTTGTGCCAGTAGCTGGATTTCCTCAAAATATAACTGCAATTGAGGTAAGCAATAATGATAATAATATTGTTTATGTTTCCACACAATTTTCTTTCGGTAGTGTTTATAAGAGTACTAATCAAGGTACCAATTTCACAGATATTACTAGTAATCTGCCTGATTTAGGAAAAAATACTCTTGCTAGTTTACCTCTAAGTGTAGATGGAGAATTATTTGTAGGAACAACTAGAGGTGTTTACAAATATGATGACGTTACCACTCAATGGATCACATTCAATAATAACTTACCTAATGTTAATGTGAGAGATTTAGAGATTAATCCTGTGGATAATATATTAACTGCTGGAACTTATGGTAGAGGAATTTGGCAAACTTCAGCGTTTGCAGGTTTACCACCTACAGATATTAAATTAGTAAGCCTTGCAACCTCAAACACCTCTGTAACATGTAGTAGTTCTGACATAGATGTTCTTATTGAAAATGGTGGAACTAATGATATTAATTCTTTTAATATAAGTTACTCCATTAATGGAGGCACGGCAGTAAGTGCAAACTATACTCAAACTATTCCTTCACAAGGTCAATCTGTTGTTACACTAACTGGACTTAACTTAGCTCTAGGAACTAATGACCTAGCAGTTACGGTAAGTACTTTTAATGATGCGTTTGCAAATAATAATAATGAGACAACTAGTGTTTTAAAAAATAACTCTGGAGTAATCAATGATGTTCATCAATTTGAAAATAGAGATTTCTTAACTCTTAATGAAGCCACTGGAGCAATATTATGGGAACGTGGTGTGCCTACAGGATCTTCACTTAATCAAAGCGCGAGTGGAACTCAAGTCTATGGGACTAATCTAGACGGTAACTATCCAGACGCTACAATAGCATATTTATTTACGGGCTGTTATGACCTAGTTGGACTTAATAATCCAACATTACAATTTGAAATGGCTTTTGATCTAGAGCAAGATTGGGATATTATGTATACAGAATATAGCACTGATGGTGGATTGAACTGGAGTATTCTAGGTAGTTCTACAGATCCTAACTGGTATAATTCTAGTAGAACGCCTAATGGTGTAGATTGTTTTAACTGTGTTGGAGCACAATGGACTGGTACTGACACAACTATGAAGACTTATTCTTATGATTTATCAGCTTTTAGTGCTGAAAACAATATCACATTTAGATATGTATTCCAATCAGATGATTCAGTAACTGAAGAAGGAATTGTGATCGATAATGTAGTTGTCACTGGAACTCTAAGCAATAGTGATATCGCTCTTGAAGATTCCTTTAAAGTATATCCTAATCCTTCTCAAGGTAACTTCACATTATCATGGAATAATGCTAATGAGTTTGACTATTCTATCTATGATGTGACTGGGAAACTTATTACGACTAAGTCAAATAATACAGGTGAACAACATCAAATTAATATTAACGGAGTTGCTCAAGGAATGTATTTCTTAAACATTACTACAGCGACTGGATCCGTAACTGAAAAGCTTATTATTAAATAAGTTTTTCAAACTTTAATTCATTAAAAGCCCACAATTTGTGGGCTTTTTCTTTGAGCACTAGTTAATTATAATTTAAAGAGTAAAGGATAGGTTTAAACTATACCTATATTTCGTAACATTCTTTAAAAGAATGCAACTAACCTTTAAAATAAACTTATCATGAAATTAAAACTTACCATTATAGGTGCTTGCGTAGCTGCAATAGCTCTTACTTCTTGTGAAGATAAAGAGCCTAAAACTTATCCAGGTTTAGACCTGACCGCAATGGATACAAGCGTATCCCCTAAAGATGATTTTTACCGCTACGTGAATGGATCATGGATCGACTCTACTGAGATCCCAGCAGACCAAACCGTTTGGGGTGGATTCAACAAACTTAGAAAAGATACAGATGCCGACGTTCTTGCCATTCTTGACAAAGCGATGAACGATAAAAATCTAGATGCTTCTTCAGATCAAGCAAAGGCTGTTTATGTATTCCAAAGCATCATGGATACTAACTCTAGAGATAAAGCAGGTTACGAACCTTTAAAACCATACCTAGCACAAATCGATGCCATAAAATCAGTTGATGAAATTCCTACTTTACTAGCAGACCTTTCTTCAAAAGGATTGAGAGGTTTCTACGGATTTGGTGTAGGACCAGATGCTCAAAATACTGACATGAATGTCGCGCAAATGGGACCTGGCGCTCTAGGGATGCAACGTGAATACTACGTAGATCTGGATGATGCAGATAACAGAGAAAAACTTGCCGCTTATGAAAAACACATAGCTCGCATGTTAACCATGACAGGAACTGACCCAGTAAAAGCAGCACAAGATGCGCAAACAGTAATTGCGATTGAAACTAAAATGGCTCAACCACGATTAGATAAAGTTGCTAGTAGAGATCCTTTAAAGCGCTATAACCCTATGAGCATGAAAGAGTTTAAAACTCTAGTTCCTGCAATCAACTGGGATGTATATTTTGATAAACTTGATGTAAAGGAATTTGACAATATTATCGTCTCTCAGCCAGCATACTTGACCGCATTGAATGACATGTGGGACAACAGTAATCTTGAGGCTATGAAAACTTACATGCGCTGGACTATGGTGGACGCAGCTGCAAGTATGTTATCTACAGAGCTAGAAGATGCAAACTGGGATTTTTATAGTAAAACCATGCGTGGTGCAAAAGAACAACGTCCACGTGATGAGCGTGCTCTTGGAACCGTTAATGGAACTCTAGGTGAAGCTCTTGGTCAGTTATATGTAAGTGAAAAATTCCCAGCCGAGGCTAAAGCCAAAGCAAAAGAAATGATTGAGTACGTGAAGAAAGCTTATGAAGTACGTATCAATGGTCTAGCATGGATGAGTCCAGAAACTAAAGAAAAAGCAATCGAAAAGCTTAACGGAATGACCATAAAAATCGGTTATCCAGACCAGTGGAAAGATTATTCTGAAATGGAAATTAAATCTCCTGAGCAAGGTGGAACTTTATTTGACAACATGCTTGCTGTTCAAGCTTGGAACTACCGTGATAACTTGAACAAACTAGGTGAAAAAGTAGATAAAACAGAATGGTTTATGGCACCACAAACGGTAAATGCATATTACAATCCTTATTATAATGAAATCGTTTTTCCAGCTGCAATTTTACAACCACCTTTCTATGATTATAAGGCAGACGCTGCTTTTAACTTTGGTGGAATGGGCGCTGTTATAGGTCATGAAATCTCTCATGGATTTGATGATAGTGGAGCAAAATTTGACGCAAACGGTAATATGACAGATTGGTGGACTGCAAACGATAAAACGCAGTTTGAAGCACTAGGAAAAGATCTTGCAAACCAGTATAGCACAATAGAAGTGCTACCTGGAGTAAATATTAACGGTGAGTTTACATTAGGTGAAAACATAGGTGATCTAGGTGGAGTTAATGCGGCTTATGACGCACACCAGTTATGGATGAAAGATAAAGGTCGACCAGAAAACATAGATGGTTTCACACCAGAACAACGTTTCTTCTTGAGTTGGGGAACGGTATGGAGGACTAAAATGCGAGATGAAGCTTTAAAGCAACGTATTAAGAGTGATACACACTCACCAGGAATGTATCGTGGTTATGTGCCACTTCAAAATATTGATGCATTCTACGACGCGTTTGACATCAAAGAAACTGACGGAATGTACATGGCTCCAGACAGCCGTATTAAAATCTGGTAAGATACAAATCCATTAAAATTAAAAGGCTTTCTTAATAGAGAGCCTTTTTTTATGTAGTTGAGTTATCTTTAAACCAGCAATAAAGCGATAATTATGAAACAGTTTTTACTAGTGGCGTTAGTGGTGTTAGGTTCCGCTTTCGCGAAAGCGCAATCCTCAACTAAACAAGAGTACATAAAAGCAAACTATACTAAAACCGTCCACCAGATTGAGATGCGTGATGGCGTGAAATTATACACACACGTTTATAGTCCAAAAGACACTTCAAAAAAGTATCCCATAATGATGCAACGCACCTGTTACAGTGTGCGACCTTATGGAGAAGATGCTTACCCGAGCCGTTTAGGACCTAACGAGTTACTTATGAAAGAAGGCTACATATTTGTTTATCAAGATGTGCGTGGTCGCTGGATGAGTGAAGGTGATTTTGATAACATGAGACCCAATATCCCTGGAAATGATGTCAATAATAAACAAGATATCGATGAGAGCTCAGATACTTATGATACCGTAGAATGGCTCATAAATAATATTCCAAATAATACTAGGAAAGTAGGTCAATGGGGTATTTCTTATCCTGGATTTTATACGGCGGCTGCGTTACCTGATGCGCATCCAGCACTAGTGGCAAGCTCACCTCAAGCACCTATAGGTGATTTCTTTTTTGACGATTTTCATCACATGGGAGCAACATTACAGAGCTATATTTTTGCCTATCCAGTATTTGGACATCAAACAGAACCTACTACAGAGAGCTGGTATAATGACAAATGGGACAAGTTAAGAGCTGCAGGTAGTATGAAAGACTCTTATGAGTTTAACCTAAGCATAGGACCACTTAAAAATGTAACAGAAAATATATATCCCGATAACTTTTTCTGGAAAGATGTAGCAACACATCCTAACTATGATGAATTCTGGCAAAAACGATCTATAATTCCACATTTAAAAAATGTAGATCATGCAGTTATGACTGTAGGTGGCTGGTTTGATGCAGAGGATCTTTATGGACCATTGAATATTTACAAAAATGTAGAACGCAATAACCCAAAGAATAAAAACAACACGATTGTCATGGGACCATGGAGTCATGGAAATTGGGCTCGTGAGCCAGGAAATCAGATGGTAAATCACATCCATTTTGGTGATAGTCTTTCTACGTTCTACCACAGAGAAATAGAAACACCATTCTTTGAACACCATTTAAAAGGAGAAAAAAATCCTGTGTTGCCAGAAGCTTACATGTTTGATACAGGATTAAAGCAATGGGAGAAATTCATGCAATGGCCACCACAGCAAGATGAAATCGTTTTTGGATTTGGCAACAATGGAGAATTGCTAGTAAACCAAGCTGGAGATAAAAAACTTAAACATACCTATACCAGTGATCCATCTAAACCAGTTCCTTTTAGAAGTGAAGTGACTCCTGTTACTTTTACTCCTAGAGCTTACATGACTGACGACCAGCGTCACGCTTCACGCAGACCTGACGTGATTACTTTTCAAACAGAAATTCTTGAAGATGACATGAGACTTGCCGGAGAAATTAATGCAAACCTTGAAGTAATCCTCAAAGGTATCACTGATGCAGATTTTATAGTTAAAGTAATTGATGTCTATCCTGATGATATGGAAAACGGAGAACACACTCCAGAATATGTGACTCTAGCAGGATATCAACAGCTCGTGCGTGCAGAAACTTTTAGAGGTCGATTCAGAAACGATTTCTCAAAGCCTGAGCCATTTAAAGAAGGAAAGAAAACTATCGTTAATTTCCCTTTACAAGATGTATTGCACACCTTTAAGAAAGGACATCGAGTAATGATTCAAATTCACAGCACATGGTTTCCATACATAGACCGCAATCCACAAAAATATGTGGAGAATATCTTTGAAGCTACTGAAAGTGATTTTACAGTAGGAGAAGTAACAATTACTGGTGCTAGTACAGTAAGTGTAGGAGATAATAACGGAATTGACATGCAATTGCCTAAATTGAAACAGTAATTAGTAGGCAGTATTTTAGTACGCAGTCCTTTTCGCTTTAAAATTAAAGCCTAGACTTGTTATTTTCTCTTTTATAAAATCAAGAATTGAGGTGCTCAAAATGCGATTTTCTTAGTGAAAAGCAATGTCTTAAAACTTTTTAGATATGTCTTTAAACAGAAGTAAGCCTGTAATTAACTGATATTATTTTATTTAAGGCGGTCTTCGAGAGCCTCAGACCTCACAATGTGACTGAAGACTGAGGACTACTCGACTTGAGACTAAAGATGCATTTCATCGAATAATTATAACCAATAAACCTGTTTATTCATCATTTATTCCCATATTCGTCATCCCTAAATTCAATGACTAATCATGGAAACTACCTTTTTAGAAGAAAAACAACCTAACTTAATTGTGGCAACTTATAAATTTTTAAAAGGTCTGTTTACTCTGATTATTAAAACATTTTTTGTTTTTTAAAACACACTTTTCATAATTAACCAAAAAAATCCTCTTCCCTAAAGAGGATTTTTTTATGCTCTCTAATCTTATAGACAGATTGGAACAAATTGACTTCAAAGCATTTCCCTAACCCTAAAGGGAAGGTTTCTAATTATCAAATAATAAAATTAATATGCTTCAAGTTTCCGCACCCTTTAGGGTTGGGTAATGGAAACCTATCTAAGTCATATGCAGTTTAGCACAATTCCATTTTGAAAATAATACTGCAGACAAACTCAGAATAAAAAACGAACAACAGGACTGAAGACTGAAGACTTAAAGACTGCTTACTGAAAATTTATCCCTTAGGAATAGCAGCAATCAACTTTCTGGTATAATCTGTTTGCGGATTACGATACAACTCGTCAGCTTCATTTTGTTCTTCTATCTTACCTTGATTCATGACAATGACTTGATCACAGAAATATTTCACCACGGCTAGATCATGCGAAATAAACAAATAAGAAAAACCATAATCTTCTTTAAACTCATTCAGTAAATTGAGTACTTGCGCCTGAACTGAAATATCTAGAGCACTTACAGACTCGTCACACACAATCAATTCTGGTTCTAGAGCAACTGTTCTTGCGATTCCTATGCGCTGTCGCTGTCCACCACTAAATTCATGTGGATACCGGTTGAACTGTTCTGGAGTTAAGCCTACACGTTCTAGTAATTTCATCACTCGATCTTTACGATCTGTATCGCTCGTTCCTATTCCGTGCCATTTCATAGGTTCCATAATCGCTTGCCCTACCGTCAATCGCGGATTCAAAGACGCAAACGGATCTTGAAATATAATTTGGATTTCTTTTCTCAAAGCTCGCATTCTACTTCCTTTGAGATTTGTAATATCTTCTCCTTTATAGATCAGCTGTCCACTGGTAATATCCCGCAATCCTAGAATCATGTTTCCTAGGGTGCTTTTACCACAACCGCTTTCACCTACTAATCCTAAAGATTCACCAGCATACAGCTTTAAACTCACTCCATTTACCGCAGTAAAGTATTCTTGAGGTTTAAAAAACTTCTTTTTTAACGGATATTTCTTAACCACATTTACGAGTTCAAGTAAAGGTTGTTGAGTATAAATTTTTTCATGAGATGTTGCACGTTGAGTAGCATCTATCAACTCTGACGGCACTGCGTCATTCATAAAATCACTTATAGTAGGAAGTCTTTTAAGTCTAGTTTCAGTATCTGGCCTAGCGGCTATTAAAGCTTTAGTATAGGTTTCTTGAGCATTTTCAAAAAGCTGTTGAGGTGTTCCCATTTCCACCACTTTTCCTTTATACATCACCGCAATCCTATCTGCTATTTCATGAACTAGACCTAGATCATGAGAAATAAACAATACGCTCATTCCATATGCTGCCTGTAGTTCTTTAATAAGTAGAATAATCTCTTTTTGAACCGTTACATCAAGAGCTGTGGTAGGTTCGTCGGCAATAAGGATTTTAGGTTTGCAAGCAATGGCCATGGCAATCATGACACGCTGCATTTGTCCGCCGCTTATCTCGTGTGGATATTTATTAAAAGTATGTTCAGGAACTGGTAATTTCACCTTTTCAAAGAGTTGTAAAACTTCCGCTTTAATTTCTTTAGAAGATAGCTTGGTATGAATCTCTAGAATTTCGGCAACCTGAGCACCACAAGTGATGGTAGGATTGAGAGAACTCATAGGTTCCTGGAAGATCATGGATATGACGCTTCCGCGAAAGCGTGACCAATCTCCACTCTCAAACTTCAATAAATTCTTATCCAGTACTACCAGCTCATCTGCTTGAATAATAGCATTATTTACCGGCAATAAACCCATTAATGCCTTAGAAGTAACAGATTTACCACTACCCGATTCTCCTACTACGGCAAGAATTTCGTTTTCAAAAAGTTCTAGACTGACATCAAACAGCACCTGATTCTCTTGCTTTCCGTTTTTGAAGGAAACATTGAGATTTTTAATAATGGCCAGTGGCTTATTTGGTGACGATTTGATCATCTGTAAGTAATGGTTCTAGGCGTAATTTAAGGAGTATTTGTGCTACCGCAATCACGTCTTTCTCGCAGTAAATAGCAATACGGTTGATGTCATTTTCTTTATAATATACATCCCGTACTTGAGAGCCATCTATATCATCTTTAGGCGACGGAATACCCAATACTCGAGTCATTAATTTAAGAGAAGTGAAATGCTTATAATCGCCAAATTTCCACAACTCCATCGTGTCTAAATGAGGAACTTCCCAAGGTTTTTTACCGAATAGATTCAGTTTTGCCGGAAGCTCTAATCCGTTAATAATCATACGTCTAGCGATATAGGGGAAATCAAATTCCTTACCGTTATGTGCACAAAGCAATTGATGCCTGCCTGAGAAATGTTCTTTAAGCAAATTGCTGAATTCTTGGAGTAATTCTACTTCAGTTCCTGTAAAACTGCGCACTCTGAACTGTCTATGAGTACGGTCCACAAAATAACCGACTGAGATGCAAACTATTTTACCAAACTCTGCCCAAATTCCAGCTCGATCATAAAATTCCTCGGGACTAAACTCATCTTTGCGTTGATACTTAGTTTTATCACCATACAATTGCTGATCTACAGCGTCCAGCTCATCAAAAGAAGCTTGCTGTGGCACAGTTTCAATGTCTAGAAATAGAACGTTATCGAGTTTAAGCGTGTTGAGCATAATACTTGATTTACATTCCTAGTTCATCGCCATCGTCATCTTCATCTTCTAATTCATTACTACTTTCTTTATAATCATCGCAATCTACAATGATGGATAGATTATTAGGCTTATTGAAATTTCCAGTTGAAATTTCAAGGTTTTCGTCTGCATAAACAGCTTTCATGTAAGAACCCCATATAGGTAGCGCCATAGAGGCTCCTTGTCCATATTTAGTAGTAGGGAAATGTACAGAACGATCTTCTCCACCTACCCAAACTCCAGAAACTAAGTTAGGTACGATTCCCATAAACCAACCGTCTGAATTGTTTTGCGTAGTTCCTGTTTTACCTGCGATTGGATTTTTAAATTCGTAAGGATAACCGGTAATTACATTTTTATATAAATACTGACTTGCGCGCCATTTACCTCTTAATCTACTACCACTTCCTTCAGTAGTAACACCTTCCATTAATTTTAAGGTTACGTAAGCCGTTTCAGGATTCATGACATCTCGAGTTTCTGGAACGTATTGAAATAATACCGTTCCATTTTTATCTTGAATGCTGGTTACAAGAACTGGTGCATTGTAAATACCTTCATTTGCAAATACGCCATATGCTCCTACCATTTCAAATAGACTTACATCTGCTGTTCCTAGTGCAAGTGATGGTACTGGCGCCATATCTTTAGTGTTCAATCCTAATCTTCCTGCTAGATCAATCACTGGTTGTGGTCCTACCTCATCCATTAATCTTGCAGATATGGTGTTTTTAGATTTAGAAAGCGCCTTCTTTAGAGACATAATGTTTCCATATTCTCCACTCGCATCTGATGGTGTCCAGTCTTTAGTATTTCCATGTTTTCCTGCAGGAATCGTATATTCTCCATCTGGCATTTCTTTACACGGTGAATATTTTAATAAATCAATTGCTGTCGCATATAAAAAAGGCTTGAATGTAGAACCTGCTTGTCTTACTCCTTTTTTAACGTGGTCAAATTTGAAGTGCTTGTGATTAATTCCACCTACCCAAGCTTTTACATGACCGGTTTGAGGCTCCATGGACATCATTCCAGCCTGCAAGAATTTCTTATAATAATAGATAGAATCTCGAGGAGTCATAATGGTATCACGTTCACGTCCTGGAGCTTGCCAGTCAAAAACGGTCATCTCTGTCTCTTTATCAAAACTCGCTAGTATAGCATCTTCAGATTTTCCTTCTCTCTTCATTCCTTGCCAGCGCTCAGACACTTTTATAGCGCGGTTGATAGAAGTCTCTATTTGCTTATCTGTAATATCTCTAAAAGGTGCTGTTTTCAATTTCTCATTTTGAGAATCAAACTCTTTTTGAAGATTTGCCATGTGAGCAACCGTAGCTTTCTCTGCATATTCTTGCATGCGGCTATCGATGGTTACATTAATTTTTAACCCATCATTATAGAGGTTATAGTTTTTTCCAGTTTCGGGATTAGTATTATTTGCTGCCCAATCTTTTAACCATTCTCTCAAGTATTCACGGAAGTACGTTCCCATACCATCATTGTGCCCTTCAGGTGAGAAATTTAGTTTGATAGGTTGTTCTCTCAAGCTATCTTTCATAGCTTCAGTCATTTTACCATTGCGCACCATTTGAACAAAAACCTGATTGCGACGGCCTAATGATTTTTCTTTAGAAACTTCTCGATGAGGATTAAACTGTCTTGGGTTTTTCAACATAGCGACAAATACAGCACTTTCTTCTACTGTTAAAGAATCTGGTTCCTTACCAAAGTAGATATTTGCTGCAGAACGTATTCCTATCGCTTGTTTCAAGAAATCAAACTGGTTTAAATACTGTGTAATGATCTCTTCCTTAGTGTATTGCTTCTCTAAACGCGTAGCTATAATCCATTCTCTTAACTTTTGGATTACTCTCTCAATAGGGTTACTACTTCTTTGTTCAGTAAAATATAGTTTTGCCAGCTGTTGCGTAATGGTACTTGCTCCACCTTTTGAACCTAAAAACGCTACTGCTCTTGCCGTTCCATAACCATCTATTCCACTGTGATCCCAGAAACGTTCATCTTCAGTAGAAACGAGTGCGTCTATTAAGTTTTGCGGTAAATCTTCATATTTTACAGGCTTGCGATTATCGGTATAGAAAGTTCCTAGGGTTTTCCCATCTGCGGTTACAATTTCTGTTGCAAGTTCCGACTGTGGATTTTCTAGAATGGTGTGATCTGGTAAAGAACCAAAAACGCCCCAAGCCGTTAATAAAAATAGAAGAATGAGCATTCCTATTCCTACGAAAATAAGTTTCCAGAACAGGTTTACGTTCTTTTTAGTTTCTTGCTTCTTTTGAGCAATTTGTGCTTTAGTTGCTGCCATGTTGCACTTGTTTTTCTATACTATAACCTATATCGAGTATTCCTTCTAACTGAGCAATACCGTCTACAGAACCATTTTTTCTCATTGCATGACGTAAGGTGAGTTGGTAAGTTCCGCTTTCGCGAAAGCGTACTCCTTCCTTATACCATAATTTATTCTCATAAACATCACTATAACCAGTGCCTAGGAATGCTCCTTGTGGCGTGGCCATTTCATATTCTAGTGTATCTGTAACGATTTTTCCATGTGGAAATTTCATCTCAGCAATTAAAAACAAATTGCGATACGCATAATCGTGATTGTTTCTCAAATTAAGAAACATGTCATAAGAGTTTATTGTGTCCACCGGTTGAATCTCAAACACAGGTGCTTCCAGTAAATCCCATTGCGCATCATTAAACGCTACCGATTGCGAGTCGACAAGATTCTGGTCGCAAGACACTAAGGTTAAACAACTTAAAAGTAAAAGTAAGGTGATTCTCATTACTCGCTTTTCTTAGGTGGTCTATTGCGATTATTAGGTCGTTTCTTACGCGGCTTATTTGTTGCCGCTGCATCTCCAGCAGGTTTTTGCTTTGCTTGAGGATTGTTAGGGTTAGGACCTTTAGGTTTGTTTTTGCTCGCAGGTTTCCTCTTAGGTCTAGGTTTATGAGTATTTTCCTGAGGTGTATTCCCTTTATTATCTTGAGGTTTAGGACCACGACTATTACGACGTTTTTTGCGCTTTTTATTCTTAGTTGCGGTGTTATCAAATCGTGTTAAACTATCCTGACCTACTACATTTTCAAAATTCACTTCTTCCTCTATCACGTGAATAGAAGCATATTCTTCTAGACTTGCTACTTTTTCTTTGGCTTTATTTTTTGCTACGATTTCATGTACTTGAACCGTAGTTAATGTGTGCCAGTTCATCCATTCACCTTCATAACAGTACCACATGATTCCTTTAAAGATGTCTATTTTTTGACAGACTGCAGTTCCTTTATCGGTATATAATTTTTGGTTTTGCTTCGGGAAATCTTTAAGCGCGTCCATATATGAATCAAGCTCATAATTCAAGCAACACTTGAGTTTTCCACACTGACCAGCCAGTTTCTGCGGATTCAAAGATAGATTCTGGTATCTCGCAGCACTAGTCGTCACAGAACGGAAGTCTGTTAACCAGGTTGAACAACACAACTCACGTCCACAAGATCCTATACCGCCTAAACGAGCTGCTTCTTGACGTAAACCTATTTGACGCATTTCTATGCGTGTTTTAAATTCTGTAGCGTATTCCCTTATCAATTGACGGAAATCAACGCGTTCCTCAGCTGTGTAATAGAACGTAGCTTTAGAGCCATCTCCTTGAAATTCAATATCAGAGATTTTCATTTGTAATTCTAAACGTATCGCTATTTGACGAGCACGGATCTTCATAGGATCTTCTTTCTCGCGAGCGGCTTTCCATTTATCTACGTCGTTTTGAGAAGCGATGCGATATACCTTAGGAAAATCTTCTACCTCGTAACGTATTTTCTTTTTCTTTAATTGTACACGTACCAGTTCACCTGTAAGCGTAACGATTCCTATGTCGTGACCAGTTTCTGTTTGCGTGGCAACGATGTCGCCTATTTTTAATTGAAGATTTTCAGAGTTAACGTAGTATTCTTTACGGCTGTTTTTAAACCTTACTTCCACATAGTTAAATGGTGCTTGCCCGTCTGGCAAATCCATGTTTGCTAACCAGTCAAAAACCGTTAATTTATTACATCCACTAGTACCACAAGTACCATTATTTTTACAACCGCCTGGAGTGCCTCCACCGGTTCCACAACTATTACAGCTCATCTATCCTACGTATATATTGAAACTCAAGCCATTAACTCGCTGAGTTGAATCATTAATTTCAAACGTAAATATAGCGAAATAAGTATAGGGAAATGACCTAGTTTCATAGAAGTAAAATCACACTAATTATGGTTCTACATGATTAAGAGATAATTAAACCATAAAATCACTTTAAAAACATCATTTTCAACTAATTTTGCCGACTGAAATTAGTCCAGATTGAGATTGAAAATGGACTTAAAAACAGCCAACATGAAGAATATTTTAGTACCTATTGCAACTAGAGAAAAAGGAATTAATAATTTAACTTATGCCGTTAATTTTGCATCGATTACGCAAGCGAGAGTTTATGTAACCTGTATTAATTCTGATGGTACTGCCGAAGAAGTTTTAAGAGACGTCTTAGATTCAGTTCCAGTTATGAACAGTGTTCAGGTAGTTTCAAAAGTACTAAGCGGTGATATCTTTGAAGGAATCGATCAGTTAACTAAGTCTTTACATATCGATTTAATTATTCTTTCTCCTAAAAGTGTCGATATAAGCGAGAAGCTTTATTTAGGAAAAGTAACCGGTAAAATCGTAAAACAAAGTGATATTCCATTGCTTATCGTACCTGCTAACTTCTTATTTAGAAAACTAGATAAAGTTCTTATGGCTTTTAAAAATGCCAATTATAAGACCAATGATAATTTCTTAATGCTTGAAGATTTCTTAAACATCTTCCATTCAGAGTTACACTTACTTCATGTGAACACACCAGATGCTCCTGCAGAAGCAAACCAAATATCTAAAGGCTTACTTGATCGCAGTGCTTCTTTAACAAAATCTGATAACGCAACCGTTTTTCAAGGAATTCTAGAGCATTACAAAGAAATTAATCCAGATATGATTTGCTTATTGCGTAGAAAAAAGCAAAATATGTTTGAAAAAATATGGCAAAGCAACGAAATCCTTAAAGAAGAATTTCATTCTACTAAGCCGTTATTGATTTTAAAGGAAAGAGAATAGCGCAATAACACTATTGAAACTTTAAAGCCTTCATAAATATGAAGGCTTTTTTTATTCATCTAACTCATTGATTTTCAAACATAAAAAAATCCCAACCATTTCTGATTGGGATTAGGCTCCTCCTCTTGGGCTCGAACCAAGGACCCTCTGATTAACAGTCAGATGCTCTAACCAACTGAGCTAAGGAGGAATGTGATATACACAACACTCAAGCTATTTGCTTAAGCGAGGGCAAATATAGTATGTTTTTTTATTTGCCGCCAAAAATTTTCAATAAATTATAAAAAAATCTTGCAAATTTTTAATTGAAAATCGCTTTATAAAGATCATTACCATTTGCATACAACATTAAAGCAAGTAGAATGAAGATTCCTATCAATTGTGCGCGCTCTAGAAACTTATCTCCTGGTTTGCGGCCAGTAACCATTTCATAAAGTAAAAACATCACGTGACCACCATCCAGAGCTGGAATAGGCAATATATTCATAATTGCTAGTACAAACGAAATCCAAGCGGTACGCTCCCAGAATTTTCTCCAATCCCAAGAGTTAGGGTATAATTTTGCAATTGTTCCAAAACCACCTAACTGGCTTGCTCCTTTTTTAGTAAACACATATTTGAATTGCTTTACATAATCTTGCATGGTCCAGTAGCCATGTGCAATTCCCTTGTTGACACTTTCACCAAATGTGTAATCCAGTTGAGTCGCAGTAGCATAATCTACCGTAGGTTTTTTTCTAAAACCTATAACACGTTTATTATTATTCTTAAAATCAATAGTTTTAGTTTGAACCATTCCCATATCATTTTGAAACTTAATATCAAATGGTGTTGAATCATTGACAACATATCTAATGATATTGGTATAGTCCGTATTATAGGTAATAGGTTGACCAGCCATTTCTATAATTTTCATTCCTGGTTGCAGTCCTATCGAGTCTGCCAGAGTACCTTTTTCCACTTCTCCTACTTCAAATGGAAATCGAGCCTCAAGAGGACCCATAATATCTGCTTCAAAAACGCGACTGCCTATATCTTCTGGAATAGATATATCAACAGGATTCCCGTTTCTTAAAACGGTTACTGTTTTTACATCTCTAAAAACGAATCGATTTACTAAATTGTCTGCAATCTGTAGAGTATCTCCATCCACTAATAATACTTGATCACCATTTTCAAAACCTATCTCTTGTAACACTGGAGGCATCCCAAAACCATACTTATAATCTGTTCCAGTGGCTTGTTCTCCACCGTAAGAATAAAAAATCATGATGTAAATAAAGAAACCTACTAATACATTAACAAAAACACCACCTAACATGATAATTAAACGTTGCCATGCTGGCTTAGAACGGAATTCCCATGGCTTAGGTTCTTGAGCCATTTGCTCTTTATCCATGCTCTCGTCAATCATTCCAGCGATTTTCACATAACCACCTAATGGTAACCATCCTATTCCATATTCTGTTTCACCTATTTTTTTCTTGAATAATGAATATTTAATATCAAAAAACAAGAAGAACTTCTCCACTCGCGTTTTAAATAAACGTGCTGGAATAAAATGTCCCAACTCGTGCAAAACGATCAGTAAAGAAAGACTAAGTAAAAAATTTATGGTAACTATTAAGTATGGATGCATTGTTATTCTAAATTAAAGAGCGCAAAAATAGACCTTTGCGCCCATTTTACACAATCTATAAGCACATTTACTGCTTTACAACTCGTTGTGTAAAAGCACCATAATCTGTATTTATTTTGAGAATATATAATCCGCTGGCGTGTGGCATGTCGATTTGAAATGACTCCTGTAGCTGTAAACTCTTATGATTTGATTTCAACAATCTACCAGCAAGATCATAGAGTTCCCAAGACTTCACTGGGACATCACTCGATTCTACATGCAATAGATCATTTACTGGATTAGGATATATGTTGAATTTCGCTTTCGCGGAAGCGAGATCATTTATACTCAACGTAGCATTATTATTTCTGGAAATAGTATGAACATCTGGATCAATTTCAATTTGTACCACATTGAAAGGAACTGAAACATCAAACACCTGACCATCACTTTGAATATCTAGTAACAATTCTTGTTCTTCACCAGCATTAACGCCATAAACCTTCACGGGAACTACACCTTCAAAAAACGAAACCGATGGATGCGATTGACTCTGGGACATCGTAATACGAATCGTTGAAGAATTTAACATATTCCAGTCTGCTTGATGCGACGGATAACCTTCTCCATAAACCCAATCATTGAAAAACTCGGTAAGATTTTGCCCAGACTCTAGTTCTATTATGGCTTTTAAATCAACGGTTTTGGCATAATTAAAAGCAAGGTTGGGATCATTTAAGTAGTTCTGTAAGCTCTGTTTAAAAGTAAGATCACCTATTTTACGGCGCAAGGTATGTAGCACCATCGCACCTTTATTATAAGACATTCTTCCACTAAAAACTCTACCTACACTTAACGTGTCTGCCGCTGGAACATATACACTCTGACCAGGTTGCGATGTAGCATTATTAGTTGCGGCAGTTCTCCAATTTTTAAATGCTCCATCACCGTTTAAATGCTCAACGGTCATTCCCGTTGCATAAGTCGCAAAGCTCTCATTAAGCCAAATATCCTGCCAGCTACCACAAGTCACTTTATTCCCAAACCACTGGTGAGCCAGCTCGTGTGCAATTAATCCTTGATTAAAAGTCCCCATAAACGAAATAGTGGTATGCTCCATGCCGCCATTCCAGCCAAACTGCGCATGACCATATTTCTCAGTTCTATAAGGATAAGAACCAAATGTAGTTTCAAAAAACTGCATGATAGGAACCGTAATTGCTGTTTGCGATTGAGCAAACGCAAGATCCTCGGGATATACGTAGTTATCTATATTTAATGGTTGTGGTCCAGGAACCACATCAGTATATTTTGTGTAGTTAGTAACCGCAATGGCGATTAAATATGCAGGAATAGGATAAGTGTGTTTCCAATGAAATATTTTGCCTGTTGAAGTAGTCGTTTCAGATTGTAACAATCCATTTGAAACAGCTGTATTTCCAGCAGGAGCATTGATATAAACATCTATGTTATCGATTTTATCGTTTAAATCTTGCTTACATGGCCACCAAGCTTTCGCACCATAAGGCTCAGAAAGTGTCCATATCACTGGTGCGCCAGCATGTGTAGTTTGAGCAAAACTCCCAAAACCACTCGCAATAGGATTTCCACTATACGTTATAGATAATGAATCTAGCACACCTGCCATTTGGGTTTGCGGCAAACTTATTTGGATTTCATCTTGTGAATTATGCACATAAGTAAGTGCCTGACCACGCTGTGTGATGGTACTCACTTGCATATTTGAAGCTAGTTCAATTATCAACTGGTTCAAATCACTTACTGCTTCAAAATGTGTAGTAACTGTTCCGCTTATGAGTGGTAAACTAGGATCTGTATCGAGCTCCAATCGCACATATTTCACATCATAATTTCCAGTAGCGGCGTTTACGGCCGCAGCACTATTTGTGGTTATTTGAGACTTTGCTACACAGTAATCCACACTTTCCTGAAAATCGATATCTTGTTGAAACAGTTGTGCTTGTGTGTAGTTCGCTTTCGCGAAAGCGAGAACCAATACCACCCAACTCCATAATTTTAATTTCAATTTCATAAATATCCTATAAGAGATTCTTAAAGTATGCGACAAAGATGAGAACGACTCACTATTAGGTCGTAATTTTGTAAAAAAGTATCACAAATGCTTAATTTCTTGAATAAAAATAAATGGCGTGCTCTTTTTATGCTGGTATTATGTACCATTATATTTCTAGCGATGCAACATTTATTAACTCCTAAAAAAACTCTTATCATTCTACAACCAGATCAGTTTGACCCTACACTGGTGGATGATAGTAAGTTATTTGTGAAAAAGTACCACAAGGTAGCGCCTTTTGAATTAATTAATCAAAACGGCGATACCATCACTCAAGAAGATTATACTGGTAAAATATACGTAGCAGATTTTTTCTTCACGGTCTGTCCTACCATTTGTGTTCCTATGGCTGAGAATATGAAGTTATTACAAGAGGAGTTTGAAAATGATGATGAAGTCATGCTGTTATCTCATAGCGTTACTCCAGAGTACGATACACCAGCGATTTTAAAAGAATATGCGGTGCGCAAAGGTGTGCTCGATCATAAATGGAATCTTGTGACTGGTGATAAAGAGCAGATTTATAATCTCGCACGCAAGTCCTATCTCGCTGTAAAAGATGCTCCTTATGGTGGTAAATATGACATGGTACACACAGAGAATTTTGTACTAGTAGATAAAGAAGGTCGCCTGCGCAGTCGTACTTATGACGGTACAAAAAAGGAAGAAATCGAGGCGCTTATTGAGGATATTTATATTCTCAAAGAGACTTACAAGAATTAGACAGTGTGTCAGCAAAGAATTGTGGCACATAGATTGACTCACCATAAGTGAATTTGAAAGAGGTGATTTAGTTTGCTTTCTCGCCTAATGGAACTCGTAGTTCATTGCAAATTCTTACTTTTATCCCATAAATTAATACATGTCTTTTCTAGGTTATCTTGCTATATTTTTTGTCTTGCGCTGGTTGTACAACGCATTTGTTTCTAACGGTTCTTCAGGTGGTTTTCAAGGACAGCAAGGACCGTATCGAGGTCAGCGACAAACGGTGAGTCCGCAGGATTTTGAACTGCATTTACTATCTCTTACCTCTATAGTCATTAAAGCCGATGGAAAAGTAACAGACAGCGAGTTGCGATACGTACGTAATTATTTTATCCAGAGTTATGGAGAACAGCGTGCAAGTCAAATTTTCAAAGTTTTTAATGAGGTCGTTAAAAAACGTGAGGTAAACGCCGCCCGAATTTGTCAATATTTAAATGCACGTACTAGAATAGAATCACGCATACAGATTTTACACTTCCTATTTGGTATCGCAAATGCAGATGGTAATGTGGGCGCGGCAGAATTAAGAATTCTAGAACAAATTGCAGGGTATTTAAGACTCACGCAACGAGATTTCATTTCCATAAAAGCCATGTTTGTTCAAGAACGTGATAATGCTTATAAGATTCTTGAAATTGATAAAACCGTTCAAGATAGTGAGGTTAAAAAAGCCTACCGTACCATGGCCAAAAAATACCATCCAGACAAACTCATGGATATGGATGAGGCCTACCGCAAAGGCGCCGAAGACAAATTCCGCAAAGTTCAAGAAGCTTATGAAACAATCCGCAAGGAACGTGGAATGGCTTAATTCAGTAGGTAGTATTTTTTAGTTTACAGTCGCAGTCCCAGTAGGCAATTGAAACTCGTTTAACATTCAAAAATAAATCCATTTTTAGTTAATGTAAAAACTTCCTCTCCGCTGGAGCCGATTGAGGTGAGGCTTTCCAGTAAGCAGGTTTTTAGTAGGCAGTAGGCAGTCTTAACCTCCTAATTATATATGTTTCAAAAACTGTAAAAGTTCCTTCCCTTGAGACGATGCACTGAGCTCAGTCGAAGTGGAAGGCTAGGTTGGGTATTTAGCTAAAAATACTTAGAAAATTTTTGAAAGTAATAAAATTTAGACATGCCTAAATTTTAATTTACTCTTAACAAATTAATCCTTTACCTTTGCCGTAATGCATTCGGTATCAGAAGAAAATTATATTAAGGCCATTTATCATCTTCAAGATGGTAAACATCTTGTGTCCACAAATGACATCGCTGGTCGCATGAATACTAAAGCATCTTCAGTAACAGACATGCTTAAAAAATTAGCTGATAAAAATCTGGCTGAGTACATACCTTATAAAGGAACCCGATTAACACAAAACGGGATTAATTGTGCAACTCAAATCATCAGAAAGCACAGACTCTGGGAAGTGTTTCTTGTTGAAAAACTAAATTTTACATGGGATGAAGTTCATGAGGTAGCAGAGCAACTCGAGCACATTCAATCTCGCAAACTCATCGACGAACTAGATGCACTTCTAGGTTTTCCTAAAAACGATCCTCACGGCGATCCCATTCCCGACGCTCAAGGAAATTATGAAAAAACTAAAAAAACAGCCCTTTCTCAACTTGACAAAGGTCAAAAAGGAATTCTAACAGGAGTACTCGATACCTCAACCCGATTTCTACAATACCTCGATAAACATCATATAGAATTAGGAACTCAAATAGAATTGCTAGAAAAAGAATCTTTTGACGGTTCTTGCCTTATTAAAACTGAACTCAAAGAAATCCATATTTCTAAATCTATTGCAGATAATCTTTACTTAAAAACCATAGGATGAAAATAAAATTACTCATCGCTGTTCTCGCTATCACTACTATCGTAACAGCACAAACGACAGATCGCAATTCAGAACCATTAATCACAGATCGACCAGACGCTACTGAATCTCCATATACCGTAGGTAAAGGAAATTTTCAAATAGAGACTGGAGCACTTTATATTGATAATAGTGAAAACGGAATCGATATTACTGAAACCGTTTACAACACTACGTTATTAAGATATGGATTATCTAGCAATTTTGAAATCCGTTTAGGTTGGGATTATTTAAATTCAAATGCACAACGCCGCAATCAAGAACTCTTTGATGCGACGGGTTTGAATCCATTGCTGGTAGGTGCAAAAATTGAAATCACAGATGAGAACGGATGGATTCCGCAAATAGGTCTTTTAGGACACCTGCGACTTCCTTTTACCGCAGTGAGTGAATTCAAACCAGAAAATACCGGAATGGAATTCTTCTTTGCGTTTGATCACACACTGTCTGATAAGGCTGGACTTGCCTACAATCTAGGAGCACGCATAGGTGACGATCGTTCCCTTGAATATACCTACACGTTAGCTTACGGCTATTCTATCACAGAGAAATTTGGTGTATACGGAGAGCTTTACGGTAGTTTCCCAGAAGATAGTAAAGCGGCACACCTTTGGGATGCTGGAATTACTTATCTAGTTAACAACAACTTACAACTGGACGCTACCGTAGGAACAGGTTTTCAAGGCTCTGCGACAGAGCAAGATTTATTACTTAGCGTAGGTTTAAGTTATAGGGTTTTAAAGAAGTAATAGGTTTTTATTTATCTCGCTTTCGCGAAAATGTAAACACAAAACAACATCATGAAATATAGCTTCTACATATTACTATCTCTACTGCTCGTGAGCTGTGGAGAAACCAAAGAAGATAACGGTAAATTAAAAGTAGTTACCACGACCACAATGATCACAGACATGGTAGAAAATATAGGTGGTGACCTCATAGAAGTCAACGGTATGATGGGAAGTGGTGTAGATCCACATTTGTATAAACCGAGTGAAGGCGACATGAGAAAACTCACTAATGCCGATGTGATTTTCTATAACGGACTGCACTTAGAAGGAAAACTAGTAGACGTTTTTGAGAAAATGAACGGAATAGGAAAAACGACCATCGCCATAAGTGATGCGCTGGATAAATCTACACTTATAGGTAGTGATTATTTTGCCAGTAATTATGATCCACACATTTGGTTTGACATCGATTACTGGACCCAAATGACTGAGTTTGTTACTGTAAAACTCATCGAGATTAATCCAGAAAATAAAGCGGCTTTTGAAAAAAACCGTGACATTTATCTGAAAAAATTAGCCGATTTAAAAAGAGAATTAGCTTCTAAAATAGAAGAACTTCCTCAAGAGAAACGCATTCTCGTTACGGCACATGATGCTTTTAACTATTTCGGTCGTTCCTTTGATTTTGAAGTTGTAGGATTACAAGGCCTTTCTACCGCAACCGAAGCTGGAGTAAAAGACGTACAACGCATCACACAATTTATCATTGAGAACAAAATTAAAGCCGTTTTTGTAGAAAGTAGTGTACCACGTCGCACGGTTGAAGCTCTTGAAGCTGCAGTAAAAGCTCAAAATCACGAAGTTCAAATAGGTGGAGAACTTTTTAGTGATGCTTTAGGAAGTGGCGGCACTGAAGAAGGAACTTATATAGGAATGTACAGGCATAATGTCAACACGATAGTTAACGCACTTAAATAATGGAACCTAAAATAGCCGTAGCAGTAGATGATTTAACGGTCGCTTATAATTATAAGCCTGTGTTGTGGGACATCGATTTATCAATTCCTGAAGGTGTTCTTATGGCCATAGTAGGTCCTAATGGCGCGGGAAAATCTACATTGATAAAATCCATATTAGGCATAATTGATCCCATCGCTGGATCAGTTGCTATCTATGGTAAACCTTATGCTAAACAACGCGATAAAGTAGCCTACGTTCCACAAAAAGGAAGCGTAGACTGGGATTTCCCGACTACAGCACTCGATGTGGTGATGATGGGAACGTATGGATCTCTAGGCTGGATTAAAAGACCTGGAGCAAAACAAAAAAAGCAATCCCTTGAAGCACTAGAAAAAGTAGGAATGCTCGCTTTTAAAAGTCGCCAAATTTCCCAGCTTTCTGGTGGTCAGCAGCAACGTATTTTTCTAGCTCGCGCACTGGTTCAAAATGCAGCTATTTACTTTATGGATGAACCTTTTCAAGGTGTAGATGCTACGACTGAAATTGCGATTATCAACATATTAAAAGAACTGCGCAAAGCTGGTAAAACGGTAATCGTGGTTCATCATGATTTACAGACGGTTCCTGAATATTTTGATTGGGTGACGTTTTTAAACGTGAAGCATATCGCCACAGGTCCAGTTAAAGACATTTTTAATGATGATAATCTGACTAAGACTTATGGTATTAATTATAAGGTAGCTGTGCAACAGTGATGAATTTAAACTCACACTTGAATTTGAAAATTGAACTTTACGTAACCACGCTTTCGCGAAAGCGTATTTAAAAACCACTATCCAATCAAAAATTGTTTTTGATTTTATTTTTCATTTTGACCTTTTATGGATATCTCACAATACTTCACAGATTACACTTTACGTACCATCACACTGGGAACGGCAGTTCTAGGTGCGATTTGTGGTATGCTAGGAAGTTTTGCGGTATTGCGTAAACAGAGTTTGCTAGGTGATGCAATCTCACATGCAGCGTTACCAGGAATAGCGATTGCTTTTTTAATTACTGGTGCAAAAGATTCAAATGTATTGCTCCTAGGAGCACTCGTCAGCGGACTGATAGGTGTTTTCTGGATCCGTGGAATCACGACCAAAACTCATTTAAAAACAGATACAGCGCTCGGTTTGATTTTGAGTTTGTTTTTTGGTTTTGGGATGTTGCTGTTGACTTATATTCAAAAACAACCCAATGCTAATCAGGCTGGTCTCGATAAATACTTATTTGGTCAAGCGGCAACTCTAGTAGAAAGTGATGTGATATTAATGGTGATTGTTACGGGAATCAGTTTGCTGGTAATGTTGCTGTTTTGGAAAGAGTTTAAGCTGTTGTTATTTGATAAAAACTATGCAATGACTTTGGGATTCAACACAAAATTTATTGATGGATTAATAAGTTTTTTTATAGTGCTCGCCATCGTAATAGGTTTACAAACCGTAGGTGTGGTACTCATGAGCGCTATGTTGCTCGCGCCAGCTGCAGCAGCCAGACAATGGACTAATAGCTTGAGTGTGATGGTGTTTCTCGCAGCAATATTTGGGGCTTTTTCTGGAGTTTTTGGAACAGCAATAAGCGCTAGTCAGAATAATTTATCTACTGGACCAGTTATTGTTTTAGTAGCCACAGCTTTTGTAATTGTATCATTTCTATTTTCACCTGAGCGTGGTGTTATATTTAAACAAATCAGATTGATTAAAAACAGGCGTGACTTAGAACTTAAAAAGACTTTATATTTCATGTACGACATCGTGCGTAAACATGAAGATATTTCAAGACCACATGCCATAAGAATACTCAACAGTTTTCAAGGATTCACTAAAAAAACACTTTCTAAGCTAGAAGAAAAGGACTGGATTACCATTCAAGGACAAAATTGGTCCATGACTGCCGATGGTTTTGAAACCGCCGCAAATTTGTATAACAATAATCTACCTGAGTCATGAACCCTACGCTAGACATACAACTTATTGCTGCCGTTACAGCCGCTGCTTGTGCGATTCCAGGAGTGTTTCTGGTATTACGCAAAATGGCACTGATTAGTGACGCAATAAGTCACTCCATTCTTCCTGGAATAGTCATTGGGTTTTTTATCACGCATGATCTTGCTTCACCATGGTTGATTATTTTTGCCGCGTTTAGTGGAATTATTACGGTAGTTCTCGTGGAACTTATTCAAAAAACGGGACTCGTAAAAGAAGATACTGCCATAGGTCTCGTCTTTCCTGCGCTATTTAGTATAGGTGTGATCTTAATTGCTCAAGGAGCAAATGATATTCACTTAGATGTAGATGCAGTGCTGTTAGGCGATCTCGCTTATGCTCCTATGGACAGGCTATTTATCGATGGAGTAGATTATGGCCCTAAAGGATTATGGACGATATCTGTAATTCTTGTTATCACCTTATTATTACTTTTTGCTTTCTATAAAGAATTAAAAATCAGCACATTTGATGTTGGCTTGTCGAGTGCGTTGGGTTTTTCTCCGGTTATTTTACACTATGGTTTGATGAGTGTGGCGTCTATAACTACGGTTGCGGCGTTTGATGCTGTAGGTGCTATTCTTGTGGTTGCTATGATGATTACTCCAGCAGCAGCAGCTTATTTGCTCACAACTGACTTGCGCAAAATGTTAGTACTTTCTGTTCTGTTTGGAATAGGAAGTGCGGTAGGTGGATACTGGTTTGCGCGCTGGTTAGATGCATCTATTTCAGGATCTATTACAACTGTTTTAGGAATACTATTTTTGATAATTTACCTTTTTGCACCTAGCAAAGGGCTTATTGCAGTACTATTTAGACAGAGCAGACAGCGTATAGAAGTTTCTCTATTAACATTCTTATTACACCTCAATAATCACGATAGTGAAGACGAGCGCCGAGTAGCGCACCTGCAAGAACATATCAACTGGCGCAAAGTAAAAGCAAATTCAGTTTTAAAACTTGCCGAAAAAAACAACATGATTACTATAAATAATGAAATCGTATCACTCACCGCAAAAGGACTTCAATTCACAGAAAAAGCACTCGATTACATCATCACAAACAAAGATGAAAAGATTGAAGACATGAAAGATGATTTCTTTTTGTTTAGAGGATAAAAATAGGGGCGGAATTAATTCCGCCCCTGAAAATTTTTATGTCTATGATTCTAAAAAGAAGCTTTTCTTTTCTCTAAAAACGCAGTAGTTCCTTCTTTAAAATCGTCTGTTCCAAATGAGGCACCGAAACAATCAATCTCAACTTGATAGCCATCTATACCATCCACATAACCAGCATTTACGGCATCTATAGCAGCGCCTATTGCCACTGGACTATTGCGACATATTTTACCAGCGATTTTTTCACAAGTAGGAATTAATTCTTCTAGAGTTACGACATGATTTACAAGACCATATTCATGTGCCGTTCCAGCATTAATCATTCCTGCAGTCATGATCATTTCCATAGCACGTCCTTTACCTACTAATTGCGGTAATCGTTGTGTTCCACCATATCCTGGAATGACTCCTAGAGAAACCTCTGGCAATCCAAGCATCGCATTACCGCTCGCCACTCTAAAATGAGCCGACATGGCAAGTTCTAATCCACCACCAAGTGCAAATCCATTTACCGCAGCAATTACAGGCTTGGAACAGTTTTCTACTTTATTAAAAAGTATTTCCTGACCGTGAGCCGCAAGTTCTTTCCCTTGTTCTGGTGAGAAATGGGCAAATTCTGCAATATCTGCTCCAGCGACAAATGCTTTTTCGCCGCTTCCTGTAATTATAATTACTCTCGTGTCTGCATCATCCTCAGCGTTATCAATCGCTTGACTTAACTCTTCAATGGTTTCTTTATTAAGTGCATTGAGTTTATTAGGCCTATTAATAGTTATAGTGGTGATCTTATTTTGGGTAGCAACTAGAATGTTGTTCATGGTGATTTGTTTTTGTCTGTTGTAAAAATAAACATAAGCTCCATGATGTAAGAACCTCGAGCTTTAAAAATTGATAAGATGTGATTTATACGCTTTCGCGAAAGCGTACTTAACGAGACAACGGCAGCTGCACCACAAACTCAGTTCCTTCTCCATACTGCGTAGTCATGGTAATGGTACCGTTGAAATTCTCAACAATTTGCTTTACCATCGCAAGACCTAATCCCATACCACTATTCTTAGTGGTGAATTTAGGTTCAAAAATTTTAGTCTGGTAATCTTCATGAATCCCTGATCCATTATCTGCGACCTTGAGGTATAAATACTTCTCATCGTGAGAAATAGAGACGTTAATTTGAGGTTCACGACTTTCATCAAGAGCTTGAATTGCATTTTTAATCAAATTTGTGACCACTCTTATAAGTTGTGTACGATCAAAAATGACAAATAATGACGCTGCATCTTCTTGATAAGTGATATAAGATTCATTAAAAATATCAAGGGCAAGTTGTGTGACCATAGGCACATCAGTCTCTTCATTTTTTTGAGCTGGCATGGTAGCATAAGTAGAAAATGCACTCGCTATATTACTTAACACGTCAATTTGCTCAATTAAAGAATTACTGTATTCCTTCAGCTTTGCCGTAGAATCTGGATCTGCAGGATCAAAACGTCGTTCAAAACTCTGAACGGTTAATCGCATAGGTGTTAATGGATTTTTAATCTCGTGCGCTACTTGTTTTGCCATTTCACGCCAGGCTTGTTCTCGCTCACTAGTTGCTAGTTTTACAGCACTTTCCTCTAGTTGATCCACCATATTATTATAAGACATAACTAGAGCGTTCAACTCACCAGCGTCTGACTCATCTATCACTATTTTATCATTACGCTCGGCGATATTAATTTCCTTAAATCTATCGCTTATTCGGCTTATGGATTTAGTAATATACTTAGACAAAAAATAAGCTAATACTATGGAAGACAGGAACATCAACACGTAAATCCCTGCTAGTCTTGTGAGAAATTCTCGCAACTCATAGTTCATGAAGTCATCATTCTCTAGATAAGGTAGATTGAGAATAGCAATGGTCTTGAACTGACTGTCTGTTAAGTAAGAATAACTAGACAAGTATTTCCTTCCATCTTCTTCAAATGACACTACATACCGTTTGGTATCTGATTTATTAAGCCCATCTAAAATAATGTGATTAATTTGAAGATCTAGCGTGTCGGACTTGAGTTTAGGTTTAGAAGTTTTAATCAATTTACCTTCTAGGTCGTACATATTTACTGGCATACCGTGTATATCACTGATTCCGTAAATTTCATCTATGAAGATGTTTTGCAAATTCTCAGTTTTCACTTCCCAGCTGGTCTTACTTAATACGTAAGCAATATTCTCTTTAATGGATTGTTCTTTACGCTGCAGGCGTTTTGTGTGGTAGTCTTTTGCCTGTTCTCTAGATTGATAAATAGACATTCCAGCAATCAATAGACTAGAGATCAATGTCAATAGTATCATTGATATAAAAATGCGATTGCGCAGGCTATTTTGAAATATTTTCATAAAATGTAAATGTAATACCTTAAAAACATATCCCGAAGCTACGTTTTTTATATCCATTTTTAGGAACAAGAATCAAGCCGAAAATAGTTCAAAGTTTAAGGTTTGAGGCTAATCCTTCTATATTTTATGGCTAGTAAGTTAATTTAACAACCTAGATATGATTGCAGTTTAAAATTCAGACTCCAATTAATATATTTTTACATTTCACTTTACCAAAATAAATAAAACTAAAAATCCCTAAACTAAAAGTCTAAGGATTTTTCAAAATTTAAAATTTTATTGAGTCAGGTCTCGACTGCGCTCGACCAGACAAACAACTATTTAGTCATCGCCGGATTTACCCATGTAAAACGAGTAATTTCTTGTGGTATTTTAATACGTTGAGAGATGCGTTCCATACGTGCTGGTAGTTTCATTAGGTAATCTCTCGCTTTTTCTGCCTCTTCATTAAGACCTTTCATATTTGAAATATCCCACATATCGATAAGCTTTTGCATGATGTCTATATAGTCCTGAGCTGTGTAAACTCCTATGCGTTGCGCACTGTTTGAAAAATCTTCAAAGGCACTTCCCATAGATTGTCCTGCTTCTCGTAAAAACATGGCTGGCATCACTATTTTGTTAACCATCATGTCTTTAAAAGCAACCATCATATTACTAGGATCTACTTTAAAAATCTCCTCTACAAACATGCTATATGCTTTATGGTGACGCATTTCATCACCAGATATCATACGACACATTTTAGAAAGTGAGGCGTTTCCATATCCACGAGCAAGCTTTGCCACACGATTATGTGATATATAAGTAGCCAGTTCTTGAAAACTGGTATAAATAAAGTTTTTATAAGGATCACGGTCTGTTCCTATGTCAAAACCGTCTGCAATTAAATGTTGAGTAGTGATTTCTATCTCACGCATGTTCACACGACCAGAAAGGTATAAATACTTGTTGAGCACATCTCCATGACGGTTTTCTTCTCCAGTCCACTGGCGCACCCATTTAGACCAGATGTTACCTTTACCTTCTACTTGATTGATTCCTTCTACGTCCATCAACCAGGACTCATAGGTAGGTAATGCCTCTTCAGTAATGGTATCACCTACTAGAGCTACCCAAAAATCATATGGTAATTCCTTAGCAAGCTCTCTTAATTCTGTTACCTCATCAAAGAAAGTATCTTCCTGAGAATTAGGTAAAAAATCTGTGGGCTGCCAGATTTTATCCGCTGGAATCAAGTACTCGTCCATAAAGGACTGTACTCTACTTTCTAGCGATTGCATCACCTCGATGCGTATATTTTTAAGGGGCTTGTTCTCCATAACTTTCTAAATATCTTTAAAAGTACGTGTTTTATGTGTTAGTTCGCTTTCGCGAAAGCGTAATTACGATAATAATCAATTAATTACAGCCTTTTCTTCCTTTAAGAATTAACTGCTGTGCTCGTTACCGCGCCATGCACAATAGATTCAGTTTGCGCTATTATTTCCTCACCATCACGACCGGCAATAGGAATAGGTTCATGAACGGTAACCGTAATTTTATTTCCTATTCCATAAGGGAACTTTCCATAGCGATCCACTTTCCATGAATTATTAACGGTGACTGGTACAACTATAGCGTCTGGTATGTATTTAAATAGCGTGAGTAAACCTTTGGACTTAAACGGTTTAGGCTCACCTGTACGACTTCTAGAACCTTCGGCAAAAATCACGACACTGCGTTTTTTCTCATGTACGTTTTTTGCAAATTTCATAAGCGCAGCAATGGACTGTCGTGGATCTTTACGATCGATAGAACAATTCTCTCCTATACGCAAGTTGAGCGATATACTAGGGATTCCCTTAGCGAGTTCCTTTTTTGCAATGAATTTTGCGTGATAATTACGTAAATAATAAATCAACGGCGGTATATCAAACATACTCTGGTGATTGCTCACAAAAATGTATGACGGTCCTACTGGCAACTCTTCTTTAAAATTTAAACTGAAAGTATTAAATAACGGTAAATGCGATTGCATTAAGAACCAATTCAATATCGCAACACTCTTTCTATGAGCATCATAACCCCAAATTTTATGACATATCAACTGGATAGGATGAAATATCACTAGGAAGAGGAAAAACAATAAAAAATGTATCACCGTTAATGGATACGATATGATTTTTTGCATGCTACAAATATAGAATTCAAAATGGGCATATTCATCGATGTTTGAATCAATTGATATGCATGCATAGTAAAAGAATTAGGCTTCTAAAACAAAAATGGTTGTGTATTTCTACACAACCATTTTAATAATTCTTAAACTAAGAGCTATTAACAGTTCTCGTTATAAGCTTCTTTAAGATTCTCTGCGATCATCATTGCTGGTCGACCTTCAATGTGGTGACGTTCTAGCATGTGCACTAACTCACCGTTTTTGAATAATGCCATACTCGGTGAACTAGGTGGAAAAGGAATCATAGCTGCTCTTGCAGCATCTACTGCTTCTTTATCAACTCCTGCAAAAACAGTCACGATATGATCTGGCTTTTTTGCGTTTTCAAGAGACATTTTTGCTCCAGGACGCGCGTTTGCGGCAGCACATCCACATACTGAATTTACTACTACTAGGGTTGTTCCTTCCTTGTTGATGGCGCTTTTTACAGCGTCTGCGGTATATAAGTGTTCAAAACCTGCGTTTCCTAAATCATCTCGCATAGGTTGAACTAATTCTGCTGGGTACATATTTTTAATTTTTTACAAAGGTAAAACCTAAGATTCATATCTAGGTATGAATGACATCATTAAATCTTATGGTGGGATTAATTATTAAAAGTATTAATAACAATTAGTTCGAGCATTGAGGCTCTCGAAATGCGATCTAAACGACTTGAATCTTTTAATTTGGACTTCGAGAGCCTCAGTCCTCGCAATGCGATAAAAACGATTTGAATATTCAACTATCACCATTAGAACTTTAGAGAAGTAAGGAACATTTCGTTCTGTTTCCGTTCCCCAACCCTAAAGGGTGCGGAAACACTAGCTACGATTTCCTCTCTTTATAGAATCCTCGCCCTTTAAAGTTGGGGACAAGGTTTCGTCTAAGCATCAAATCGAGCTTTCACTCTTGTAGCGATGTCTTGCATTTCTTCTTCAGTCAGTGATACTTTATTTACAAAACGCATGTCTTCCATATCACGTAGTGGTATTAAATGAACGTGTACTTGAGGAACTTCTAGCCCTATAACACTCATTCCTATTCTTAAACAGGTTACTTCTTCTTTTAATGCTAGTGCTACTTCTCTAGAGAAATCCATTAAGTCAAAATAGGTCTCGCTATCCAAGTCAAAGATTTTATTGACTTCCTTTTTAGGCACACATAGTGTGTGTCCTGGTGCATTAGGATTGATATCTAGAAATGCTATGAAATCTTCATTTTCTGCTACTTTATAGCATGGAATCTCGCCGTTGATGATCTTTGTGAATATGCTCATGTATTAAATAGTTTAAGTTGAAATTGTAGTTTTAAATTATCCTTTTTCATTTTTTCCTTGATGACGGCAAAGTCTACTTTGAGCGAGACTGTGCGGCTGGGGAACAAACCTGCCTGCCGGCAGGCAGGAAAATCAAGACTTAAGAGCATTTTACTAAAAATTTCATTCACTACGGCGCAAAAAGAAGTTTAGCTACTATTAATAATACCAATACCGAAAAGTGTGATTTTGAATATTTAATATCTCTTCGTTTCTAAACGATTTTTGCTTAACCCTTCGTTTATTTCATTTTTAACGTAAAACTCTCTTAGGTCACCTACGAAGAGAACTCAGTTATTAGATGAATTATCTGCCTAAAGTAAAATGTGCGTTTCTTTTAACTATCCTCTTGAGATTTCCATGATTTCTAGCTTGATTGTTCCTACAGGAACAACAGCCTCAGCAATATCACCTACTTCTTTACCTAGCAAGGCTTTACCTATAGGAGAGTCTACAGAGATCAATCCTTTTGTAATGTCTGATTCACTTTGAGCAACGAGCTTATAGTTCATCACCATTTTATTATTCAGGTTCTTAATCTTCACATTGCTGTGTATTAAGACTTTGGACATATCGAGGTCGCTCTCATCTATAATACGAGCATTTGACACTACAGCTTCAAGTTTTGAAATGCGCATTTCTAGCATTCCTTGTGCTTCTTTTGCTGCATCATATTCTGCATTTTCACTCAAGTCTCCTTTATCACGCGCCTCAGCAATTGCTTGTGATGCTGCAGGACGCTCTACATCTTTAAGCTGCTTGAGTTCATCTCTTAATTTCTTAAATCCTTCCTCAGTATAATACGATACGTTACTCATAATTTCTTCAATTTTTAAAGGCTTTCTAGGGCTGTTTTTTAGTCAACATTCGCGAAAGCTGACTACCAGCAGTCAAAGCATAATTCCTAAAAGCACCTCAACATTTACTAGCCTTCTAGAATATAAATAGCAAAATCCCACCATAAGTGCGGGATTTCAAAAACAAATATACTAAATATCGATATCATCGTTATACATTTGAAGTGTTTAAAGAAATGATCTCATGCGCAAAGCGTTTATTCTAAGTATTCTGTTTATTATTTTCTCTTGTACGAGTGATGATAACGCGCGTCGCAATCCTTTTCTCGTGGATCTGGCTTTTCAGTCTGAACTGAATACCAACTTACCACAATACAGCAGTCTTAATTTTCCTGGAAATTATGTGATTGTAAATAGTGGTGGTTTAAGAGGTTTTGTGATTTATCATCCTGGAAATTCTCAATATTTTGCTTACGAATTAAGCGATCCTAACCATTCTCCTAGTTCTTGTTCTAAAATGACCATCTCAGGAATCACAGCCTCATGTCCATGTCCTGATGATAATAATGAATACAGCATTTTTAACGGTCAACCTACTCAAGGCGGCGGACTTTACGGCCTTAAAGCCTACCGCGTGGAACGTAGCGGAAATATTATTAGGGTATTTAATTAGTCTTTTTTTAGTCGCAGTTTGCAGTCGCAGTTTTTGCGTAGAAAAAAAACTTCTCATATAATAATACTGATCACTGATACTGAAAACTGCGACTAGTACTGCCTACTAAAATTTAAGAGTCACTCCTGTCAAGAAATTAATCCCAGCCTGTGGATAAAATCCTGCTCCTTCTACCGTAGAAATTGTTCCTGGATTTGAGAAATCATCATCATACGTGAAATAATAACCGTTTGAGACATATTTCTTGTCCAATATATTATTCACTAACGCTGTGAAAGTGATGCTTTCAAAAGTGGATTTAGGTTTTATGGTATAAATGAAGTTGATATCATTTGTAAAATAATCATTGAGCTTAGATTCTTGAGCCTCAGTATTACTCATAAATTGCTCGCCTACAAATTTACTCAATAATGAAATTTGAAGATTCTTTATAGGCTGGTAAACGATCGCGTTTGCAGCGACTACGTTAGGTGAGAAAGCAATATCAGTACTACCTAAGTTTTGTAATGATCCATCAAAAGAACGGAATGTTTCTTTATTTCTATTGCTACTCAAGGCAAGATTAGGCTGTAATGTTAGTTGGCTAGTTACAGGAATCACAGCATCTAGTTCTAGTCCTAGACGGTAACTTTTACCACTATTAGTTCTCAATGGTGCTCCTACATCATTCAATTCACCGCTCAACACGAGCTGCTCGTTGTAGAGCATTAAATACGTATTTGCGTTAAAAGTAAAGTTGCCTTTTTTATGACGCCATCCTAGTTCAAAATCATTAAGTTGCTCTGGCTTGATATCTGGATTGCTTTCAAAATCGTTTCTGTTAGGCTCGCGGTTTGCTCTGGCATAAGATAAATACAAATCATTATTATCGTTATACTCATAGGTTACACCAGCTTTAGGATTGAAAAAAGTAAAGTTCTTATCTACTAAAAACTCAGACAAATCAGAGTTGATTCCCGAGGTTTCATAATTAACATTACGCACTTGAAGATCACCATATAACTGAAAACGATTATTTAATTTATAAGTAGCCTTTGCAAAAACAGATGCGTCATTCTTCTTACCATTACCGTCATAATAGCGGTCTCTTATATCAGTTTGACTTGCAAATCGGGCCCAAATCACCTCACCATAATGATCACCATCATAATGACTTATTGAAGTTCCAAAGATTAAGTCTATTTCGTTATTCTTATAATTTGCGCTAGCGTTAAAAACATAATAATCGTTATCCAACCAGCGACGACGGATCAAGTCAGTTGTATTTACGGTCTGTCCATCTACTACGAGTTCATCAAAACCATAAGTTGCAAAATCATCATCTTCTCTAAATTGCTCAAAGAAACCACGGCCGTAGGTATAGTTTAATCCTACATTTGTGGACCAATTTCCATTACACTTCTGGTTCCAGTGCAACTGGTAATGATCTTGACGGTAATCGTCTACTTCATTATCATAAAATTGAGTATTACCATTTTCATCCTCATATTGTCCAGCTGGATTAAACCTTCGATTATCTCTAAGTGTGGTCCCATCGATTCCAAACCACGATTGATACGTCACATTATTTCCACCAAAGGTGACTGCTTTTAAAAGCGTGTTTTTATCTACATAAGAACCTTGAAGAAAATAGGATTTTAAATCACTTGATGCACGATCCACATAACCGTCTGATGCTATATTTGATAACCTTCCGGCAATCTCAAAGTGATCATTCATTAAGCCCGTCGAGAATTTTACAGTATGCTTTCTACTATTAAAACTACCGAAAGAGTTTGAAATCTCACCACTTGCTTCTCTAGAAACAGCGTCAGTCAAAACGTTGATACTGGCGCCAAAAGCTCCACTACCATTTGTACTCGTTCCCACACCACGTTGTACTTGTAAATTTTCAACTGATGATGCAAAATCTCCTAGATTCACCCAAAAAGTTCCTAACGACTCAGCGTCAGAATATGGAATACCGTTGATGGTCACGTTTGTAGATTGCGAACTCACACCACGTATTCTCAGACCTGTATAACCTATTCCTGCACCAGCATCAGTAGTTGTTACTACAGACGGCATAAAATTCAATAGCATGGGAATATCCTGTCCTAGATTACGTTTAGCAATTTCCTCTTTAGATAAATTGCTGTGAGTAATTGGTGATTTTGCATCTACTCGCACGGCCTTTACTAGAACTGCATCTAGTTTTTCAGCTTTGGTAGTGTCTGTTTCTTGTGTGTTTTGGGCTATTGCAAGACTGGTTGTTGCCAGTGCAGCTGCAATTAAAATGCGACACTTCGAGTGTCTCAATGTACCACGTAAATGTTTCATAAGAACTTCATGTAAAGTTCAAATAAAAGGGGCATTTATTCGGTTCGATTAAAAATAAAATGTTTGAGAGGATTCTCTTGATTAAGTCTATTAAAATTACGCTTTCGCGAAAGCGTATTCTAACCAACTTAAATCTATTCCCTTGGCAGCATTACCTGCCCAGGTTCCTCGGGTATAATCTCAGCCTTTTCAATGATATTAAAAAAGCACCCCTTGAGATGGTGCAAAGATACAACTGATTTTGAATTTGAACTCGAAACTGAACTTGGAAATAAAAATTAATTTATATAGAAAATGCTGTTTTAAATTAAAGGCAAAATCACAAAAAACACCCAACTCTTATCTTCCCTCAAGGGAAGACGATATTTTGAGAATTTGTTATACTTATAGATTTAGCTTATAAAATAAGGCTTTCTCATGCATAAAATATTAGCAAGAAAATAAGGGTTTTCGGTTTAAAGGTTACGAGCTCAAAGACTAATTAACTCAGAGACTCAAATACTTGAATTCTTAAAAAGTAATCTCCTTCTCCACTTTCTCACCACTACGATCTACAACGACTTTAGTCGTATCACCATTATCAAAAGTGGCAAGAGTTCTCATGTAACTCATCATATCTACAATCGTGCTATCTCCTAATTTCACAACGATATCGCCTTTCATCAATCCAGCTTTTTGTGCTGGTTTTTCTTCGCTTATACCATCGATGCGCATTCCTTTACCGGTAAATAAATAATCTGGAACTACGCCTAGTCCTACATTAAAACGTGGTACTTCTTCGCTTTCATTTTTAGTCTTTCTGAAGGCTAGTTTTCCTGCGTTGTCAAACTCGGCTGTGATTCTTAGAATATAATCAGAGATTTTTTGCATTCCTTCATAGTTCAACTTCTCAGCATCGTCGCCTGGTTTGTGATAATCTTCATGCTGACCAGTGAAGAAATGTAATACTGGAATATCATTTAAGTAGAACGATGTGTGATCACTCGGTCCTACACCACTTTCACTTAAAGCAAGTGTAAAATCTTTATTTACCGCGTTGATAATTTGGTTCCATCGTGGAGAAGTTCCTGTTCCATAAACGGCAAGTGTATTTTCTTCATTCAATCGTCCCACCATATCCATATTGATCATGTAGGTAATGGAATCTAAAGCAATCGTAGAATTCTTAGTAAAATAATTAGAACCTAATAATCCCATTTCTTCACCAGAGAATGCCATAAAGAGATAGTTATTACCTTTCTTATCGCTTGTTTTTAATTCGTATGCTAGGTCTAACATCACGGCAACTCCACTAGCGTTATCATCTGCTCCATTATGGATTGCTTCTCCTTCTCGATGTAGAGAACCTTCACCGCCCATTCCTAAATGATCGTAGTGAGCACCTATCACGACTGTTTGTGCAGCGCCATTATCTACATAACCTAAGACGTTAGTTCCTGTTAAGAATCCGTCGCCTTTCTCATCTGTAAAAGCAGCTTCTTGATGAGGATCACTCGATGGTTTAAAAGAAAAGGTCTGGAAATAAGTTCCTGCATTACCTTTAGGTTCTAGACCAGATTCTTTCATGCGTTTTGCGATATAATCTGCAGCGAGTAATTCATAAGAAGTTCCCGTTTCACGACCTTGTAAACTGTCTGACGCGAGATAAACAACATCGGCCTTCATGTTGCCTTTTATGGGCTCAAACTTCTTGATATCTGTCTTACAAGAGACTAATAAACAAATGGCTATAAAAAGTGTCGTGATTCTCATATCTAGCGTGTAATTTTGCACAAAATTAAATCATACATGAGAACGTTCCTATTTCTAATCGCATTAATGGCCGTAATAAGCTGTAAAGAGACTGTAAATACTGAAGATACCTCTGCAACCGAAACAGAATCTGTGAATTCAAATCCATTAATAATGGAAGGCGAAAATCACTTTAAGGATATCTATCAAGTAACCTTCGGTGGTGATAATGCTGAGGCTTACTGGAGTTTTGATGACAAGCAACTTATCTTCCAGAGCAATAACGCTGCTTGGGATGTAGGATGTGATCAAATGTTTACAATGAATTACGGAGACAGCTTCCGCGAAAGCGTGCCTAAAATGGTCTCTACAGGAAAAGGAAGAACGACTTGTGCTTATTTCTTACCAGATAATGAACATATTATCTACGCCAGCACACATTTAGCTATGGACGATTGTCCAGATACGCCACTTAAAGAAAACGGGAAATATGTATGGCCTATTTATGATAGCTATGACATTTTTGTTGCAGATCTTGATGGAAATATCACTGCACAACTCACTAACGAAAAAGGTTATGATGCAGAGCCTACTGTTTCTCCACAAGGTGATAAAATCGTTTTTACCAGCGACCGCAGTGGTGATCTTGAATTATACACTATGGATATAGATGGTAGTAATGTGAAGCAAATCACTCACGAATTAGGGTATGACGGCGGCGCGTTTTTCTCACCAGATGGGACGCAATTGATTTTCCGTTCTTCACGTCCTAAGACCGAAGCTGAAATTAAAGAATACAAGGATTTATTAAAAGTAGGTCTGGTACAACCTACAGAGATGGAACTTTACATTTGTAATGCAGACGGATCTGATTTACGCCAGTTAACCCAACTAGGAAATGCCAACTGGTCGCCATTCTTTTTACCAGATGGAAAGCGTGTGTTGTTCTCTTCAAACTTTGAAGCAGAGCGTGGTTTTCCATTCAACCTTTACATGATTAATACTGACGGTACTGGTCTAGAACGAATCACACATGGAGAAACTTTTGACGCTTTTCCAGTATTCTCAAATAACGGGAAATTCCTAGCTTTTTCTTCTAACCGTAATAATGGTGGTGGACGTGATACCAACTTGTTTATCGCTGAGTGGAAGGATTAGTTAAGTAAGCAGGATTTAGTAGGCAGTAGGCAGTCTGAGTTCTCCTCATCTATCACAATTTGAAGTTATTAAGAAATGTGATAGGATTACTTTTCCCAGTGATTGACGTATTTAGCATTACTTTTTTATTTTATTTTTAAAAGATGTCTAACACAGATTTAATTATTGAAGAACGCAGCCGAGATATCGGTGATTTTCTCGTAGGTCGTTTGATACCATTCCGCAAGAAGCGTATGGTTGGGCCTTTTATTTTTATTGATCACATGGGACCGACGACTTTAGGTCCTGAGAAATATATGGATGTGGACCAGCATCCACATATAGGGTTGTCTACCTTAACTTATTTACTGGAAGGACAAATAACTCATGAAGATTCCATAGGAACACACCAAGTTATAGAACCTGGATCTGTGAACTGGATGGTCGCTGGAAAAGGTTGCTCGCATACAGAGCGCACACCACAGCAATTGCGTAGAGAACGATCGGTATTTAAAATGCATGGTTATCAAATTTGGGTAGCGTTGCCTAAAGAATTAGAAGATATTGCTCCAGAATTTCATCACATCGAGGCTTCTCAATTACCTGCTTGGAAAGAAAAAGGAGCCGACTTTACTCTCGTAGCCGGAAAAGGATATGGTCATGAATCACCAGTTCCTGTGCATTCTGAACTTTTTATGGTGGACATCAAAACTACTAAAGATTATCAACTTAATGTTGCAGGAAACCTGAGCGGTGAAATAGGCGTTACCATAGTTTCAGGAAGTGTGAGCGCTTGTGGCGATGTGATTGAAAAAGGAAATATGCTCGTAAGTAAAACCGAAGACGTTTGTAACATCACTATTCATACTGGTAGTCATGTGTTACTCTTCGGCGGTGAGCCTTTTCCAGAAGAACGATTTATCTACTGGAACTTTGTAAGTCATTCTCAAGAAAAAATCGAAGTTGCAAAACAAGCTTGGAAAGACAAATCATTTCCTATGATGGACAATGATAATAGTTATGTGGTGATGCCAGAGTAGTTACTTCAGCTCTTTCTCGATGATTTTTAAGCTTCTTGTTTTTTTATTATATGCGATGTATCTGAATTTACTGTCTGTAAATACGGTAGATGCGTATTTAAGTTTTTTATTCTCTTCTAGCTTATCGATATAACTTTTCTTATCAATATCTCTATGAATAGTTTTCAACTCTTTAGGATTTATTAAACTACCGTCAAGAGAAATTCCTATTTCAAAGGAGCTACTGCTATCAAGATTTGAAACGACCTTAATAAACGGCACTTCTTCTGGTGGATTAGGCCCAAATCTAGGAAGACTGTTCATAGACTGTCTTTGTTGCTGTAACATTTGCTGGTGCATTTGCATGTGCATCATTTGTTGTTGCCACATCCAGTTGTGAAACCACCACCAGTTATTATTATAGTTATACGTTCTTTTATCTACATAATCCATTCTTACTTTAACAGCTCCAGTAGAAGTAGTATTTGCAGTGATGGTAGGTTCATTTCTGCTTTTTGAAGCTTTATTTACAAAGTTGTCATTAGCAGTTTTATTGGAAGCAACATCTTTCAGTTCACTGCTCAACAGATCAATTGAAGAGCTCGAATCATCATCTAAATTAAAAATATCAATCGCAGCTTGATCTTTAGCTAGTTTAAGTTGGTAGAGCTTATCATTTGCATAAAACGAGGTGCTCTTTTTTATTTTATCAGAGAAATTTTTGTTTTGATAAGTACTTAAATCTTCAGTTATTTCACCATTACCATTTAAAGGAGCTTTTAAAACTTGGGTCGTCCCTTCTTTGTCATTTTCTCTTGTGATGATTATTTGGTCATTTTCACTGTAAGCTCTAAACTCTTTTATAGATCCATTCTTAATGAATTCATCAGTATTCACAGCATCTAGGCCATTTTTAGATAGTTCTTTAAGAAAATCTTTATTGGAGTCATTTACAGCAATTTTACTTTCTGTAACAGATTGAGAGTTTTCAACCTTAACAATTTTCAGTTCCTCATCGTTTGCAAAAACGAGAATATTTTTATCCTCTTTTCTCAGAATCGTTTTGAAATCTTCAGCTATAATATTTTCTGATATAGTGTGTGCTCCAGTTGAGGTATTAATATCAATGACATTAAAAACTTCCTCTTTATTTTTTTTAGTTTTAGTAATGATCGTGAAAGATTCATCATTGCTATGAAATGATAAAACGCCCAATTTATCTTCAAAAACTATAGGCTTTAATTCATTTACAGCACCTTTTGCAAAGGTATAAGGAAGAATATTGAAGTTTTTATCTTCTGTGTTTTTTGCAATTATGAGATGAAAACTATCTTCTCCAGTCATATTACCAGAAAAAGTTCCCTCAATCTTAAATTTTTTATCCAGTTTAATAGAATCCTTAGGTCCTGGAATACATAAAAAAACACTTAATAGCAGCGTAAATAATTTCATAGCATCAATATTGGTATAAAAATACTACAAAATGATAAGTTTAATAAGCAGTAAGTAATGCGTAATAAATGTCTTGTTTAGATTTAGAAATGCCAACAAGAATAGTTGGCATGTCATATTTCAAATCTTCTAAGCTATAGTCGCCCCATTCACAACCGCATCATCTGGATTTACAAAGACTAATTTTCCTTCAGGATCTTCAGCCAGTAAAATCATTCCTTGAGATTCTACACCACGTAATTTTCTAGGAGCTAGATTTGCCAGTACTGTCACCTTACGACCTACTAATTCTTCAGCACTGAAATGTTGTGCGATTCCAGAAACAATCGTTCTTTTATCTATTCCAGTATCTACCGTCATGACCATTAACTTATCTGTTTTGGGCATTTTCTCGGCAGTAAGAATTTCTCCTACTCGCAAGTCCATTTTCATGAAGTCGTCGTAATTAGTTTCTTCTTTTTGTGGCATAAGTGTTAGATTTTCAACTGCGTTTGCAGCTTTAGTAGCTTGTAATTTATCTAATTGTACAGTGACTTGCTCATCTTCTATTCTAGAGAATAAGAGTTCTGCTTTGTTGATTTTGTGGTTGGAAGGTAATAGTGGTTCTGAACCAGCTACCGTTTCCCATGTAGGTCTCGACTCCGCTCGACCAAGCATTTTCTTTAATTTAATACTTGTATGCGGTAAGAAAGCCTCACTTAATATGGCAAGTGCTGCTGTAAGCTGTAAACATACATACATGATGTTTTGAACTTGCTCTGGATTTGTTTTAATCAGTTTCCATGGTTCAAGTCCTTCCTCTGCAATGTATTTATTTCCTAAACTGGATAAATTCATTAATTCTTGCAGCGCTTCTCTAAAACGATAACGGTCTAGACTATCTCCTATGATCTTAGGATATGACTTGATTTGATCTAAAACATCTTGATCACGCTGTGTAAGATTCACTATTTGTGGAACAACTCCATCGTAATACTTATTAGTAAGTACAATCACTCGATTGACAAAGTTCCCTAGGTTTGCCACCAGCTCATTATTATTACGCGCTTGGAAATCTTTCCAGGTGAAATTGTTATCCTTAGTCTCTGGAGCATTTGCAGCGAGTACGTAACGCAATACATCTTGCTGTCCAGGGAAATCTTCTAGATATTCATGCAACCATACGGCCCAGTTTCTGGAAGTAGAGATTTTATCATCTTCTAGATTCAAGAATTCGTTTGCTGGAACATTATCGGGTAGTACATAATCGCCGTGCGCTTTTAACATCGCCGGGAAAATGATACAGTGAAAAACGATGTTATCCTTACCTATAAAGTGCACTAGTTTTGTGTCGTCCTTTTTCCAGTAATTTTCCCAATTTTTCCCTTCACGAGCTGCCCATTCTTTAGTAGCACTTATATATCCTATAGGTGCGTCAAACCAAACGTAAAGCACCTTACCATCTGCTCCTTCTACGGGAACTGGAATTCCCCAATCGAGGTCTCGAGTTACCGCACGTGGATGTAAACCATCTGTAATCCAGCTTTTCACTTGACCTAGCACATTGTTTTTCCAATCTTTGGCGTGACCTTCTACAATCCACTCATTCAACCAGTCGCTGTACTCATCGAGCGGTAAGAACCAGTGTTTAGTCGCTTTTAACTCTGGTGTGTTTCCTGTGATGGCACTTTTAGGATCTATTAAATCAGTTCCATTGTGTGAAGTTCCACACTTCTCACACTGGTCTCCATAAGACTCAGTATTACCACATTTAGGACAAGTTCCTACTACAAATCGGTCTGCCAGGAACTGGTCTTCCTCTGGATCATATAATTGCTCAGTAACTTGCTCTATAAACTTACCGTCGTTATATAATTTTGTGAAAAAAGCGCTCGCCGTTTTGTGATGTTCCTCAGAACTGGTACGACCGTAATGGTCAAATGTGATTCCAAATTCCTTAAAAGAATCTCCTATAATTTTATGATAGCGATTTACGAGTTCTTGAGGTGTGATTCCTTCTTTTTTTGCCTTAATCGTAATGGGCACACCATGCTCATCACTACCACAAATAAAAGCGACATCACTACCGCGCATGCGCTGGTAACGCGCAAAAATATCGGCAGGAACGTAAACTCCTGCAAGGTGACCTATATGGACTGGACCGTTAGTATATGGCAACGCTGCCGTAATCGTAAATCGTTGTTGACTGCTCATGAACTTGTTTTGAGAGTTGCAAATTTACGATTAATGGTACAGCTACGCACGTGTTTTGTGAAGTGTTACATTGAGTTCTGTAGGCTTGAGTATTGCAATGTGTTTTTTGATCTCGCTTTCGCGAAAGCGAAATGCAAACAATCCTACCTCATCAAAAACTGACTCGAGTATTCATTACCGCCAGTACTTATTCTATAAATGTAATTCCCAGAAGGCAATCGGGTTTTCAAAGTCTCTTTAATATGAATCTCATGTACTCCAGCCATGTAATATTCATGAGCCAGCTGGCCGATTTCCTGACCTAGAAAGTTAAAAATTCTTATATCGAGTTTGCGACCTTGATCCATTTGTAAATAAAGCACATCGCTATCCTGACTATTCACAACAAAATGCTTGAAATCTTGCGTATCAAATCCAGGAGTAGAAAGTGTGGTACAATTGAATCCTAGATTGATCGTATTATAATTCCCATTGAGCATGGCCTGATCTACCGTGGTAGGATCGATACAGAGCCATTCTTTCATCACCGTAGAATAAACGTCTCTAAAATCAGTGCTATGAATCATGTTTCCAGCAGCGTCCAGATTAGTTAGACTAGGATGTGTTCCTATAAATCCGTTACCATTCAATCCACCGCCAAATAACATCATAGGTGCCGCGGCGCCATGATCTGTTCCGTTAGATCCATTTTCTTCTACGCGACGACCAAATTCTGAAATGGTCATGCACAACACTTCATCTTGATTTCCATATGCAGCAAGATCTGTATAAAAAGCATCAATAGATTCTGCTAATTTTTGCATACGGTCTGCGTGAGTACCAGCTTGATTTGCATGGGTATCAAAACCATCTAGCGTGACCATATAAACTTTAGTTCCCAGCTGACCTTTAATCAATCGTGCTACGATAGCAAGTTGCTCTGCAATGGTATGATTTCCATAAGTTGCTTGAGTAGTACTGGCTTGATATGCAGTGTTAATCACACCAGCATAAGTAAATGTGTTATTAGTGGTCGTTCTTAAAAAACTGAGTTGATCTCCATAAGTACATGGTGGTACATTTAAAGCATCGTGTTGCCAGCCGTTTTGAGCGAGATTGTACAATTGTTGAGGATCTGCCACAGAAAATGCGTAGTTAGTTTGCATTCCTTCAAAAGCTAGGTTTCCTAAACTACCTATTTGTATCGCCGGTGGAATCGCTGGCGGACTTAGTAAAAAGTTAGGGTATTCATTTTCAAAGAATCTTCCCATCCAGCCGGTTTCTTCTTGGTTTACAGCATCTGTACTTGCCCAGATATCACTAGAACGGAAATGCGATAAATCCTGGCCAGCATATCCTACTCCATGAACGACTTTCATCTCACCATTTCCCCAGCGAGATTGTAAACTGCTCATGAATGATGGCAGTCCATAATCTGTAGAAAGGTTATAAAGACTGGATTGCGCTAGAGCAATGTTAGGTCGTTGAGCGGCATAGGTTCCATAATCATTTAACGGTACGATAGTGTTGAGTCCATCGTTTCCACCTTTTAATCTAATTAAGACTAGTACTCGATCATTTGTACTAGCTGCAAGTGCTGCGGTTATAGGACTTGCCATGGCGCTCGAGATTTGAGCTCCACCTAGTGCAAATGTTCCTGCACCAGCAATTCCTAGTGCTTGTAAAAAGGTTCTACGACTCCAGGCCTCATGCTCTTCATGATGCGCCTGTGAGTTAGGATCTTGATGTTTTTTATGAGTATCACACATTGCGCTAGTTATTTAAGTTGGAATTCTGGCATTCTAAAAATGTGCTGCATTAAAAGAACCACCTGATATGGAACAGAACCCCAATTTAAGTTCCATTGCATAGTATCATAATAGTTTTGTGGTACGTCACCTTTAAAGACTTGTGTGGCGAGTGCATAATCTGCTGCGGTGTGCAAGGCTTTAGGCACAAAACGATCTACAATTTCTTGAGCTATGATGGCAGGATCGTTAGTTGAACTAGCAATAGAAATCGCTAGATTCCTGAAAAGTTCTTCATTTAAGTTCCAGGTAGTCCACATGATATATTCTAGTCCTTGCCATCTTCCTGTAATAGTACTACTGTTGATCCAATCGCGATCGCCTTGCCAGCCAGCTACATCCACTGGATTAAAGTACTCCATTCCTAGATTACCAGAATAGTAGAAAACAACTTCTAATTGTTGCGTGGTAAATGGAAAGTTTGACTCTTTGAAATAGCTCAACAAGCAATCCATAGGATCTTTTATAATAGAACCTATAGCGTCATCCTCAAAAAAGTGCTCACTTTTAAAAAGCTGTCTCAATACAGGAACTATTTCCCAGTTGCTGTTTCTAAAAGTAGTTGCCAGTTGATCAATGATAGATTGCGCTGGCAATTCAGGACTTACAAATGCTCTGTAAATTTTCTTTACTATAAAATCAGAGATCTCATTTGCTCTTACATTAAACAAGTGATCTATTAGCGTATCATGATTAAAATTAGTAGGCGCACTACCGAAGATTACTTTATTTGTATTATCAAATGAAGAGCTTTGGAAATTAATAGGCGCTCCTACATCTGTCCAATTATTATATCCAGTTAATGCTCTTGCAGCTTCAACTATATCTGTTTGTGTATAGTTATTATTTGCTCCTAAAGTAAAAAGCTCAAAGAGTTCCCGAGCGTAATTCTCATTAGGACTCCATTTATTATTTAAAACACCATTCAAATAAACTAGCATCGCTTCACTCTTACCTATTTCCTTAGTAAGTGTTTTAAAGTTCCCTAAAGCATGTGTTTGTAATAGATTATAATATTGATACAACCATGATGGCGCACTGTAATCTTCTACCCGAGTCACAAAATGATTGTGCCAGAACAGCGTCATTTTAGATCTCATCTTTAAATTTAGTGAATCCTCATAAGTTTGAATCCACCACGATTTTATTTGTGGAAAGCGCTCATTTGCATAATCAGTATAATCAGATCGATCCCAGTTTGCCCAAATAGGAGCTGGAGTATTCATGTAATTTACAGAATCTGTAATCCAAGTATCTACAAATGCGGTAGGCGATTGTCCTAAAATAATTTGTTCTTGAGCTACATCGAGACCGTAACCCAATCTTTTTAAAACATGCCTGACTCGTTGTATATTCCACGGTTTAGAAGCCGTAGGAACATAAGGAGCTAAGGTGGCAGTATTACAAGAGGCAAAAATTTCCATAAGCAAGTTGATAAAGCTTGATGTTAAAGATATATATTAGTTAACTTATAATTAAGACTTTAAGTATATTGTTTAGTTTAATCTTTATACGCACAAATTGTTTTATTAGATGTCTAGAACATGAATTTTTTAGCTAAAAATGCTCATATAAGAATCTTATGCACAGCGAGATGTGCATTTAAAAAAGACTTAAAACCTGCTCAAGAATTGCTGGAATCATGGGGTTTGCGTGTCAGTTATGGTAAAACCATAGATGCAAAATATCATCAAATGGGCGGTGATGTTGCTTTACGAACTGCTGACTTTCAAAACGCTTTAAATGACGATGATATAGACGCAATATGGATTGCACGTGGTGGTTACGGAACGGTACAGCTTATCGATGGAATTGATTTTTCTGCTTTTACTTCGACAAGCTCAGCACATCGCGCGAAAGCGGACTTCAAAAAACTCATCATAGGCTATTCAGATGTTACGGTGTTGCATAGTCATTTGCAAGGTTTGGGAATTTCAACCTTGCATACCTTTATGCCACTAGAGCTTAAAAATAAACCTCAAAGCAGTATCGATAGTTTTAAAACAGCCTTATTAGGCGCATCGCAAACTATTGAAATTCAAAACGAGCATCAATTAAAACCTCAAGAATTACAAGCTCCTATAATAGGAGGAAATTTATCGATTTTATACAGTTTACTAGGTTATGAAAGCTTTCCCAAGACCGACGGCTGCTTTTTATTTATTGAAGACATCGATGAATATCTATATCATATAGAGCGTATGATGTATGGACTTAAAAGAGCTGGACTCCTTAAGAACCTTAAAGGAATCATCGTGGGCGGCATGAGCGATATGAGAGATCATGAAATTCCATTTGGGAAAAATGCTCAAGAAATCATCACTGATCTTACTGCAGATTATGATTATCCTATTATTTTTAATTTCCCTGCTGGTCATGTAAAAGACAACCGCAGTTTAAAACTAGGAGAAGAAATGCAGGTTTCTATTCTTAAAGACCACATTACCTTTACTTATTAATCATGGCAGATCATAACGAACTAGGTAAAGAAGGAGAAAAAATAGCCGTTGCTTATTTATTGAAACATGGTTATGAAATTCTCACTACTAATTATACCTATCTCAAAGGTGAAATCGATATCATCGCTCAAAAAGGCAATACTATCGTAATTGTAGAAGTAAAGACTCGTTCCACTCCAGACTTTGGCGATCCACAAGATTTTTTAAAACCAGCCCAAATTAAAAGATTAGTCACCACCGCAGATCATTATATTCAACATCACGGTAATGATGATGCTGAGGCACGATTTGACATCGTCGCCATTATAAAAAATAAAGCTGGAACACAGATAGAACATTTACAAAATGCATTCTTCCATTTTTAAATAAAAAAAGCAGCCTCGATAGGCTGCTTTTTATTTATACTTTTAAAAACTAAAAGTTTCTATTTTTCTTCTTTAATTAGGTACACATAAACTGGAAAGTGATCACTGAATCCGTTTGTGAAATTCCCGTTATCATAACTACGTAGTGGATATCCTTTATAACGTCCTTTCTTATTAGTCATAAAAGTAGGATTATAAATTCCAGCATGAAAATAGAAGTAACCGTCCTGATTTGCTTGTTTAAGCAATGGATATGTTACCATGATCTGGTCAAAAATATTTCCTGCATCTCGATAAGCTAGCGTGTTATATCCATCTTTTAACATCTGGATATAAGGATTGTAGATCATTTGAGGTTTTACATCTTCCTGTTCTTGTTGTGCGTTTAGTGTTTCAAGAACACTCACATTTGTAGGGTCATCATTTAAATCTCCCATCACCATGATTTTAGACATAGCATTTGAAACATGTAATGAGTCAATAATTTTTTTATTTAATGCTGCTGCTGCTACACGATTAGGTCTGCTGCGTTGCTCACCACCACGACGCGATGGCCAGTGATTTACTATAAAGCTTATAGGATCTCCATTCAACTCACCACTTACTACAAGTTGATCTCTCGTGTAAATGCGATCTCCATCGGTATTATCTGTAATTACTAAACGGCGAGATTGTGAATTACTCACGGTAAACTCGCTCTTTTTATATAAAAGACCTACATCTATTCCACGACGATCTGGTGAATCATAATGTTCTATTCCATAATCATAATCTCTCAGTAAAGGGTGACTTGCAAGATCTTCTAGAACCTTGCGATTCTCGATTTCACAAACTCCTAGAATTGCTGGAGCGGTTCCTGCTTTGTCGGCACCTATTTTTCTGATTACACGAGCCATATTCGTCAGTTTCTTTTCATAAACTTCGGCTCTTAATCCTTCGGCCATTTCCATCATGGGGCTGGCTTCATCATTAATAGTAGGATCATCCTCAATGTCAAAGAGGTTTTCAAGGTTGTAAAATGCTACAGTTTGAATCTTGTACTGTTTTGCATTATCCTTATCTTGTTGTGCGTGAGACGCTTTCGCGAAAGCGAAGAAAACAATCGCACTGGTAACTAGGTACTTATACATATAATAAAATATCTTAGATTAACATTATGTAAACATTTATACAAACGCCGCGCCAAAGATACTCTTAACATAAGAAAAACGTATTTTTGCAGCCGATTAATAACGATATATTAATAAACAACTCTTATGAACAAACAAATTAGCAAGTTGGTTTTGTTAGTTTTACTAGTCTGTGGCTCGATTGCCAGTGCCCAAGTGGTCAAAGGTCGAGTGATTGATGAATCTACTGAAGAACCTATTAAAGGAGCGCTGATTGAAATCCTGGGAACTAAGTTTACAGCAACTACTGATGCTGATGGTTTCTTCAATTTCAACAGTGGAATTCCTCAAGGCGAGCAAAAACTACAAGTTAGCGCTGCAGATCATTTTAACCGTAATATGCCTATCGTAGTTGATATTGCTGTGCCGGTAAACATAGACCCGTTATACTTAAGAGCTGATTACAGCAATCAAGATCAAACGGCTGGGATGATTTCTTTAACAGAAAATGACCTGTCTGATGATCAAAATGCGGCAAACAATGTGTCTGGATTATTACAATCTTCTAGAGATATTTTCTTGAGAGCTGCTGCTTATGATTTTAGTGCAACATTCTTCAGACCTCGTGGTTTAAATAGTGAAGATGGTCGTGTCCTTATTAATGGACTGACTATGAATAAAATCTTTTCAGGAAGACCACAATGGAGTAACTGGGGTGGAATTAATGATTTACAGCGCAACCAGAATTTTACAATGGGACTTGCTGCTGCCGATAATTCTTTTGGAGGATTAGGTGGTGTTCAAAGTATAGACATGCGAGCTTCACAACAACGTGAAGGAACTCGTATCTCATATGCGTCTGCAAATCGTAGTTATACAGGTCGTTTTATGGCTACTTATAGTAGTGGTTTAAAAAACAACGGCTGGGCTTATTCTGTTACTGCATCTAGACGTGCTGGTGAAGAAGGTTTTATAGATGGAACTGTTTATGATGCAAATTCTATAGGACTGTCTGTAGAGAAAAAGATTAATGAAAAGCATTTCTTAAACTTTACTGGAATGTACACGCCTAACCGTCGTGGTCGTCAATCTCCACTTACTGAAGAGATTCACAGTTTAAGAGGTAATACTTATAATGCAAACTGGGGTTATTTTGAAGGTGAGAAACGCAACAGCCGCATCAGAGAAATTGATGAGCCTATTTTAATGTTGAATCACAACTGGGAAATCAGTGATAAAATGAGATTGAGCACTAACGTAGGATACCAATTTGGTTTTACAGGTAACACACGTATCGATAATGGTGGTACTCGTTTAGTAACACTTGATGGACAGGATTCTTACATAGGTGGAGCTCGTAACCCAAATCCTGATTACTACCAGAATTTACCTAGTTACTTTTTACGTAATGGTGATACTCCTTATGATTTATCTCAAGCATATCTTGCTCAACAAGAGTTTATCAACGATGGTCAACTGGACTGGAATTCTCTATACAGAGCAAATGCTTCGTTCACACAATTAGGTGGAACAAGTGTTTATGCGATTCAAGAAGACCGTATCGATGATGATCTATTAATGGCTAGCTCAATTCTTACTGCAGACATTACAGATAACATTTTATTTACTGGTGGTGTAAGTTACCGTAACTTAAAAAGTGAAAACTATGCTCGCATAGCTGACCTATTAGGTGGTGGTGGTTATCTAGATGTAGATTTCTTTGCACAAGAAACAGCAAACATCACTCAAGATGAGGCAGCACAATCTGATTTAAATAATCCTAACCGCATTGCTGGTGAAGGAGATCGTTACAAGTACAACTACGATATTCTTGTGGATGAAGTAGATGCGTTTGCACAGGCTCAGTTCAAAACTAAGAAAGTAGATTTCTATGTTGCTGGTAATGTGACACAAACTTCTTATCAACGAGATGGTAAATTCCGTAATGGAAATTTTGCAAATAATTCTTTTGGTAAAGGAGAAAAATTAGACTTTACAAACTTTGGAATTAAAGGTGGAGCGACTTATAAATTAAGTGGTAAAAGTTTTATCGACGTTAACGGAGCTTATTTGACAGACGCTCCTACTATAAGAAGCGCATTTCCTAACGCAAGACAAAACAACAACACTACAACTGGTCTAGAATCTTCTACAGTTTATTCAACAGACCTTTCTTATATATTTAGAACTCCTTTTATTAAAGCTAGACTTACTGGATATTTCACACAGTTTAAAAATGGAACTGATGTAGGTTTCTACTTTGTAGAAGGTTTATCTGGTGCTCCTACTCAAGATGGAAACGCATTTGTTCAAGAAGTGATGACTAATATAGATCGTCGCAATGTAGGTGGAGAAGTAGGTATAGAAGTTCAAGCAACTCCTACTATTTCTTTAAAAGCTGCTGCCGCTTTTGGAACAAATACTTATAGCAACAATCCTAATCTTTATTTGAATAGTGATGACTTTCCTAACGTGGACCTAACCTTTGGTGATGGAACGACTAAATTGAAAGATTACCACGTAGCTGGTGGACCAGAACGTGCATATCAAGTAGGTTTTGAATACCGTGATCCAGAATACTGGTTCGTAGGTGCTACAGCAAACTTTTTTGCAAATTCTTACGTAGATGTTAGCGCATTAAGAAGAACTGAAAACTTTGTCACTGACCTAGACGGTTTACCTATTGCTAACTATGACGAGGATATCGCAAGAGATTTATTAAGACAAAAACAATTTAATCCATACGAATTAGTAAATATCGTAGGTGGGAAATCATGGAGAATAGGTGATAAGTATGTAGGATTTTTTGCGACCATTAATAATGTACTCGGTAAAGAATACAGAACTGGTGGTTTTGAGCAAGGTCGTCTAGCAAATTATCAAGACGTTCTAGATGATAGTAACAATCCTACTGAAGTATTTGCACCGCGTTATTTCTATGGAAATAGCCGTACTTACTACTTAAACGTTTACCTAAGATTTTAATAATATTAATGATGAAATATAAAATGAACAATATGAGAACTTTTCATAAAATAATAGCACTAGCGTTTATCGCAGCGGTCACATTTTCTTGTGTAGGAGATGATGATTTTACAGCACCTACTTTTAATGATACAACTCCAGTTACTGTAGATGGTAACGTAGTTAGTTTAAGCACTGTTGCTTCAAGATTAGCACAAAGCGGTGATGACACCTTAACTTTTGAACAATCAACTAGTGGTGTAGATGAGTACATTACAGGATATGTAATCTCTGATGATCAAGGAGGAAACTGGTTTAAGGAATTAATCATTCAAGATTTACCAGAAAACCCAACAGCTGGTCTTGCCATCTCTATAGATGTTAATCCTTTATTTACTAGATATGAATTTGGTAGAAAAGTATTTGTGAAACTAACAGGTCTTACTGTAGGAACTTCAAATGGAGTTACCACTTTAGGTATTGCAGGTTCAGGTAGTGACATTGAGCGTATCGCTGCTTCAAGTGAGCAAGAAACAATCGTGAGAGATAACGTAGTTGCAGATATCGTTCCTGTGGACGTTGAGTTTGCAGATTTCTCTGATGCTCTTGAATTAATATGGGTGCGTGTGAGCAATGTTCAGTTTGTGGAAGAGCAAATCGAATTATCATTTGCAGCTGAGTCATTTGACCAGTTTGATGGTGAGCGTCGTATTAAGAGTTGTAATGATGCTTTTGGAGCAACTGCAAACTTATGGACAAGCACATTCTCTGACTTTAAAGCATTAAACATTCCAGATGGAAAAGGTTCTATCAACGCTGTATTAACTAGAGATTTCTTTGATGACGAGTATGTTCTTTACGTAAATACTCCAGAAGATTTTGAACTTAACGATCCAGATCGTTGTGATTTATCTCCTATTTCTTGTGGTAATGCAGCAGCAGCTGGACCTAACACTTTATTAAGTGAGAACTTTGAAACTCAATCTACAGGTGCAGCAGCTATGCCAGCAGGATGGACTAACTTTATTGAAGCAGGAACTGAGACTTGGGAAGTATATACTTCTGGAGGAACAAATGCTTCATTAGGTAAAAGTGTACGTGTAGGTTCATTTAATTCAAATGATGTATCAACTATATCTTGGTTAATTACACCAGAATTTGATTTTGATGCACAATCAGGAGAAGTACTTTCTTTTGAAACTTCAAACAGTTTCTCTGACGGTTCAAACATGCAAGCATTGTACTCAGACGATTGGGATGGAACAACTGCAGGAATTGCAACAGCATCATGGAAACCACTTGCAGATGCTACTATCGTAGATGATGGTGAATTCTTCGGTAACTGGGTATTCTCTGACTTTGTATCTCTTGACTGTGTAACTGGAACTGGCCACATCGCTTTCCGTTATGATGGTTCAGGAAATGCTGGAACTGATGGTACTTATGAGCTAGATAACATCTCTATGACTAGTAACTAGTAACTAGTAAACTTATATTTTCGCTTACTTCGACTGTGCTCAGTACAGGTAAAGCGAAAACTCAATAAAAAAGCCCATTGCTGTTTGCAATGGGCTTTTTTGTTATCAAATTTAAATACTTTAAATTAAGAGTTTAGCGATCATAATCATCCTTTGGGTACCAAGACTCATCGAAAGGTCTTAACTCTCCACCTATATTCCCAAAATCGATATTAACAGTAGATCTATCACTACTACCAGAGAATTCCACACTCAATATTATCATAATGATCAATTTAAACTTAACGTACTTATCACAGAAGAGTACTATCTTTTGATCTTTTAAAACATTAATTAAATCCTTTTCATAATAGCCGATTTGTATATTATTTTTAAAGATTGAAACTTTGTTTCCTTTATGTGGAATTATTTCATAGTGACCACTATTCCCTGACAACAAATAAGAGCCTGCAAATCCACTTGCTTCATATCTTATTTGATAATCCTGTAAACCTATTTTCAATTTTGATTTAAAACTAAAAGAGCTTGACGAAATCTCTCCATACAGATGTTTATCTTCATAAGCACATATTCTAGAACTCCATAGGAAAGATTTATCTTTAATCTTGAGATTGAACAAGTTTTTATTATCCTCCAAAATTGATACTTTAAAACCTTCAAATACAATTTCTAATTTCATATAATTCTCATCTTAACTATAAGTTTTCTAATTTAAAATCTTGGATTCTAATTAACATTCAAATTTATTGACTAAAAATAGAAATGAATTGTAATCATGCAATGTTATCCATTTCGCAATAGTTATGATCTTAATGTCTCCATCATTAAGAGATGCTGAATCGTAGTTCAGCATGACAAGTTCAAATAAAAAATCCCACCTCAATAAAGAGATGGGATTTTAAGCATTGGTTAGTTAGTAATGCTTGGTAATTATCTTTTTGTAATCGTAAATTCTGATCTACGAGACATTTGATATTCTTCTTCTGTACAGCGTCTTCCAGAACAATCTACTACTGGATTTGCTTCTCCACGACCTACAGCAGTTAAACGACTTGCGTCCACTCCTTGAGATACTACATAAGCTACAATAGACTCTGCACGACGTTGCGTAAGTGCCAAGTTATAAGCATCTGGTCCTCTAACATCGGCATAAGTCTCAGCCATAACCTCTAGAGTAGGATTCTTTTTCATGTAAGATACTAAACGATCTAACTCAAGAGCTGCGTCTGGACGTATGTTAGACTTATCTAAGTCAAAGTAAATCTTGTTCAAGATGATTTTTTCATCTACTACCGGTGGATCAGGAATAATAGGCTCCATTTCTACTGTTACCATTGCAGTAGCTTCCTCAGCAACTGTTAACTCAGCTTGACCGCTTTCATACTCATCCTTAGCTCCACGAGCCATGAATTCTTTATTACATTCTGTAGTGAACATTGCTTTTCCTTCACCATCTGTAGTCTGGCTAGGTAAGCTGTTCCCTTCTGCATCTTGTAAAGAAATGATAGCACCTGGGATAGGATTACCCGATTGAGCATCTACAGCAGTAACGGTTACCATTACTTCACAAATGTCTATGCGGTTCACTGCATAAATATCATCACTTCCTTTTCCACCTTTACGGTTTGAAGAAACAAATCCTTTACCAGTTTCCTCAGAGTAAGTGAATGCAAAATCATCCATAGATGAATTTACTGGAGCACCCATGTTAGATACTTTTCCATCTTTATATTTGAAAACATCTATTCCACCTAGACCTAAATGACCATTACTTGAAAAGTAAAGTGTCCCGTCTGATGCGATGTAAGGAAATGAATCATCTCCTGCAGTATTTACTGTAGGACCTAAATTTACTGGATTAGATATTTTACCATTTTTAAGAGTCGCTTTATAAATATCAGTTCCACCTTGTCCACCTGGAGCTTCACTAGCAAAGAAAATTGCTTTTCCATCTGCAGTGATGCTTGGGTGACCTACACCATATTCCTGGCTCTCAAGAGAAGTTGTTCTAACATCTCTCCACTCACCGCCAGCTTTAACAGCGCGGTAGATATTTAATTTACTTTCACCATCACTAGCTTTATCATAATCACCATTAATATAATCCACACGAGTAAAGAACATGTATTTACCATCTGGTGTAATATCTAGAGTACCTTCATGATACTTAGTATTTACATCTCCATCAAGCAATTTTCCTTCACCTGGCATTCCATTTTTATCTACTACTGCTTCATAGATATCTAGGTATGGCTCTTTATTCCATCCATAGTTACCACGCTTGTTATTACGAGCACTTGAGAAGTAAATTTTGTCACCTATTTTCTGAGCAGCAAAGTCACTCGCTTCACCATTAAGACCTAGAGTCTCAGTTGTGAAAGCAGGATTCATTCCTGTAATATCAGAAAGATAATTAGGATTCATTTTAAATGCTTTGGCACGATCATCATTAGGAGCTGTAGAAGCAAATTGATTCATTATCGTGTTAGACAGGTCATACTTCTGATTTGCTTTTAATGTTTGAGCATATCTGTATAGAGTCTCTGCGTCGGCATTTTTCTTAGTTGCTCTCTTATAATATTGCTCAGCAGTTTTAAATTCACTGTTGAAGAAATAAGAGTTTGCTAGGTTAGTATAAACGTGTTGAGAACGCTCACCTTTTTTGATGAGTTTTTCATAAGCTTTGGCAGCATCTACATAACGTAATTGTTCATAGAGCTTGTCAGCTTTTTTAGTTGCATCGGTTTGTGCATTTACTTGAAATGAACCAGCGATGATAATTAAAAGGAGTAAATATATTTTTTTCATGATATTCTTTCTTTGCTAGTTGATTAGAAGAAACGAGGTGATTGCATCACTTTACGAGGGAAATTCAAGTCATAAGTTAAAAAGATCTCATGAGAAGAATTTGCCGCTACTTGAATGTCTGACACCACTCGGTCATAAGCATAACCTACTTTTACATTATCTGTTAACTGCATTCCTACTAGACCACTAAATGAATCTTGAAATCTGTAAGAAACACCTACTTCAAATTTGTTGTTGAATAACACGTTTGTGTTTAAGTCAAAACTCATAGGAGAATCAAACGCTCCTTTAACAAGTGCGTGAGGCTTCAATTTGATGTTTTCATTAATGTCAAATACATATCCACCAGTTAAGAAGTAATGTTGAGTTTCAGACCCTAGTTTTGCACCAGTATCATTTTGAGACTCATCTAGGTGAACTGCACTAAGCAAGTTAGGAACAGATGCTCCTACGTACCAGTTTGAACCGTATAAAAACGCTCCAGTACCTACATTAAAGTAACTTTCATTAATTTGATTTGCAAACGCATCATCACCAGGAACAGTAGTTGCGATAGTAGCAAGGTTCACATCGTGAAATGTCATACCTGCTTTAATACCTAGAGAAAGTGTAGTTTGCTTTCCTACTTGTAATTTATAAGAGAAATCTCCATAGAAATTCTTCTCTTTTACTGGTCCTATTTGATCAGAAATTACAGAAAGACCTACACCTACTCGATCTCCTATAGGAGTACTACCAGAAAAGGTTAGTGTCTCTGGCGCACCAGTTACACCAGTCCATTGTTGACGGTAAAGAGTTGTAAGAGTTAAGCCATCTCTTGTTCCAGCATAAGCTGGGTTAATGACATTTTGATTGTACATGTACTGAGTGTACTGAGGATCTTGCTGAGCGTGTAGCACGCTGGTTCCAGACAAGACTAGGAAAATCCCCATGGCAAGTAATTTTCTCATCATTATAGAGTTAAGTTTTTGGGTTGCACTAGTTAGTTTTTAAGGTTCTAAATATACTACTATGGAATCAATTGTGACTTACATAGTTACTTGATTTTATTGTAATACGCTTTCGCGAAAGCGTAATTATAAACTTATTAACTGATAATCAAACTATAAAGCTTACAAAATGGCTGTAACAATTATGTCAAGTGTCATTTAGATGACCGAATATAGAAAAAATAGATAGCTCTTATTGTTTAAGAAATTCATAATAGATAAAGGGCAATCTTTTACAGATGAGTGACCTTTCTAGTTCCTACGTAGTATCATAAATACTGGAAAATGATCAGAATAACCACCTTTATATGTTCTTCCCACAAATGTGCGTGCTGGTTGACCTCTGTATTTTCCTTTCCATTGCCTGAGCATGATGTCATCAAAAATATCGGCTTGATGAAAGTACAGCGCGTCTGGAACATCATTATTGAGACTATCACTTATCATGATTTGATCAAAGAGGTTCCATTTAAATTTATGATTCAAGCTACCTCTATGAAATTTCTTGAGCGGTGCTGTGACGTTTTGAAATCCATAAGGTAGAATCTCATTACTGATGCTATCGTTTTCTGGATCATCATTAAAATCACCCATGATAATCACGTTTGTGCTTTCTAATAAAGGTTTTTCCTGATTTTTTCTATTTAAGATAGGATCCACATTATTAACATGTTCCATGAGTTGCTTTGCTACGGTAACTCTTTTCTCGTTTGTAGAGTCTGCGCCGTCGCGTCTCGATGGCCAGTGGTTTACATATATATGTAGAGGCATTCCAGCAAGAGTTCCTTTTACATATAATATATCTCTTGTACGATCTGGTTCATCATTAGGCATGGTTACATCTACGGCAATAGGCTCAGCATGTTCCAGTGTAAATAAATCCTTGCGATAGAGCATGGCGACATCTATTCCTCTTTCATCTGGGCTGTTATAATGAATGATTCCATAATTCCCTTTTACTAGTTTAGGTTGTTGAATAAGATCTTCAAGGACTTTTTTATTTTCAACCTCAGCTACTCCTATTATGGCTGGTAATTTTCCAGTTTGTAAAGTTCCCACTTTAGAAATGGCATCACTTAATTTCTGTAATTTTTTCTGGTAGCGTTGTGGTGTCCATGCTAGGCGACCTTGTGGAGTAAAATCTTCATCAAGCACATACTTTTCATTATGAACGTCAAAAAGGTTTTCAAGATTATAAAACGCTATGGTATATTGTTCAAATGCCTGTTGTGAAATAGTCAATACTTTAGTTTTTGTAGGGATTTCAAAACTAACACTTCATATTTAGATTACCCATCACAACGATGATAATTCCTTTAAGCTTTTCCTAATTGTAGAGTGACTCACTAGCAATCCATTATATTTGTAAGACTCATTTTAAAACTATAAATGCTAGAAAGAGAATCACACGAATATGAAAAAGCCATCCTTATAGGAGTGGTGACTCAACAACAGTCTGAAGAAAAACTGATTGAATACCTGGACGAGCTAGAATTTCTAGCTTATACAGCAGGCGCTACCATACAAAAGCGATTTTTCCAAAAAATGGCAAAGCCTAGTCCTAAAACCTTTTTAGGTTCAGGAAAAATGGAAGAGATTAAAGCTTATGTAGACGCACATAATATAGATACGGTCATCTTTGATGATGAACTCAGTCCTTCTCAACAAAAGAATATCGAGCGCATTCTTGAAGCCAAAATTATAGATAGAACTTACCTTATTCTTGACATTTTTGCTCAACGTGCTCAAACCAGTTATGCGCGCACTCAAGTAGAACTAGCGCAGTATGAATATTTATTACCTCGATTAGTAGGATTATGGACACACCTGGAAAGACAAAAAGGTGGAATAGGAATGCGTGGTCCTGGTGAAACAGAGATTGAGACCGATAGACGTATCGTACGTGATCGCATTACTTTACTTAAAAAGAAACTCCTTACTATAGATAAACAAATGTCCACCCAACGTGGCAATCGTGGAAAAATGGTGCGTGTTGCTCTAGTAGGCTATACTAACGTAGGGAAAAGTACTTTAATGAATGTTGTGGCAAAAAGTGATGTGTTTGCAGAGAATAAACTCTTTGCAACACTAGATACTACGGTGCGTAAAGTAGTGGTTAAAAATTTACCTTTCTTACTTACAGATACGGTAGGATTTATACGCAAATTACCTACGCAACTCGTAGAATCCTTCAAATCTACACTTGATGAAGTACGTGAGTCTGACTTATTACTTCATGTGGTAGATATTGCACACCCAAATTTTGAAGATCACATTGCTTCAGTAAATAAAATACTTAGTGAAATTGATGCGGTTGATAAACCTACGATCATGATCTTCAACAAGATTGATCAATATACTGCCGAAGACTATGATCCAGAAGACTTAACTGAGGAACGTACCAGCGCACATTACACTCTTGAAGAGTGGAAACGCACCTGGATGGCAAAAATGGGAGAGAACGTAGTCTTCATATCTGCTATTGAGAAGGAAAATATAGACTTGATGAAAAAGAAAGTCTATGACCAAGTAAGAGAAATTCATGTACAGCGATTTCCTTATAATGCGTTCTTATTCCCAGATTGGGAAGATCTAGTAGAAGACGAAGAGGAAGAGGAAGAGGAATAAAAATCACCTTATTAAAATAGAAAAGCCCTTAATCAACTTAATGATTAAGGGCTTTTTTATGACTTAAATGTTTGAGCTCAGATTAAAACTTATAGTTCAATCCTAGTAACCAGTAAGATTGTAATTCATTATCTACAGTGTCAAAACTTGCTGCTGGATCTAAAGCACTTGCAAAGTTTACCGCTTCTTGGTGATTTCCTCTTAAACCAAATTCAAATCCTACACCTATGTTTTTCCATAGTGTGTAACCAAAAGAGTTGATCCACGTAAAGTTTGAAAGATTTGAGCTTTCATAACTTTGGAATGTAGAGAAATTACTCTTGAAGTTGATGGCTCCTATTTGTCTAGTATAATCAGCAACTATTTTTGCACCTAGAGAAGATTCAAATACACTATCTCCACTACTAAAAACAAAGTTGTAGTTCAACGGGTGAATCACAACTACTAGGTTGTCGATAGGTGTCCATGTTGCCCCAACTCCTAAATCTAGGTAACCTGGATCATTGAAGTTATTAAGTATAGTAGTTCTGTATTCACCTAATGTAGATACCGCTAGTTTTTCACTAAGCTTGTAACCATATAAAGACTGAATATTAAAAACGTCAGTAGCTTCTTGGAAACTATCATCATCTGTTTCGATATCTTTATTATCAAACTTTACCCATTGTAAGTTCAAGTTTGCATTGTTTCTCCAAAAGTATTTTTCTCTTTTTAAGTTTGCAAACGCATTTGCAGTAAATCCTATGTTACCAGAATTCACGTTAGGAGCTCCTTGAGAATACCACTTATCAAAACTTGAAATGTTTGCTCCTAAAATTCCAAAAGCACCTTTTCTCCATCCTGGAAGTGCGTCGATTTTTGCTTGAATAGCATTTGCTCTTTTTTGGATTTTAGCAATAGAATCCATTTTGGTCGCTTTTAACGCCTTAAGTTCTTCTTCAGTTTGTGCATAAGTGCTTACCGTAAACAATGCACAAGCAAGAAGTAAAATAATTTTTTTCATAATAGTAAGTTGAAATGTTACACGGCAAATTTACCATTTATTTAAAAAATTAAATAAAAACAGAAATTGAAAAGAAAATTACCGACGTACTACCTACTTTTCTTGTAAACGGGAACAGCGCTACACGCCTCACCATACATTACAGAACGTGCAATTCCATGCAGTCGCTCCGTAATCATCATATAAGCAGCTACGGGAACTGGCTTATTAGAACAACCTTTTACAATAACTGGTAAGTTTTCAAAACTAGAAAGATCCAGTTCTTTTATAATAGGAACATATAAAGCAGTTTCTAGATCTACAAGTGTTCCTAAAACTACTTTTTGAGCAATACCGCTCAACTCAGTCTGCAATAACATCCATGCCCATTGCGGTATAATAGCGTCAGTAGAGCAATGTACGGCAACGTAATGATTCTTATAAATAGTGAAGTCTGTGTTTTTTAAGCTTTCGCGAAAGCGTGCCTCAACCAACACTATTCCTTCCAGTAACCACTGAGAAATATCAATCTCACTACGACTTCCAGCCGGATAGTAATCTTCTAAGTCAAAAGTTTTGAGCTTAGAGTTTGCGACTCTATTAATGATCTCGCCTTCCATGATCTAGAGCATTCCTAGTTCAAGCTTAGCTTCTTCACTCATCAAATCTTTGTTCCATGGTGGATCAAAAGTGATTTCTACCTCAGCGTCTTTCACTTCTTTGAGACTTCTTACTTTTTCCTCGATTTCCACAGGAAGTGTCTCGGCAACTGGGCAGTTAGGTGAAGTTAAGGTCATGAGAATTTTAACCTCTGCATCACTGCTTACCATCACGTCATAGATCAATCCTAGTTCATAGATGTCCACAGGAATTTCTGGGTCATAAATGGTCTTCAACACTTTTACTACTTTCTCTCCTAGTTCTTGTCCGTTAATCTCTTCCATAATTAGTTCAATTGAGATTGATATGCTACTGCATACATTTTAAGTTGTTTGATCATGGAAACTAATCCATTTGCTCTGGTAGGTGAAAGGTGCTCCTTAAGTCCTATTTCATCTATAAAATCAGTATCGGCAGCGATGATGTCTGCAGGTTCTTGTCCTGACCAGGCTCGTATTAAGATTGCGATAATACCTTTTGTAATAATCGCATCACTGTCTGCACTAAAGTTTACCTTATTATCTTCAAGGTCTGCGTGTACCCAAACTTTAGACTGGCAACCTTTAATGATGTTATCATCGGTCTTGTACTGCTCGTCTATAACAGGAACGCTTTTTCCTAAATCGATCATGTACTCATAGCGATCCATCCAGTCGTCAAACATGGCAAACTCTTCTACGATTTGATTTTGTATGTCCTGGATACTCGCCATTATTGTTTTACTGCTGTAATTAAAATTTTGCCTTTACTTCCCATGAGTTGTAATCCATCACTAGTCATTTTCACCTCAGTGACCATTCCTAAATGTTTCATGTAATCGTTCTCTACTTGAGCTACATCTTTACAATACATTTTAGTTCCCATTAATGGACCTATTTTCACTTTTCCTTTTCCTAAGTTCTCAAAAGTGCCATTATATCTATTACAAGCAGACTTACCCGAAATCGAATTTTCTTCACCCATTACAATAGTAAGCGTAATATCATGTTCTGAATAATCGTTTTCTCCGACCATAACAACATCATAATCTCCGGCAACATCTTGCTCATCACAGCTGGTTAATGTAAAAAGTGTCAAACTGAATAATATGGTAAATAATCTCATATTGTATTTTTTAAGTTAATAGCTAGCTCTCAAAGATAGTACTATGAAAGCATACGTACAGCACGTTGCAAAGCCTGTACCATAATATCTATTTCTTCTTTAGTATTATAAAACGCAAAACTTGCTCTTACCGTTCCTGGAATACCATAACGTTCCATGACTGGTTGTGCGCAATGGTGACCTGTTCTTACAGCTATACCTAATTTATCGACAATCGTTCCTATATCATAAGGATGTAATGTCGTTACATTGAAACTAATCACTGCAGCTTTGTCAGCCACATCACCTAGGATTTTGATACCATCTATGGTTTTTAATTGCTCTGTTCCATAAAGTAGTAACTCATGTTCATAAGCAGCGATATTTTCCATTCCTAGCTCATTGAGGTAATCCACGGCAGCTCCTAGTGCTATTCCACCAGCGATATTAGGTGTTCCTGCTTCAAATTTATGTGGTAATCCTGCATACGTGGTATGCTCAAAAGTTACCTGATCGATCATCTCGCCACCACCTTGATATGGTGGTAATGCATTTAATGCTTCTTCTCTACCATAAAGAATCCCTATTCCCGTTGGACCACACATTTTGTGACCCGACATGGTATAGAAATCTGCTCCTAGCGCTTGCATGTCTAGTTTCATGTGACCACAGGATTGTGCGCCATCAATTAAAGTCATCGCACCATATTTGTGAGCACATTTTATAATTTCTTCTACTGGATTAGTGACTCCTAGAGCATTTGACACGTGATTTACAACTACAAAAGCTGTTTTATCATTCAGCAATTCTTGATAAGCTTGCATATCCAGCTGACCACTGTCTAGAACTGGAATCACCTTTAAGGTTGCGCCTACTCGTTCACAGAGCATTTGCCAGGGAACGATATTAGAATGATGTTCTACCGCACTAACAATAACCTCATCACCTTGCTTTACAAAAACGTGTGCTCCACTAGCTACAGCATTAATAGAATGTGTGTTCCCAGAAGTAAAAATCACTTGCTTAGCCTGCTCGATATTAAAAAAAACTCTCACTTTTTCTCTCGAGGCTTCAAAAAGGTCTGTGGCTTCTTGACTCAACGCGTGCACACCACGATGGATGTTTGCATTATACATCGAGTAATACTCTACGATTTTATCAATCACCTGTTGCGGTTTTTGAGAAGTCGCAGCGTTATCAAAATAAACTAACGGCTTACCATTTACCTCACGTTTAAGGATAGGAAAATCAGCTCTTATTTTTTGAATATCTAACATAATACAAAGGTACGATGTGGACTTTTAAAGAGGTGTTTTTTAAGGAATTATTAAAATTCCTATATCATCAACAATCTAATAAACCAAAAACATATGTTTTCGACAAAAAATGCCTCATCAAAAGACAAGGTATTTTTTAAATAATAAATTAAGCGGACTTCGAGAACCTCAGTCCTCAATTATCAGTCTAAATCGAGCATTGAGGTTCTCGAAATGCGACTCTAATTACTCTCTACAAATCAAACCCAATCTCTACATTCAGCTTTTTAGCAATTAACTTAGTAATACGAGATTTTATTTCTGGGATTTTTACGCTTTCTAGAACGCTGTTTGCAAAAGCAAACATTAATAAAGCACGTGCTTCTTTCTTAGGAATCCCACGAGCTTGCATATAGAATAAGGCATCTTCATCCAGTTGACCTATGGTACAACCGTGTGAACATCTTACATCGTCTGCAAAAATCTCTAGTTGTGGCTTGGCATTAATCGTTGCTTTATCACTTACTAGAATGTTATTGTTTTGCTGGAAGGCGTTAATCTTTTGTGCTACTTTATCTACGAGAACTTTACCGTTAAAAACACCTACAGCTTTATCATCAAAGATTTGTTTGTATTGCTGGTAACTTTCACAATTCTCGGCAGTGTGATGAACTAGTGTAGAGTGATCTACATGTTGTTTTCCTTCTATAATGGTTACACCATTAAGAATAGAATTACAGTGCTGACCACGCTGGTAAAAATTCAAGTTATTTCTTGTCAACGCTCCTCCAAAAGAGAACGTATGTAATCTCACTTCACTATCAGACTGTTGCTCTACGCTGGTGTGATCGATAAGCGTTGCGCTTAAATGGTCGTTCTGGATTTTATAGTAATCCACCATAGCACGTTTATTTGCATAAATCTCAGTCACACTATTTGTGAGAACTTCATTATCGCTTAAACTCTGGTGGCGTTCTATAATTTGTACTTGTGAATTCTCGCCTACTACCACAAGGTTACGTGGTTGCGTCATTAACGTACTCTCATTTCCTGTTGAGAAATAAACTATCTCAATAGGCTTTTCTACCGCAGTATTCTTCCCTATGTGAATATATGCGCCTTCTCTAGCAAATGCCGTGTTCAATGAAGTTAATCCATCTTGCGGAGCTAATTTGTTATAATAAGTTTCAATAACGGGACTATACTTTGGGTTATTGAGTGCACTAGACATTAAACAAACGTCAAATTTATCATGTGTGGTTTGAGATAGATGCGAACTATAAATTCCATCTATGAAAATCACTCGGTAAGCATCTATTTGATGAATCAGATATTGTTTTATATCTGCATAAGCGATAGAAGATTCCTTCTTAGGAAACAAACTATAGTCTTTGTTAAAAACAGACTTCAGCGATGTGTATTTATATGCTTCTTCTTTGCGCTGTGGAATGCCCATTTTCTCAAATGCGGCTAGTGCTTCGTTACGCACGCCGTGAGCATATGTTTCAGTATCAACCTCGTTTTCAAGGGCGATAAAAGAAGATAATATTTTGTCTTTAAAACTCATGTGTTGTTGTTTTCACGCTTTCGCGAAAGCGTAATAAAAAAAGTGCTCTAATTAATACTAGAACTTCAAGTAGAAAACTATGCCTCTACTTCTTCCTTAATCCAGTCATAACCGCGCTTCTCTAATTCTAGAGCAAGTTCTTTACCACCAGATTTAACGATACGTCCTTGATACAGTACGTGAACAAAATCAGGAACGATATAGTCTAACAAACGCTGGTAGTGAGTGATCACAATCGTAGCATTATCCTTGCTACGTAATTTGTTTACACCATTTGCAACGATACGTAATGCGTCGATATCAAGACCAGAATCTGTTTCATCAAGTATAGCGAGTTTAGGCTCAAGCATGGCCATTTGAAAAATCTCGTTACGTTTCTTTTCTCCACCAGAGAATCCTTCATTTAAAGAACGTGATAAGAACTTGCGATCTATCTCAAGCATCTCACTCTTCTCACGGATCATCTTTAACATATCACCAGCCTTCATTGCTTCCTTACCTTGAGCTTTGCGCGTCTCATTAATGGCAGTTTTCATGAAGTTAGTTACTGATACTCCAGGGATTTCAATAGGGTACTGGAATGATAAAAACACACCTTTGTGAGCTCTTTCTTCTGGATCCATTTCTGAAATATCCTCGTTTTCTAACTCAATAGATCCACCAGTCATTTCATATTCCTCACGTCCTGCAATAACGTTTGCAAGCGTAGATTTTCCAGAACCGTTAGGTCCCATAATCGCGTGAACCTCTCCAGCTTTTACTTCTAGATTAATTCCTTTTAAAATTTCCTTATCCTCAATAGAGGCTTGCAGGTCTTTTATCTTTAACATAGCTGTTATTTAACTTCTTGTGTCTGTATTAATTTATAGGCGCAACCACCGCAGCACTGCTCGCTGGAGTTACTTCTAGTATTTCTTTAATGATAACCATTTCATTCCATCCTTCTCCAGTTTCCTGTTTTAAAGGATTAGGAACGACTTCTCCTTTAATAATCACGTTTACCATATCAAACTCAGTTTGCTTAAGTGGCACGGCGAGATCATTCAGTTCTTTCATTTTATCATCGATGCGCACGGCATAGATTTCGTTTTTTGTAGTAAGAACAGCAGCATCTGCTAGGTAAATAAATTCGCCTTTAAAGGTGTTTTTATCTTCTGCTACGGTCGCTGTTCCTTCAGCAACATCTGCTGGGTTTTCTTGATTTTTACAAGCGATAGTCGCTATCGCAATAAAACATAAAACGAGAATACGTTTCATAACTAAATAAATTTGAATGGGTTTATCCTACTGATCCTTCTAGGCTGATTTCAAGTAATTTTTGAGCTTCTACGGCAAATTCCATAGGTAGCTTGTTCAACACCTCTTTTGAGAATCCATTTACAATTAATGCAATCGCTTTCTCTGTATCGATTCCACGCTGGTTACAATAGAAAATCTGGTCTTCACCTATTTTACTAGTTGTTGCCTCATGTTCCACCTTTGAAGTACTGTTGCTGTTCTCTATATATGGGAAAGTGTGTGCACCACATTCATTACCCATTAACAAACTATCACATTGAGAAAAGTTACGAGCATTTGTAGCACGTGGCGTAATCTTTACAAGTCCTCTGTAAGAGTTCTGCGATTTTCCAGCGCTTATTCCTTTGGAAATAATAGTCGATTTAGTGTTCTTCCCTAAATGGATCATTTTAGTTCCCGTGTCTGCTTGCTGATAATTATTAGTTACTGCAATAGAATAAAATTCTCCTACTGAGTTATCTCCTTTAAGAATACAACTAGGGTATTTCCATGTTACAGCACTACCTGTTTCTACTTGAGTCCAAGAGATTTTTGCGTTTTTCTCACATAATCCACGCTTGGTCACAAAGTTAAAAACACCACCTTTACCTTCGGCATTTCCAGGATACCAGTTTTGCACAGTAGAATATTTGATCTCTGCATCATCAAGTGCGATTAACTCTACACATGCTGCGTGCAATTGATTCTCGTCACGACTAGGTGCGGTACAACCTTCTAAGTAGGATACGTAACTACCTTCGTCTGCAATAACGAGTGTTCTTTCAAACTGTCCTGTTCCACCTTCATTAATACGGAAGTACGTAGAAAGTTCCATGGGACATTTTACGCCTTTAGGAATGTAACAGAAAGATCCATCAGAGAATACCGCACTATTTAAAGCAGCATAATAATTATCGCTTTGTGGGATAATCGTTCCCAAGTATTTTTTTACTAATTCTGGGTGCTCTTGAATCGCCTCAGATATAGGACAAAAAATAATTCCTTTCTCACCTAGTGTTTTCTTAAATGTAGTTGCTACTGATACTGAATCAATAACGATATCCATTGCCACACCAGCAAGTTTCTTTTGCTCGTCTATAGAAATACCTAGCTTTTTAAAAGTCTCCAACAATTCTGGATCTACCTCATCGAGACTATCATATTTAGGCTTAGAATTAGGCGCGCTGTAATAGGAAATCGATTGTAAGTCTGGCTTTTCATAAGTCACGTTTGCCCAATCTGGCTCTTCCATTTCTATGAAAATACGGTATGCTTCCAGTCTCCAGTCCAGCATCCATTGTGGTTCATTTTTCTTTGCAGAAATAATGCGTATCACATCTTCACTTAACCCGATAGGGATTTTGTCAGATTTAATATCGGTATAGAAGCCGTACTCGTACTCTTTATTCTTGAGTTCTTTTTCTAATTCTTCTTCTGTGTACTTTGACATTCTAAATTAGTTTAAGGATGAAAGTTTAAAGTTCAAGGTTGAACAAAAAAACTTACTAGTCCTATTTAAATTTATTTCCTTTTAAATCACTCTCTTTTAGATATTTCATAAAAGACTTTGTTCTACGACTTAGAGTAAGGCATTTATTTAATATCATTTCAAATGTTGCTCGATCACAATAATTGCGATCAACAACTCTATACATTTGAGATCTCGTTTCTCCTATGGAGGCTTTAGAAATTGAAAGAAATTGATGGAATTCTTTATTTCCACCTCTTTCAAATCCTTCAGCTATGTTATCCATAGCAGATCCACTTGAACCATCAATCTGTGAGTAAAGTTTAAAATCTTTCCTCAGTTCACTATTCCTAGAAATGTTTTGGATATCATTAGTTATTTCTCTAGCTAACTGCCAGATCTCTAAATCCTCAAACCTTTCTATTTTTCCCATTTCAACTTTAAACCTTGAACGTTAAACTTTGAACTGTTTTACAGAGAAAAACTTTCTCCACATCCACAAGTTCTTTGTGCATTAGGGTTGTTAAATACAAATCCTTTACCGTTCAATCCACCGCTAAATTCTAGCGTCGTTCCTACTAAGTATAAAAAACTCTTTTTATCCACCACAATGCGCACATCGTTTGCTTCAAAAACTTTATCTGTGTCTGTAGTTGCTTTATCAAAAGTCAGGTCGTAAGATAATCCACTACAACCGCCACTTTTCACACCTACGCGCACATAATCTTGATCTATGGCAAAACCGTCTTCGCTCATTAAAACAGCGAGCTTCGTTTTGGCAGTGTCTGATACGTTTATCATATGCTTAAAATTCCTTATTTAAAATGACTACAAATATACAACAGCGATTTTTGAACCTCGCGGTTATCAATTTATAAAACGCATGATTGTATGGTGAATCTCTATAGTTTAACAATTCTTTATAGAAATTGAGTATAAACCTAGCATTTACAATAGATTAGAATAAGATTTCATTGTAATTTTGCAACATGATAGAAGATAAAAATCCGCAACGCACATCGATTGAAAATTTAGGCGAGTTTGGCCTTATAGATTACCTTACTAAAAATGTAGAAATCACTCAAGACTCTACTAATAAAGGAATAGGTGATGATGCTGCCGTGATAAAACACACAGAATCCACTGTGGTAACTACAGATATGCTCGTGGAAGGAATTCACTTCGACCTGAGTTATGTGCCTTTAAAGCATTTAGGTTACAAAGCGGTAATGGTAAATCTATCTGACATTTATGCGATGAATGCTGTCGCAACTCAAATCACAGTTTCTATCGCGATGTCTAATCGTTTTCCAGTAGAAGCAGTTGAAGAGTTATACGACGGAATTAAACTTGCTTGTAAAATTTATAATGTCGATTTAATAGGTGGAGACACTACGGCTTCTCAAACTGGTTTAGTCATTTCAGTAACTGCCATAGGAGAACAAAAAGCAGACGATATCATCTATAGATCAGGTGCTGGAGATGGAGATTTACTGGTCGTGACTGGAGATGTAGGCGCTGCTTATATGGGATTACAAATTCTAGAACGTGAAAAAGCAGTTTATAAAGCAAACCCAAACAGCCAGCCGGATATTGAAGCATACAGCTATCTGCTAGAAAGACAATTAAAGCCTGAGGCACGCAAAGATCTTGCAAAACTACTTTCAGACCTTGAAGTAAAACCTACCAGCATGATTGACTTATCAGACGGTTTAAGTTCTGAAATTATTCATTTATGTAAGCATTCTGAAATAGGGATGAAAGTCTATGAAGAAAAAATACCGTTAGATCCTACCGTGATTACGGCTTGTGAGGAATTTAATTTAGACAGTACCACAATCGCATTGAGTGGTGGCGAGGATTATGAAATATTATTTACGGTAAAACAAGAAGATTTTCCTAAGATTAAAGCAAATCCTAGCTTGAGTATTATAGGTCACGCAGTACCTCAAAATGAAGGAATTCATTTAATCACTCGATCTGGTGAACAAGTTGCAATTAAAGCAATGGGATGGAATAGTTTTAAAGACTAAAGACTTAATTCTCTACGATTCTTTTTAATAGCTAATTGATTCAGCGCGCGATTAATGCGAGAATACTGATCACTTAACGGCACTAAATTTCCATAAATATTTGTGGTCATTTGTTTACCACACTTAGTACAACACATTTCTTGAACGCGTTCATTAACTTGATGGGTCACTTTTAAATTGTGACCCGTAAAACTGCAAATTGCAGCAGCTTTGATAGGGGAAAAATTCTTGGACATAGAGCCTGTAATTTGGTACAAATCTGATTTATACCTGTTTAACACTGGCTAATGTAGATTAAGTTTTTTAATTTATCGATAAATAACACTAATTATTCGATGAAATGCATGTTTTGTATTAGTTCACTAGGATGCGTGAGTAGCAGCATATGGCCACCAGCGAGTTCTACACCGTTAAAATTAAAAGCACTCAACTCCTTTTCAATGAGTGATTTATCAATTACTGCATCACGGTTTCCATAAATATATTGAATGTTTAGATCCTTATCTAGAAGTTGTGACGGTCGGTCTCTCATAGCTCTCAATGCAGCGAGCACACTTTCTAGCGTCATACTTTTACCCATCGCTTTCATCTCTTCAATGATTTCTTTATATAACTCGTGTTCTTCTCTAGTAAACAGATTGTTAATAGCCATGGAAACATAAGCATTTTGAAATCTATCGATTAATTCTATAGCTCGATTACGCATTTGTTTGCGTGCTGGCAGGTCTGAATTTGCTATACTATTGACCATGGTTAAAGAATGGAGATGTTGTGGATACGCTTTCGCAAAAGCGGCTCCAACATAACCACCCATACTATGACCTACAAAATGAACTTTTTCAATAAAATATTGCTTGAGATACTGCGATATCTCAAAAGATAATTCCTCTATAGAATAATCGCTTACAGATGGTGATTTTCCATGTCCAGGAAGCTCCACCATGAGCATATCATAGTTGCTTTCTAATCCTGAAACCACAGAATTCCACTGGCTTTTACTGCCTAAAAATCCATGCAATAGCAATGCAACGGGTTTACCTGTAGATTGAAAAGAATAGGTCATTTTCCACATATGTGCAAGATAATATCTAGGCTGCTCTATATCGTAAAATTTTGTTAATTTTACTTTTGCAAATTCATTTCATGAAACAACTCTCCTTACTCTTTCTATTAAGCATTATGTTGATCTCGTGTCAAAATGATATCGATGATTATCAAGTCGCAAAATCTGAACTAGATATAAGACTGGAAGGATTATTACTAGAAAAATCTGAAGGTCAAGGAATCAATTATTTCATCCTGCCAGAAAGTGATGATTATAATTCCATCCCACAAGACCCATTAAATCCTATAACTAGAGAAAAAGTAGCGTTAGGAAAATTATTACTACATGAAACAGCGTCTGGTGGAAATCCTAAAATGGATGTGATGGCAGGAACTTATGCGTGCGCATCTTGTCATCCAGTAGCTTCTAGTTTCTACTCAGGCCGCAGACAAGGAATAGGTGAGTGTGGTAGTGGTTTTGGAGCTGCTGGTGAAAGTAGATTTTTTGACATAGGTGTTCCATTAGACTCTATAGATTTACAACCTATACGTGTTCCTACTTTATTAAACGTAGCTTATCAAGATGTTGCGCTATGGAATGGAATGCTAGGTGGCACAGGAACTAATGCTGGTACACAAGCGCAATGGGCATCAATTCCTGAAAATAATTTAGGTTTCCAAGGTCTTGAAATTCAAGGAATGGTAGGCCAGGATACTCATAGACTTCAAATAGATGAGAACTTTGTAGATACTTACGGTTATAGAGAATTATTTGATAGAGCATTTAGTAATACACAAGCATTTGAAAGATATTCTAAAAAGACAACCGCACTCGCGCTAGCTGCATATAATAGAACCTTGTTATCGAATCGTGCGCCGTGGCAAGATTATTTAAAAGGAGATTATGCTGCGTTAAGTGAACGAGAAAAACGTGGCGCAATATTGTTTGCAGGAAAAGCGCAGTGTATGAACTGCCACACAGGACCAGCATTAAAAGATCAGGAATTTCACGCTTATGGTTTTGGACATTTTGACGATAGTAATAATGCGGTGGTTCTCGATGATGCTGGATTTGATGCTGTAAAAAAAGGTCGTGGTGGATTCACAAATAATCCTGCCGACGATTATAAATTTAAAACGCCTACTCTTTATAATTTAAGAGATGCATCCTTCTACGGTCATGGTGGAACATTTAATAGTATAGAAGAAGTAATTCGTTACAAGTTATCACATCAATTACAAGACACAAGCGTTCCTTTATCACAAATCGCAACCGAAAAAGGAGATGTTGTACTTACTGAAGTTGAGATTCAAGATCTAGTTTTCTTTATAGAAAATAGTCTTTATGATTCTTACTTATCTCGATATGTACCAGAATCAGTCTTATCAGGCAATTGCTTCCCAAATGCCGATGCACAATCCAAACTTGATCTAGGTTGTGAGTAGTTCATAACTCTGTGGAAATCTGAAGTTGTGAGACTTACAAATGTGAAATACCAAGTGGTATCTTTACGTTATGAGAAATCCACAATTGACTAAAGAGATTATAATCAAGCACAGTGCTGACCTATTTAACGCTAGAGGTTATAAAGCAACGTCACTCAGTGATATCACTACAGCTACTGGTTTTACTAAAGGTGCTATTTATAAACACTTTAAAAATAAAGAAGATCTGGAGCAACAAGCATTGCGCAGTTTGAGTAAGCAAATGTTTGACATTATCAACGCAGACATTAAAGCGACAGAAGGTTTTCAATCCAAAATAGAAGTCGTTTTCAATTTTTTTGAAAATTATTTAGAGAATCCACCTTATGCTGGTGGTTGTCCATTAATGAATAGTGCTTGTGAAAGTGATGATCTTGATGCTGGATTACGACAGCAATCTTTTGGTATGTTAGTCACTTTCAAAACGACGATTCAAAGAATTTTTGACCGTGCTCTAAAAAAAGGTGAACTAAAAGCAAAAACTGATACAGACGAACTCACACATGTTATTATAGCCACGCTAGAAGGCGCCATCATGATGAGCAAATTAGAACGTAATAATGAGGCGTTGAAAAAATGTGTTTCTTACCTAAGGAAAGTGATCGATGGGATAATGAAATAAAAAAAGCCGCTAATTTGATTTAGCGGCTTTTTCGTAATTGACATTTTGAATTTACTTCAGCAAAGCCTCAGCTTCATCAATGACTCTTAGAGTACGTACTTTGAGTTCTTCAATCTCATCATGTTCTTCTTGCAGCATATTGAGCTTTTGTTGAACAGCCTCTGGATCCTCAGGAAGTTTGAAATCATAAGGGAACTTTTCAGAATAGTCTCTCATCCACACCATCATATCATCATGCGCTTTTTGAAGTTCGCCTTTTTTTGACATGATTACATCTGTATTTGTTGAGTCCATTTTTTGAGATAATTGATTGCTCAAGTCCATGAGATCGCCCATTTTAGGCATGATGACATCATGTGCTTCCATAGCTTGTTGTTTCATGCTTTCAAAAGCAACTTGCTGTTCTTTTAATTCCTCATTACAAGAGACCAAAAGTAAAATCGCCATTAAAGTATATAGTGTTTTCATAATTATTGAATTTAATACTACAAAGATAACATTAGGATTTGAGCCCTAAATGATAATCATCATAAAACCTGATTGTAATTTGCAACCGTTTTCGCCTACTTATATTTGCATTGCAACTGCTCATTTATGTTTCCCATAGCTTTTCATTCCATATATAAACATCCGCTGCCAGATGGTCATCGATTTCCTATGGTAAAGTATGAATTGTTACCACAGCAGTTATTACTTGAAGGAACCGCTATTAAAACAGATTTTTTTGAACCCAGCAAACTATGTGAAGATGTAGATGTATTGCGCGTTCATACTCAAGAATACTTGAACAATCTCAAAACTTTAAATCTGGACCGTAAAGCGGCTCGCAAATTAGGATTTCCTTTGAGTGCACAACTCGTCGAGCGTGAATTGCGCATTGCTCAAGGAACCATAGAAGGTTGTGAAAAAGCTATCAATCATGGTGTTGCTATGAATATTGCTGGAGGAACGCACCATGCCTACACAGATCAAGGCGAGGCTTTTTGTCTACTAAATGACCAAGCTATCGCTGCGAGATATTTGCAACATCATGGACTTTCAGAAAAAATTCTCATTGTCGATTTAGACGTTCATCAAGGCAATGGCACGGCCGAAATATTTCAAAACGACGATAGTGTTTTCACCTTTTCCATGCACGGCGCTGGAAATTATCCTTTTAAAAAAGAACTATCAGACCTCGATATTGCTTTGCCAGATGGCTGTGATGATGATCAGTATCTCAACGAACTTAAAAACACGTTGCCGGACTTGATCGCTCAACAAAAACCTGATTTTATATTCTATTTATGTGGTGTAGATGTAGTTGCAACAGACAAACTAGGTAGACTAGGTATGAGCTTGAACGGTTGTAAGGAGCGCGATCAGTTTGCTTTATCCGCTTTCGCGAAAGCGAGAACACAAAAAAATAACCGCATCCCAATACAGTGTAGTATGGGCGGCGGTTATTCTCCTGATATTAAAGTAATAATTGAAGCGCACTCCAATACTTTTAGAGTGGCACGCGATGTGTTTTTCTAGATTATCGCAACCATGCTTTGGAGCTAGCACTACGAGCAAATAGCCAAAGGCAAATTGATAAAATAGGCACACTTAAAAAGAAAAATTTATCTGCTGTGCTGATAATTTCCCAAGCACCATTATAGACATTAAAACAAGTTGTTATGATAACTGCAAATAGAGAAATTAAAGACAGTAAAACAGCAAGTTTTCTTTTAAACAAAAGCATGATACACGCTAATAATCCAGCGAAAACAGCTATTCCATAAATATACATGTACCAACTGGGTCTTGAAAGGTATAACTCTTGTTGTTGATCATTCATTTGATCTAAAATCAAATCAGAAGCAGCCATTTCTGTGGACCAGGCACCTATTCCCATAAGATTCCATAAAAGAAAAATAATAGCAAGTACCCAGAACCAGGCTTGCGGTTTTGAACTGTAAGGCATAATTAATTGGTTTATTGGTTAGGCTTAAATTTAATAAAATTTTAAGAATTAATGTGTAAGTCTTTAATTACATAATCTTCAACTCTAGTGGCTCGTAATTATAGTATCAAAAATAATAAGCTACGAAATCGATTGAATCCTCAAAAAAAAGTAAATTGTCACAGTTTTAAACTGTCTAGTTATGAAAGATTCTATGAAGCCAGAAAGCCTGATGATGTCTTATGGTTACAAACCTGAACTGTCTGAAGGTGCTATTAAGTGTCCTATATTTTTAACATCCACATTTGTCTTCAAAACTGCCGAAGAAGGAAAGGCATACTTTGAGCTAGCTTATGGAAAGCGGGAAAAACTTCCCGGTGAAGAAATGGGATTGATTTATAGTCGTATCAATAATCCAGATCTTGAGATTCTTGAAAACAGATTGCGTTTATGGGATCAAGCAGATGATTGTGCGGTTTTTGAAAGTGGAATGAGTGCGATTTCTACAGTTCTTATGGAATTCTTAGAGCCTGGTCAGGTGTTGTTATACAGCTCACCAACATATGGTGGAACAGATCATTTTATCAATCATTTCTTGCCTAAATATGGAATCCATACACTAGGTTTTACATCAGGAATGAGTAAAGAGGAAATCATTAAGCTAGTATATGATGCTGGTTATGAAAATAAGGTAGCATTAATGCACATAGAAACTCCTGCAAATCCAACTAATTCACTCATAGATATCACAATGTGTCGCGAGATTGCAGACCATTTTTCAACTGAGGAAAAACCAGTGCTGGTAGGTGTAGATAACACTTATATGGGACCGTTATGGCAGCATCCTTTACAGTTAGGCGCAGATATTGTTATGTACAGCGCGACTAAATATATAGGTGGACACAGTGATTTAATCGCTGGTGCCGTTCTAGGAAATGCTGAGATTATGCAACGTGTAAAAGTGTTGCGTACCTTCTTAGGAAATATGGCTTCTCCACATACTGGATGGATGTTAATGCGCAGTCTAGAAACTTTAAAAATACGCATGGAACAACAGCAACGCAATGCGATAGAAGTAGCAAACTTCTTAAAAGATCAAGAGAAAATAGCAAAACTGAATTACCTAGGATTAATTAAGCCCGATTCTCCAGATTATACCATTTATAAAAAGCAATATGATGGACCTGGCGCTATGATCAGTTTTGAAATAAAAGGTGGCGAGAAAGAAGCTTTTAAATTTTTGAATTCTTTGAGGTTAATTCGTCTTGCGGTAAGTCTAGGTGGAACTGAAAGCCTGGCAGAGCATCCACGCTCAATGACTCATGCTGGAGTAGATGAAGAACACGCAGAGGCGATAGGTGTCACACATGCTCTTGTCCGTTTATCCATAGGTGTGGAGAACAGTGATGACCTCATTGCCGATGTGAAGCAAGCACTGGAGGCAGTGGTAATTTCAGAAAATGTAGCGGTTTAGTTGTAAACGAGTGCTTTTGGCATTTTCTTTGCCTAGTGTACTAAGAATTACTACAACACGTTATACCATCAAATGAAAATTACATTGAAAAAGTATCTTTTTGCTATTGTGATATGCTTTGCTATTGTAGCTCAAGCACAAAATAGTCCATCAGAAAACACACCTCAACAAACCTGCGAATTGCAACTAGCCAAAAAACTAGAGTTTATGCTGGATGGTTCTTTTGCACATGAGAACGTACTTTTTAAAGAGATTGCAAAACTTAGACCTTGTGGACTGGATGAGTTTGATGTGAACTTTTTCGGTAATATGGATGTGTTTAATACTATGCTGGCTCGTATTTCTAAGGAAAAACAAGTCGAGCAAATGACTTTTAATGATATTTACACTGAAATTGTAAAGTTCAAAAAAGCTGATGTCTATAAGGAAATCCGTGAAGTGACTCTAGCTAGTCAGCAATTAGGTGAAACGACAGGAAATATCAAAAACTGGGCGCAAGATCTGGCCATTTTTGAAGACTTAGGAGCTTCTCAAGCTGTGATTGACAACGTATATAATTACTTAAAAGAGCATCCTGAAAATGATAAGACTTATAAAGAGATTTTAGAGCTGTTGAAGAAGAGGTAGTTTTTAAATCTTTCAGTTTATAGTCTGCAGTAGGATGTCTTTTTGAATACTTAATATCGATTAAGGAAAATGGAATGATGAAATTTTTATCCATTGCCATCACCAGCAGATTCTGAAACCTGCTGGCAGGTAGGTAAATTCAGAATGACAGCTCAAACTTTTAATTCTATACCTTAAAAGCATTTCCCTTTGTGAAGGGAAAACAGGTGGACGACAAGCTCAGCAACGCTGAGTGAGCCACAAAAAGGGTTCTGCTACATTAAACCGAAACTTTTCCCTAACCCTAAAGGGTAAGTTTCTATAATCAATTCAATAAATTAGCATTTGCTAAGGATAAATCATCCTTAGTAATTTGATTATTATCCTTCATTTCCTGTAAAATACTTTGCAGCTCTTTATCTTGAGCAAAGCGGTATAGTACACTTTTATATGCTTCTTTACATAATGAATCTTCTTTTACAGGAAGACCATGCTCTTTTATGTAGGGCAGTGCCTTTTTACGAACAATAGAATCAATCTCAAAAAATGCCATCCACTTTTCTTCTACTATGTCTGAAGTTATTACTTCGTAAAACTTATCCTCATTTAAAACTATTTGTTGCTCACCCAAGTGTCGTTTGCTTAAATGATAAAATTGTTGAACTAGCGAATCTTTTGGGCTTTTAGTATCTCGTTGTCTTCTGTGACTAAAACTTATATAAGTTGCCAAATTTTCATCGTACCGATTAATTGATCGATTGTTTTCCGTTTTATGATTTTTATAATCTTTTATTATTTCAGGCAATTTACTTTTCAAATAATTACTATATCCATGTTGTCCTTCTTCAAACTCATCATTTAAATTAACCCAAAACTCGCATTCATCAACAATAGAAACTTCTGTTTTTAATTCAGATTTACAACTTAGCAATAAAACAAAACAGATAACAGTAAATTGAAAAGCTCTCATAAAAAGTTGGTTTCTATTTAAACGATTGTAATTTGGTAGTTATTATATAACAATCAAAAGCATTTCATAATCAGCAGATTACTTCGTCGTTGCTCTCCTCGTAATGACAGGTTCAATTATTATTTTAGTGAATACTAAAAACTCACAGCTTAAAAACTAAACCAACTGCCTACTCACGTTTTAAAGCGCAGCGCAAAAAACGAACCTGCTTACTGCCTACTTACTCAAAAACTCAAAGACTCAAAGCTCAAAAACTCACCAACTAAACCAACTGCCTACGACCGTTTAAAAGCGAAGCGCAAAAAACGAACCTGCCAACTGCCTACTTTTACTCAAACACTCACAGCTCATAAACTAGTTCCCAGTCAAATACTTCTTAGGCGTTGTTCCATACTTCTTTTTAAAAGCGCTTATAAAATGACTTGCCGTGCTGTATCCTACTTTTAAACCTACTTCGTTGACGTTATGCTGGCCGCTATCGAGAAGCTGGCGTGCATAATCCATTTTGTGCTCGAGTAAAAAGCCATAAACTGTATCGCCATAAACTTCTTTAAAACCTTCTTTGAGTTTTTTGAGCGATAATCCTATTTCCATAGACAACTCACTCAACGATGGCGGATTCGTCATGCGGTCTATGATGATTTCTTTGGCCTTTTTAATCTTGCGCATGTTTTCTTCATCCACGAGAAATGGACATGCTTCCACATCGGCATCTTCTGGGCTGTTGAAGTAGAGCGACATTAATTCATAAGATTTCCCTTTAAAGTACAATCTCTTAATCGCATCGTTCAGGTTATAATTCATGAGCTGGTGTAATGCTACAGCCATAGAAGGAGAAATACTGCCATCTACGTAGTATTTTTTGTCCTTATTCTCGGCACTTAAAAAACTCACATGTTGCGCGTCTGGTGAGAAAAGAGAATGGAACTTTTTAATAGAAACTAACACACAAATAAACCATGTATGACCTTTTAAATTTAGGTTTATAGGTAAATCTCTAGATGGATTATACAGCAAGTAACTATTTTGTTCTGAAAGACTTAGCTTATAACTTCCTTCATTAAAAGCCAGTTCTACTTCACCTTTTAAACAAAAATGAAACTGGATATAACTGTTATCCACATCGTGATGAAAATGAGCTGTATCATCTGTTTCATTCTTCAAGCGTACTACTTGAAATCCTTCCTCAATTAAGGTAACCTCAGCGGCACCTCTAGCGATGTTTTCCATAATCAATCTTATTTATAATTACTCTAAATAGATGTGTTACGCTTTCGCGAAAGCGATGCTATAACCCATTATCAGTACAAAGTAATAAGTTCCGTTACAAAAGTAACTCATTGCGTTTAAAAAGGAACCTGTGGCGTTATTATAAATGCTTAATCTCCCATAATTTTGTTACTCATTAGTGAATTAACATGGCGGCAGTTCAGCCCAAGCATTTTTCATTTTACAGTATAGGTCTCAGTTATCGCAAAGCCGATGCAGAGATGCGTGGTCTATTTTCATTAAATGAAGAGGCGATCGATGCGTTGTTGCAAGAAGCCAAAGAAGAAGGAATTCCATCACTAGCGGTCATTTCTACCTGTAATCGTACAGAGTTATATGGTTTTGCAGAGCATCCATATCAATTAATACGGCTGCTGTGTGAGCATTCTCAGGGAACTGTAGAGGAGTTCCAAAAAATCGCATACATCCAAAAGAACGATGATGCCTGTCAACATCTTTACACCGTAGGCACTGGACTGGACAGTCAAATTTTAGGAGATTTTGAAATCATAGGTCAGTTGAAAATGGCTTTTAAACGTTCTAAAAAACTGAACCTGATCAATACGTACATGGAGCGATTGCTTAACTGTGTGATTCAAGCTAGTAAACGCATTAAAACCGAAACTGAATTGAGCAGTGGAGCCACATCAGTAAGTTTTGCCAGTGCTCAATATATTCTAGAAAATTACCCAGCGAGCGGTCCTTCAAAAAATATATTACTTTTTGGAACAGGTAAAATAGGTCGCAATACCTGTGAAAACCTAGTTAAACACACGGTAAATAAACAGATTACGCTTATCAACCGCACCAAGCAAAAGGCAGAAGTAATTGCTGGAAAATTTGATCTTGTTGTAAAAGACTTTGCAGAACTTGAAGAAGAAATTGCAAATTCAGATATTATCATAGTCGCTACTGGAGCGCAAAAACCTACTATTTCTAAGCAAGTTATTCATACTAGTAAACCGCTATTAATTCTAGATTTATCTATTCCTAAAAACGTAGATGACAACGTTAAAGAACTCGATAACGTTACTTTAATTCATCTAGATGAGCTATCTAAAATAACGCATAAGACACTTTCAAATAGAGAGAATTTTATTCCTCAAGCAAGAGAAATTATCGCAACCATCCATGCCGATTTTAAACTATGGATAGAGTCGAGACAGTTTGCTCCTACTATGCATGCTTTAAAGACTAAACTTTCAACACTTAAAGATGCTGAGATTAAAAATAGCCGTACTAAGTTTGACGATTTTAATCACGAGCAAGCAGACGTTCTAGCAGATCGCATTATTCAAAAAATTGCAGGGCATTTTGCAAACCACTTGCGCAATGAAGATGAAAGCACTGAAGAGGCCATAAATCTTCTCAACAAGGTTTTTAAACTGGAAGAATTAAGCAATTAATTATGAGTCTTAAAATAAGAATAGGAACACGCGATTCTCAACTAGCGATGTGGCAGGCTACCACAGTACAATCACAGCTAGAAGCACTAGGTTTTGATACCGAATTATCTCCCGTGAAATCTCAAGGCGATCTCAATCTCGATGAGCCACTTTATGAAATGGGAATCACTGGTATATTCACAAAAACACTAGACGTTGCACTCGTTAAAGGTGATATAGACATTGCAGTGCACAGTCTTAAAGACGTGCCTACTCAATTGCCTAAAGGTATGGTGCAAGCCGCTGTTCTAGAGCGTGCTTCACAAAAAGATATTCTAGTCTATAAATCAAATTTTAATCCTGACGAGGCGATGACAATCGCCACTGGTAGCTTGCGTCGCAAAGCACAGTGGCTCAATATGTATTCTCAACATAAAGTGGTGGATTTGAGAGGAAATGTAAACACGAGACTTTCAAAATTGCACACTAATAAAGATTGGAACGCAGCAATTTTTGCCAAAGCTGGCCTAGACCGCATAGGATTACTAGCCCAGTTAAAAGGTAATTACGGCTTTGAATATTCTGATCTCGATAGTTTTGTTCCAGCACCAGCACAAGGCGCTATGATGGTTGCAGCGATGGGAAATAACACAGCAGTACTTGATGCAGTGCATCAACTTAATAATGCGCAAACCCAATTGTGTGTAGATATAGAGCGTCGTTTTTTACGTGAGCTAGAAGGTGGCTGTACTGCTCCTATAGGTGCGATTGCTCAAATTCATAATGATCATATTCATTTTACAGGTTGTCTGCTTAGTATCGATGGTAAAGAACGTATTGATGTTCAAGATCAAATATCGTTACAGGAAACAAATGATGATAATGGTCTCGCTTTCGCGAAAGCGCAATCTGAAAAAATCTTCTCAAAAGGAGGAAAAGCCTTAATGGCACGTATAAAATCTGAGCTGGAATCTTAAAATCTCAATCCTTTTTTAATTCAAAATTGTTGAGTTGTATCGCATCTCATTATATTTGAGCTTATGAATTGGTTAGATATTGTTATTTGTATAGTGTTGTTGGTTGGTCTTTGGAAAGGTTATCTCAATGGCTTTTTTGTAGAACTCACTTCTTTACTCGCTTTAATAGCAGCAATTTACGGAGCTATTTACTTCTCAAATTATGCTGGTGACTGGTTACGCAAGCAGTTTGAATGGGAAGAGACTTATATCACCATAGTAAGCTTTATATTGACATTTGTGGTCATCATTTTTGTAATAAGTTACGTAGGTAAATTAGTTACTAAGTTGATGAAAACTGCTAAGCTAGGCTTCTTAAACAAGCTTGCTGGTGGCGCATTTGGACTGATCAAAATGGGCTTTCTAGCAAGTGTCATCTTAATGTTTATTAAAACAGCCAGTGGCGAGTTTAATCTCTTAGGAGATAAAACCACAGATGAAAGTATAGTCTATGAACACATTGAGCCACTAGCTCCATTCTTATTACCTAAAATCCTCGCTGAGGCCGATCGTGTAGATCGCAGAATACGTGGTGATCGAGATGAAAATGAAACGCAAGTGGATTCTACTAGCACTTCCTGGTAATCATTAAACTTCCAAGGCGCTAGGAATGGTGTCCTCTACATTTTCTTTAATCCATTGTAAGCACTCCTCATAGTTTTCAAATAGATGTTCTTCACCTACTAAGTCTGGGATAATGTCTATGGCGCTAAATCTATATTCTGGTTGTTCTTGTACTCCTACTAATAATGGCGTTACTCCGCGTTTTACAAGTGCTTGTAAAACGTCTTCAAATGCAAACAATCCAGATTGATCTATGAATGGCACTTTTTCCATACGTATCATGGCATGCGTTGCATAATCAGGCACATCTCGTGACATCGCTTGAAACTCTTTAGTGTACCCAAAAAAGATAGGTCCATTCAATTCTTTAATAAATATCTCTTCTCTCAATTCTACTGGAATTCTTGAATAGTCAACGTGATCCTTCAGATTTAAATCTGTAAGAGTTTTAATTCCTGATTTCATGGAATTAACATCACCCATTTTTTTCATGAATACAAGACTAGCGATCACTAGACCTATTCCTACAGCATACACTAAGTCCCATGATACAGTAAGTATTAAAACCACCAGCATGATAAACACATCACTTTTAGGAATAGAACGTATCACTTTCAGACCTTTATAATCCATTACACCTATACCAACTGTAATCAATATACCTGCAAGAACCGCACTCGGAATTTCAGATGCTAATGAGCCTAAGGCTAATAGTATCACAAGTAGTAGAACAGCCGCAATCATACCTGATAGTTTAGTTTTACCACCACTATTTATATTAACTACAGTTCTTATGGTAGCTCCAGCTCCTGGAATACCGCCAAAAAATGCTGCAATACTATTACCTATTCCTTGACCTATAAGTTCTTTGTTAGGATTGTGTTGCGTTTTTGTCATATTATCTGCAACGACACTGGTTAACAAAGAATCTATGGACCCTAAAAAAGCTAACATAACAGCAGATAATATATATGGCCCAACTTGTTCTAAATTGAATCCGGTGATGATTTCATAATTAAATGGCGGAAACTCAGATGGAATTTCTCCGATGGTGCGCACTTCTAGTTTTAACAAATAACTAGCGAGAGTAACTCCTATCAAAGCAATTAAGGTAGATGGAATAGCCGTTGTGATTCTTTTAAATCCAAAAATGATGGCTATGGTAATGAGTGCTAACCAGAATTCTGGCCAGTTGATCTTTCCTATGGCTTGCGGCAACATTTTAATGGCACCTATAACTCCACTACTTGAGCTTTTTGCAAGTGTTTGAGATTCTGTTCTTACTTGCTCGGGTGTGATCTTTGCGGCTCTAGAAATCGTTTCTTCAAAATCCTTTAAAACTAGAAGTTCCTTGTCAGCCTCTTCTTCTAGAATATTGTTCAGAATTACTTCGTTAGCCTGGTATTTAAAGGTGTTTACATATTCATCATCTTCAGCAGGATAATAGCCTATCGCTGGTAAAATTTGAGTTAATAAAATGATGATACCTATTCCAGTCATAAAACCCGATACCACAGGATAAGGAATATATTTAATATACTTCCCAAGCTTGAGTGCACCTAATAGAATTTGCGCCAGTCCAGCAATAACAAACACAGCAAGAATGGCAGGAAGAGCGTCTGCTATAACGCCATCATTTAATTGAACAATTCCTGCAATAATTACTAAACTTACTGCCGTCATAGGCGCAGTAGGTCCAGATATTTGAGTGTTTGTTCCACCAAATAAGGATGCAAAAAACCCTATAAAAATGGCGCCATACAATCCAGCAATAGCTCCTAAACCAGATTGCACACCAAAAGCTAGTGCTAATGGTAATGCGACAATACCAGCTGTTAATCCACCAAATAAATCTCCTTTAAGATTAGAGAATAGGTTCTTCATATTTTATGATTTTACCCTAAATTTCTTCACTTTAGGTCTTAATGTAAAGAAATCTATATAACTCTCTGGATTCTCAACGATCCCACGTTCAGAGACTAGTTTTATATTAATATTTCTTTCTTTAGCTTTAACTGCAAAGTCTTCTAAAATCTCAATAATATCGTGATCTAAAGATCTCGTTTTTCTTACATCGAGTTCTAAGAAAGAATTCTCAGGCAAGCGGTCTAGTTCTTTAAGGATAGTAGCTTTATTAAAGAATGAAACTTCCTCAGCAAGAGTCATTTTAATTTTTCCATCATCTACATCTTCTCCTTCTTTATGCAAGAAGTGAGAATTTTGGTAACTTTTAATAAGCGTGATAATAATTCCAACTACTAGCCCTATTCCTATTCCCCATAGTAAATCTTTAAATACAATTCCTATAATAGTTACTAAGAAAGGAACCCATTGTTTCCAACCTAAGCTGAACATTTGTTTAAAAGTAGAAGGCTTAGCTAGTTTAAAACCAACTATAAATAGAATGGCAGCTAGAACCGATAATGGAATTTTATTAAGTAATGTAGGTATTAAAATAACAGCGATAAGCAGTAAAAACCCATGGACAATAGCAGATAGTTTAGTTCTTCCACCTGATTGAATATTTGCAGAACTACGTACAATCACTTGAGTAATAGGTAAACCACCTATCATTCCTGAAATCATATTTCCAGTACCTTGTGCAAATAATTCTCGATTAGTAGGTGTTACATTTTTTTGAGGATCTAATTTATCAGTTGCTTCTACACATAATAGAGTTTCTAGTGATGCAACAAGAGCTATTGTAAAACCGGTAATCCAAACAGCCGTATTATTTAAAGCAGAGAAATTTGGAAAACTAAACTGACCTAAGAAACTATCAAAATCATCTGGTACAGGAACGTCAACCAGGTGTTCTTTAGTAATACCTATAGAAGAATCCTTAGTTACCACAAAATATATTATCCCTATAACTACCGCAACTAGTGGACCTTGAATAAGAGTAAATATTTTACCTTTATTAGAAAGTACATTAGACCAAAGCAATAAAATAGCCATTGCAGCTACAGCAATAATTGTAGCTCCTATACTGAAATTACCACTTATTAAAGCATTTATTGATTTGAGCAGCTCTGTCAGCGTGTTTTCACCATCTAATTGTAAAAAGGCAAAATCTCCTTGTGGATCTTCATCCATACCAAAGAAATGTGGTATTTGTTTCAAAATAATAATAATTCCAATACCGGTAAGCATTCCTTTAATTACAGAAGATGGGAAAAAATATCCTATAATTCCTAGTCTAGCCACACCAAAAAGCACTTGAATCAATCCACCTAATACCACAGCGACTAAAAAGTCTTCATAACCTAAAGTAGTAATAGCTGTCATTACGATTGCGGCAAGTCCAGCAGCTGGACCACTTACTCCTATTTGAGAACCACTTAATGATCCTACCACGATACCACCTATAATACCAGCAATCATTCCAGCAAATGGTGGCGCACCACTAGCTAGAGCAATTCCTAAACATAAAGGAAGTGCCACAAAAAAGACTACAATACTTGCAGGTAAATCTTTATTTAAATACTTAAACATATTGATAATTTTATTCAGAGAAATTAAGACTTAATAGTATTACTATTAGATCGAATAAAATTAAAGAATAATTAAAGAATTTTTAAACTAATTGTGAGAATATTATCAATTAACTATATGGAGTTGTTAAGATGCTGACTATAATTTCTTAATAGAATCCAGTGCTACCCATGCTTTACTACCATTTTCAAGAGAAATGCGCGCCCATTCATTAAACTCTTCAAGAACTTCAACTTTAGTTCCTTCATGAATTACAAATGCGGAGTCGCTACTTGTTTTAGGTTCAGTGCGAGCTGTAAATTCTGTAGCATAAACGATGGCATATTGCTCTTTATTAAGAGTGTTTTTTGCATAAAACCCTATGGCAATACTTCCTACAGCCATTAACCCTATCAAAATCATGAGTATAAAGAACAAGCGTTTTTTTCCAGTCGTTTGAGAATAATGAAATAGTATAAATAATAATATAGTAACAATCACAAAAAGTATGCTCACATAAGCCCATTCATCCACACTCAATGAGCCGGCGATACTACTAACTCTTGAATCCAACTCATTCTCGGGAAGTGCCTCAACGGCATCTATCTTCATTTGCTGTGCAAATTGTAAGTTATTCAATACGTCTTCATTATTAGGATCAAGCTGCAAGGCTTTTTCATAATTATAAATCGCTGGACCTACCTGATTCAGTTTGTAATGAGCGTTTCCTAAATTGAAATAAGCTTCAGAGCTGTGCACATTAGTTTTAAGGACTTGCTGGTAGCTTTTTATGGCTAGCTCATAATTCTCTGCAGTGTATGCTTGATTCGCTTTCGCGAAAGCGGTACTAGCAACATCTTCCTGACCTTGAACTTGCAAAACAATTAATACAAATATTAAGCTGATAATCCACTTCATAATTAGCGTTTTAATTGTTTATCAATTTCATTAATCACTTTACTTGCTTTATCAAAGTCCTGTTGCATTCCACTGTCAGATGATGGTGTATATCTTGCAAATTCACAACTAGCTAATAATTCAATAAACTCCTTATTAGTCTCTTGATTTGCGCCACGTTCTAGCAGCAACTCGCTCACTCTATCTTTAGACATTTCGGCAGTTTGAATGTTGAGTTTTGCTTTAAGGTAATTATGTAACGATTTCTCTAGCGATATGTAAAACTGCTCATGATTTCCTAAATTCTTTCTCGCAGCACTCAAGTACTTTTTACTTAACTTATTTGCCGTTTTCAAACGATTTCCTATTACGTCACTAGCGATTGCTTCTTGCTTGCGTCTTACTAATAAGACGATAGGAATTAATAATAAAGAGCCACCTATAACCGACCAGTAACCGGCAGAATCAAAGAAATAAGTCTTTTCCTTGCTTACAAAATCTGTCGTGGTTTTAATAAATGCAAACTGAGCATCTTTACCTATGTGGTTTTTACCTGTTCCTGCATTTGTATTTGCAGCAGTGGTATTTGTTCCAGCAGCTGGTGCAGGACCATTTACCTCGATCAAGTTCTCGCCACTATTTAATGTAATGAATTGTTCCTTCTTAGGATCAAAATAAGAGAATTCTACAGGTGGCAACACATATTTACCACCATATTGTGGAACAATCACATAAGTGTCACTTATAGTTCCTTTCATTCCCGCAATACTCGTTTTTACATCATTTCCACGAGCTGGCTCATATACTTCTAGGCTTTGTGGTGCTTTAAGTTTAGGTAATTCCATTAACTTTAAGTTACCTGTTCCGCCTACTTTTACGACAGCATTTAAACTTTCTCCAGCCTCTAGTTGCGCTTTATCTAGTTCAACTCTAAATTTAAAATCACCTACAGCACCTGTGTAACTCGCCGGGCGACCTACAGTAGGTATAGGTTTTACATTAATTTTTCTGCTTCCTGCGCTGACCGTTTTTGAAACGGTTTTAAATATGGTTCTACCGAAAAAGTCTCTTTTATTAGTAGGAACTTCAACATTAAGATCTAAGGTTAATGGCTCTATAACAAGCTCACCCGTTTTCTGTGGATATAGAACTACTTCACGCAATTGTAAGTAACGATAAGGCTGTCCTAAATAAGTACCGTTCTTTGCCTGAGCATTGCGATTATCAACATTAAGCGACCAAAAATCTGGATATTTAGGACTGTCTATTTCATTCCAGCCACTTACTCCAGTATTATTTGCCACATATAATTTATAAACCACTTTAATAGGTTCATTTAAATATGGGTTTGATTTTGAAACCTCAGCGACTAGGTGAATATCTGTGCTGGCTGTAATCTCTTCACTGTTTGCATCTTTAGGTTCATCTACAGCACTAGATATTGTAATGTCAAACGGTACTGTTTTATACTCAGCTCCTTCATATTCCATAACAGCTTGCTTTATGGAAACTTTACCTGTTTTATTAGGTTTTAAAATGTAGCTGTACGATTTACTCATACTACTTTTTCCATTTACCCATTGCTGAGAGAAGGATTGAATAGGTCCACTGACTACTTGAAAACCTTCAAAATTAGGTGGCGTGAAATTATCGCCGGCTACATTCATTTTAAACTCTACGCGCACGCGTTCATTCACTGCAATCTGATTACGACTTGCAGACGCCGTAAATTCTACCTGAGCTAGACTGCTCCAGCTCACTAGAATTAAAAAAGAAAAAATAATTAATTGTCTCATATTACCAGTCCTTCTCTGTTTTAACGCTTTTACCTTTTGCCTTTTTTGCGTTTACTTTTTCTTGAATTTTCTGTTCTTCGTTAGACATCGCTTCTAGCAATTGCCTTGCCTGTTGTGGCGTTAACTTTCCTTCAGTACGTTGTGGCTGTTGGTTTTGCTCCTTAGGCTTTCCATCTCCATTTTCACCTTCGCTGTTTTCACCTTTGTCACTTTCTTTATCATCGCCTTTATCACCTTCTTGATCGTCTCCTTTTTTCTCGTCTTGGTCACCTTTATTGTCACCATCGCTTTTCTCGTCCTTATCGCCTTCTTTGTTGTCTTCGTTCTCGTTCTGATCGTCATTTTCATCGCTGTCGCCGCCACCGCCGCCACCGCCATTTTGCTCTTGTTCTTGCTTAGCAAGTGCTAGATTATAACGCGTCTCATCATCTGTTGGGTCATTGCGCAAGGCATTTTTATAAGCCTCTACCGCTTCTTTATATTGCTTATTCTCAAGAAAAGAATTCCCTAGATTATGGTATATTTTATGCTTTTCGGCTTTAGTCGTTGCTACCTCAGCGGCTTTTTTATAATTTTCTACAGAGTTGTATTTCTTATCATTTGTATAATACAAATTCCCTAGATTATAGCTCGCCTCAGCGCCATCAGGCTTGAGTGCGCTGGCTTTGCGGTATTGCGCTTCGGCTTGATTAAAATCGCCATCCTTAGTAAATTCTTGTGCTTGTTGCACAGCATTATCATAAGCTGAATTATTAGGCTGATTTTGTTGCGCTTTCGCGAAAGCGAGACCCATCAAACTCATTGCTATCACACAAATAATATGTTTAGGACTACTATTCATTAAATAAGTTTAATTTTTTTAACCACGCCGTTTTCTTCTCTAGAAAGAATAGGTCCAAAAATAAAAAGAACAATCCTAATGCTAAAAACCACTGGAATTGTGATTCAAAATCAGCGTATTGTTGCGATTCAAATTCTACTTTATCTATTCCTGCCAGTTCTTCTTTTAATTGCTCTATCACGTTTGCAGTAATCGTACCATCTATATAAATACCGTTTCCAGTGCTGGCGATTTCTTCTAGCGTTTCGGCATTAAGTTTAGTGATGACCGTTTTACCTTGATTATCTTTTTTGAACTCGCGTACTATTCCGTTTCTTTTAATAGGAATCGTTCCACCATTTGCGGTTCCTACACCTATGGTTATGATACGTATTCCTTTCTCTGCAGCAGCCTCAGCATAATCGAGTGCTTCTCCTTCATGATCCTCACCGTCTGAAATAATCACGAGCACTTTTGAGGCTTCACTATCTTCACTGTAATAGCTTTCGGCCAGCTGGATAGCCTCGGCAATGGCAGTTCCTTGACTAGAAACCAGATCTGTGTTCATGGATTGTAAGAACATTTTTGCACTACTATAGTCAGTCGTTATGGGTAATTGTGGCACTGCAGATCCTGCATAAGCGATCAACCCGATGCGATCACTCGCTAAGTTGTTGATGATTTGGGTAACTAACTGCTGAGATTTTTCTAAACGGCTCGGTGCGATATCTTCGGCAAGCATGGATTTTGAAATATCCACTGCAAACACGATATCTACGCCTTCTCTTTTTATGGTTTGAATTTTAGTTCCTGCTTTGAGGTTGACTAGACCGAGAACTAAAAATAAAATACCAAGACTCACAACTACTAATTTCAATATAGGTTTGAACCATGAGCGGTCTGGAATTAAATGAGAAAGCATATGCTTATCAGCATACTTGCGTTGTGCTCTATATCTCCAGTAGGACAACAGCACAAATAGCAATACCAGCACCGGAATGATGCAGAGTAACCAAAAGTATATTTTCTCTTCTAATAGGTACATTAACTGTTGTTTGTTGTTTGTTGTTTGTTGTTTGTTGTTTGTTGTTTGAAAATGCTTTTTATGATTGGAATTACTGTTTCCTTTTATTTTTATTTTAACCTTTATTACGCCACACCCATCCTAACCTTCCCTCAAGGGAAGAAATTTTGTTGTCTCGATACGAATTGGTTTATTCAGTATTAATATTTTGTTCAAGTTCCTAAGCTACCGTTCTAAAAATTGTGTATCGCAACAACATTTCTAGTCCTAAAAAGCCAAGTGCAAACAGCACAAGGATTCTATACTTTTCCTCAGTATTTATAAATTTAAATTCTTCTATTTCGGTTTTTTCTAGCTTGTCGATCTCTGCGTAGATTTCTTCTAGCTTTTTGTTATTTGTCGCTCTGAAGTATTTCCCGCCAGTGTCTGCAGCGATTTGCTTCATTAATTCTTCATCGATTTCTACTGGCATCATCGCCATGCGGAATCTATTTTTACCTATTTGAGCCACTGGCGATGGAGCGTTCCCATTAGTTCCTATTCCTATAGTGTAAACTTTAATACCATATTCTAGAGCAAGCTCACTCGCAATTTTAGGATCTAATCTACCGCTGTTGTTAACTCCATCAGTCATTAAGATGATGACTTTACTCAATGCTTCGCTATCTTTTAAACGGTTGACCGCTGTTGCAAGTCCCATTCCTATGGCTGTTCCGTTTTCAAGAATCCCGTCAAACTCGATTTCTTTAATCGCTCTTAAAGAAATAGTCTCGTCTGTAGTGATAGGTGTTTTAGTATAACTTTCTCCAGCATAAACCACAACTCCTATACGATCATTAGGACGACCCATGATAAAATCTGCTGCTACTTTTTTAGTCGCTTCAAGTCTATTAGGTTTTAAATCTTCGGCAAGCATGCTGGCACTTACGTCCACTGTAAGGACTATATCTATTCCTTCGGTCTTTTTAGTTTTGGTAGTGACATCAGTAGTTTGAGGTCTGGCAAGTGCTGTGATGACTAAAGCAAGAACAGCTAATCGCAGCAAGAACAGCAAAGGTCTCAGTTTTGCAAGCCATGAAGTTTCAGCTTTAAAACCTTTTAAACTAGAAATCTGCACCTGCGCCTGCTGTCGTTTATGCGTCCAGAAATACCAGGCAATCGCTAGTGGTAATGCTAGTAGTAGCCAAAACATTTTGGGGTGCAAGAACTCGATACCGTTGAACCAATCTATCATTTGCCCGATTGTTTTTTAGGTTTCTCAATTTTTGCTATCTCTACAGATTCTAGAATACGTTCTTTTATCAGTCGGCCGTATTCTCTAGATTTATCTTCTTCATCATCTTGCAAGTAAGTCACAAAGACTTGTTGCATTCCACTATTCTCATTAAAAATCCAGTAATCGTAATCGTATTTATTTCCTTCATATTCAAAGTTTCCAGAAAACTCAATTCCTTTCATTCCTTTGTGTTCTAGTTCTTTATCAAGCATGATAATATTAGTCGCACCATCTTTTTCAAGACCGCTAGTAACCGGTCCTATAAGATTTTGAGCTGTTAACTCATTTACTTGAGCACCTTCTTTAAATAAGAATGTCGCCACGTTTATGCTTAGTTTATCACCACTTTCTCCTAATCTAAAATTGTCAAAAGCTCCTATGTAACTATCCAGTTCTGGCGGTAATTTATCCTCATCACCACGCACTAGAACGTCTGGAGTAGAAATGACAACTTCAGGAATCCCGTAACCAGATCGCAACCAGTCTTGTTCATAATATTCACGCAGTTCATTACCCAGAACTATGTCTTTTACATTATCCTTTCCTTCAAAATACACCCAAGTTCCTATAGCCGCAGCAATTGCAATTACTCCTATTCCAGCACCTATCGCTATTTTCTTTCCTCTAGCTTTTAACTCTTGTTTTCTTCTATATTTTGCGTCCATCATTAATTCTTCCTCAGTAGGTGGCGGCAGTACTTGATGGATATTATAAATAATGTCTGTAGTGTGCAGTCTATCTTCCTTTGCAGTAATAGCATCAGGTGCTACTCCAGCAAATTTTACTAAATCTGCTCTTTCTAGGATTTCTTTAAGGCGTGTTTCAGTAGTCGCAGTTATGTTCATACCACGCTCCGCCATTACGGTTTTGAGTTCACCTAGAAGCTGTCCCGTGGTACTTTCAAGCGCATGGCCATATACCTTAGAATCTATGTATTTTCTAATGATATAAGTCAACTCCGTATAATATTCCTTAGCTCGTTTGTTCTCGATCAATTGTTTTTCATCGAGTTTCCCTAAACGATATCTAGTCCATTCATAAGGCTGTAATGTTTCCTCATAGGTTTTCTTTTCACGCTTTCGCGAAAGCAGATACACTAAAATCCCAACTGGAATTAACAGCAATAACCACCATAACCAGCTCCAGTCTGTAGGTCGCGTGTCTGGAATATCGATAGCTGGTTTGATATCAAACATTTTTTGCTTAGCCGTATCCACTTGAACCTCACGAACCTTTACTAGAATTGAGTCTGATTGAAGTTGTAAATCGTTCTTTAAAATTTGTAATCGTGGTACATAATAATCACCAGAATCCCATTGCGTGATGCCATATTCCTTGAAAAGTTTTAAACGATCATTTTCACGAATCGTATCTACTGGATAGGACTCAATGACTTCCATCGCACCAAATTTTGCTTGCTCTGGAAAGATGACTAGATCGCTTGTTGCAGCTTCAACTGTGATTCCTAGTTTAACTTCCTCACCCATGAGAATTTCATTGCGGTCCACAACGGTTTGCACCGGTTGCTGCGCTTGGGCTATGAATAAACAGCCGAAAAAGATTATGTGAATCAAATGCTTCATCGTGCTTTAAAGTATCCTAATAATTTCTTTGTGTAACTCTCTTTAGTTTCTAGGTCTATCGCTCCACTGTCTGACTTAGTAAATGCGTTTTTAAAATAGTCTGCACATTCTAGATGATAGGCAGCATATTTATTGCGCGTGGATTTAGAACTGGTATTTACCATGGTACTTTTTCCAGATTCTTGATCTTTAAACTGGACCAATCCTATGTTAGGCATCACTGCTTCACGATGGTCATAAACGCGCACACCAGTAACGTCATGTTTGCGACCTATGATTTTTAAGGTCTTATCATAGTCAGTCGCCATGAAATCAGATAGCACAAAAACGATGGCTTTCTTTTTCAACACGCCTGCCATAAATTCTAGAGCGCCACCTACGTTTGTGGTTTTGTGCTGTGGCTCAAATTCCAGTAGTTCTCTAATGATTCTGAGAATATATGATTTTCCTTTTTTAGGTGGTAAAAACAACTCCACTTGGTCAGAAAACAGTAGTAATCCTACTTTATCATTATTTTGCAAAGCACTGAATGCTAGTGTTGCACACAGCTCTGTAATAATTTCTTTTTTAACTTGTTCTTGAGTTCCAAAAAGTGTGGAACCGCTCACGTCTGCCACGAGCATTAAGGTAAGTTCTCTTTCTTCTTCAAAAACCTTAATGAACGGCTCATGATATTTTGCCGTAACGTTCCAGTCTATATTCCTTACATCATCACCATACTGGTACTTACGCACCTCGCTGAATGTCATCCCACGACCTTTAAAAGCACTATGGTACTCGCCACCAAAGACTGCGTCACTCAAACGACGTGTTTTGATCTCGATTTTACGTACTTTTTTAAGGAGTTCTTTAGTATCCACTATTAAAATGGGTAATGATTATTGATGAATAAAAATTAATTCTAGAAGTTCTAATCTATTCTCGACCTGCCTATACCGGCAGGCAGGATGCGCTCGAACTGACATTTAACTGTAAACTAAGACCATAAACTTAGGACTTAAGGCTTAGCGTTTATGGTACCTCAATAGTGTTCACAATCTTATTTACGATATCCTCAGTAGTGAAGTTTTCAGCCTCTGCCTCATAGGTGATTCCTATACGGTGACGCAATACATCAAGTACTATGGCGCGCACATCTTCTGGAACTACGTAACCACGACGCTTTATGAAAGCGTAGCATTTTGCAGCTTTGGCAAGGTTGATAGATCCACGAGGTGATGCTCCAAAACTGATCAAAGGTTTTAAATCATGCAGTCCATAATTTTCAGGATAACGGGTTGCAAAAACAATGTCAAGAATATATTTCTCAATCTTCTCGTCCATGTAAACCATCTCTACTGCTTCCTGCGCACGCAAGATTTGTTCTATGCTTACTACAGCATTAGGTTCCGGAAAATCTTTCTTAAGATTTGCTCGCATGATAAATTGCTCGTCGGCAATGGTAGGATAATCGATAACTGTTTTTAACATAAAACGATCCATTTGAGCCTCAGGTAAAGGATAAGTTCCTTCTTGATCTACTGGGTTTTGAGTTGCCATTACTAAAAATGGTCGTTGTAATGGAAAAGTTGTGTCACCTATTGTTACCTGTTTTTCTTGCATAGCTTCTAGAAGTGCACTCTGCACTTTTGCTGGCGCACGGTTGATCTCGTCTGCAAGGACAAAGTTTGCAAACACAGGTCCTTTTTTAATATTGAACTCACCGTCTTTCATGTTGTAGATGAGTGTTCCCACAACGTCGGCCGGTAATAAATCTGGTGTGAACTGGATTCTTGAAAAGGAACCACTCACGGCTTTGGAAAGCGTGGTAATGGCAAGAGTTTTTGCAAGTCCTGGAACTCCTTCTAGAAGAATATGTCCACGACCTAATAAACCTATAAGTAATCGCTCCACCATATATTGCTGGCCTACAATTACTTTATTCATCTCATTTACCAGTAAGTCCACAAACTGACTTTCCTGGGTTATTTTTTCATTTATACTTGCTATATCTATAGCGGTATTCTGTTGATCCATAAGTGATGTACTATTACATTCAATCTAACTCGCAAAATGTAGTTTTCTTATCATGTTTCTTGTTAATCGTGCGTTAAAAATGCATAAAAAATTGTAAAAAATTAAACATACCTTAATAAAACTCTTCAATTATAAGTTCTCAAGGAAAAGTAAGACAGATAATCTTATTGATGGTTACAGTGTTTTAGAATTACGCTTTCGCGAAAGCTGCCCTAAACACAACTATTGCTTATTTTTGTAGAAAGTACTTTTCATGAAAACAGCTTTAATTACTGGTGCTACCAGCGGTATAGGTCTTGCTACGGCAATCACACTTGCCGATGAAGGTTTTGCACTCGTTTTATGTGGTAGAAATACCGAGAAACTCGCCGAACTTAAAGAAACATTAGGTACAGAAGTTCCTGTGGAAACTCTCGAGTTTGACGTGCGTGACAAAGAAATCGTAGCTTCTCAAATCGCGAGTTTGAAAGAAGCGCCGTTTGACGAGATTGATATTCTTATTAATAATGCCGGTAATGCTCACGGATTAGACTCTATCGATAAAGGGAATCTTGAAGATTGGGACGCGATGATGGATATTAACGTGAAAGGATTGCTTTATGTAAGTAATGCCGTGATACCGCAAATGCGAGATAGAAAACGTGGTCAAATTATCAACATAGGTTCTACAGCTGGAAAAGAAGTGTATCCTAACGGTAATGTGTATTGCGGTTCTAAACATGCGGTAGATGCCATCACGACGGGCATGCGACTGGATTTAAATCCGTATGGAATACGTGTAGGCGCTGTGAATCCAGGACTGGTTGAAACCAATTTCAGTGAAGTGCGATTCAAAGGCGATACTGAAAGAGCTGAAAAAGTTTATCAAGGTTATCTGGCTCTACAAGCTCAAGATGTTGCCGATGTGATTCTTTTTGCAGTCACAAGACCAGCACACGTAAACATCGCAGATTTAACAGTAATGTGCACTGCGCAGGCGAGTAGTGTGTTGTTGAAGAAAGATTAATTGAACAGAAACCTTTCCCCAACCCTAAAGGGTGAGGTTTCTGGGTAGAAAAATGAAAAGTCATTTTATTATAATGACTATTTATAAGATTTGACATTGTAAAAATTAAAGCTATTTGTTTCCGCACCCTTTAGGGTTGGGGAACGGAAACAAAACGAAAAGTAATTTTCTACTCTATAAAATAGAGATTTCTAGATAGAAGTAATAAATACAAAATTGAAAAAATTAGATTATCTCGAGATTGAAGGTATGTTTGCTGGGGCAACGGCTGAGGTGAGGAAATTTGCAATTCATTTAAGAGCAAATACTACAGAGTCAGAAGATAAATTATGGGGATATTTAAAAGGAAAACCATTAGGTTTTAAATTTAGAAGGCAACATCCTTTTAACCTTTATGTTTTAGATTTTTACTGTCATAAATTAAAATTAGCAATAGAAGTAGATGGTGGCTATCATTTCAAACGACTTCAACAAAAAAAAGATAGAGCTAGAACTCTAGATATTTCTAAGTACAATGTAGAAGTTATTAGATTTACAAATGATGAAATATTAGACAATTATGATGTTGTGACTGAAAAAATAAAAACTGTTATTGAAGAAAAACAAAAGTCGAAACCTTTTCCCCAACCCTAAAGGGTGAGGTTTCTAGTAATAATTCATATAAGTTAGAGTCCACTAGACAATGTTTAAAGGTTCTAACCTTTAGGGTTAATGATAAAAGACTTGATATTATAAAAAGTAAAGCTATTTGTTTCCGCACCCTTTAGGGTTGGGGAACGGAAACAAAACGATAAGTAATTTTTACTCCATAAAAATTGAAGAAACAAAACGATAATGAAAAAACTAATTTTACTTATCTCGCTATTTATAGCTATTTCTTGCCAGCAAACTGCTGACGTGACGACAGAGAATATCAACTCCATTTTTGCGACGAAGGATTTTAGCATCAGCTATCGCATGGGTGATGATAAAGAATCGAGTATGAGTTTTAGGGAAGATTATATGACTTATAAATCTGATCAAGGAACGCAACGTGTTGAATTATCATATAATGATGTATTGAAAATCAATGCTTTTATTGCAGAACAATTTCCATTGCATGATGCTACCCGAGCAGAAACTCCGAGTATTACTTTATACACAGACACAAAAATGGTTACTTTAAAAGTGCCGCAGTACGCATCAAAATTACGATTTCTAATAAACGAATTACCACTATAATATGTATCCATTAAGACGTAATAGAAGATTAAGAACAACTAGTTCTATTAGAACACTAGTTCAAGAGACCATTATCTCGCCGAGTGATTTTATAGTACCGCTTTTTATAGTGGAAGGAAATGGAATTAAGGAAGAAATTCCTTCTATGCCAGACTACTATAGATTCAGTCTCGATCTATTGAAGGAAGAAGTAAAAACACTTTGGTCTATGGGATTAAAAAGTGTATTACTTTTTGTAAAAGTTCCTGACCACTTAAAAGATAATAAAGGAACTGAAGCTATCAACGCAAACGGACTCATGCAGCGTGCGATTAAAACCGTAAAAGATGTTGTACCAGACATGTATGTAATGACTGATGTTGCTCTAGATCCATATTCTAGTTATGGTCACGATGGAATTGTTGAAAATGGAGAAATTCTAAATGATGAAACCGCCGAAGTTCTTGCTCAAATGAGCGTCTCACACGCACATGCTGGAGCAGACATGGTCGCACCTAGCGATATGATGGACGGACGTATTCTTTATATACGTGAGGCGCTGGAAGAAGAAGGTTTTAAGAATACTGGAATCATGAGTTATAGTGCTAAGTATGCGAGTGCTTTTTATGGACCGTTTAGAGATGCGCTGGATAGTGCACCAGGTTTCGGCGATAAGAAAACCTATCAAATGGATCCTGCAAACCGCAGTGAAGCCATAAGAGAAACATTAATGGACATCGATGAAGGAGCAGATATTGTGATGGTAAAACCAGGATTGTGTTACTTAGACATTGTACGTGATTTAAAAAACGAGGTAGAAGTTCCTATAAGTGTTTATCAAGTAAGTGGAGAATATGCCATGCTTAAAGCGGCCGCAGAGAAAGGCTGGTTGAACCACGATGCCGTGATGATGGAACAAGTCACTGCCATTAAAAGAGCTGGTGCCGATTTAATCGCGAGCTATTTTGCAAAAGATGTGGTGAAATTATTAGGTTAAATATTGTTGACTAACTTTACAAAAAAATATTCATGGGATTACTCCTTATTTACGCAACAGTTTCCATTTTCTTTTCATTTCTGTGTTCTATTCTAGAAGCAGTATTACTAAGTATTACTGGCACTTTTATGAAAGTAAAAGGACAAGAAGGCGCATCATACATTCCAGCTTTAAAAGAGCTTAAAAAAGATGTAGATAAACCACTCATCGCCATTCTAACTTTAAATACACTTGCTCATACCGTAGGAGCAATTCTAGTAGGTGTACAGGCAGAAAATATGGTGAGTGCTAGTGATTATAACAGCAGTTATTTTGGGATACCATTTGTGGGAATTATATCGGGAATCATGACTATTCTAATTTTAGTAGTTTCTGAGATTATTCCTAAAACGATAGGAGCAACTTACTGGAAAGGACTTGCTGGTTTTACTACTCGTGCCCTTAATATTATGATTTTCCCTTTGAAATGGACTGGAATTTTATGGCTGCTTCAATTAACCACTAAGGCGATTGGGAAAAGTGCCCACATGAACACCATGACTCGTGAAGATTTTATTGCTATTACAGATACCGCAGAGAAAGAAGGAGTTTTTGAACCTGCCGAAGGACAATACATCAAGAGTTTAATGAACTTTAATAAAATTGAAGTTAAGGATATTATGACTCCTCGTTCTGTAATGTTTATGGCTCCACAGACTATGAAAATCAAGGAGTTTTTCAAAGCAAATCCAGAGCTGCGTTTTTCACGTATACCAGTTTACGGTTCTAATCGAGATGATATTAAAGGTTATGTCCTTAAAGATCACATTCTTGAGGATATTATTCATGATAAACCAGCAGAAACGCTAGAAGATTTAAGGCGAGAAATCTCAATGGTTCCTGCAAATACGCCTATTCCACAATTATTTGAAAAAATGATTGCTACTAAAGAACACATGTCGCTAGTAGTAGATGATTATGGAAGTGTTCAAGGTATTGCTACTATGGAAGATGTCATTGAAACCATGCTCGGTCTTGAAATCATGGATGAAAGTGATAACGTAGAAGATATGCAGCAACTGGCTCGCAAGAATTGGGAAAAAAGGTCTAAATCTTTAGGTATAGAGAATCTAGATCAAGGTAATAACTTATAGAAATAATGAAGAAGATTATTTTAATACTCTCCATTCTTACCGCAGGACTAAGCACCGCGCAACAATATGATGTAAAAAGTGCTTTTCTTGAAAAGTGGAATAATTCAAAAGAATATTTAATTGCTATGGCAGAAGCTATGCCAGAGGATAAATATGATTTCAAACCTACTAAGCGCCAAATGAGTTTTAAAACTCAATTGATTCATATAGAAGGTAACATGAAGTGGCTAGCCTCAACTTACTTTGATCTTGCCACTTTAGGCGAGCCAGAAGACTTATCAGAGTTAAATAAAGAGGATTTATTAAATGCCTTAGCTTCTAGGTTTGATGATGTTACAATTGCCGTGAAAGCAATGGATGAAGATAGATTTAAGGAAAAAGTAGAGTTTTTTGCTGGTCCTAAATCTAGATTACAAATGCTTAATTTGTTACAAGATCACGTGACGCATCATCGAGGTCAGCTGGTTGTTTATTTTAATATGTGTAAAGTGGATTTACCTCAATACAGTGGTTGGTAATTAATCGATTACCTCAGCTTCCATCATATACTGAACGATAGCCTCTTTCATTAATAGAGATTGCTCACCTGCTTTGAGTGGTGGTAAATTTTCTTTCACCTCATAATGAGGCCATTTATCTTCATCAAAATGTGAGAACTCATAATAACCATAAGGTTCCAATACACGACATATAGCGATATGCATGAGTTGGTACTTTTCATCTTTTTTAAACTTGCGATGTAACTGTCCTAACTCTTGAACTCCTATTATAAAGAGTATAGCGTCTAAGTCCATTGCTTCTCCATCACTGAATCGCTCTTGAAAAAACGCCGTTGTTTGCGCCCATCGCTCCTTTAATTGTTCATCTCTGCTCATGTTGTAAAAATACGATGTGTGTAGAGAATAAGCTTTGTTTTTTCTCGCTTTCGCGAAAGCGGAATAAGAACCAAATCCTATCCCGCTTTTTACGAATTATTAAATGTTATTCTTTACTGATTAACGCACCATCCACTTCATAGATTTTACGTTTGTTCCTGCAGTAATGTGAACAATGTAGTTACCAGAAGAAAGTGCAGTGTGTGGAGTTACTTTAACGCCTTGAGCGATTTTAGTAAATTCTATGCCTATCTCTTGTCCTAGCATATTATAAACTTTTACGGAAACCGCATCTGTAATAGCATCAGGAACTTGAATCTCAAATCCGTTACCACTCGTGGCTGGATTAGGATATAATATCAACGCCTCCATATTCACGTTTGCAATGGAAAGTGTTCCACTAAATACGATTTTAAATCTATCATTTGCCATTGAAGCAGCATCGGTCGTTGTAGAGAAATCTATAATGGTGTCAGAATCTAATGCCATAAGAGTCATCGTTCCTAAGAAATTATCTACTACGTGAGCCGTGATAGGTGCAGAGAAATTCTCTCCTGTTACCTTAAATGAATAATTAGTATTTGCATTTAAACGTAAGGTGTGCAAAGACAATTCATCATTAGGCACTGGAATGGAAGTCGCATTTACAGCAAGTTTATCATTGTTTGCTAACCATGCTAGGTTCTCTCCTGGAGACTCTAATTTAATAGAATCATATCCATCTGTTTGTGCTGAGTATAAACTAGAGAAAACCGCTACCGTTCCATCTATAGGTGAATTACCATTTGCTAATTCTATAGGGTCAAAAATAGAAACGCTGATTTTAGCTTGGGAATTTACCGCTGGGCTAAAAACGTTATTAAACTGATTTGATTTATCTGCCTCTTTAAAAGTTATAGATCCCGCAGTTCCATTAGTAGAATTCTGTACAAAAATAGCTTGACCTGTCTGGATGTGCTCATCAACTTGAGAAGAAGCGTTATCATTTGTATCACTCAATCCATTATAAGCTACATAACGTCCTCGATCGCTAGCACTACCCATGTTAGGATCCCATACATAATACGTATTTGTGATACCAGTTTTAGTGAGGTCATTCCAGTTTACTGGACTTATATAAGGATTACCTATCATACTAAAACCATTATAGTTAGTAGTATTATTTATCCCTACATCTGAATTTGCATCAAAAGTTACATTCCCAGTAATCCATTTACCCGTTGCAGTAAGTGTGGTTGCAGCGTTCATAGTCGCCAGTGCTGGAGCTGTAAGATCTACATTTCTATCTCCTCTGATCATCGTGCGGTATCCTTCACCTACTTTTAATCTATTTGTATTTGTACTAGTCACACTTTCCCAAGAGTTTCCAGTGGCTAATTGATTATTAAACCTGAACATGGATGGATTACCACTACCGGACGCATCAAAACCATATAAACCTTCAGTAGATCCAGTTATATGAGTATCTTGTTGCCAGTTGTCACTTATAAAGTCTGTTGTATTTACTGGAGATGCGAGCAATCTAAAAGCTCTTTTCCCTTGCGGAATAAAACGCTCCACAATAATATCACCTTCACCTACATACTCACCATTAAAGGTGCTAAATCGACCTGTTCCTGTTGCATCACTCTTAAATGTGATGCTACCGCTGTTTGCTAAATTACCATTTACCTTAAGTCTTTTGTCTCCTGGAATAACCAAGTTTTTACCACTGTTAATGATTAAATCCTTTACTACTAAATTACTTGGTACGGTAAAATCATCATCTATCAATGCATTATCAGTCGCAGTAGGTCCTGTTGTATTAGACCAAGCTTGATTTCTCCATGCAATAGGTGCTGGTTGCTGAGTAAGCGTTAAACGGATCACGTCTGGCGAACCAGGAACTATTTGTAAAGTACTGCTACCTGTGTAACCTTCAAACTTAATATTATCAAATACTCCAGAAGCATTTGCACTCGTAATATTATTTGCTACTATAAGGTCAAAAACTTCATAACCTGCTGGCGTATAATTGAAATCAATTAAAATATCTCCGTTTACCGTAATGCTATTATTTTTTGCAATCATTTGTGTGTAATCTACACTTGAAGCAATTTCAACCACGTGAAGCGAGTTGTTTTTAAGAATCTTATTTTGAGCAACTACACTTGCGCCATAACGTATGCGTCCATACTCTGTATCGCCAGCTCCATCATTATTAGTATCTCTAAGATGAGTTGTTCTAATGCGCTCATACCAGGTTGCATAATCCTCTGGAACTATGATTTCATACATTCCATCATAAGCATCTAATTCTGTACGCTGATCTAAAACATTATCATTACCACTATCCACTACGCCATTTGCAGCTTCCCAAGAGTTTTGGGCGTTAAAGTAATAAGCCATACGATTATTACTCCATTCTTGATCTGATCTTGCGTAAACTCCTGCGTCTTTAAAAACAGGCTCGTTATTAGAAATTCCATCTTCTACTCCAGGAACGTTATCTAATAAAGTTTGTGTGTTTTTATTGTGGTCGTGCACCCAATTATCATTTTCAATAACCACATCATAAATTGCAGCTCTAGCTTTTAATTCTGCAATAATGCTTTGTGGAGCTCCTAAGTTGGGTGAAGGATTTACTAAAGCAAAATCACCATCATCAGGATCTTTAAACATAGGTGCGCCCACATTACTAGCAACACTACTAGGTCTTATGATACCAGAACCTACTTGATTATTACTAAAAGTGCTTCCCGTACTTCCTTGAGCATCTACAAGTTCAAAAGCTTCTCTTGAAGGATCTACTTGCACTGCATTATTGAAACAATTGAAATTTAAAAATGGTGTTCCAGGCGTGTTGTTCTCCACAAAACCTTTTTGAGTATCAGTTATACCATCTGCATGTGGATCCTGACTATAAACAGTATTATTTGAAACCTCAAGATTGTTTGTGTATTTCAATCTGATTCCGTCAATTTTATGATAAGCTACTACGTTATTCTTAATAATCGCTTTCATTCCTGTATCGTGCTCTTCTATCTCATCAATTAAAATAGATTTACCTTCATCAAGTGTCCAGTTCATATATCCTTTTCTAGGAACCCAAGAATAAATACGCTGATGAATATTTAATAGAAAGTTACCTTCAATTTCCCATCTATATTTATTAGGATCATCAGCATTTGCAAAGTGACCGTAACGCTGTTGTCTCATAATACCGTGTCCACCACTTAGTGATGTCTTACCGATGTTATAGATAACGTTTCCTTTAATTTGAATGTACCTTCCATCTTCGATATTTACCGCTTTTTGATAAAAATCATGGATTACATTATTTGTAATTCTAATGTCTTGCGCCTCAGAAATTTTAATTGCGATTCCACCACCAGAGAGGTTATTACTAAACGTGTCTGGTTGCCACACATAATTTGCAAGAATATCATAATGGTTTGTTACGTTTGATTTACCATCAATTTCAAAACCTTTAATTTCTATATTTCTAGCATCATTGTCAAAATGAAAATTTCTAGATTCAATAAGGTTGAATTTTACTTTTCCACCTGGCTCAGGTGTCATGGTAATTAATTCAGTTGAGTTTGTTGAAATATCTATGAACTGATTGAGGCTGTATTCACCAGTTTTTACATAAACATATCTTTTAGAGCGAGCCAGTGCTTTATCCAGTGCATAAGGAATAGTTTTAAATGGTGAACTGCTACTACCACTTGAATTATTATCAGTTCCATTATTTAAATCTAGATAAACCGCTCCGGTAAATGTACCACCACCGCCGGTTCCACCAGACCCGTCAGTGGCTTGAAAAGACACTGACTGAATCTCTACAGTTTTACCAGCATTGTCATAAGTAGATCCATTTACAGATCCATTATCAGTTTTAAATTGAACTTTTACTTCGTTTACAGTGGATGACCATGAGGCATTGGACATATCCACATAATAAGTTTTAAAACTAGAATCATCATTAGTAATAACTGTGGACGCCCATGAAGAGCTCGCGAGTGGATGTCCTACTCTTAACAGTGTAGGACCACCAGCGCCTACTTTTAATGTGATTTTTGCAAACTTGTATGTAGTTGTATTAATACCTGCGTTGCTGATCTGGATTCTAGGATTGTTACCAGATTGTGTGGTTAAAACAGCACTATTTGCTGTATAAGCTGCTGTGAATTTGTTTGTGGACCAACCATCCAATTGATCTGTTGAGTTAAAGCTCCAACTAGGTTGTGCGACTGCTACGCTTATTGACAAAATAGCGATAGCAAAAAGTAATTTTTTTAATAACATAAGTTTTGAATTTTTCGGGCTGTATCAAATATAATTCTTTTATCAACTTTTGCCTCAAATAGGACGTTAAGGGATTATTTCTTGAATGTTAATGACGATTAACATACTTTATAATCGTTATAACGCTGTAGAAACTAGCAATTCATCTGACTATATGATAAAATAAATAGCTATTATTAGACTATGAGTAGTTAAGAGAATATCATTAAATGAGTACATAAACACTTCTCAACTATTTAAAAAATGATGTAGAAAAGACTAAAAACAAAAATTCCAATTTCAAGAATAACTATGTTGTTCTTGAAATTGGAATTTATAAAGATTATTTGATATTCTATTTATTCATCAACTCCTCAATCTCTTCAATTTCTATAGGAATGTCTCTCATTAAGTTAAATGGTGCACCGTTTCCATTAATCACCACATCATCTTCCAGTCTAATTCCGAATCCTTCATCTGGTAAATAGATTCCTGGTTCAACGGTAAATACATTTCCAGCCTGCATAGGTTCCCATAAAATTCCATAATCGTGCGTGTCCAGTCCCATGTGGTGCGAAGTTCCATGCATGAAGTACTTTTTATAAGCTGGCCAGTCTGGATTTTCATTTTGCACATCGGCTTTATCGAGGAGTCCTAGGCCTATAAGTTCGCTAGTCATAATTTTACCTACTTCTACATGGTATTCTTTCCAGAGTGTTCCTGGAACGAGCATTTTAGTGGCTTCGTTTTTGACTCTTAGCACCGCATTATAAACCTCTTTTTGACGATCGGTATACCGTCCATTTACTGGAATGGTTCTAGACATGTCACTAGCATAATTTGCATACTGCGCACCAGCATCTATAAGGATTAAATCTCCGTCTTTACATTCTTGATTATTCTCTATGTAATGTAGCACATTTGCATTATTACCACTAGCTATAATAGGTGTGTAAGCAAATCCATCGCTACGTCTTCTTATAAACTCATGTAAAAACTCTGCTTCTATTTCATATTCTGTCACATCAGGTTTCACAAAATTCAATACTCTACGGAAACCTGCATTTGTAATATCACAAGCCTGCTGTAACAAGTCAATCTCAATCTGATCTTTTACCGCACGCAAGCGCTGTAAAATAGGAGCAGATTTTGCATAATTATGCGCTGGGAATTGTGCTTTGGCCTTTTTAATAAATCGGTCCTCACGAGATTCTAGTTCCACGCTTTGGCGGTAATGCTCATTAGTATTGAAATAAATGGTCTCGCATTGCGTCATCATTTCAAAAAACTTCTTGTCAAAATCGCTCAACCAGTACACCGTTTTGATTCCCGAAACTTCTGTAGCGCGTTCCTTAGTCAGCTTCTCGCCTTCCCATATCGCAATATGTTCATTAGTCTCTGTCACAAAAAGCACTTCACGGTGCGCTGGGTCAGGACAATCTGGAAATAATACGAGAATGGTATTTTCTTGATCTGCTCCACTTAGATAAAATATATCTCTGTGTTGCTTGAACGGTAACGTACTGTCAGCTCCTGTTGTAAAAACATCGTTTGAATTAAAAACGGCAAGACTCGACGGCTTCATTTTATTCATGAAGTTTTTACGATTCTGAATAAAAAGCTTTGAGTTTATAGCATGGTATTTCATAGTGGTAATAAAATTGTGTGTTGGTAAGTGTGTTCCTCACGCTTTCGAGAAAGCGTAATCACACAGCTAGCAAGATACCAATGCTTATAGAGATAGCAAAGGATTAAAGAAATCTATAACATTAAGATTATCTCTTCTTACGTTTCTTTTTATTTTTTAAAAAAGTGACTACTAATAGAAGAACTGCGATTAGAACAATTCCTATAATGACGTAACGTACTGTTTCCATAATAATTTAAGGTTGGGTTTAAAAAATTAAATTACTACAAAAAATCGAGATTCTAGTCATCTACATAGATTCCGTTCTCTGGCATTTTGAAAAAATCAGATCCCATATCACTGGCGTCTGCATCTACAGCTGAGAAAATTCTAGGTGCTCCTCGAGCCTCAGTAGGTAAATTATTTTCTGTTTTATACCATGTAAGTTCTTCTGGCAGCAATAATCCTTTCACATCTTGCCATTTATTATACTTGATATAATGGAAGTCTGTTGATTTTGAATCTTTACCATAAGTAACGGTGTAGCCTAGCCATTCCATTTGATGAGTTACTGGATGATAATAAAGTATGTATTCATCATCTGGAGAATCACCTACGTTTGAACCATAGCTTATTTTAATTCCTGGATAAGAAATTCCATCTTTTTCAAGTGCCGTGGTCTCAGTATAGACTATTCCATCATCTGCAAGTATAAATGGCATGGCATAAAAGTAGAACATGAGATTATGATAAAAACGTGCTCTATCTTTAGGATAATAAGTACTGTCTTGAGCGAGCCATACTTTCCCATTTTCAGCTCCTATTTGATACTTTTCGGTTTCTATAAGTGCGTTTCTAGTGTATAAATCTGTGGTGTGAACCTCAACTCCATCTTCTTTGGGCATGGTGAAAGTTAAGCTTTGCATGCTATTCCAGTTCCCTAATCCACCATGAGCGGTAAACACTTCCTGTAGCGCCACTGGATAAGCTGCCATATCAATTTTATGCTTTTTGCTGACTTCAGCATTTGAAGTTTCTAAATCTTGTTTTGTTTCGGTTTTACAGGACATTAAAATTGCCACTGTAAATAAGGCTAGTAGTATTTTTTTCATAACGGCAATGTAAAAAAAGAGTATCACGGAAATGTTAGGATGATTATAAAATAATCACCGAAACGTTTCCCTAGTCCTGAAAGGTAGGTTTCTGGATTTAGGTTTTTAAAAGATTTTAGAGGTTGGAAAACTTCATCGATTCAATAATCAAATTTAATAGAAAAGTTAGTCGTCAACATGCCAAGTTTCCGTCTTGGCATGTTTGGCAAAACGTGAAACTTTTTAGATAGTAAATAGCACGCCGAAACCTTTCCCTAGCCTTGAAGGGTAGGTTTCTAGTTATAGGACTTAAATGATTTTTAAAGAATAATTTCAATTGTTTCCGCACCCTTTAGGGTTGGGGAACGGAAACGAAACGAACCATTATTTTAAAGGCATTCATGTTATTATATTCTGCTGAAGCAGACCAGAATCCGATTTAAACGATGCCAACACCAATAGTTGTCATGTCAAATCTTAAAATCTGGTAGGCAACACTCCAAGTATTCGTCTTGGCATGTTTGACAAAACGTGAAACTTTTTAGATAGTAAATAGCACGCCGAAACCTTTCCCTAGCCCTGAAGGGTAGGTTTCTGGATTTAGGTCTCAAATTAATTTTATTAGTATTAAACTTCCTCTCCGCTGGAGAGGACAGAGGTGAGGCATTTCAAATTCTATGACTTATCTTTAAACTCCATAAAAATTACACCATGAAAAGAGTTCTTTCTATTGCATTTTTACTCACTACGTTTTTAGCAATTGCGCAAAATCCTGCGGCAACTCCAGCTGCTCAAGTACAACAAGGTCTGGAACAACATCAACAAATGGCGCAAAACTCGCTGTTTAAAAATATCAAATTCGAAAATATAGGTCCTACCATCATGTCTGGTCGTGTGGTGGATGTGGAAGTAAATCCTGCTGATCCTACCGAAATGCTCGTAGCATATGCCAGTGGTGGACTGTGGCATTCTGTTAATAACGGAACCAGTTTTACACCTATTATGGACGGTGCTGGAACTATTAATTTAGGAGAAATCGCTGCGGACTGGAATTCTAGAACCATCTGGGCTGGAACTGGAGAAAACAACTCCAGTAGAAGTAGTTATGCAGGAATAGGAATTTTAAAGTCCACTGATTGGGGAAAAACATGGAGCAAACCTATGCTTACAGATTCTCATCACATAGGACGTATTTTGATTAATCCTTCAAATAGCGACCACGTGGTTGTAGCTGTCACAGGACCTTTATATTCTAAAAGTGATTCCCGCGGAATTTTCACTACTCAAGATGGTGGAGCGACTTGGGAGAAAACACTTTTTGCAACTAACATGGCTGGTTTTATAGACCTCGCTCATTCACCTACTAACTTTAATATCATGTATGCAGCGAGCTGGGAAAAAGACCGCAAAGCGTGGAATTTTGATGGTGATGGAGATGCCAGTGCGATTTATAAAAGCATGGACGCAGGGCAAACTTGGAATAAAATAACAACACAAGCTAGTGGTTTCCCAGTAGGTTCTGGAGTTGGTCGTATCGGGTTGGCTGTTTATGATGATAACACCGTTTATGCCATTCACGACTCACAGTTCCGTAGAGATAAAGATGATGATGGTGGTAACGCTTTCGCGAAAGCGGACTCCGACAACAACCTTTCTAAAGACGACTTTAAATCCATGTCTAAAGAGGCTTTCCTAAAGCTGGATAACGATAAACTCAACAAATTCTTGAAGCAAAATGGATTTCAAGAAAAATACCGTGCAGACAATGTGAAAAACATGGTGCGCAGTGGAGATGCAACACCGCTGGACGTAGCAAAATATCTTGAAAATGCAAACACGCAACTATTTGACACACCTGTAAAAGGTGCCGAATTATACCGCAGTAATGACGGTGGAAAAACGTGGAACAAAACACACGAAGGTCAAATAGACGACGTTTTCTACAGTTATGGTTACTACTTTGCTCAAGTGCGTGTGGATCCTAGCGATGTTAACCATGTTTATGTGATGGGTGTTCCTATCATTAAATCAGCTGATGGTGGTAAAAACTGGGAAAGTATTTCAAGAGAAAACGTACATGCAGACCATCACGCACTATGGATAAATCCTAACAAACGTGGTCACTTAATCAATGGTAACGACGGCGGACTCAACATCTCTTATGACGATGGGGAAACATGGATTAAGAATAACTCACCTAGCGTAGGTCAATTTTATGCTATCAATTATGATTTCCAAAAACCATATCGTGTTTATGGTGGATTGCAAGATAATGGAGTTTGGGTAGGTGCTCATAACGCGCCTGAAGATAGAAGCTGGCACCAGCGTGGTTATTATCCATGGGAAACCATTATGGGTGGCGACGGCATGCAAATCCAGATTGATTCACGCAACAGCGATTTGGTTTACACGGGTTATCAATTTGGTAATTATTTTAGAATCAATAGAGGAACTGGAGACCGTAAATATATCCAGCCTAAACATGAACTAGGTGAATCTCCATATCGTTTCAACTGGCAGACTCCTATTATGTTGAGTTCGCATAACCAAGATATTCTTTATCTAGGTGGTAATAAACTGCACCGTTCAATGAATCAAGGTGATGACTGGACCGCAATTTCTCCAGACTTAACACAAGGTGGCAAAGAAGGAAACGTTGCCTACGGAACTCTAACTACCATAAGTGAATCGCCGTTTCAATTTGGGTTGATTTACACAGGATCAGATGATGGACTGGTTCAAGTAACTAAAGATGGTGGCGTAGAATGGGAACAACTCAATGGTGGCTGGCCAGCAAATCTATGGGTAAGTCGTGTAGTAGCATCACAACATAAAAAGGGCCGTGTTTACGCGACGTTAAATGGATATCGTTTTGATGATTTTACACCTTATATATATATGAGTGAAGATTATGGGGAAAATTGGAAGAACATTGGGATTTCTATTCCTACGGCAGCAGTTAATGTAATTGTGGAGCATCCTAAAAAAGAGAATATTCTATTTGTGGGGACAGATAATGCTACTTATATAAGTACAGATAGTGGTAACACATGGAATCTACTCACTGGCGGAATGCCACCGGTAGCCGTTCACGATTTAAAAATCCAACCTGAAGAAAATCATTTGCTCGTGGGAACACATGGTCGTTCTATATATTTAGGAGATTTAAATGCTCTTAATCTATTAAATGTTTCTAGTCAAGATGAATTCATGTCGGGAACTACTGGAACTAAATTGAAACTAGCTGAGATAGAAAAAACGAAAGCTTCTTCTCGTTACGGTAGTAAAGGATTTATGTGGAGTGAAGGACCAGAACCTTCTATAGAACTTGCTTTTTACAGCCCAACTGCTGGAAAAGTAAAAATAGAAATCCTTAACGAAAACGGAAAAACTATTCAAGAATTTGCCACTACAGCAGACAAAGGTTTAAACTTCTATGAGTATGATGGAACGATTTCAAAATCTGGTTTAAAACGTTTTAAAGAAAAAGCTAAAACCGCAGATAACGGAAAAACCTATTTGCCAGTCGGGAAATACACGGTGAAAATAACTGGGAATCTGGGAAGTGCTGAGCAAGTGCTTGAGATGGTGGAGTAAATTTTAGATTATGGGTTTGGACTCCGTAGAATTAGTAATGACTTTTGAAGAAACATTTGGAATAATTGTTCCTGATGAGGAATCCGAGAATATCATAACCATTCAAGATATGGTAGATTCTGTTTTTGAAAAAATAATAATCAATCCTAGCGAAAAGTGTTTATCGCAATTAGTTTTCTATAGAATTAGAAATGCATTTGAAAGTTTTGGCAATTATAAAAGCGTTATCACTCCTGATTCAAAAATATCAGATTTACTTAGTAAAACTGATTTAGAATCTGATTGGGATCAGTTAGCAAGTAAAATTGGACTCAAAATTCCCGAACTTGTTGATATAGATTTAAACAATTCACTAAAAAGTGAAGTGCGATTCTTTGGGTTTAAAATATTTGACAGAACAAAACCTATAGCAGAAAATACATTAAGAAAATTGACTGATTGGATTATATCGATGAATTCAGAAGAACTAATTGATATCCAAGAAATCTCCAGTAAATATGAGATAGAAAGAATAGTTTGTCTCATAATTGAAGAAAAAATAGGGATTCCATTAAGTGAAATAGAACCTTATCATTCCTTTCATAATGATTTAGGAATTGATTAAAACCCAGTCACAATTAAATTTCTCGCACCGTTGATTCCACATTTCTGGTATTTGTGATAAGCTTGAGCGGCTCGTTCTCTAATTTGCTCGTCAGTTTCTTTTTCAATCCATCCATCAATAGTAGCTTTAAGAGTATAAGCTTCTGGTGCCATAAGGTTTGAAGTCCAGACTAATGGATTTGCTTTTGTGATTTTTAGATATGGTGTGAAAAAACTACGACTCGAACAGGCTAAAATAACAACATCTCGCTTTTTATCATTTACTGGTTCAAATGCTCCGTTTACATCAAACTCCATGAGTCCGTCATGGCCTATGTATGAAATCAGTTGAGCATCTCCTCCAAAACAAAGTAGTTGACTACCAACTTCTAGTTGGAAACCATTTCTACCTGCGGTTGCCTCTAGAAAGTCAATGGTTGTTTGCTTAATATGTTCTCCATCATAAGCATCGGCAAGGAGATAGGTGTTTGTAGTATTATGTTTGAATAAAACGCGTTCTAAAATCAAACTATCCACCTTTTTTGAAGTATGGACTAAAGTCCAGTCTTTACTATTCTTCATGAAACTTTTTACACCATACATTGCGCCCCAATAAAGATTATTAGCCGGATCTTGTCCATTGCCTATTTTTTCAGGAACTGGCACAATTCCTTGGTTAGCATTATCACATAAGGCTACAAAAGCGTGAATGGTTCTTGGCTCTTGTTGTTGACCTGTAACTTGGAAAGAAGCACTAAATAATAAGAGTACGAGATATTTCATTGAATTAGAACGTGAAAACCATGCTATGAAGTATGATTAAATTTCACGCTTTCGCGAAAGCGTAATCACAAAAAAATAAAATCCCAACACAAACTTAACAAACCACAAGTAAGGAAAAGAAGTCTATAACTACTATAAGGAGGCAATATGCTTCATGAAAATTATTAAGATTCAATCCAAATAAGCGCAAGTCATCGGGCTTTTGACTATAACGATTGAAATTGATGAATGTGAAAGTTATCTTTGCCTTTAAACTAAAAAATTATACATGAGCGCATTAGTAAAATCTTCTATTGCTAGAAAGTGGATAATGGCACTTTCGGGACTGTTTCTGGTTGTATTCCTGACTCAGCATTTTGTCATAAATATTACATCAGTCGTTGCACCAGACACCTTTAACGAGTGGTCACACTTTATGGGTTATAATCCATTAGTGCAATTTATAGCACAACCTATTCTTATAGGTGGACTTATCGTTCACTTTGTAATGGGAATCGTTCTAGAAATACAAAATAGAAACGCAAGACCTGTTAAATATGCTAAGTTCTCAGGAAACTCAAACTCGCAATGGGTTTCTCGTAATATGATTATAACTGGACTTGTTGTACTTGCTTTTTTAGGATTGCACATGTATGATTTCTGGGTACATGAAATGAACGTAAAGTATATCGATGTACAACCTGAAGATCCAACGAGATATTTAGAAGAATTGAAGCATAAATTTGTAGATATATGGAGAGTCGTTCTTTATGTAATTGCAAATGTGTTGCTTGCAATGCACTTGTGGCATGGTTTCAATAGTTCATTCCAGTCCATGGGAGCAAAAGCTGTTAATAAAGGTGATGGATTGAGAAAAGCAACTTATGCTTGGTCTATCCTTATTCCTGCAGGTTTTATTTTCATCGCATTGTTCCATCATTTTAATCACTAGAATATTATGTCAGTATTAGATTCTAAAGTACCTAATGGACCACTTGCTGATAAGTGGACTACTCATAAAAATCACATAAACCTAGTTAACCCTGCAAATAAGCGTAACATAGACGTTATCGTTGTGGGAACTGGACTTGCTGGTGGCTCTGCCGCTGCAACTCTTGCTGAACTAGGATATAACGTTAAGACTTTTTGTTATAATGATTCTCCACGTCGTGCGCACTCGATTGCTGCACAAGGTGGAATTAACGCTGCCAAAAACTATCAAGGAGATGGAGATTCAAACTTCCGTTTATTCTATGATACTATTAAAGGTGGTGATTATAGATCTCGTGAGGCAAACGTACACAGACTTGCAGAGGTTTCTTCAAACATTATCGATCAGTGTGTGGCACAAGGAGTTCCTTTTGCACGTGAATATGGTGGATTGTTAGATAACCGTTCTTTTGGTGGTGTTCTTGTTTCTAGAACATTCTATGCTGCTGGACAGACAGGACAACAATTATTACTTGGAGCATATTCTGCATTGAACAGACAGATCAACCGTGGTAAAGTAACACCATTTAACCGTCACGAGATGTTAGATCTTGTAAAAGTAGATGGAAAAGCTCGCGGTATTATCGCTCGTAACTTAGTTACTGGTGAGATTGAAAGACATGGAGCACATGCCGTAGTGATCGCTTCTGGTGGTTATGGAAATGTATTTTTCCTTTCTACAAACGCAATGGGAAGTAATGTAATGGCAGCCTGGAGAACACACCGTCGCGGTGCTCACTTTGCAAACCCATGTTACACACAAATTCACCCTACTTGTATTCCAGTATCTGGAGAACACCAGTCTAAACTGACCTTGATGTCAGAATCATTACGTAATGATGGACGTATTTGGGTTCCTAAGAATCTTGAAGATGCTCAAGCAATACGTGAAGGAAAATTAAAAGGTGTAGACCTTAAAGAAGAAGATAGAGATTATTATCTAGAGAGAAGATATCCAGCCTTTGGTAACTTAGTGCCACGTGACGTTGCGTCTCGTGCTGCAAAGGAACGTTGTGATGCTGGTTATGGAGTAAATAAAACCGGTAACGCTGTTTACCTTGATTTTGAAGCTTCATTCTTAAGATATGGAAAAATAGAAGCCTTAACTAGCGGTCATAAAGACGCTAGTGAAGCAGAAATGATTGCTTTAGGTAAGAAAGTGATCGAGAAGAAATACGGTAACTTGTTTGATATGTATAGAAACATCACAGACGAGAATCCTTATGAAATGCCTATGAAGATTTTCCCTGCAGTGCATTACACTATGGGTGGACTATGGGTAGATTATAATTTACAGACTACAGTACCAGGATGTTTTGCTGCTGGTGAAGCAAACTTCTCTGATCACGGTGCAAACCGTTTAGGAGCAAGTGCCTTAATGCAAGGTCTTGCAGATGGTTATTTTGTATTACCATACACTATAGGTGATTATCTAGCAGACGAGATTAGAACTGGACCTATTTCAACTGAGACAGCTGAGTTTGAACAAGCAGAAAAAGATACTCGTGCTCGCATCGAGAAATTGATGAATGGCGCAGGAACACATTCTGTAGATTATTATCATAAAAAACTAGGTTTAATCATGTGGAACAAATGTGGAATGTCACGTAACGCGACGGATCTACAATCTGCAATGGATGAAATAGCTGAGTTAAGAGCAGATTTCTGGAAAAACGTAAGAGTTCCTGGAAGTGCTGATACGAAGAATCAAGAACTAGAAAAAGCAGGCCGCGTAGCAGATTTCCTTGAGCTAGGAGAACTGTTTGCTAAGGATGCATTGACTAGAAACGAGAGTTGTGGTGGTCACTTCCGTGAAGAGTACCAGACTCCAGAAGGTGAAGCACTGCGTGATGATGAGAATTTTGCATTTGTGAGCGCTTGGGAATACGATGAAAATCCACGTAATGCTAAGTTGCACAAAGAAGACCTAGTCTTTGAGAACGTAAAACTAGTAACTCGTAGTTATAAATAATTGAATTTTAAATGTTCCGCTTTCGCGAAAGCGTGACTAAATAAATATAAGTAGTATGAAACTTACTTTAAAAATATGGAGACAGGCAGGTCCTGAAGCCAAAGGGAAAATAGTTGACTATCCACTAGATGGTGTTGATGGTGATATGTCTTTTCTTGAAATGATGGATATCTTAAACGAAGAATTAGTCAATAAAGGTGAAGAGCCTGTAGAATTTGACCATGACTGTCGTGAAGGAATTTGTGGATCATGTAATATGATGATTAATGGTCAACCTCATGGACCGCAAAAATTGACCACTACCTGTCAATTGCACATGAGAAAGTTCAATGATGGAGATACGATTACTATTGAGCCATGGAGAGCAGCTGCATTTCCTGTAATCAAAGATTTAATTGTAGATCGCTCTGCATTTGATAGAATCCAGCAAGCAGGTGCTTATGTGTCTGTTAACACATCTGGTAATACTCAAGATGCAAACTCTATTCCTATCGAGAAAGCAAAAGCAGACGAGGCATTTCATTCAGCAACCTGTATAGGTTGTGGAGCTTGTGTTGCTGCATGTAAGAATGCTAGTGCGATGTTATTTACAAGTGCCAAAGTATCTCAATACGCTTTGTTACCACAAGGTGAAATTGAAGCGACTGATCGTGTTCAAAACATGGTGCGTCAAATGGATATGGAAGGATTCGGTAACTGTACCAATACTGGTGCATGTATGATTGAATGTCCTAAAGGAATTAAGCTTGAAAACATAGCTCGAATGAATACTGAATATTTAAAAGCTAACTTTTAATACTTAAGCTTTAAAGATGTTGTATTAAAAAACCACCTCAATGAGGTGGTTTTTTTGTGACTTAAAACAACTAAGGCTTTCTACAACTAGAAAGCCTTTTATCATGAAAACAGAATTGTTTAATGAAGAACCTTTTCAGTAAGTAATAAAATACCATTAGATGTTTGAATTGAATTCACCTGTGAAGACTTAAGTTTTACTACTTCGCTAAATGGACTCGTTTTAAAAGAAACTTCATTATTTCCAGCTACAGTTGTGGAGACTGTTGCTCCTAGAGTTTGGATATTTAAACCGTTAGTAAGTTCATCTACCTCAAGGTTATCATAAGAACTTACCTGAGTTCTTACTGCAAAATTTATGACCTCAGTACCAGTGGAATTTGTAGAGTTGGTGGTGACTAAATTAGACATGAAGTATTCAACAGCAGCATTATCTGGCGCAAAAATTGTTAATTCACTTGAGTCATTTTCAGATATCTTTCTATTTAAAACTTCTAGAATTTCGGCAGCGTTATTAGATTGTCCTATTAAGTTCTTAAAAGAATTAAACTGTTTGCTCTCGTTAATGAAAGTATGTGCTGTAGATAGTTCTACTACTTGATCAACTGCATGCACAACTCCATTTACAAAAAACTGATCTGGAGTGTTGATGGTAATTCCATTAATTTTAAGTCCAGAATCATTAGTAATTATAGACATTACATGTGATGAAGATTGAAATTGTGTTTGTGCCATTGTTTCTAATAAGAGTTCACTAGCCGACTCTAAGTCTCCTAAAACAATCTCACTTGTGATTACATGATTTTTTAAAAGCTCTTTTAGATAGTCCTGCGGTATATCATTTATAGTTGCATATCCATTTTCCTGTAAATAATTATTAAAAGCGGCATTGGACGGCGCAAAAAGCGTAATGTTTTCTTGATTTGCTAACCAATCTTGAATATCAGAACCTTCTATAGCGTTATTAAACATAGAGTAGTTCTCATTTGAATCAATAAAGTCCGAAATCTTTTGTGGAATTTCTTCTTGATATAAATCAGAGTTTGAGAGTTCTTCACCACTGCATGAAAAAACTAAAATAGAAAGAGACATTAAAAAGGTAAATCTTAAAAGGGAAGTAAAGTTTCGCATGATATTATATTTAAGGTTGACTCAAATTTATTCATACAACTGATAAAAAAGTATTACAACGAGAGGTATTCGATGAAAGTCATAAGGCAAAATTATTCCCGGAATATTACTTTAAAAAGTTAACCTATTGATTAACAAAGTTTAAACTTAATTATAATAGGTATTTAAAGACATTACATTTTAAAGTTTAAAAGTGCACTTAAACAGAATTAATCATCATTAAGCTAGTTTAACATCGTATTTTATGGTTTAAACGTATTTTTTAGTACTTTCACGGGTTGCAATTACACTTAAAAATTAAAGCCATTCAGAGTATTCACAGAGGAATTGATTATTTTAGAGAATGATTACATCAAAATTACCTCAGGTTACTCCTTCCATTTTTTCTGTTATGAGCAGTCTTGCTCATGAGTATCAAGCTCTCAATCTATCTCAAGGCTTTCCCAGTTTTCCAGTAGATGCTCAATTAAAGGAATTACATATTAAAGCTATTACTGATGATAAGAATCAGTATGCACCTATGTCTGGATTACCTATGTTGCGAGAAGCCATTTCTATAATGACTCAAAAGCTACACAAGACTTTTTATAATCCTGCTAATGAAATATGTATAACGGCTGGAGCTACTCAAGCGATATTTACAGCAATCCAAACAGTTGTCCATCGAGGAGATGAAGTAATTGTTTTTACACCAGCTTATGACTGTTACATTCCAGCCATAGAACTTGCCGGTGGTAAAGCCATAGAGATTCCTATGAATTTACCAGATTTCACTATTGATTGGAACATAGTTGAAGTGCGTATCAATAATAAGACTAGAATGATTATGATTAACACACCTCATAATCCTAGCGGTAGTATGTTAAGTCATGAGGATATGCTGCAGTTACAAGACTTAATAGTTACCCATGATTTATTTTTATTGAGTGATGAGGTATATGAGCATATAGTTTTTGACCAGCAGGAACATTTAAGTGCCTCTAGATATCCAGGTTTAAAAGAACGTAGTTTTATTACAGGCAGTTTTGGCAAGACTTTTCACATTACAGGATGGAAAATAGGATATTGTCTTGCGCCCAAAGCAATGATGGAGGAATTTTATAAAATCCATCAATATCTTGTGTTTTGCATAAATCATCCCGCGCAAGTTGCAATTGCTCAATACATTCAAGAAGAGCAGCGATACTTATCACTAGGATCTTTCTATCAGAAAAAGAGAGATTTATTTCTTCATTCTATACAGGACAGTAAATTCAGTTTTAAACCTACACAAGGTTCTTACTTTCAATTACTCAACTACTCTGCCTTATCAAATGAAGCAGATGTTGATTATGCGCGAACACTTACCATCGAGCATAAAATTGCTAGTATTCCGATCTCGGTTTTCATGAATGGAACTGATCCTAAGATGCTTAGGTTCTGTTTTGCAAAAGAAGATCATGAAATTATTAAGGCTGCTCAAATTTTAAATAGCCTATAAATCCTTTGAATTGAAATACTTAAGAAGTATTTTTAACCAATAAAACATTATTAATGCAGCCTCAAGAAAACATCAAAGTAAGTCTCATTCAAACGCATCTCGCGTGGGAAACTCCTAAAGCAAATTTGGAGCAGTTTTCGCGCAAGCTAGAACAACTGTATGGAGTAACTGACTTAGTAGTTTTACCAGAAATGTTTACCACAGGTTTCTCCATGAACGCTCAGCAACATGCAAGCTCTGAGCAAATTATAGAATACCTCATGAAACATGCAAAAAAAGGAAAATTTGCAATTTACGGTAGTGTGATGTTTAGAGATGGTGAGCGATTTGTAAATCGTGGTTTTTTTGTAAGGCCAGACCGTACTTATGATTTTTATGATAAAAGACACACTTTCACACTTGCCAAAGAACATGAGGTTTATCATAAAGGTGAAAAACCTATAATTTCAGAATACCTGGGCTGGAAATTCAACTTGCAAATATGTTATGACTTGAGATTTCCTGTTTTTTCTCGCAATACTCAAGAATACGATGTGCTTTTATATGTGGCTAACTGGCCTGTACCACGCATTAATGCATGGGACGCGTTATTAAAAGCACGAGCAATTGAGAATATGTGTTATACAATCGGTGTAAATCGTACAGGATTAGATGGAAACGGTATGGAATATAATGGACATTCTCAAGCTTATGATTTGCTAGGAGAGGAAATGATAGAAGACCATCCTTGGGAAAATCAAAACATTAAAACAGTCCAATTAAAAAAATCTCATATTAACTTATTGAGAGAAAAACTGCAATTCTTAGGTGATAGAGATGACTTTAAGTTGTCATAGTTAACTAAAAACAGATTTAGAACGCGGTTTGAGCGATGTTATCTGACTTTTAACAGGTTTAACTCTGATTCTGATTGTTTATTTAACACTAACGAGTTGTTTATTGCCATATCTTTGCTCTCTATTTTTTAATGTTATAGCTATGAAGGTTAGGTATTTATCTTTTTTTATTTTTTTTAGTTCGTTTATTCTTTTTGCACAAAACGGTTCTTGGAATTTTGATAATTCTGGCTCTGGTCTCAATGGGTGGTCTACACTTCGTCTAAATGACACCTACACAGCTAACAGTGTAATTTTTACAACTACATCAGGAAATAATCCTAGAATACAAAATGACGTATCAAATGTAGATGCAAGCACAAAAACCTTTGCAAGAATAGTAATGAAGGTTAGTGCAAATGGTCCTACATTAATGAGAATAGGTAATCTAACTGGAACCGCTCAGTATGTTCCGGTTACAATTAACACGGGCACGGCTGATTTTGTGACCTATCTTGTAGATATGTCTGACGCAAATTGGACTAACACAGTAGATTCTATACGTATTCAGTTTAAAATAGATGATAGCTCAAGTGGTGGAAGTAATTTTAATGCCGCTGGTGAGACTATAGAAATTCAAGAAATATCTTTTATAGCAAATCCTTATGCTGGTGCAACTTTACTCTATGTGGATCCAGCAAACGGATCTGACGGAGCAATAGGAGATTCTAATAATCCATTAGAGTCTATTGCTTATGCGATTAACATTGCTGCTATAAGTAATATCTCTACTGTTTATGTAAAGGCTGGGACGTACACTATTGATAATAGTATTTACATCAACTCTCAGGCTACAAATAAGATTACTGTATCTCCAGAACCAGGTGAAAAGGTGACTTTAAAAATGAAGAATTTTAGAAATTTTCATTTTGCAGAAAACGCTAAAAACATTGAAATCAAAGGGTTTGAACTTGATGGACAATCTAATACGGTAGAACATTATGAGATCTTGTCTAAATATGTTTGGGAACCACAAACTTTTGATTTTGCATTATCTGGTGGTGGAATAGGATTTCAAATTGAGGAGGCAGAAGATATTTTCATCACGAATAATGTGATTCATGATTTTTATCAAAAAGCAATAAATATTGAAAACGGAAGATATGTGACCGTTAAGGGTAACGTTATTTACAACATAGCAAAAACCTCTTTAAGTGGTGGTCATGGTATAATGAGGCAGCAAGGTGATGGTAGTTTTGCAGATCCAGACGATCCTAATAAATACAGATGGGACATTAATGGTAACATGATTTTTAATGTGCATCAACGTATTTATTCTTGGGTTCCATCAAAAGGATTTATGAATTGGACACTTGATGAAGGTAAATCAGTTTTAATTGATGAAACACCTGATCATGATGTAATAATGAAAGCTAGAATTCAAAATAATGTAGTTGCATTTTTCAAGATAGATGGAATACGTATCAAGCCAACTAATAATCTGGAAGTTCTAAACAACTCTCTATATAGTAAGGATAGTCATGGTGATGGTATCACAGACACAGCAAATGGCTTTTTCGGTACAGATGCTGAATACCTCAATTTTACAGCCATGAATAATGCTGTGGAAGTAAATCCTAGCAAAGATAGTTATGAACTAGGTGATGCAGCTGTGAGTCCAGGATACAGCGCTTCAAACAATTACAGCGGTATAGGTGGTGTAGTTCCAGCAGGAGCAGGAACGCTACTAAGCACGACCTTATTTAAAAACCCAGAGCTAGGAAACTTTAACCTTGCTCCATCAGGTCTTACTAACGTAGGTGTGCCAAGTTCCGTTTTAACCGAGCTAGCAAATAGAGCAGCAAACTATGGAATTAGTATAGAAGACGACCAGTGGGAAAATGATCATCTTAAAAACACTCAAACTCTTCTAGATAATATTCCTGGAATAGAAGATGGTGTTCCTAACAATGAGACTGTTTTTACTGATGCTGGTACTTACGGCTTATCAGATCTTGAGTTTTCAAAAAACCGTACTGCTTACTATTTTACATTAAACTCTGCATGGAAAGCTAGTAAAGGAGTAACAGACATGGTGCTGGATCGTGGTAATGGATTAGATCAGTATGACGGTTTATATGAGTTAGTAATGCCTGAGGATTACCAAACTTGGCTTGAAGACACTGAAACAGACTACCAAAGAGACTCAAATGGCGATGGCAATGATGATACTCCATATGATCGTATAAGATATGGTGCGAGTTTGTTAAACCAGCATAAAGTTTTTCAACCTAATTCGTTACATGTAGTAGAAATCAAAGCAAGTTTTGATTATACACAAACTGAAGCAGAAGGATTTGATATAACTCTAGATGGAGATATCTTAATTGATTTTGAATATACTCCTGCAGGTTATGAAGTTTTTGATCTCATCATTGCCTCTAATATTACACCAGTGAGTGCCACCGAATTATTTGAAAGAATACGTTTTAAAAACTTCACAAGTAATTACACTTTACAGCAAGTTACTGAAGGATCTAATGAGATTATTAGATTAACACTAACTGATTTGCCTCAACCTATTACTTGGAGAGATCAAGCTTGGAGCAATACGACTGGTCCAAGTCTAATTACAGATAATGTACTTATAGATGATGATTTAACTATGTCTAGCGATCTACTTGTAAATGATATTATTATAAATGAAGGTAAAACGCTTACCATCGATGCATCAAATAAACTTCAAGTAAATGGAAACTTAGTGAATAGTGGAACTATCGTCTTTAAAAGTGATGCTTCTGGAACTGCTCAGTTTGACACTTTCAATGGAGCACTTACAGGAGAAGGAAAAGTTACGGTAGAGCGATTTATTCCATTAGGAAAAAGAGCTTTTAGAATGCTCACGCCATCTGTAAATACAACTGATTTTATTGCAGACAACTGGCAACAAGGAACACAAATTACAGGATCTCTAACTGGAGCAAATGGTTTTGACACAAGTGGTTCAGGGAACCCATCTATGTTTCTATTTAATAATGAACAAACAACTGGAAGTGGTTGGGACGCAATTGAAAGTACAAACACTACTAGATTAAATGCTGGACAAGGATATCGTATTATGATACGAGGTGATCGTACCCTTGATCTTACGCAACCTGCACTAGCAAATATGAACACTGCCGTTGTTTTACCTGCGACAGGAACTATGGTTACTGGAGATATTACATTTGATACTAGCAGTTCTCCACCTATGAACAATACCACTAATCCAGAAACTGGAGGATTTAGTTTTATAGGGAATCCATATATCAGTCCGGTAAACTGGAATACAGTTACTAGAACAGGTTTAACAAACACCTATTACGTTTGGGACCCTAATATGGGAACTGCATCCGAAAGTGGAAGATACGTAGCTTACAATGGAATTACTAACGATAATCCGTCCTCAAACGTGAGTGAATTTATTCAAACCGGTCAAGCTCTTTTTGTACATAATAGCACATTAGGAACTGCTGGTGCTATCACTTTTAAAGAAAGTGATAAAGCAGATAATTATGTGACCGTTTTTAGCACGAGCTCATTACCTAAACTGACCGTAGAATTAAATGATGTAAACTCATCAAGTTCAAATAATTCTATAGATGGGACTACAGCAATTTTTGGAAATCAATTTAGCTATCAAAATGACGCTTATGATTCTAATAAATTACAATCGCCAGGAGAAAATCTAGCATGGAACACTACAAGTAACCAACTCCTTGCTATAAATGCTTTACCAGAACCAGTAGATAATGATGAGTTATTACTGCACATGCTAAGAATAAACTCAGGTAGTACTTACTCGTTTAAAATTAAGACCGAAAACATGAATTCAAATTTGAGCATGTATCTTCTCGATAATTTTGATAATTCTATGACTACTGTTCCTGTAAACTCAACATTCATACATGACTTTACAACTACAAGTAATATCGCTAGCGTTGATACTAACAGGTTTAAAATCATTTTTAACACAACTCTTTCTGTAGATCATTTTGTAAATAATGATGTTGCATTATATCCTAATCCTACATCAGGTAATTCAAATGTTAGTATTCGATTCTCAAGGCCTATTATAGGTGAACCTGTGATTGAAGTCTATAATTTAATAGGACAAAAAATCGATGTGACAAGTCAGCAGACTTCTTCATCAAGTCTAGAATTAAATCCTACAGCAGCATTAAAAACCGGAACTTATATTATAAAGGTTAATATAGAAGGTCAATCTCAAAGCATGAAATGGATCATTCAATAATCCATTTCCTATTCTTTAATAAAAATCGGCATGTTTCTTTTAAAGAAACATGCCGATTTTTTTTGAGTTCATAATAATTACTACTCTAGCTTAAACGATTCTTTCACATCCCAATTTGCCTGTAACGGAATTAGAGCCGACAGATAAGCAACTTTCTCAGGCTGGATTCCTTTCAAGAAATTTCCAGCATCATATCTACCGTTCCTATTAGTATCATAAATAGCACGCAAGAGATAACTTCCTGGATCTAAATAGTTAAAAGAGTAAACACCATTTTCTGTAACCGTTTGTTGAGCAACAACTGTTAAATCCTCTTTAACAATTTGAACAATCGCAGGCCAGTTGCTGCCACCAGTTAATGTGATTTCCATGTTCCCGTAGTCTGAAGCTGTTCTGGTGGTGCCAGTAAAAGCAATGGTATCCATTGTTTTACCGTAAAAGTCTGTAATCGCTCCAGGCAGCATTTCTAGAATGTAACGTTGACTTTCGCTACGAGGGAAATCTATGGTTAATTCGTTTTTAAGTAGATCTAATTGTGCATCAAATTCAAGCGCTGTAGAATCCTTATCGATAACTTTCATTTTAGAAAGGTCATAAGAATCTATAGGAGTCGTCGCAGTTAAAACTAGAGGTTCTGCAAGAGAAACATCGCCTTGCTTTTTAAGCTGCAGGCTGTCTGCATAACGGTCTTTTAAAGCTACTTTTTTCTGGTCTGTAAAATCTTTATAATTCATAGTAAGAATTACAGTATCTCTTTCTACAACTGGTTGGAACCAAAACTGCAGCGTGTCCTTCTTCTCAAATTTTGTAATTCTAGTTTTAGTGAATAGGTCCTTATCTTCAGCTGTTACGTTAAGTGAGTCTAGATGACCGGTGTAACCTATGAAAAACTTGCTTTTCCCTTCGTGAGTGACTTTTTTGATCCCATTATCAAGTGATGCTTTAAACATCTTTAATTCATAAACCTCATCACTAGGAACAGTAACAGGCTCAGAGACAAAACCTATTTTATCATTAACAGGATTATATTTTAAATCACTGTTTTGCTCCTTAATTCCCACCATGCGGTACTCGCCAGCAGCAAGATTTTGCATGGTAAAAGTTTTCAGACTGTCCAGCGTATTTAAAACATATAGCGGTGGACCTTTAAAAATGAGCGAGTCTGTATATTCCTCGTCCATTTTATAGAGCAATACATTTACAAAATCGTCAGACTCATAATTAAGCGCATCTGTGATTCTACCTTTTAATTCTAGCGAGTCTATGTAAGTTCCTGTGCTAAACACATATCTAAAAAACGGATACGGATTAGACTCATTATTATCCACAATACTCTGCCCAAAGTTGAACGTATAAGTAGTATTTGCCGCTAGCGTATCTTCAATCTTGATAGTCATTTTCTTAGAAGCACCGCCTTGAGGCGTCACCACTGGCGGATATTTCAATGGTGGAGAAACGACAAGCTGTTTCTGCAAATCCTTTATTTTAATGTACTCATCAAAGGTGATTTCAATCTCATTTGCCTTGAAATTGACGCTATAATTATCTGGATAAGCGCGCAATATCACTGGCGGCTCTTCGTCCACAGGTCCACCAGTAGGCGTTCCACGTTTAGCACATTGCACGAGCGTAGTAATTGCTACCAGCACCAGAATTGTATAAAGTAAGGTCTTTTTCACAGGATTATATAACGCACGCAAGTTACTATGATTATGTATAAAAAGGAAAAAGAATTAAGTCACAGTCTTAAAGTCCTCAGTCTTCAGTGATTTAAATTCTGTAAAGCAATGCGCTAGCTGACTTCAGTCAGCTAGAAAAAGAACGCCGCAGGCGACACAACAATTCTCAGCGCCAGACTTCAGTCTGCCATTCATGATTATCAAACCTCAAATTTTTAAACAGATATTGCCATAGTAGCAATAGAAATTTTCACACCTGGAATTTTAAGTAATTCTCGAGCGCATAACACGAGTGTCGTTCCTGTAGTCACAACATCATCGACCAGCAGCACATGAGAACCTTCGGGAATCGTTTCGGCGAGTTCATAGGGCGATTGCGTCTCATCACTACGTTTGCTTTGATTCAGCTTTGCTTGGTTGATAGTATTTTTAGTTTTGATTAATACGCTTTCGCGAAAGCGTGCTCCAAAAACAACAGCCAGCTCTTTACCAAAACCCGAGACCTGATTATAGCCACGTGTCTTCATCCTCACCGGATGCACAGGAACCGGAATCACAACATCAATGTTTTGAAAACCTGTATGATCGCTCAGTTCTGTAGCGAGCCATTTTCCTAGATAAGCGCTTATTTCTTCTTTGCCGCGGTATTTTAACTCATGCATCATGTGTTGTACAGCACCTATCTTCTCATAGTAAAAAAGACTGGTCACATGTTCTACGTTAATACGCGCATAGAATAGCTCACGCATTTTTTCATCGCTTGTTTTATGAAAATTAGTAAGCGGTAAATGGCCGTGGCAAGTGGTGCAAATTAGGTTTTCGCCAGTAGATAGCGGTGATTCACAACCCATGCACAGCTCTGGATAGAGTAAGTTAAAGAAATCATATATCCAGCGTTTCATATATTATTTAGTACGTTTACTGCGTTTAACGATTTAAAGATAACATTATGGGAACTCAAAAAGACAACCGTTTATTAAAGATCTTACTAGGAATAGCCGTTTTGCTGTTGATTGCATTAGGAACTTATGCCTATAAAGCACATCATAAAAACGAAGCGATTACCACACAACTAGAAGTTGAAAAGACCGAAATCGAAAAAGAACTCGATAATATTTCCAAAGAATATCGCATAGAAATTGAAAAAGGAACCGCACTAACTGGTGACCTTGAACTTGCCAAAGAACGCATCACAAGACTGAAAGATTCTGTGAGCCGTTTGGAGCCTAACGTAGCAATTCTCGCACGATTGCGTAGAGAGCTCGTAAAAATTAAAGATGAACGCGAGGTTCTTGCCGCACGTATTTATGTCCTAGAAGTAGAAAATCAAGAGCTCGTGCGTGTGAAAGACAGCACCCTACAAGTTCTTAACGAGGAGATTATTTCTAGTACTGAAAAAACAGTTCAAATAGATAATCTTAATGAAAACATGGCTCGAGCTGCCACCTTACTTCCTACTAACTTTAATGCAAAAGGAGTTATTATAAGAAGTAGCGGTAAAGAAATAGAAAACGACCGAGCTCGTCGTGTGGACGATTTAAAAGTATGTTTCACACTACCACAAAACGCACTGGCTACCACAGGAGTTCAATCCTTCTATTTACAAGTGGTAAATCCAGATAATAACGTTCTAGGACTTAAAAAGAAACAGCAGTTTGAAGATCAAGAACTCACTTATTCTAAGGTCGTATCTTTTAACTACAAAGGAAAAGAACTCGATATATGCGAACTCGTTCAAGCAAATGAAGATGATATCATTAAAGGAACTTATAGAATCAATCTATACAATGGCGGCATAAGAGTAAGTAGCTCTGAGCTGGTGTTGCGATAGAGTTTAATTTCAAGTATAAAAAAAGCGCCCTTGAGGCGCTTTTTTTTATGATGAGAACTGACGTAATTTATAATTATTGTGAAGATATTTCAACACAAAAATCAAGATGAAAAAAGTAAACGGATAACAAAAACGAGAATTAGTCCCAAAGGTGATCATCGCTTGAAATCCTGCTCCTAGAATAACTAACAGAACTAAAAACTGTATAATTCCCCAGTTTTTAAGAATCCTGTTTTTCAATAGAAAAATCAAGCTTAGTATTAAGAAGGAAATATTCAAGAGAATTAAGATATACTGCTGTCCATAAATCCATAATCCGATTAAGCCTTTACGTATATAATTACTGTTGAATTTTTCTACATTCCATAATAAGGTGCTCTCTGCCCCAAAGAATTTATAGAATGAAACTCCTATCTGTTTCCCGTACTCTATAGGATTATCCATGAGTAGATTCTTAGACATTTTCTTGAGATGTAATGATAACTCTAGATTGTCCAAACCTGTTTCTATTTTCAATTCTTTCCTCGCAAACCATACCGTCATGGGGTAAACATGATCAGGTTGCGTAGCAACAATTTCATTACGATGCTTTAATAAAATCTCCCTTTCTTCTTTATATTCTTCAGGCAACTTCTCGTAGAATGAAGTTCCTATTTGAGTTAAATTGATTCCTTCATAGGAACTGGTCATAAAAACACCAGTATTAAATTTATTAAAACTGTTCCAGCCTATTAAAGTGATTACTGGAATAATTAATAATAGAAATAAAAGAAATATGTGCCTTTTAAATTCTTTAAAATGAGTTGCCGCAATAAAACTGACTATTAAAAACGGTACATAAATAAAAAACGGACGAACTAAAAATAGAGCAGCACACACCAATCCGAGTTTTACATAAACTGACCTTTCACAATCTTTTGCAAAAAACTTGGTTTTATTCATATACCAAACGAGTACAACTAATAAAAACGCTGATAAGCTCTCTGTAAGTATTGCAAAATCATAAAAAACAAATGGTAAATAACTACTTAAAAGTATTCCTATTATAATTGCTCCTTTCCGTGAAATCCATTGCTCGGCTATCTTATATATAAAGAATAAGCTTAACAGGCCGAGTAAATTTTGAACAATAACAACAAGCCAGTGTTGATTTCCTAAAAAAGCTAAAAACATAGAATAACCAGGTGTTCTTGCTCCATGATATCCTATAAGCTCGCCATTTAACAATAAATCTGAGAGTTCTATATAATCTCCCGAATCTGGAAAATAGGTGATCCCATTGTAAAATAAAAAAACTAAAAGACGTATTATAATACTGTAACACAATACTGTAAAAAGCCCGTATTTCTCGCACCACGTCAGCAGCTCTTTAAATTGCTTCATAAGTATCTTTTGTAGATTTTATAAAAGGAAAGAGGTAGTTTCAACACATCTTTAAAGCTAATTCTAGAATCACCATCATCCACCCATCGAGAAAGTGGCACTTCTTTTACAAGCTCATTTAAGCTATTATTTTTAGATGATTTTTTTAAACGCAATAACAACTCTACGTCAAATAACCACTTGGTCTCAAAAGGAGTTTTAAATAGCTCTTGAGCTGTTTTTCCATTAATAATTTTGGCACCGCATTGAGTATCATAAATTCCAGCTTTTAAAAATATACTATCTATAACTGTCGCGATTAATCTGCCAGAGAAGTGTCGCCACCAATATCTATTAATTTGAGAACCCGCAATTTTTAAACGAGAACCCATAACTATTTTATATGTACTTGTTTTGTGTATTTCAATAAGCCGTTCCATTTCTTGTAAACTCGTACTCAGGTCAGCATCGAGATATCCTATAGTTTCAAATTTCCCTTTTAAGAATAGAACTCCTTGACGTATTGCTTCAGCTTTACCTACGTTTTTATCTAATTGTAGATTTGAGATTCGTCTATTTTTAATAGCTAAATCGTGTAATATCCATTTTGTATAATCCTCGCTGCCATCATTAACCAGTAATATTTCAAAAGCGTCAAAAGTTAAAAAAGCGTCCACATCTAGCCTGGACTCTTCATTAAAACACGGAATGATGACACAAGTTGACTTCATTTTTTAAAAATAACTCTTATAAGTAATATAGATGTTATAATATTCGCTTTCGCGAAAGCGAAATAAACAAAATCACATCAATTCAAACGCAGTATTTTTTACATTTGCAGCTATGGCAAAGAACAACGATCAAGATCAGTTTAAAAAGGTACTCTCACATGCAAAAGAGTACGGATATGTATTTCAATCCAGCGAAATCTATGATGGATTAGCGGCTGTTTATGACTACGGTCAGAATGGTGTAGAGTTAAAGAAAAACATCAGAGAATACTGGTGGCAAGCGATGACGCAATTGAACCAAGACATCGTGGGAATAGATGCTGCTATTTTTATGCATCCTACTACCTGGAAAGCTAGTGGTCACGTGGACGCTTTTAACGATCCACTGATTGATAATAAAGATTCTAAAAAACGCTATCGTGCTGATGTCCTTGTAGAAGATTACTGCGAGAAACAGTTGCAGAAAGCCAATAAAGAAATCGCCAAGGCCGCTAAACGTTTCGGTGAAGACTTTGATGCCAAAATGTATGCAGAGACCAATCCGCGTGTGATGGGTTACATGAAAAAAGCTACTGAGCCTACCGCAAGACTCGCAGAGCTGCTCGGTGCCGAAGATCTTGAAGGTGTAAAAGCACTAATTGAAGAACTAGAAATAGCAGATCCAGATACAGGTTCTAAGAACTGGACAGACGTGAGACAATTCAACCTCATGTTTGGTACTAAAATAGGTGCCAGTGCAGACACAGCAACAGATTTATTCTTGAGACCAGAAACGGCTCAAGGGATCTTTGTGAATTTCTTGAATGTTCAAAAATCAGGTCGCATGAAGATTCCTTTTGGAATTGCGCAGACTGGTAAAGCGTTTAGAAATGAGATTGTTGCGAGACAATTCATTTTCCGCCAGCGTGAGTTTGAACAAATGGAGATGCAATATTTTGTGAAACCAGGAACAGAACTTGAATGGTTTGAAGTATGGAAAGAGCGTCGCATGGCGTGGCACAAATCACTAGGAATGGGCAATGAGAATTACCGTTTCCACGATCATGAAAAACTTGCACATTATGCAAACGCTGCGACTGATATTGAGTTTAATTTCCCTTTTGGCTTTAAAGAACTTGAAGGTATTCACTCTAGAACAGATTTTGATTTAAAAGCACACGAAGAACACAGTGGTAAAAAACTACAGTTCTTTGATCACGAAGAAAATAAGAGTTATGTTCCTTATGTTCTTGAAACTTCCATAGGTCTTGACAGAATGTTTCTTGCAGTATTCTCTAACTCATTAGTAGATGAGGAACTAGAAAATGGTGGCGAGCGTACGGTTCTTAAATTACCTGCGGTTCTTGCTCCAGTTAAAGCAGCGATTTTACCATTATTGAAAAAAGACGGCTTACCAGAAATCGCTCAAGAAATCATAGACGATTTAAAATGGTCTATGAAAGTAGCCTATGAAGAAAAAGATTCTATAGGAAAGCGATATGCACGTCACGATTTAAATGGAACGCCATATTGTGTTACCATAGATCACGATACTAAAGAAGACCATGCAGTAACGGTAAGAGATCGCGACACCATGACTCAAGAACGTATTGCTATTAAAGATTTAAAATCTTACTTAGAAAAGCGTGTGAGCATGAGTGAATGGTTGAAGAGAATTAAACAGTAGGCAGGATTTAGTAGGCAGTGAGCAGTCTTACTGGTAAAGCGAAACCTTTTCCCTGACCCTAAAGGGTAAGGTTTCTATATTTCGTATTTTAAATAAGATTTTGTTGTGAAAATGATAGTCGTTTCCATCACTAGTAGATTCCGTGTCAAACTCAGAATGATAATTATAAATTTTAAACAAAAAACCTCATAGATCTTAACGACCTATGAGGTTTTTTAATAGTGTTCTTTTCAAGAAATATATTGACTATGGAACTACTGCATCAATGACTACACAAAGTTCACCTTCAAAACCACCAGTAACAGTTACTACATCAAATCTAAACTCATCACCTACAGCGGTTCCTGCACGCTGACAAGTTACAGTTACTGCATAATTGGTACCATTGATTCCTAATGTTCCAGGTCCTACTGCGTTAAGCGTTACAGCACTTGTAGTTAAAAAGATGTTTCCTGGATTAGTGGTTTCATATACTTCAACAGCCGCAACTCCAGGTCCACCATTATTTGGGAATAGTTCAGTTTGTAATTGTGCTTCTGGCAATAAAGTGTTTGTGGTACCGTCAAAGAAGGTTAATCCTTGATAGTTACATTGGTTTTGATTGTCGGCCATACCGTCGTCATTATCGCAACTTAAAAAAGCGATGGACATAAATAATAACAAGGATACCTTAACTAGATATTTCATAAAATTGATTTTAATGTTTATTGAGATGATAAAAGTAATCACACACTCTAGTCTCATCTATTGTGGATTGATATACCGCAGGTTTCACTCTATGAAATAGCGAGTTGATAGTTTTAAAGAATTAATTTTCAATATAATGTCGAGTGATTAATTCAATAAAATTGATAAAGTAACTAAAAAAGCGTTTCCCTTTGCAAAGGGAAAACAGGTGGACGACGAACTCAGTGAAACTGTGTGAACCATCACAAGGGTTTGGCGAGATTTATAGAAACCTTTTTCCCTGACCCTAAAGGGTAAGGTTTCTGCATTTCATATTTTAAATCAGAATTATGGTAACGAAAAAGATTAAAAATAAGCCTTCAATTGCACACTACCGGTATGAATCGTTCTAGACGTTTCACTATCACGACCGCTGTAGGAAACGTTTAAATCTAGAAAACTAGAGATATTCTTTTGAAATAAAAGATTCCACGTGAAGTTAGTTCCTGGTTGCAATCCTTCCAGTATCAGGAAACCTACGGGAGAAAATGCAAGGCCTTGAAAATCATTTTTCACGTATTTAATCTCACCATTTACAGCATACTTCTGTTCCTTATTAAAGGACCAACTCACACCAAGATTCTGCTGATTAAGCATGGCATCATCATTCACGACATTTTCTTTGTTTTGTAGCTCGTAGAACAAGTCCACACGACTACTTTTACCAAATAAATAAGAGATTTGAGGTTTGAAAAGACTCTCGTTAATCTTGAAATTACGATTAGCAAAGTTCTCGCTTTCACTAGCATTAAAACCAGTTTGAGCATCAACGGTGATGAGCCAGCTTTCTTTAATTTTATGGATAAATCCTAACTGATGACTTTCTACATCGCTGCTCAAACTACCTATGCTTTGCAGGTTTTCATTTGCACTACTTATGTAGGTATAATTAGTCGTGTATTTTTGTTTCCCACGATTAAAAAAGAGGCTGTTTCTAAAACTTAAATTCAATCCTAGCTGACTATCACTACTGCCAAAAGGATTCAAATCAAAAGTCGCTCCTTCTCGAGCCACCATACGATCTACTAAATAGCTCGTTTGATTATAAAAATGCGACAGCACCTTTTTATAACCTTCTTTTTGTCCCCAGGAAATGGGATTTAAAGTGAGCGTTTGCGAGAATTTATTTTGATGCGTAGGTACAAAAATCTGGTTAGGTAATAATATGCGCACAAATCGACCTTGATCTTGAAATTGCGCCACTTCAAACTCATTTAAATCCTGAATCCCATCACCATTATAGTCTATCCACGTAAAAGTTCCCTGCCCAGGATTTACAGCTACATAAGTAAAATCTTGACGTGGAATCGTTGAACTATTAGTCTCATAAGTGGTATTCCACAACACTTTTTTACTGAAAAACTTGCGCTGATATTGCAATCTGCTATTAAAAGAAACCTCATCTTCCACGGTTTCTAGTTCGCTTTTTAAAACTCTATAATTTGCAAATATTTTTAAACTACTCAACTCATTTTTAATAGGTTGCGACCTCACATAATAATTATTAGATCGATTCACACGCTCTAAATTTCCCACTCGCACACTATCATTCACTCGATTTCTATAACCTATCTCAACATAAACTGCCGTACTATCGCCTATTCCGGTATAAACTTCATAACCAGCAAATCGCTGCGATAATGGCGTGAAACTACCGTCTGCAATTACGGTTTGTTGGTTGTCCTCGGTATCAAATCGAGCACCTATCCACTTGTTTTTAAAACGTTTGATCACGTCCACGTTTGCTCTATAAAATTGGGATTCTAGTGTGGTTGCGTTGCTGTTGAGTACGCTTCCGCGAAAGCGTGCTTGCCAGCCACCATCTCGATACACACCACTCAAATTGTGTCTATTACCATTGTAACTTTCTGAAAATTGCAGATGCTCCAACTCATAAGTGGCGCGCAACGTAGAGTCTTGCACATAATCCAATCCTACAGTAGAAAAAATCTGATTACCGCTCGTGACATCGATGTTCCAATCGCGATTAAATTCTATGTTATAAACACGCTCCACATTGCGGAAATTCTGGTCGATGTAATCTGATTTTATACGTGCTTTTAAGGTCGTGAGTGAGTCCTTTTTCCACAGTTGCTGTTGTACAGCTAGTATAACAGCGACGCCACGATTGTCATCATCATCTACACTAGAAAATCTGTTCAAGTCATTACTACTCGCAGCAATTTCTGTGTTCAGAACAGTGGTTTTAGAAGGATTATAACGTGCTTTGGCACCAGCGATGGTAATAATTTCAGGTGCAAATAATCGTATCACTGGCTCAAAATTTCCTTGCGGCACACCTGAGATAGGTGCTATATATTCATAAATATTTGCAATCGCCTGATCGTTTACGAGCACATAATTTCCCTGATTATTTCCCACGAGTGAAAATCGCACATTGAACAGCTCGTCTGTCGGGTTTTGTGAAAAAACAAATCGTTCCACACCAGCTACTACATCACGACGGTACAGAATTTTATTTTCAGAAAAAGTATCGGGAACCGCACTTGGGGCAATCGCAAGATCTTCATCATCACCAGCAGCCGCGAGAATAGCAACTTGTTCCTCATTTAAATTTTGCTGCAGTGGCTGATTTTTTGCATCGCTTTCTGTATAGATATATGATTCTACGCTTAATTTTTCAGATTCATAACCACCTTTTCCGTAGCCTACAAATCGGGTAAAATTGCGCTCGCTGTATTGATATTCTATAGAAATACGCATCTCGCTTGTGATAGGAAACGTTGCATTAAATCGAACTTCTCCAGCGTTATAATCGATGACGTAGTCTGCATTTTCTCCACGTGTGAGCGGCACACCATTTACAAAAACGCGTTCACTACCAGAAACTACCAGAATAAACAACTCGCCATTACGACCGGTGAGTTTATATGGACCTTGGTTTCCTTCCTGACCAGTGAATCTGGAAATATTAAAGATACCACGTACTAGAGCTCCAGCGGCTTGAACGTAGCTTTTAGAATCTTCACCATTAAAATTGATTTGACCTGAGATTCCTTGAACTCGCTTTGTAAAATTGTTGAAGTAAGAATCTGTTTGTATTAAATCTACGTCTCCAGCTCTTATGTTCCAGTCGTCGCTGTAGAGTTCTATAAAGATTTGGTCAAATTCATCGAGGCGTTGAGAATAGCCGTTTTGGGTTTGTGGCACATTTGCATCTTGAATAGAAGCTCGCAAAGAAACCTTGTCTGACAGCGCTCCAGAAATTCTCAAATCCAGCTCTGAATCCACAACCGAATTCTGATTATTTCCTACTCGCAAACCACGTGTGATCGATCCTGTGGTGTTCAATCCATCAAAGGGAACATAATTGCGCTGCACGGTTGATTGCCGTAATGCGACGATGCGTTCTTGAGCGCTTTCATTATCTAAAATGATTTTGGGATCATATTGCTGGTAGGTTCTCGTTAAAAATGCTGGTAATGGTAAGTATTGAATATCAACCGAGTCTGTTTTAATCGCGGTTGCATCTTGAACGTATAATATGGCGTTTACAAAATCAACCCGATATGCCGCAGAGTCTACAGCAGCACCACGACGATCCACCATCTTAAAATACGACGGATTAATACTCACGCTATCGAGTTGAATACTATCACTCACCGCACGACGTAGTTTTTTTACATTCTCATATTCTTGTGCGCTGGCAAGTGCCATTACAAGAGTGAAGAGAAATGTAATAAAGTATTTCATGTGCTGTTAAAACAGATTCTCTTCAAAAATATTTTAAATCGGTGTGGTAATGGTGTTTTAAGATGGGAATTATGAGGATTGATGATTACATTTTAATTCAAATCCCAAAGGTTTCGCCGTTAAAAACTACGGTAATTTTTATTCTTTATAAGGTTTTGAAAAGCTCTTCAGCATATACTAAACAAACCTTTGGGGTTTTATAAGGCAATTTAAAATCGATGCTTCTTTAGGAACCAACCTCACAGGTTTGGCTTTTAAAAGCTTTCAAGTGATTACAGTTATTATGGTTTTGAGTAGAATAGAACTGGTTTTAATCGAAACCTGTGAGGTTTGGATTTAAGGTCTATATCACTACTTAAACTAAAGCTAGAAGTAACAAAAAACCTCAAGAGGAGTTCTTGAGGTTTTGAGTTCAATTCAATAAATCATTATTTTTCTTTGTACATATACCAATATCCTACAGATTCATTATTAAAATATTGAAAACGTAAAAAAATGGTGTCGTTTCGCTTTTTTAGAACTCCATTTAAATCTGAAATCAGATTATCTCTTTTAAATTTAAAATTAACTCCATTTTTATAAATCTTATCTACCCCAAGCAATTGATCGTTAGTAGTTTTACCAGTAAATTTATTTTCAACATTTATTTCTGGCATTACATAATCAAGTAATTCTCCGTCTTTTAACTTTATATAATACTTATGATTTAAGTTTAAATCACCATTATTTGTAGACATTTCCACTTTTGAATTTGATTGAAATTTATAAAGCCCATTCCACTGGCTATCATCGTCTATAGAATAATCTTCATAACCACCATCGGAATTTCTCAAATCTATGTTACAAGAATATAGAGTATAGCACGAAATCAATAATAATAAAGATTTTAAGGATACGTTTCTGTCCATTGGAAATTTTGTTTAATGTTACCACCCATATTTATACCTGAACCTCTTGGTTTGTTAGATATTACTGCATCGTGCTGTAAATTGTTATCAGGACCATCTTTCCTAAATCTAGTTCCACTTTCCCATCCTGTGGTGTTAGAAAGCTCAAAAGAGATATCATAGGTGCCATCCATATTATTAGTAACAACGGTACTAACAGTATAGCTGCCTAAAAAAGCTGTTGCTACATTTAGGTTACTAATGCCATCGTAGAATTCATTTTGACCATAACTAAAAGTACTAGAAAAACTACTTTGTATTGGTGGGGCAGGAATCTGATTATTTTGAATAGATTGTAACGCAAGTTGCCTGACAGCATTTACAGAACCTTGTTGACTATCAGGTATTTGGTTTACATCAAATGGTTCGCTTAAATCCTTTACGTTTTTATTTGGGTCATTAGTTCCATCTCCACTTATGAGCGGCTTATCTATTCCATGAATATTTATTAATACAGCATCATTATTGGGATTAAAATCTGAAGTGTTAACCATGCCGTCATAATTACCTCCAAGCTCAAAAGTCCAAACTAATAATAAATCCATCCACTCCATTTGATCAACACTTGTCTGCGTTAATTGAAGCATACTTATTCGAATCGGATTTATTACAAAAGTATTAATATCGCTGGTAGCGCCAGGATATAAATCTTCCAATTTTGTCAATACAAGATAAAGCTTATGAGCAGCTTCTGCAGTTGACGTTATACCTTCAGCTACAGCTTGCTGTAATTTTTGAATGATTTCTGAAGGGTCAATTTCTGTAGTAGTTCCTTCACCATCAAAAGCCTTTGCTAAATCAATCGCTACCTTTGCAACTTCTTTATCAAGTTCAGAATCATCCTCAAAATCTAAGTTCTCTAATAGCATTTCTTCAAGCTCTGGATTATTTGACAAGTAAATTCTATCTGATAGAATTAAGGAGCCAAATAAATTAGATCTTTCTTCAAATTCAATTCCAGAAATAGGCGATGAAATAACTCCAGAGCAAGAGTCATCACTCAGAGTTAATTGATCATCACAAGGATCGTTATTATCATCAATATTATTAGATCCGCTGGCGTCACCACCACCGCCACTAGTCCAACCACCTGCTGTTCCGTTTCCATCATTTGAGCCACTACCATCAGTATTTGCTCCACCATCGCCGCCGCCGGTATCTCCAGCATCTATAGTTTCATCCTGATCTGCTTGCCATGAGCAATCATTTTGAACTTCTAATTGTGTAATTGGGTTTCCTCCTTCATATCCTACAATTCTCCAACATAAACAATCCGATGTGTCCCATCCACAAGGATTAATATCTAGAAGCCCACCTGCATCATTTTTACCTATATTGTCTAAAATAAAAGAAGAATCTAATATTCTATATTTAATTGTAGATTGTGTTGAATCGATTTGATTTAAATCATATGATAACACAATTGGTAAATAAGTGCTATCTTTTTGTTTATGGAAAACTAAGTTTTGAATGCTTAATGAGTCAAGTGAACTATAAATTCCGAAAGTAAAACTTTCATAATCTCCACTTGTTAAATGGTTGACTTTACTATCATCAATCCAAAATCCATTAATAGAGTCATAAACAGATTTTTGAGCAGCATTAATCCCGAGAGATGCTTTTGCTTTTCTTAAGGCCTTATTGAGCGATCGATTTTCTGTAAGCTGAGTACCTGTCAATTTTTCAACATGAAATTGTGGATCTTCTTGAACTGTTTCCTATGGAACGTCATCTTTCTGACAACTGGTAACGGTGAGCATGGCAATAATTGCTAGCGCAAGAATGGATTTAGTCCAATTTGTGCGTTTGTGCGTTTGTGCGTTTAAACATAATATTTTTAAAGTTAATGATTATTTCTCAAAGCTAGGTTTCTTGGATCCTATGAGCAATAGGTATAAATACCTAAATCTGGTGATAGATAATAATTTAAAAAAATAGATTTAAATTTCTCACGTTATGCGCTTAACTCTCAACAAGTTTCTATAATTTTATAGGAAATCTGTTTATACCATTAATTCCTGCCTGTTTCTATGAAAAAAATCGTCCTCGCTCTATGTGCTGTGCTCCTTCTTTTTGCCTGTAAAGAAGACTCTCAAATTAATACCGAAGAAAACGTCAATACGTTTTTTAAGTTTAGAGAACATGTTGCTCAGGTTTCTGATAACGTCATTTCTACCAGAGAACCGATTTTAATAAGATTGAATGAGCCTGTTGAAAGCTGGAAAGTTGATATGGAGCTGGAAGATGGTTTGATGACACTTTCGCCTCGAGCTACAGGAAAAGTAACTTCTCTAGATCATCAGACTATCGCGTTTACACCTACTGAGCCACTGGAACAAGACACAAAATATACCGTGAAGTTCCAGCTAGGAAAAGTAAAAGACGTCCCAGCAGATTTAAAAACCTTTGAGTTTGAACTCAAAACTATACGACAAGATTTTATAGTGCGCACAGAACCTGTGAGTTCTTATGATAGCAACTATCAATTCATTTCGGGAAGCATTACTAGTAGTGATATCATGGAAAAAACCGCTGCTGACCAATTGTTAAAAGCAACTCTAAGCGGAAAACAATTACCTATTAAAATGCTCGATAATAATGAGTTAGGTAAATATTTTACATTCAAAATAGATAGCATTAAACGTCCTATTGAAGATGAAGAGATCAAGGTAAGCTGGAACGGAAAAGCGATAGGCGTAGATAGCGAAGGAGAAAATGTGGTGCGCATTCCTGGGAAAAACTCCTTCTCTGTAACAGACGTGGAACTTTATAATAACGATTCTCAATATATACTGGTTAACTTTTCTGACCCGTTACAAAAAGGTCAAAACCTCGATGGACTGGTACAAATTGAAGGCGTAGAGAAATACCGTTTTGAAGTGAATGGTAATGAGCTCAAATTATATCCTAACAAAGCCGTAACTGGAAGTAAAAAAGTAGAGGTTTTTACAGGTGTTAAAAGTGTAGATGGCTATAATTTAAAATATCCGTTCTCGAGTTATATTGCATTTGAGCAAGTAGATCCTGCGGTGGAACTCGTGCGTAATGGAACTATTCTACCATCATCTGAGAATTTAAAAATCAATTTTAAAGCTGTCAACTTAAAGGCTGTTGATGTATGGGTTTATAAAGTTTATACTAATAATGTGTTACAGTATTTACAAAGTAACAATTTAGGGAATAAAGGAAACCTGCGTAATGTAGGTCGTCCAGTCGCTCGTGAAGTAATCGATTTAAAAGGCAGCGGTAAAGATGTGACCAAGTGGAATGTGTTTTCTATAGACTTAAATAAAATCATCGCTCCAGATCCTGGCGCTTTATACCGCGTAGAATTCAAATATAAAAAAGCATACAGCGCTTACAACTGTGAGGACAGCGAGCTTAATGAAACTGAAGTTGTAGAAGAAATCGATTTTGACGATTCTTTTGAGTCTTCTAATTGGGATAGCTACCAGAACTATTATTATGACGACTATTATTATGATTATGACTGGAGCGAGCGCGAAAATCCTTGTTCAAATTCGTTCTATCGCAATAAAAGTGTGAGTACAAACGTGCTGGCGAGTGATTTAGGAATTACCGTGAAACGTGGTGAGAATAATACCTATCTGGTTGCTGTGAACAATATTGTATCGGCTAAGCCTTTAGGTGGTGCTCGCGTGGAATTATTCAATTTCCAGCAACAAGAGCTTTATGAAGGTCGCACCAATGCAGATGGATTGCTCAACATAGATTTGAGAAACGATAAAGCCTTTTTTGCACAGGTCAGTTATAACAATCAGTTCGGTTATGTAAGACTCGATGATGGAAATGCACTGCCAGTAAGTAAGTTTGACACTGCCGGAAAAAGCTTGAGTAATGGTCTCAAAGGTTACATTTATGGAGAACGCGGCGTGTGGCGACCAGGTGATCATATTTACCTAACATTTGTCCTTAATGATGCCGATAATGAATTACCGAGCGGTCACCCTATAAAATTAGAGCTGCGCAATCCTAATGGTAAAGTCACACATCGCGAGGTGATGAAAGCTGGATTGAACAATTTTTATCAGTTTGATTTACAAACAGATAGTGAAGCACCTACCGGAAACTGGAATGCGCGCATAGAAGTAGGTGGTGCCACTTTTAATAAAACACTCAAGATTGAAACCATCAAACCTAACCGATTGAAGGTAAAACTTGATTTTGAAGACGAGATTTTAAAATCTGGAAAAGCAAGTACTGGAAATCTAGAAACCATGTGGTTGCACGGTGCGATAGCAAAAGGTCTTAAAGCAGACATTACTGCAAAATTATATCCTACGACAACTAAGTTTGATAGCTATGACAGCTACGTTTTTGACGATCCATCACGCTATTATGACACTGAGGAAATAGAAGTGTTTAAAAGTAATGTGGATCAGCAAGGAAAAGCAAACTTCACGTTCAAGCCTGGAATGTCCACTCAAGCGCCTGGAATGTTAAAAGCCAGTTTCCTGACTAAGGTTTATGAAAACGGTGGAGATTTCAGCACAAACGTTACTACCAAAGTATATTCTCCATATGACACTTATGTAGGACTAGATGTTCCACCAGGAGACAAGCGTCGTGGTATGTTAGTTACAGATCGAGATCACAAATTTGATGTGGTGACACTCAATGAAAACGGAAAACCTAAAGCCACTAAAAATCTAGAAGTAAAAGTTTATAAAGTAAACTGGCGCTGGTGGTGGCAAAGTTCTTCCAGCAGCCTTTCTAGATATGAATCTAGAGAATATAAAGAGTTAATGATGCAAACTACCGTGACTACTGGTAGTAATGGAAAAGGTAGTTTTAACTTCAATCTTGAGTATCCAGAATGGGGAAGATATCTTGTGAGAGTTTATGATCCAGCAAGTGGTCATGCAACCGGTAAACTAGTTTATGTAGACTGGCCAGGTTGGGCTGGAAAAAGCCGAAAAACAGATCCAGAAACTGCATCCATGCTCATTTTTAATGCAGACAAAGAGAAATATGTAGTAGGTGATAATGCAAAAATCACGTTCCCAAGTGCCAGCGGTGGACGTGCACTCGTAACCGTTGAAAACGGCACCGAAGTTCTCGATGCTCAATGGGTAGATACACGCAAAGATGAAACAGAGGTAAACATACCGCTCAACAATCTTTACGTGCCTAATGTCTTTGTACATATCACTTATTTACAACCACACGCGCAGACTGCAAACGACTTACCATTACGCATGTATGGTGTGATTCCGTTGCTGGTGGAGAATAAGGAATCTCATTTATATCCAGTCATCAATATGCCAGACGAGCTCGCTCCAGAAAGTCAAGCGACTATTAAAGTAAGCGAGAAAAGTGGTAAAGCCATGACTTATACCATCGCCGTAGTAGATGAAGGTTTGCTCGATTTAACCAACTTTAAAACTCCAAACGCTTGGGATACTTTCTTTGCTCGTGAAGCGCTCGGTGTAAAAACTTGGGATATTTTTGACGACGTAGTAGGCGCTTATGGTGGTCGCATCGACGCCGCTTTTGAAATAGGTGGTGATGGAACTGCGCAAGATGCAAAAGGTAAAAAGGCCAACCGTTTTGTCCCTATGGTCATTCATTTAGGACCATTCCAGTTAAAAGCTGGCGGCAGTAAATCACATACTATAGATATTCCTAGATATGTAGGATCTGTGCGCACCATGGTAGTTGCAGGAAATGATAATACAGAATCTTATGGAAATGCTGAGAAAACAACAGCGGTTAAAAAGCCGTTAATGATGTTGGCTTCGCTTCCGCGAAAACTGTCTCCAGGGGAAACCGTTAAATTGCCAGTAACCATCTTTGCCATGGATAAAAAGGTGAAGAATGTAAGCGTTACGATGGATAACTCTCCATACTTTGAATTCTTAAATGGAAATACACAAAAACTAACTTTTACAGAAACTGGTGATCAGATTGCGTACTTTGATGTAAAAGTAAAACCACAAGCAGGAATTGCAAAGCTAGAATTAAAAGCTAGTGGAAACGGAGAAACTGCAGCTTATAGTACTGAGATTGATGTGGTAAACCCTAATCCTTTCACAACCGTGTCTGAAAAGGCTGAAGTGGCTGCTGGAGCAACCGTGAGCGTTCCTATCAAACCTTTTGGGACTGGTGGAACTAACAGTGCTGAGGTTACTTTTTCTAGCTTACCATCTATGGATTTAGGTCGTAGATTGAGTTACTTAGTTCGCTATCCACATGGTTGTGTGGAGCAAACTACTAGTGCTGCATTTCCACAATTACACTTGAATAAAGTAGTAGATTTAACCAGTAAAAAAGAAGCAGAAACAACTCGCAACGTAAAAGCAGCTATTAAAAAACTAGGTCGTTATCAACGTCCTGGTGGTGGTTTCTCTTACTGGCCAGGTCATGGAAGTGCAAATGATTGGGGAACGAGTTATGCAGGACACTTTTTAGTAGAAGCAGAAAAAATGGGTTATACCATTCCTATTTCCTTCAAGTCTAACTGGATTGCTTATCAAAAAAGAGCTTCAAAAGAATGGCGTTATAACGATAGAAATGATTTAACTCAAGCCTATCGATTATATACACTCGCACTTGCTGGAGCACCAGATTTATCTTCTATGAATCGCTTGCGTGAGACTAAAAACTTGTCAAACGAAAGTAAGTTGAGATTATCTGCTGCTTATGCATTAGTAGGTCAGCAAAAAGCAGCCAACGAGTTGATGTCTAATTCAAACATAGACTTCAAACCATCTAAATATGATTACAGAACTTATGGTTCACCTCAACGTAATCGTGCGATGGCGCTAGAAACGATGATTCTATTAAAAGAAAATGGAAAAGCTAGAGATCTGGTAGAAGACCTTGCAAAAGGACTGGATTCTCAAAAATATTATAGCACACAAGAAACCGCTTATTCCTTACTAGCCATCTCAAAATATTCCGATTACGTAGGCGGCAAAGGAATAGACGTGAGTTATAACTATAAAGGGAAAGCAATATCAGTTACAAGCGGAAAAAGTCTTGCGAGTCGTGATCTAGATATAGATACTCAAGCGACTTCTATAAACGTAACTAATAATGGTGATAACAGCATTTTCATCACTACTGCAACCACTGGAAAATTACCGGTAGGAGAAGAAAAAGCAGTGAAGAGCAAACTAGCTGCTATCGTGAGTTATACTGATGGTAATGGAAAGGCAATTGATATGAATAACATCATTCAAGGAACTGAAATTACCGCCAAGGTCATTATCACAAACACCACAGGATTATATGTAAATGATATAGCTTTAACACAAATACTACCGAGCGGTTGGGAAATAGTAAATACTCGTTTCACAGAATATGGCGATAATCCAGATAATAAAGCAGAGTACACAGACATAAGAGATGACAGAGTGAATTACTATTTCAGCTTGCAGGCAAATAAGTCCATTACGTTTGAGACTAAAATTAACGCTAGCTACTTGGGTAATTACTACTTACCAGGAATTCAGTGCGAAGCGATGTATGATAATGAATATATCGTGCGTAATAAAGGGCAATGGATTGAAGTGAAGAGGTAACGATTATGACACTTTAAGAATCGACTATTAATGTATTTATCCACAAACCATCAAAAAAAACCTAATTCTACCTGGATCAGTATTCTGAAAGAATTGGAAGGATTTGATGATTTTTTAATAGTAACTAAGGAAAATGGAGATTATGTTCAATGTATACGAGATAACGAAAAGATAATAGTCGAATATCGTAAACATGATGATTATGGTTTTAAGCATTATGTAATTGGTAATAAGATACTTAAAAAGCATTTAAAGACAAGTTGGGTTATTTTAAATACAAGCTCCGGAATTATATCAGTTCAAAAAGATGAGATACTAAAAATTGAAGAAGTAATATTTCTATTTAAGGAGTTCTATGACTTCAGCTCTATTCCCAAAAGCTTTAACTTGAGGAATATTACTAAATTATTTACTTAATATAATGACTCCATACTACGCAGTTATATTCACTTCATTGAGAAAAGGAAACCATCCTGAGTATAATCGCATGGCACAATTGATGGAAAATCTTGCACAGCAACAACCTGGCTATAAACACCATGAGAGTGCACGTGAAGAAATAGGAATTACCGTTTCTTACTGGGATTCTCTTGAAGCAATTTCTCAGTGGAAACAGCAATTAGATCATCAAATGGCGCAACGTCTAGGAAAATCTGACTGGTATGAATGGTATCATGTACGTATTTGTAAAGTAGAACGTGAATATAGTTTTGGGAAGTAAGTGAAAAATAAATTCTATTTCTTGTAATATTGAAAGATTAAAAACACAAAACAATATGTTTGGATTTAAGCACATAAAATTTGACTCAATGACTTATGTTCTCCATTTTAAAAATGGGAATATACAGAAAGAAGGTAGAGGTCTTTCCTTTTTCTATTTCTCTCCAAACAGTTCTATCGTGGCTATACCGATGGGAAGTAATGATTTACCCTTTGTTTTTAACGAGTCTACAAATGACTATCAAACAGTAACAATTCAGGGACAAATAAGCTATAAAATTAACAATCCTAAAACTTTGGCAGATATTCTAGATTTTACTGTTCAAGATAACGGCCAGTATAAGAAGAATGACATTGAAAAACTAAATCAGAGAATCATCAATGAAGCACAAACGGCAACATCAGCTTACATTCATGGAATAAAGTTGAAAGAAGCTATACGATCTGCAAAATCAATAGAAGAAAATATTACCGAAGGACTTAAAACCTCCACAGCTATTGGAATGCTAGGCATAGAAATTCTAGGGGCGAATATTCTTGCGATTCAAGCAACTCCAGAAATGGCTCGAGCACTGGAAACTGAGACTCGTGAAAAACTACAGCAAGAAGCTGATCAAGCCATTTATGAAAGACGCAACTTTGCTGTTGAACAAGAACGAATCATTAAAGAATCTGAATTGAATACAGAAATTGCCGTAGAAGAAAAACAAAAGCAAATTGCAGAAAAGAAAATGGAATCAGATGTCCAGAAGTCTGACAACCAAAGAAAGCTTAGAGAAATGAAGTTAGATGCTGATATTTCTGTGGAAAATCAGCGTAAATCGTTAATTGAACAAAAAACGGAGAACGATAAAAAGGAAGCCGAAACAAAAGGTTATGTACTAGAAACTACTCTAAAGCCTTATCGAGATATGGACTGGAAAACCTTAACGGCTTTAAATAATAATTCAGATCCAAGATTCAACATTTCACTTGCTTTTAGAGAACTTGCAGATAACGCAGGAAAAATTGGAAATTTAAATATAAGCCCTGATTTATTAGATTCTATTCTTAATGAAAAGAAAGAGCGTAATTGATGAACTTTGAGTACGCCATAATTGTTAAGAGTAAAACACGTTTAGAATCGCTTATTGAACGATTTAACACAAAAGCACAAGCCAAATTTTATATTGAAAGATTGGGAGGTGATTTTGAAGAATATGAAACTGAAGACTCCATTTTTAAAGCATCTTTAAACTCTTTACAAACACAACTTTCTAAAGTAATCAAAAACAAAACAATAGATAGACAGTTCGTCTCCTCTTATATTTTTTCTAAAAAAAACATCATCATTGTTATAGGTCAAGATGGTCTTGTAGCAAATACAGCAAAGTACTCTCAAAACTTACCTATAATTGCCGTGAATCCTGATATTGAAAGATATGACGGGATTTTGTTGCCCTTCAACACAACTAATTTTATTGAAGGAGTTGAAAATGTAATGGCTAAAGATTATCAATCTAAAATAATGAGTTTTGCTGAAGCAAAACTTAATGATGGTCAAAGATTACTTGCTTTTAATGATTTATTCATCGGAGCTTCTTCCCATGTATCTGCGCGTTATAAAATCACATTTAATAATACAACGGAGCAACATTCTTCAAGTGGAATTATAGTTTCTACACCTGCAGGTTCAACAGGTTGGTTAAGTTCCATTTTTAATATGGCATATGGGGTAACTAAAATGTTTGAAAAGGATCTAGTTGCTAAGCAACCTAAACTCAAAGAAAACGATTTACTTTTTGCGGTAAGAGAGCCATTCAAAAGCATAAGAACACAGACTAATTTGAATGCTGGCATCATTAGAAATAATTCACTCACTATCGAATCCTATATGCCTAATAATGGAATAATTTTTAGTGATGGAGTGGAACAAGATTTTTTGAAGTTTAATAGTGGTTCTATTGCAACCATAGGATTAGCAAAAGAATCTGCAAATATCGTTTTGATATAAAACCTACAACAACTTATTCAACTCCTCAATAACGCGAGTTGTCTCAATTGAATCAGTAATATCCTCATAACCATCTACTAGTTGATTACCAAAAATGGAAGTAGGAACTAGTGGATAAGTTGTTCTACTAACGGTGAGTTGACGCTCTATAGGTTGTGCGTACGGTGCAAAACCAGCATAAAGATGCGTGTTTCCCCATAATGTAATGACTGGCACACCATACATGGCAGCAAGATGACCGTTACCACTATCCATTGCAACCATAGCATCAAGGTTTGAGATAAGATTGAGTTCTTCTTCAAAGTCTAAATTACCTGCAAAGGAGATCATATTATCTGCAGTTGAAGCGATTTGTGCAAGGTCACTGGTTTCCTTTTTCCCACCACCGAATAACAATAGTTTTACATGAGATAACCCAGCAATCTCTTGTGCAATCTCCTTAGCTTTTTCTAGCCCAACGGCTTTGGTGCGATGAGCAGCAAAAGGTGCAAAACCGATCCATTTTGAGGTATTTTTGCCTATTTTTTCATGAATTTGAGCAGAAATAGGTCTTTTTGAGAGAAATTCGTTGTGTTGTAAATTGATTTCAAAACCTAGTTTGCGCAACACGTCTGCATAGCGTTCTGTGGTGTGCTTTAAGGGTTTAAAAAAAGATGGGTTCTCTACTAATTGCTTCTTTTCTTTACGACCTTTATCAATAGTAGCTGTAGGTATCCCCATCATAAAAGTGCGCAACATTTTACTGCGCAGGACATTATGAAAATCTGCAATGGCTTGTGGTTGCTGCTCTTTCAACTCCTTGGCAAGTTTCCATAATCCTGGAACGCCTTTATGAAGGTCGTCCACTTGTGCTTCTACAAACTGAATGTTGGGTATTTGTGATAAGATGGGTTGAAAACGCTTTCGCGAAAGCGTAATCACGGCAACACTCGGGTAATCTCTGTGTAAAGCGAGTAATACTGGGACGCACATCGCCACGTCACCCATGGCACTAAGCCTGATAACGAGTATGCGTTGTGGTACGGTCATGATTACTTGCGTGCTCTCAATACAGGATTGAGCTCGTCGTCGTTGTACATCTTCATTTGCTTATACACTTTCATGTATTTGCGGCCGTGTGCGATATCTTCAAGCAACTGGTCGAGCGCTGTAGATAAATCAATGCGCTGCTCTAGAAGAATATCTAATTTTTTTTGGCAAGCATTAATGTGATCTTGAGAAGCGTCAGTACGTGTTGCTTCTTCTTCCATGTGATATACTTTCAATGCAAGAATAGATAGTCTATCTACTGCCCATGCTGGACTTTCAGTATTAATGGTTGCGTTATCCTTAACGGTAACGTCTGCATATTTTTCTAAAAAGTAACTATCTACGTACTCTACCATATCTGTACGATCTTGATTACTCGCATCGATTTGACGCTTTAATGTCAGTGCAGCTACTGGGTCAATATTAGGATCGCGAATAATATCTTCATAATGCCACTGTACAGTATCTATCCAGCACTTGCGATATAAAAGGTGCTCGATAAGATGCGTGGTGCGGTCGTAAGGGTTTTCAAAAGATTGGTCCACTGTATTTTCAACGTGGTAAACATCGATTACTTTTTGAAAAATAGCATTGGCCTTATCTGTAAACATAGTTTATAATTTTGAAGTACAAATATAAGTTTCTTTGGGATAATGTCCATTGTAAATTAACGCAGCAAGAAACTACTGATCAACAACAAAATAGGAAACCAAAGCAGTAATTCTACAAATACTCTATGATTCACAGAATGTGCAAGTCGTGCAATTAATATTCCCAAAGCTGCGATAAGTAATAGAAAACCACCGCTTGCAAAAGAGTCAAAATCAAGAATTGCAATGGTCATCGCGCACAAACCTGTAAATGTGATAATAGTAAATCGAGGTCGCACACTTTGCTGAATATCAATAAGTTTAGAAAGATAAATGAGTAATCCTAACACCGCAATTGCCACCAGAATTAATAGAATTACTTGTTGGCTTTCAATAAAATCATTACTCCATAAATAAGTGATTTGATATGAGTCCATAAGTGTATTTACAACCTGATTTTCCCAGACGTAGTCATATGTAAATAACAAGAACCACACACATCCCATGGCGATCAATGGTGTTACCCAATGTCTAAAATCATTACGTGCATATAAAAATATAGCAACATATACTACTAAGTAAAATAACGCGCTCCAATGATAAAATATCGTAGCTATCGCTATCCAGAAAGTGGCATCAAATATTTTTTTAATCGTTGAATGATCGGTCTTGAGACTGAGTAGCCTGCGTAGAGCTAACATTATGAAAAACAGCGCTATAATAGGACTAAGCGTTACATTGAACGTGAGATATAACAATGATAAAACTGCTGTTACCCATAACGCGTAACTGGATGATGGTGTGATATCATTCTTAGAAACTACGAATTCAAAAACAGCTAAACTCGCAGATAGAATGAGAACGCCACTTAGTTCCCACCAGGTGATATTTACATTCCACCACTGCGCAGAAATAATCGCTATTACTACCATGATAAAGACCATCAAATAATGAATGGGCTTAGAAGTACTAAAAAAAGTAGAAAGCATATATTTTTTTGACTATTTTTGCAACTGGATTAAGCAATTTACAGCAATGAAAGAATTTTTTGAAGGAATCGCGTACTTTTTTGAAGAGATATTATTATGGCCATTTAAGCAACTCGCTATATTAGAACAAGATAACTGGTGGCTTGCTAATACAGTTTCATGGTTGTGTATTATAGTTCTTATAGTAGCCCTAGCTTACTGGATCAAGCAATTACGCATTTTTGAAGCAAATGGTGAAGAAGATCACACACAAACAGCACATTCTTTCTTAGGAAAGGACCAAAAATAAATTCCAAGTCTTATAGGTCAAACCCTATATCACTTCTATAATACATCCTATCAAAGTGTAGTTTCTCTACATTATGATAGGATTTTTTTAGCGCTTCATTGAAATCATTACCAAATGATGTTACCGTCATCACTCGTCCTCCACTAGTAACTACTTTTCCATCTTTAACCGTAGTTCCTGCGTGGAAAACTATGCTGTCTTCAACAGTTTCTAGACCTGTAATTTCCATTCCTTTATCATAAGCCTCTGGATAGCCACCAGCTACACACATTACTGTAGTTGCACTGCGAGAATCAATAACTAAATTTTCTTTACTCAATGAAGAAGTGGCAAACGCGTTTAAATGACTTAATAAATCACTAGAAATACGAGGAAGAACCGCTTCGGTTTCTGGGTCACCCATACGCACGTTATATTCAATAACGAGTGGCTCATTATCTACAATCATTAAACCTATAAAGACAAATCCTTTATAAACCAGATTCTCTTTTTTGAATCCGTTGATCGTGGGAATTACTACATTTTGCTCGATGTTGCGCATTAAAGCATCATCTGCAAATGGTACCGGAGAAACCGCTCCCATTCCACCAGTGTTCAGTCCTGTGTCGCCTTCACCTATGCGTTTGTAATCTTTGGCAGTAGGCATGATTTTATATGAATCGCCATCTGTAAGTACAAAAACGCTCATTTCTATTCCGTCGAGGAATTCTTCAATCACCACTTTATTTGAAGCAGCACCAAATTTTCCACCTACCAGCATTTCTTCAAGAGATTCTTTGGCCTCTTGAGCATCAGCAATGATAAGCACTCCTTTTCCACCAGCGAGTCCATCTGCTTTAAGAACGTATGGTGGTTTTAATGAATCGATGAATGCCATTCCTTCCTTGAGAGTTGCTGCGGTAAAGCTTTGATAAGCTGCAGTAGGAACGTTGTTGCGTTGCATAAACTCTTTGGCAAACTCTTTAGAACCTTCAAGCATTGCAGCTTGTTGAGATGGACCTATGACATTTACGTTTTTTAAAGCAGCGTCTGCCTGAAAGTAATCATAGATTCCTTCTACAAGTGGTGCTTCTGGTCCAACAAGTACCATTTGAACATCATTCTCAAGAACAAATTCTTTAATCGCTGGAAAGTCAGTCACACCTAATGCAACATTAGTCGCTAGTTGAGCTGTTCCAGCATTACCTGGAGCTACAAAAAGTTGCGTGAGTAATGAGCTTTGAGATAAAGAATATGCAAAAGCGTGCTCGCGGCCACCGCTTCCTAGAATAAGAACGTTCATAGGTTGTGTTTAAGAATGCAAAAATAAGTTTTACCTTGCTCAATATTGCTTTAAAACTTAAAATGCCGCTACAACTTTTTGACAACATATTAAGATGGCAAGGTTTCCACATCCGGGAAGCCAAAAATCATTTTAAGGAATTACTAGAAACGAATGAAAACACTTTAGAATATCGCAAAAACACTATAGTTAGGCATCATAAAAACACTAATTCATTCTACAAGAAACTGCTAGGGAACAACACTATGGACTGGGAAAACCTGCCAGTTCTTACTAAAAAAGATTTACAGCAACCACTTCAAGAGCGATTGAGCGCTAATTATAGTTCTAAAAATATTTTTAAAGGCAAAACCAGTGGCTCGAGTGGTCATCCTTTTACGTTTGCAAAGAATAAATTTGCGCACGCCATGACTTGGGCGGCTTTCCATCATGCATACGGTCAGCATAATATAGACCTCAATACTTCTTTACAGGCACGTTTTTACGGAATTCCGTTGAGTGGGAAAGTTAAGTATGTAGAATTGCTCAAAGACTTTGTGAGCAATCGCAAGCGCTTTCCTATTTTCAATTTGAATGATGAAATTTTAAAGAAATATGTATCACGCTTTCGCGAAAGCAAATACGACTATCTCAACGGTTATACCAGTAGCATAGTATTGCTAGCAAAATACTGTCGTAAACTGGATCAACCACTTATTTCTGTATGTCCGAGTCTTAAATTATGCATTGTTACAAGCGAAATGTTATTTCCAGATGATCGTGAACTCCTAGAAAAATGGATAGGTGTTCCTGTGGTAAATGAATATGGAGCGAGCGAAGTAGGATTAATTGCCATGGAAAATGTGCAAGGTGAGTTTGTGTTGAATCAACAGAATCTATTTATAGAAATAGTAGATGACAAGAATCAACCTGTTCCAGACGGCACGATAGGCCGTATTCTAGTCACTGATTTGTTCAATCTAGCGCATCCTATGATTCGTTATGAGATAGGTGATTTAGGCAGTTTAAAAACGCTAGAAAATGGTACAAGAGTTTTAGAAAATCTGCAAGGTCGTACCAGCGATATAGCGCGATTGCCCAGTGGTAAAGTCGTTCCTGGATTGACTTTTTATTATGTCACTAAATCTATTGTCAATGAAGATATAAATATTCTAGAATTTATAGTCATTCAAAAAGACCCAGCACTTTTTGAAATTCAATATGTAAGTAAAACAGAAATGGACGCTTCTCAAAAGTCCAAAGTTCAAAATGCAATGGATGAATATCTAGAATCAGGACTTGAAGTTGTTTTTACTCGTTTAGACTCTCTAGACCGCAGCAGTCGTGGGAAGTTGAAGCAGTTTGTTTGTGAAGATTTATAGGTATTGGGTTTTTGGGTTCCTAGGTTGTTGGGCAGTAGGCGGAAAACGGTTTTTCAATTTCTAAGATATCTATTCTTTTTTACCAAGAATAATTTCAATCAATTCCTTTTGATGAATTGTTATTTGTAATCCAAAAACCATCACTAATTGCCATAACACATAGGGATGAAGAAATCTAAATGAATTACTTCCTTCTTCTAAAAACTCAATTCTTTGGTTTCCAATAATATTGTTTTTAATTAAAAACATACAGAAAATCGTCATAATTACGATTCCTAGAAAAGCAATGTTTCTTCTTATTTTAAATATAAGACCATAACCCAGAAAAACTAGAATTGGCGCAACGTAAAAAGCAGATATAAAGAGTAAATCTTCTTTTGAAAAACCGAAACGATAATACTCATCACTTTGTCTTATATAATCTTGTAATTGATCTATCAAATAAGGAATTAAAAAGACCGTAAAGAATATAAGTGCAGCTATTACCAAGCTTAGAAATGTGTTGAACCAGTAATTATAACGGTGGTTTTTATTATTAACTAATCCGACTACTAACCCAAAGGATATAGGATAATATAAAATAATTAAATTTTCAGTAAACCTATTGTATTCAATTTCTAAAAGGTAAATACCAGCAGAAAGCAAGAATATAGGAATGATTATTTTTAAAAATAATCGAGTCTTATTAGTCATTATCACTAGAGTTTTTCGATCATGGACTTCTTTACTAAAAACTGCTCATAAAAGAACAACAACATATTCCAACAACTTTTAATCGCAGAGTAGCCTAAGTGTTTTCTATACACTGCATAGTTGTGTTTAATCAACTCCATTTTATTTGCAGATAAGCCATCGCTTAATCTATAACTAGCAAGCGGCTCTTGAATTCCTATGGCGTGGTTTGCTTTTTTAAGAACGTCTAACCACATGGCCCAATCTTGTCTTTTGCGTAATGAAGGAATGGCTACTTTTCCTAAAACCTCAGCATTATAAATTCCTGTGAGGTTTCCTAAGTAGTTTGCTTTATGAAGTTTATCATAAGTAAGCTTTTTAGAAATGTTATGAATAGCAATAGGTTGCTTTGGAGTGGTTTTAAAAATCTCATAAGCTCCATAACATACGGTAGCATTGTGAGATTTCATAGCGTTGATTTGAGTGGTGAGCTTATGCGGTTTCCACAAATCGTCTGCATCTAGGAATGCGATGTAGGTTCCTGTGGCGTGTTCAACTCCTTTATTTCTTGTGATTCCTGCGCCAGCGTTCTCATTATTACTTAGCGTAACGAACTGAAGGTCTTGAGTGGTATGTTGTTGAGCATATGCTTTCGCAATAGCGTGACTATCATCATCACTTGCATCATCAATAGTAATGATTTCTATGGGTCTGTAAGTTTGATTTGTGATGCTATCTAGTGCTTGCTTAAGTGTCGCAGCACTATTATATGTAGGCATGATGACGGTTACGAGCTCCATCTAATAGGCTTTTTCTTCACCCATAAATACGTTTGCGATGGTCTTAAAAATGATTTTTAAATCCATAACGGTGCTCCAGTTTTCAATGTAAAATATATCGTTGCGTACTCGACCTATAATATCTTCTTCAGTCTCTACCTCACCGCGATAACCGCTTACTTGAGCTAGTCCAGTAATTCCTGGTTTCACAAAGTGGCGCACCATAAATTTATCGATACGCTCTGCATACATGTGTGTGTGACTTACCATATGTGGTCGTGGTCCTACTACACTCATGTCGCCTAGAAATACATTGAAAAATTGTGGTAATTCATCGATGCTGGTTTTGCGCAGGAACTTCCCGATTTTAGTAATGCGATGATCTCCACGTGTCACCTGATGTAAATGGGCAGTTTTATTAGGCACCATAGAGCGAAATTTATAACAAGTAAACTCCTTGTAATCGAGTCCGTTGCGTTTTTGCTTGAAAAACACAGCTCCTTTGGACTCTAGTTTTATAACTATCGCCACAATAGGAATCAACCAAGAAAGTACAAATACGATGACTAGCAATGAAAAGATAATATCAAAAGCACGTTTTGCTAGTTTATTTACTGGATCATCTAGAGGAATTTGTCTTAACGATAAAATAGGTGTGGTTCCATAGTATTCATAATGCAACTGTTTAGATAATACAGCTGTGGTATCTGGAAGGAATTTTAAGGTACGCAGGTTATTATCTGCAAAATCTGTGAGTTCTAGTAATTGCTCATTAGTCAATTCTTGAACGGAGCAAAAAATCTCGTCTATGTTATTTTCAAGTACCCAATCTGTAAACTCTTGAATGTCAAAAGATTCATTTATATCAAATAGGTTTTTAAGTTGGTAACCGTAGTCTGGACGTTTTGCAAAGAAGTTTTTGAGCTGTTGAGTGTCTTTATTTTCTCCTAGAATAGCAATATGTCTTACGTTTCCACCTAATACTTTACGATAATTTCTCAAGAGAAAAAAGATGCTGATCTTAATGGTCGCTATGAGCGCCATTACTGCTCCTATATACTTAAAAATGAAAATAGAGTCTTTACTCAATTCAAGGTAATATCCGAAAAACGCAAAAACTATAAACCCAAAAAACACCGTTTGTTTAGCAATGCGTAATAACAAGGTCGTGAATTTGGTATTGCGATGAATTTGATAAAAACCAAATTGCATAGAAACGATGATCCAGCAAATCCCAATGAATATTCCAAAAGTGAGTAGGTCAAAACCTTTTTCAAAAAAATATGCCGCACCAGTAATGATCAAACTCAAATCTGTGAGATACAGAAGTGGTCTAATCAGTCCCGAGTAGCGACCATCACGATAGGATATACTATCGTCTGATATGTTTTGCAAAGTCTTTGTGCTCACGCTTTTCTAAATCTTCTTGAGATAAGGTTTTAAAGTAATCAAAGGTTATACGCATTCCTTCTTCACGAGAAACTTGTGGTTCCCAGTCTAGGATTTTCTTTGCTAGTGAGATGTCTGGCTTACGTTTTAATGGATCGTCTTGTGGTAATTCTTTATAGATGACCTTTTGATCTGTTCCTGTAAGTTCTATAATTTCTTGAGCAAAATCTCCTATAGTAATCTCATGTGGATTACCAATGTTTACGGGATCACTGTAATCACTCAATAGCAATCTATAGATTCCTTCTACTTGATCATCTACATAACAAAAAGAACGTGTTTGTTTTCCATCGCCAAAAACAGTGATGTCTTCTCCACGCAACGCTTGTCCCATAAAAGCCGGAATCACACGACCATCATTCAATCGCATTCTAGGTCCATAAGTATTAAAAATACGCACTATGCGAGTTTCTAATCCATGGAATCGATGATATGCCATAGTCATGGATTCTTGAAAACGTTTTGCCTCGTCATAAACTCCACGTGGTCCTATGGTATTTACATTTCCGTAGTAAGATTCATCTTGTGGATGCACTAAAGGATCTCCATAAATCTCACTAGTAGATGCGATAAGTATGCGTGCATTTTTAGCTTTGGCAAGACCGAGTAAATTATGTGTTCCTAGTGAACCTACTTTTAAAGTTTGAATAGGAATTTTTAAGTAATCTATAGGACTCGCTGGACTGGCAAAATGCAAGATATAATCCAGTTCTCCAGCTACATGAACATAATTACTCACATCATGGTGATAAAATTCAAAATCTTCTAGCGGGAAAAGGTGTTCAATATTTTTAAGATCTCCTGTAATGAGGTTATCCATGGCTACCACGCGATATCCTTCTTTAATAAATCGATCACAAAGGTGTGACCCTAAAAATCCAGCCGCGCCAGTGATAAGAATTCTTTTGCTCATGTAAACAGTGTCAAGGTTTGAGTGGTAAATATAGGGAAAATGAGCGGTTAGCTCTATGCTCTAAAGGTCCAGTAATTTACTCAATTCGTTTACCCAAGCATCGAGAATAGGTTTGCGTGCAAAATGAGATGTAACGTAACGCCTTGCGTCCTTTCCTATTTTAATAGTTTCCTCTGGATTCAATCGCCATTTTTCCAATTGATCGACTGCCATTTCTACGTCTGGTGTGGAAAAATAAAGACCTGCATTTGCAAGTTCCATGACTTGTTTCACTTCACTTTTTGCGTTTCCTAATACTAGTGAAGGTTTCTCACTAGCCATCATTCCTAATAATTTAGAAGGCATCACGGTGTCTAGCACTTCAGTTTTTTGAAAGAGGAAATGCGCACTTGCACTACACAATAGGTCTGAGAGTTCTTCAAAAGGAACTGGATCGTAAAAGTGTATATTTTCTTGGTTTGTAGTATCCTTTAACTGCTGGTATTTTGCTCCAGCACCTACGATGATGATGTCGTAATGTTCTTGAGGTAACGCTTTCGCGAAAGCAGAAAAATAATCCCAATCCTGCTTATCACCTACATTTCCACTGTAAAGCAATTTGAATTTACTTGTTTTTAAATAGTCATGTTGAGTTGCAGTTGCTGGATTCACTTGATTCTCATCGATCCAGTTAGGCAAGTAATAGTTAGGCTGGTTGGTTTTAGATTCCAGCTTTGCAATCATGTTGTGGCTTATGGTGCTTATCACATTTGCCTTATTTAAAATGCGCTTTTCAAGACCAAAAAGGAACTTGAAAATGAACTTTTTCCCACCACTGGATAATCCGGACTGTAATGCTGCGTCAAATTCAAAATCCTGAATGTGAATCCAGCTTTTTGCCTTGTGACTTCTTGCATGATATCCTGCAAGCCATGAACTGGCCGTAAACGGAATTACTGAGATGACTAAGTCTGAATTGTCAATCTTTCTAAGATTGAAAAAACTTCCTTTAGTAAAACTCAAAATGTGAATGATGCGTTTCAAGAAAGTAGGAGTTTCTGGAACGTACTGTTTGTAACGATATAGTTTTGCTCCTTTATGTTCTTCTTGAAGATAGTTAGGTTGATCCTGATACTCTGGTGCTATTTTCCATTGTGGATAATAAGGAAAAGCTGTAACGACATTTACTGTGGCTCCAGCATTTACAAGAGCTTCTACCATTTGGGTAGAGTACAAACCTATGGCAGTGTCCTCAGGTGCGTAGTTAAGTCCTATGAATGTGATGTGTTTTCCTTTCAAAATATTTTTTGATTAACAGCTCTAAAACAGATGATATCTCCTGCAAATTTAGTTCATAATTCTGTGTAGCCTTTTTACACATTACATTATTATATATTTGATTAAAATTTCCTCTTTGAAATTTTTTGATTTTATAAAATGATTTTTAAAAAGTTTAAACTTCCTGTATATCTATTCCTTATAATTCTCAGTATAAGTTGTACTGATGAGGTGATGGAAGTGGATAGACCTGAAGGAAATATTTTAATAGATATAGGAGATTCATTAACAGCAGGTGCTGGCGGAAATGGAACAACTATGTCCAGCGTTACATCTCAACTTTTAGGCAATCAATGGTTGGTTAAAAATATGGGCGTAGGTGGTGAAAACACGCTTACCATAGGTGCACGCCAAGGTGGAATTCCTATGTATATGAAAGAATCCATTAAACTACCCAGAAGTGGATTTTTTGTTAAAATCCCATCGGGACTATTCAGTGTTTATAACGACTCAATTGTTTCTCCATTAATTAAAGGTAATGGTGGAATTAATCCATGTTATGTAGATGGTATTAAGTGTAAACTTATAAGACGACATGGTAACTACTACATAGGTAGAACTGATTCTAGCAGCTCTGAATACGTTACACAGCCTAATTCAATAATAAACACTTCTCTATCTAAAGAAACTCAAGGAATAGCTACAATATTTATAGGTCAAAATGGTGATTACAGCACACCAATGGATTTTCTAAATCAGATTGATTTATTTGTAGAGCACAAAGGAGATGAAAATGTAATTATTATCACTTCACACATCAATGGAACGACTGAGTTAGTTCAACCTATTCGTGAAAAATATGGTGACAAGCATATAGATTTAAAGGAATATATGTCCACTCAAGCTATCTATGATGCTATAGATTATGGTTTATTACCCGATAATGGAACCTATCCTACGGCCGAAGATTTAAATGGAATGAATAATGGATATGCTCCACAATCCTTAATTTCAAATGGCGTTCATTTTAATTCCATAGGCTACGAACTTTTAGGTTTGCTTAGATATCAAAGAGGAATTGAATTAGGATATTGGTAGCATTCAACTAGCGGTCCTTTATTACTTGTGCAGGACTTCCTAAACATATTTTTCCAGCTGGTAAATTTTTATAAACACTACTGCGTGCACCTATTAATGTACCACGACCTATGGTTATTCCTGGAGCGACATAAACGTCAGTCGCAATCCAGCACTGGTCTTCAATGGTGATTTTATGTCCGTAGATATCAAACTTTATCGCTTGTGGATCATGTGTTCCTGTACAGATGTATGATTTTTGAGAAATCACCACATGATTGCCTATTTCTATTTCTCCTAGGCTATACAACACTACGTCGTCACCTATCCAGCTGTGATCACCTATAGATACTTTCCATGGGAATTGTGTTCTTACCGTAGGTCTTATGATGACGTTTTTACCAATTTTTGCTCCAAAAGAACGCAACAAAAACCTGCGCCAGCCATACATGAATTGTGGCGACCAGGCAAATAGTGTACTCTGCACTAACCACCATAATTGCACAGTAACAGCACCTCGCCCACGGAAGTTAGGCGGTAATTCAAACTGATCAAGTTGCTGGTAGTTTTTCAAAGTTGTTGTGTTATGATTGCAAGGTAATTATTTCTAAGATGACTATGAGTTGATCACATCGAGCAGGTTATTTACAAAATGGGAAACTCTATATTTTTCTATAGTCTAATGCACAATGTGTTGACTAGATTTAAGTACGAAAAAATAGTTTTAAAATTCATGTAATTTATCTAAATACTTACTTATTAAATATTTGTTCTAATTCAGAAATGAAATTAGGAATTCTATATTTTGATCTTGCTTCTTCTACATTATGTAAGCCATATTTTTTTATAAGGTTTTTATTTTGAGCAATGTGCTCAATAGTAGAAACTAGGCTTTCTATACTATTTTTTTCAACATATAATCCATTTAAATTTTCTTCAAAAATATCTGGTATGCCTGCATGAGGTGTTGTAATTACCATATTACCTGTTGCCATAGATTCTAAGATGGCAAATGGTTGCGCCTCCATGGTGTAAAATGTTGGTAGTATAAAAATGTTAGACCAAATTAATAAATCCTTTTTTTCAACGACGTTAACAGTTCCTATATACGTTGCATGATTAAGTTTATTAAAAAGTGACAGTACTCGATCTTTATTTTCTGGAGCTATGTTTCCTGCGATACGAGCCTCATATTTTATTCCTTTTTCTTCAAGAATAACTAATGCCTCAAGCAACTCAAAAATTCCTTTTTCAAGCATCAAATTACTTAAATATACTATTTTAATGGTGTCATAGTCTTTGTCACTAATCACATCGTCAGGAACAAATAATTCATCAATGATAAAATTCTTAAGACTATAAATTTTATGATCTGGTAGAAAAGAAGTAAAGTTAGGTTTTAAAGAATCTGATGAAACTATTCCTTTATCAGGTTTAGACATTAAATAACGAAAAATCTTCTTTTTTACACCAGTTAAGTTCTCTCTATAATTCCTCCCTAAAAAATTACCATGGATATGAATAACCAACTGTTTGCCAGAAACATGGGCAGCAAGAATATAAAGTGCATATTTAATAACACCATAAAATGACTGACCTATAGTAATATAGATGATATCATTTTTGAAAACTTTGAAAAAATATATTTGAAGCCTTAGATAAAAAAATACCTTGTGAAAACTTAATTCTCCAATTTTTTCATCAAATTTTGAGTAGCTGGTGTTTACTTTTTGAACCTTGTATTCTGGTTTTTTATAAAACTCATCATAAACTATTTGAGTTCCTAAGCTTACGCCTGTTATAGGTAATGGAAAAGGACCTACGACTAATAAATTTTTCAAAATTTGATGATTTTTAGATTATTCTAAGCTGCAAATAAACAATAAAGTATCCCTTTTGACACCTGCAATCTTATTATTTATTCCAATTAATTGTCTTTTTTAAACTGTTTGAGTAATTCCTCCTGATTAGGGTTGTGACGGACTTTTTGCTGGTTTTTTTGGTTTAAAAAGTAAAGCAAATTGATTAACAACGCAAAGTAAATCACACCTTCCTGACGTTCTAATAGATTCTCTGAAAACATAACTATCGCATAAAATAATATAAGCGCAATAGTTATAAATACACCTGAGCGGACCGCATTCATCACATTATAAAACAGCATGGCTAGAAAGATAAATAAACCTAAAAATCCTACCATTAAAACCAGACTTATATACTGATTATGAGAATTATAGGAACTACTTACTAGGTCTTGATCTACATTGCCATAGCAATCTATAAGTTCTTGTTTCCCATCTCCTATACCGAACCCGAAAATCCCAGCTTCTTCCATTTGTTCTTGTGCACAGGTGAGTACTACTTTCTGGATTTGAGCAGAGCTTTTTGTGGTTTCTACTTTTTCCATTTTAAGCAATTGATTAAATCGCTGGATGGTACTAGGAAAAGCTACTAATAAAGAACCAAGACTTATAATAAACACCGCATAAAATGCCCAGATACGCTTGAGTTTATATCTGATGCTTAATAGAGTTGCGACCACAAGCAGTGCAAATACAGGTCCTTTTTTAAGGAGTAGAATGAGCCCAATCCCTAGTAAAAAACCAATGATAAATAATGGAATTCCTGTTTTAAAAAATCGCTCTGTACGCAATAAATAAAAGACCATAATAATCGCAACAGCGTTATGCATACTTAAATACAAAGAGTGTATTCCAGGGAAAGCCTTTAAGTTATTTACATAAGGCGCATATTCTATAAACTCTGACCAATTATGATTAATAGTTAAAAACCCAATGATTAATATGATGTTTACCGCAAGAACTGCTAGAATGTAGGTCGTAAATAATAACTTCAAACTCTTAATTCCTTTTTCAATGAGTTCTCTGGAAACTGCCGCAAAACATAAGGGAAAAAGAATGAGTGATGCTGCTACTTCTAATTTTGCAAAAGCATAATTCATGTCTTGAGAATACAGGACACTCCATAAATAAGCAATATAAAGACCTGAATTAAAGAGGAAAAAACTCCACTTAAATTGTGGTCTGTTTTTTATGGCTTCGCTCAAACAAACTACTATAAAAAATGCGATGACCGCTATTTTAAGTAGTTGCGGTAATAATGGTGTGGCAAATAAAAGAACTAGAGCTGTAAGAAACAACCTTTCAAAACGTATGGAAGGTGTTAAAGATTTAGTCATTTTGAGCTGCTTTTGAATCAGTTGCAAGTTGCATAAAAAAGAACAGATTGAGAAACAAAGCAAAGAGTAAAACTCCTGTTTGACGATTTAGAATGTTTTCTGTGAAAAGCACTACCGTGAAAAACAAAGTTAATTGTATAAAAAACAAGTTCTTAGTAGATACAGCTTTCTTAAAATAGAGAAATAGCTGAATCAAGAATAGTCCTAAGCCTATTAATCCACAATACAGCCAAATTCCCAAATACTGGTTATGAGAGTTTTTTCTCAGTTTACTATCATGGAAAACAATTCCATGCTTCTCCTCGAGGCATGTTTCAATTAATTCATATCCATCACCTATTCCATGACCTATCAATGGGCTTTTTTTAATATCATCAATCACACAATTGTAAACTGTAAATCGCATGCTGGTAGATTTATCTACATCAACTTGAGCATAAGTATCTACTGAAAACATTTCAATGACGCGCTCAGCTATTTTATCTTTTACTAAAAACCCAGCAATTAAAAGTACTGTAGTGATTAAGCCTATTCTCACTAAACCTATCTTTCTCCAGTGTTTCATTAAGAAGATTAAGGCCGATAAGGATATTGCGATGATCACTCCTTTTCTAAACATGAGAAAAAGGATATAAATTAATAAGATTCCGCCTAGAGCTAGTAATATCTTTTTCCAACCTTTATAATCCTGATAGATATAAGGAATCATTAAGGCCGCAATACTTATAATCATAGAAGCATAAATAGCGTGCTGACTTAAACCCCATAACATACCATCTAACCATGATAAACAATATTCCAGCGTTTGTTCTCCTCGATAATAGCCTATCGAATAAAAGAAAATGATTATAATAACCGCATATACAACTGCCGACCAGAAATAGGTATGTAGTAGTGCTTTTAAATGTTCTTTTTTCCAGCTTATTCTCTCACTTAAATGGTAAAAGGCCCAAGGAACAATGAATAAAGAAGCGCCTGTTTCTAGACGTTTAAAACCTATGCGTAAATTGTCAGTATATAAAAGGCTTACCGCATATATAATTAAGAGCGATGAGAGAATTATAGGGTATAAAATAGAGCCTGTTTTAATTTTTCTTTTAGGAGACTTCATCAGAATCCAAATGGTAATTAAAATAAGAATAACAACCGGTAATGGTTTCAACTTATTAGGCAATACAGGAAACAATCCCATAATTATCATTAAAGATAAAAATAGCTTCTCTTCAAGCGAACTGAATTTTGCTAGAAATGATTTTATCATCTACAAATCCGTTTTTTGAAGTTTAGGGATTTTTACAGACCCGATTTTATACTTAAACTTACTTAAATATCCAGCAACTATAATTACAAAAGTGATGTAATAAATATATCTCATTGTAGATCTAAGGTTATATTCAAATGACATGGCTACAAAAAGAATACTTAATAACGCAATGATAAAACCAATGACTCTTTTCTTTTTATTGAAAAATATACGCATTTGCACTTCAAAATAAGTGAATATGGCTCCTATAAAAGTAAAAAAGATAAAAGTAAATGTTTTACCCATTGTAAAGACCTCTCCATTTGCACTCATAGGAGCAAAACGATTGAGACGCATGGATTTTGCAATATCATACCAACCAGCCATATTGCCCGTAGCGGGATTTACAGCGACTAGTATATTATTCCAGTTTGGAACATTTTCCATAAGAGTCTTTGCGCTTACAAATACGCCAAAAATGAATGAATAATATATATTAAAAACTAAACTATCTCCTACGGCTTTAGAGTTACTAAAAACGCTGCTTAAGTATGGAACAATGCCATGTTCAGGTAACATTCTCAATGTCATTAAATAAGAAAGGAAAATTAAAGCTATAACCATATTAAGAACTAAAATCAATTTATCCTTAGCCTTGTTTGAGCTCGTTTGATAAATTAAAAGTGCAAACACCGCTAAGTAAACAAACGCTAGTCTGGAACCAGTTCCTATACCTATTAACATTACCAGTGTAAAGTAAAATAATGCAATCCACTTATGTTTTCTAAACACCAAAGCAAGCATTAAGGTTGCGACAAAGCTTAATAATTTGAACAATGTGATAAACGTACGGTTTTCCTCAACAAGATAAATATTTCTATAAAAAATCTCTTTTCCATAAGTTATTCCACAAAACAAGATTATTGTAAACATAATCACATGAATTGCAGGTAAAATATTGATTTGAACGTTAGGGTTCAAAAAAAGGCTTTTTGCAAAAGATTTGTTCAATAGCAATCTTGATTTACTACTTGAAAAATCATAAAACACTAGAACTCCTACACAAAATGCGATCATAGCAATTAAGTGGTAGGTCACTGCAAGATCAAATTGCGCACTAGAAATAAAATCAAAATTGTACAAGGAAACCTTATCATCAAAATAATAGTAATAAGGTACACTTAAGCCTAGAGCTATTATGTAAAACATTAAGTAAATATATAATGGGCTTATTATATTGAATTTTACCACTCGCATTACAAGTGTAAAAAGAAATAAAAATATGAGCAGTAGTATAATCATTGTTAATTGACGTTTACCAAATTAACAAAAGCTTGAGCCATTATCTCAATACTGTAAGAGTTTTTACAATCCTGAACGATACTTTCTCGATTCTCGAGCCATTTTTCTTTTTCTGCAATCAGTTTAACTAACTGGTTCTTTAAGTCGATTGTATCATTTGATTCAAAAAATACAGCATTAAACCCATCCTTTGCTGCTTCCAGTTCTGGACTGTGATTTTCATCTCGAGCAATTATCATAGGAACACCATAACCCAAGCTTTGTGTGATACTTAAACCTACATAACCAGGAGATGCGCTTACAAGTGTATGTTTATAATACTCTTTAAGCAACTCATCACTAGTAACTTTACCAGGTAATAAAACACGATCTTGTAACTCATCTCTTTTACATAACTCTAACAGTTTTGCTCGCTCTGGTCCATCTCCTATAATTATAAGCTTAGTAGCTTCTGGAAGTTCTTTAATAGCTTTTTTAAAGCCTTCATATAACAAGAGTGGTTTCTTATCTGCTATTAAACGACCTACATAAATGATATCATTAACCTCTGTAGCCGTATCGCTAGACATTTCATCTTTAAAAAGAACCGCATTAGGTGCTGAGGTAATCTTTTTATGAGGCATTTTTTCTTTGAGCTCCAGCTTTTGTTGCTCTGTATAAACTATAATTTCATTTGCTAGAAGACGCATTACGTGACGCAATCTATCAGATTTTGAATTCTTACCAGATCGTGGCCAAGCATGTCCCCATAATACAGTTCGCTTTCGCAAAAGCGATCTCAATAATAATATTACCCAATGCGATAAAACACGCGGATTCAAACTAAGAACAAGGACATTATCTTTAAAAACCTCATTCCAATGTCCTGTTTGCCATAAAAATCTACGTCCTAATAAATAATAATTTTTAAGCAAACCATCTCTCTTAAAATCGATTGATGTTTTAATAGTAGGGTCAAAAAACGAATTACCACAATAGACCTCAAAACCATTTGTTACTAGGTTTTTAACCTGTTCAAATACTTTAATGCGATAACTAGGCACTACGGTCTGTATAAGTACAAGTTTTTTAAGCATTATATTTTAGATCTTTTTTATAATAAACAGCAGCACAAATTAAAAGTACAAGTTCTGTAGATGTTGCCACGATAACTGTAGCCTTAAGTCCATACAGTGGCACGAAGATAAAACTCATTATAAGATTAAAAACAGCTCCGATAATCATTATTTGTAATCTTGACTTAAATAACTTTCTCGCTGGAGCATAAAGTACATTGAATAACATACTCAATCCAGAGAATAGAGCTATGAGTCCTAATATTTTAAATAACTCAATATTCTCAATGATACGTTCATCTCTATATAAAACTTCAATAATCCAGTCTCCTAAAAAGAAAATAATAGCATAACCTAATATGCCTAATCCCATTATAGCTGGGATTAATTTTTTCATCATCATTCTTTTCTCTACTAATTCTTTGCGTGACATATACGGATAGATGGCCTGGTAAATGGGTACATACATATTCTTTGCTGCAAGAATCAGTTTTTCAAATGCGCTATAAACACCTACTATAGCGTCTCCAGCAAAAAATCCTAGAATTAATCCATTTGCAGCGACACTTATCTGTGAAGCTACATTTGAACTAAATACTTGAAAGCTTTCTTTATAAAACTCGCGTGTTCCTTTAAAATCTGGCCATTGCCAGGAAACGTATTTTAGACTAATTATAAAACTTATAATTCCAGCCGTAATGAAACCTATAGAGTTAAAAACAGGAACATTCATAAAGTCATCTGGTCCAGTAATAAATAGAAATAATAGAACTGTAAAAATCACCTTTGCAATCACATTAATAATAGTGATAAGTCTCATTTTTTCAATTCCCTGAAAAAACCATACTGGAAAAATAGCCTGACCTATAACCACTCCATAGCTTAACAAATAAACAGCCCAGTTTTGAGAAAATCTATCAAAACTAAAAACCACAACCATAAGAATTAAAAACACAATCACTAACAAAATCATACGTGCCCAAAAAACTTTAAAATAGATCTTTGAATAATCACCGTTTTGTGACTTAATCATTGCTATTTCTCTAGTAGCCGTTAAGTTAAAACCAAAGTCAGTAGAAACCACACAAAAAACCATGAGGTATTGCGCAAGCATCACTAGACCAAATTTCTCTAGTCCTAACTGACGTTCTAAGAATGGAATGATAAGTAGTGGTAACAAGTAATTTAAACCTTGGAGAACCACAAGCGCACCATAGTTTTTGGCCACAGTTTTTTCTTCTCCAGAAAGTTTTTTAGAAAGCTTACTCATGCAATGGTTGGGTTACTTGAACCAACGCTAAAATAGCGTTTTTAGTGCGCTTCTTGATTCAAATAAGCCGCATACATCATCTCCACACCTTTTTCAAGATCAATCTCATGCTTCCAGCCCAGCTCGTGCAGTTTTGAAACATCAGTAAGTTTACGTGGTGTGCCATCTGGTTTTGTAGCATCCCAATCGAGATTTCCTTGATAGCCTACCGTTTTTTTAATCAGCTCTGCGAGGTCTTTTATAGCAATATCTTCTCCAGTTCCTATATTGAGATGTGTGTTTCTTATGTCTTTATCTGTTCCTTTTACGTCTGCAAAATCTTTATTTTCCATGAGGTACACACAGGCTTTTGCCATGTCGTGCGACCATAAAAATTCACGCTTGGGAGAACCGGTTCCCCATAATGCAATGCCATTTTCTGTGATGCCGTTTTTCTGTAATTCCGCTTTCGCGAAAGCGTAACTATCAACATCTAAATCTTCCATTAAAGCTTGCTCATTGCCACTCATCAACAATTTTCCTAAATGCATTTTACGAATCAACGCAGGAAGTACATGGGATTTTTCCAAGTCAAAATTATCGTTAGGACCGTACAAATTAGTAGGCATTACTGATATGAAATTAGTCCCGTATTGCAGGTTATAGCTCTCGCACATCTTGATTCCAGCGATTTTTGCAACTGCATAAGGCTCATTTGTATACTCCAGCGGCCCAGTAAGTAAACTGTTCTCAGGCATGGGCTGTGGCGCCATTTTAGGATAAATACAAGTGCTTCCTAAAAACAATAACTTCTTCACACCATTCAAATAACTGTGATGAATCACGTTGTTCTGAATCATGAGATTTTTATAGATAAAATCTGCTCTGTACCTATTATTTGCCACGATTCCACCTACACTGGCAGCAGCAAGAAATACATATTCTGGTTTTTCTGTAGTAAAAAAGTCGGCAGTGGCTTGTTGATTTGTGAGATCGAGGTCTTTATGAGTTCTTAGAATAAAGTTAGTATAACCTAGACTTTTAAGCTCACTTACAATAGCGCTTCCTACTAGACCACGATGTCCAGCGACGTATATTTTAGAATTTTTATTCATAGCCTCACCTAAATCCTCTCCAGCGGAGAGGACCTCTTTACGATAGTTTATTTCTTTTTAAACAGAAAATTTAAGTTTGAGTTCTATCTCCACTTCTATATTCCATATTCTTTAATCGATATTCTTTATTCAAAGTAGTTATTAATTCTATAACCACCACTTTTTAAATATTCTTCTCTAGACATTAAGTGTAAATCACTTTTCATCATGTCGTTTACAAGTTCTTGAAGTGCGATTTCTGGAATCCAACCTAGTTTTTCTTTGGCTTTTGTAGGATCTCCTATTAACAAATCCACCTCTGTAGGACGGAAGTATCGCGGATCTACCGCTACTACTTCTTTTCCTATTTCTAGTTGGTAATCTGGATTTGAGCAGGACTTTACAGTTCCTTTTTCGTCCACGCCATCACCAGTAAATTCTAGCTCAATACCTACATATTGAAAAGCCATGCGTACAAAATCACGCACGCTGGTCGTCGTTCCCGTTGCGATTACCCAATCCTCAGCCTCATCGTGCTGCAAGATCATCCACATCATGCGCACATAATCTTTGGCGTGTCCCCAATCGCGTTTAGCATCTAGATTTCCTAAATATACTTTGTCTTGAAGTCCTTTAACAATTTTAGAAGTAGCTCGAGTAATTTTACGAGTTACAAAGGTTTCACCACGCACAGGAGATTCATGGTTAAAAAGAATACCGTTACAGGCAAACATTCCGTAAGCCTCTCGGTAATTTACCGTTGCCCAGTAAGCATACATTTTTGCCACAGCATAAGGACTGCGTGGATAAAATGGAGTGGTTTCTGATTGTGGAATTTCCTGAACCTTACCATACAATTCTGATGTAGAGGCTTGGTAAACTTTAGTTTTCTTTTCCATTCCTAGCAATCGCACAGATTCTAGAATACGTAGCGCGCCTATTCCGTCGGCATTTGCGGTGTATTCTGGCATTTCAAAAGAAACTTGTACGTGTGACATCGCTGCAAGATTATAAATCTCGTCTGGCTGCGTTTCTTTGATGATTCTAGTCAGGTTAGTCGTATCAGTAAGATCACCGTAATGAAGTTTAAACTTCACATCAGTCTCGTGTGGATCTTGATACAAGTGATCGATACGATCTGTATTGAATAAAGAAGCACGACGTTTAATACCATGCACTTCATATCCTTTTTTTAATAAAAACTCACTTAAATAAGCACCATCTTGACCGGTTACACCAGTGATTAATGCTACTTTATGATTCTTCTCAGACATATGTTAATTGTAAAGCTGTAAAAATAAGGTTTCCTTAGGATATGTTAGGTTTACTCTTTTACAAATGGAATATAAAAAAGGTTACTCTCAAATAATGAAAGTAACCTTTATTTAATATTATAAAATTACACTAGTATGAACCTGCCATACCTGTTGCATACATAATCACTTGCAACACGATTCCTACTCCAAAACCAATTAACGCAGCTGTACAGGCTTGCTTTGATTTATTAGGATATTCCTTTTTATATACGAAGTATAAAATAGCTCCTACGATAGGTAAACAAAATGACACTACTTTAAGGCCTGTACCTAGTTCATCTTGTGATTGTACTGAGTTTCCGAATTGATCTTCTGACATAATTATGGTTGTTTAGTTGAATAAATTTAATAAAAATTTTCCAATGAGGTTTCCTGTAAGTACCATATAAGAAACCATTCCTATTCCTGCTGCAATCCCGGTGGTTACTCTTATTATATTATTACTTTCTCTATTATAATAAGCTTGGGTAAGGCCATCTACTATAGTAGGCACCATTAATAAAAGTGACCACAACCAATCTATTTTAAAAAATCCAATAGAAAAAAAAGGAAATAAGATAAAAGCACCATAAATACCTGTACACCTTGCGCATAAAGGAAACTGCTTTCCTTTCCAGAAAAAGGATCGCTCAGGTTTACGATGGCAATCCACCCATTCTAATCGAGTTCTTTGAGCACACATAGACTGCTAATATATTTAATTTACTGGTTATAAAAATTATATTTTGCTATGACCTCATCCAATCCATTTTCAATACTCGGTATATTATAATCAAATACACGCTCTGTTTTTTCACAATCCATAACGCTAAATGAAGGTCGTTGTGCGGCTGTTTTAAAAGTGGCTACAGAATTGATTTTTTTACCTAAATCAAGTTTTTCATTAATTATTACAGCAAAATCATACCAGGTCATTGTTCCTTGGTTTGTGAAATGATAGATTCCATAATTATCTGGATCTTTATGGATCAAATGATGGATAAATCGAGCCACATCGAGTGCGCTGGTAGGTGAGCCAGTTTGAGAATTCACAATACTTAGTTCTTTCATATCAGTTCCTGCTACCCAATTGAAAAAGTTTTTACCGTGTGTTGCGTATAACCATGAGATTCTAAAAATGTAATGTTTACCATCTATTAGAGTGATGGCTTTTTCTCCAGCAAGTTTACTGGCTCCATAAACATTTATAGGATCTGTTGCTTGCTCTGGTACGTATGGCTTATTTGCCGTTCCATCAAACACATAATCTGTAGAAAAATGAATGAACGTAGCGTCGTATTGCTTTGCTATTTGCGCCATTTTTTGAACCGCAAGCGCATTTATTTTAAAAGCCTTTTCCTCTTCGGTTTCTGCAAGATCTACGGCTGTGTAAGCTGCGCAATTGATGATGTAATCGGGTTGTATGATAGCAACTTTTTTATGAAAACGCTGCACACAAGTAATGTCTAACTCTTGACTTGAAAATGCATAGACATCATGAGATGACAGAGCGTTTTTAATTGCTGTGCCTAGCATTCCGTTTGCTCCTGTAATGATGATTTTCATTTGAGTCTAATTTAGATAAAGCCTAGCTTCTCATCCTTCTCAGATAATTGGATAGCAGACTGAGGTAGTTGCCAATCTATATTTAATGTTGGGTCATCATATTTGATACCGTATTCCATTGCTGGCTGGTAGGTGTTATCTACTTGATAATTCACAATCGCTGTTTCTGAAAGTACTGAAAAACCGTGTAAGAAACCTCTAGGAACCAGTAGTTGTTTGTGATTCTCTCCTGATAATTCTAAGGTAAAATGTTTTAAATAGGTTGGAGAATCTGGTCTGTAATCTACCGCAACGTCTAGAATTCTTCCTTGAACGCAACGCACTAATTTTGCTTGTGCAGCATCTCCTTTTTGGGCATGCAATCCACGCAGCACTCCATAGGTTGAGAACGACTCATTTTGTAATAAAAATGGCGGTTGTTGTGGAAACGCTTTCGCGAAAGCGTGTTTATCATGCACCACACTAAAATAACCACGATCGTCACCATAAACAGGTGGCTCGATGATATAGCAATCCTTTAAAGGTGTTTGGGTAACTATCATTTATTTGCGAGTCTCATGAGGTAATCGCCGTAACCGCTTTTAATAAGAGGTTGTGCGAGGTTTTTAAGTTGTTGCTTCTCAATGTAACGTTTGCGGAATGCAACTTCTTCTATAGAGCCTATTTTGAGTCCTTGACGGTCTTCAATCACTTGTACAAACTGGCTCGCTTGCATTAAGGATTCAAAAGTTCCTGTGTCTAACCACGCTGTTCCCTGATCCAGTACGTTTACTTTCAATCTTCCACGATTGAGATAGACATTATTAACGTCAGTAATTTCAAGTTCGCCGCGGTGCGATGGTTGTATGTATTTTGCGATTTCTACTACTTCATTATCATAAAAATAAATTCCCGGCACTGCATAATTAGAACGTGGTTCTTGCGGCTTTTCTTCTATGCTCGTCACACGCATATTTTCATCAAAATCAACGACTCCATAGCGTTGCGGATCATTAACATGGTAGGCAAAGATGATTCCGCCTTCAGGATCTATACTATCTTCTAGTGCTTTTTCCAGGCCAGTCCCGTAAAAAATATTATCACCTAAGATAAGCGCAACACTGTCTTCTCCTATAAAATCTGCGCCGATGATAAAAGCCTCAGCCAGTCCATTAGGGTTTTCTTGAACGGCATATTCAAACCTGCAGCCTAGTTGTGATCCATCGCCGAGCAAATTTTTAAAAAGCGGCTGATCTTGAGGTGTAGAAATGATTAAAATCTCTTGAATTCCAGCACTCATTAAAGTCGATACTGGATAATAAATCATGGGTTTATCATAGATAGGCATCAATTGCTTGCTCACACTTAATGTGAGTGGATGCAATCTGGTACCACTACCACCGGCAAGTACTATTCCTTTCATGAGTTATATTTTTTAAGATACCATTCTACGGTTTTTTTAATTCCGGTAGTAAAGGTTTCGGCTGGTTGCCAGTTGAGTTCTTCTTCAATTTTAGTAGGATCGATTGCATAACGGTAATCATGTCCTGGACGATCTTTTACATATGTAATTTGAGAAGCATAAGGTTGACCATCTTCTCGAGGTTGCACTTCATCAAGTATTTTACAAATATGATGTGCGATGTCTATATTTCTTATTTCGTTTTTTCCTCCTACGTTATAGTTCTCGCCTGTAACTGCATTTTCTAAAACGGTATGCAGCGCTTGACAATGATCTGTAACATATAACCAGTCACGCACATTCTTTCCATCTCCATAAATAGGAATAGGTGCACCGCTTAGTGCTTTTCTTATCACGACTGGAATCAACTTCTCATCGTGCTGTCTAGGTCCGTAATTATTACTACAGTTAGTAATTACCGCGGGAAACCCATAAGTATGCACATAACTCATGACTAGATGATCACTTGCTGCTTTACTAGCGCTGTATGGACTGCTAGGTGCATAAGGTGTAGTCTCTGTAAAAAAGCCGTCATCTTCTAGGCTTCCATAAACCTCATCTGTAGAGATGTGAAGGAATCGAGGTTGCGTGGTTTGAAAAGCGGTTTTAAAAACACGAGGTTGCTCCATCCATAGTTGATATGAAGTATGCAACAAGTTAAATGTTCCGTTCACATTAGTTTCCACAAACACCTGCGGATTCTCAATACTGTTATCCACATGAGATTCTGCAGCGAGATGATATACTTTATCAAACTGATGTTTTTGAAACAACTCTTTTACGAATGCTGCATCACAAATATCTCCTTCAATAAAAGTGAGTCTATCATGTTTAAAATTATGTGCAAAATCAAGGTCTGCTGCATAAGTCAGTTTATCAAGATTGTAAATATGGTCGCTAGAGTTAGCCAGCAAGTATTCTATAAGATTACTTCCTATAAACCCAGCGCCACCAGTGACAAGAATTTTATGCATTCTCTTTTTCGTAGTTTTTCAAGAATCTCCACACTAATGGAAAAAGCGCAATTAACAGTCCAAATCCTAGACCTATCAATGCTCCTTTTAATCTGTAGTGTTTCTTTTCAATAGTTCCTTTCTTAATGAATTGAGAAGCGATGTTTACAGTATTATCATAACTGTATTTCTCTTTTCTAACTACAGACATGTTATAAAGAATATTCCTTTTCTGATCAAACAGATTTTTCAATGCTTCAGACGGTTTTTGATCTCCTAGGTATAAGTTTGTACCGTTTCCTCCTTTTACATCGCTAGATTTTATAGCTGTTTGATAAGCTGCGATTAAAGAATCTAGCTCAGATAGTTGATATGACATTGCTTTTAAATCAAAATCTGCAGTTTCTTTAAGAGCTTGTCGTTCAGCTTTTATGATAGAATTTTCTTTAACCTTTATGACATTTTCAAGAACGTCTTCAAGAACCGTTCTGTCTGTTGAGGATATGTCTATTAACTGAAACTCATAATCTATATCACGTTTTGCAGCTTTAAAACCTTCAAAAGTGAAGTTATCCAGCGCCATAGTATCTGATCTTCTAGCTAGTTTATCATATTCCTCAAGTAACTCAGTATCATTGAATTCTGGATTTATATCTAGAGAAGATATTTTTGCTGCTTTATCTGTAGAGATATTTAATTCCTTTCCTAATTTATCAAAATCTTCCTGTTCTATTAAAGATTGATAATAAGTAACGTTTGAGATTAATTGTCCCGTGCTTTTAAAATTAGGCTTAACTAAAACTTGAGCTGTAAACTGATTCCCTGACTGAGAATTTAAATACCATCCTGCAGCTATTCCTAAGACTGTTGCAAGTCCTACGATGATTAAATTCTTCTGTATAAAAATTAAAAACAGAACTAGAAAATGGCCTAGTCCTTTTATTGCTTTTCCTATACCGTTAAAAAGACCTTTAAATCCATTACTGATCCAGACAAAAACAGGTACTAAATCTACTTCTTGTTCTTGATTATTCTGTGGTTGGTTGTCCATGAAAATCGATGATTTTATTTATTCAAATATAATTGAAGTTTACTTCTTTTAAGAAACGCTATTACTTCCTTAAAATTATAAATCTGTAGTCAAATCTGTGGGAACGCTATTCTCCATGATTTGCTCTAGTATTTTTTCTGTGATGACATATACTGGTTTTACACCTGTAAGTCCTAATCCACCACTGGCTAGTGTGTGACCAGTTTTTAAAGGATTATCACTCGCGTAGTAGGCATATCTCACATTCACTTTTTTATTAATACTACGTCTTACTTTTGAGGCTGCTTGAATGGCTTTTTGGTAATGTGCACCTTCCATTTCTAGACCTATCACTTTCCAGCTTGAGCTGTAGAAATATTCTAGCAAATCTTTATTTTGCAACGATGTACCTAACACGGTCACCATAGAACCGGTAACGACATTAATCCCATCTACATTCAGGTCTTTTTTAGTCAGTCTATTTTTAAACGGATAATTATCGGCTGTTCCTTCAAAAACGTGAGCGTCTGGAACCATAATATCTCCTTTATCACCTTCTAGGATTCCTGCTTTCCCCATGATATTAACAGATTTCACATTCATCAAATGTGTTTTTCCATTTTCATCTTTATAGGGTTTCAACAGTTCATCCATGGTCTCATAAGCCTGTTCTCCAAAGGCGTAATCCATTACTATGAGCACTGGCTTTGTATTTTGCTCGCTTTCGCGAAAGCGTATCGTACAAAAATCTACATCCATATACTGGCACTCAGACATATCAAAAATCTGTACGTCTATATTAGTACCGCTATCATCCTTTAAGTAAGACATACCGTTTGCAAGTGCATGCTTTTTAATAGCGTCGCGATCTTTTTTCCCAGCGTCATTACTCAGTGAAGCAAATAACTTCATGCGGTCAATTTTCTTCAACTGCGGTGCAAGAGCTTTAGGTCCATAAAGCGAGTTCATTACACTGTGTAAGTTAGCACTTATGATATGTAAAGGTCTGTTAAATAGATTATTATCAATTAAATGTTGCTTGATACGCAAGGCCCATTTATCTCCATGAATATGGTGTCCTAATCGTTCTCTTAATACCGGCGAAAAAGTAACGAGGCGTTTTTCTTGATCTAGAATTTCTTTTTTGGCAAGGTTTCCAAGATGATAAATCGTATTCAGGAATTGATTTGGATTTTTATCAGTTGCAAAATCTCCATAGACTTGCATCACCTCATCAAACGTACGGCCTAGAATGGTTGCGACATGAGTCACCGCTACTTCTTTTTCTTGCTGTGTGAGTTTGGTTTTTCCTATCACAGCCTCTAAGCACTGCCAGTCGCGAGTAGTTTTACCATTATCTCCTACGAGCACTTGTTTCATGATCTTATGAGATTCAATCATAAGAAATGTGAGGTGCGTGAGAATATCATAAATCTCTGAACGTCCACGAGTGACCTCAATATTCATTTGATGCTTATCGATGCGGTAGCAGTTGCGGCGTCGTTTTTTAGGAATAATAGATTTAAAATGTGATCCTTGATATCCTTCATCACTGGTTAAATTGATATAGGTGCATTCTTCTATTCCAGCTGGCAAGCGGTCCATAACGTAGAGTAAACCGTTGAGCTCTATTTTATCCTCGGCAATGGAGCCGTAGATTTCAGGTCGTAGTGTTAATAGGGATTCTCTCAAAGATTCTCCACTCACGCCCATAGGTTTATAAAAACCGCGATTGAATAAATGTCGCATAGTAATGTATATGCGTTCTATGGCATTTGTACTTTCTTGGGCTCTGGTACGTGGTTCTACGTTAAGTATGGGCATATATTCAATTTCTTTACAAAGGTAATATTTTAAGTCGCAGTTTGCAGTAGTCATGCAACACTGTAATTGCTTTTAATTAAGGTTTTAAAAGCACTTGTATAACATCCATCCCAACCTTCCTTCAAAGGAAGGAGTTTAATGAGCGATGAATACTGTTCTTCCTTTTTTAAGACTATCAAAATTAAAATAATATTTTATAGAGATATCAAGTGAAGCTCTTTAGCGTACTTTCATTAATAAAATAGTTCAATATCTCACGACTCTAGTAATCGCTCGAGTACCTGAGCTATTTTGCGGTCGTTTGAAAGTCGCGGTAATTTATTCTGTCCACCTAGTTTGCCTATAGTTTTCATGTATTCCTTAAAACCATTTTCCTTAACTGGAGTAATTATTAAAGGTTGCAATACTTTACCTACTATGAGATCATCGTAGTACGAGTTTTGGGCTCTCATCTTGAGATCTAGAGCTTCTTTAAACTCTTGTAAGTTTTGCGGTACTGCTCCAAATTCTATAAACCACTCGTGATATGGTAATTCATCTTGCGGTGGCGCTAACTGTGGTGCGACAGTAAATTCATTAATAATAACATTATGTATCGCAGCAGCATCTTCCATGGCTTGTTCTACTTCTTTTCCTATCACGTGTTCACCACTCGCACTAATATAGTGCTTAATACGGCCTGTAACAATTACACGGTAAGGACTTGTTGAAGTAAACGCAATCGTATCGCCTAAATTATAGGCCCATAAACCAGCCGTTGTGGAAATGATTAGTACATAATTCACACCTATTTTTACATCACCGATGGTTAATCGTGGCGCATTTTCTTCAAAGAATTGATCTGCTGGTATGAATTCATAAAAAATTCCTGCATCGAGTAAAAGCAGCATTCCTTTTTCATCCTGCTTATCCTGATAAGCAAAGAATCCTTCACTAGCTGGAAACAGCTCAATACTATCTACTTTTCTACCTATGAGTTGGTCAAATTTAGGTCGGTAAGGTTCAAAATTCACTCCACCATAAATGAATAGACTAAAATCTGGAAATACCTCACCTACTTTTTTACCGGTACGTTTCACGATGCGTTCAAAATACATTTGCACCCAACTAGGAATTCCCGAAATCACGCCCATTTTTTCAGGCAGCGTTTCATCTATAACTGCTTCTACTTTTGTTTCCCAGTCTTCAATACAATTAGTTTCCCAAGAAGGTAAACGGTTTTTTTGTAAATATCCAGGAACATAATGCGCAACTATACCACTTAAACGACCTAATTGAACGCCATTCTTGTCAGTCATTTCAGGACTTCCTTGAAGGAAAATCATTTTAGAATCTACAAAGGCGGCTTTTCCAGTTTCGTGAATGTAACTAAGTATCGCATTACGAGCAGCTTTTACATGCTCTGGCATTGATTCCTTAGTAATAGGTATATACTTTGCTCCACTAGTTGTTCCCGATGTTTTAGCATAATACAAGGGTTTACCAGGCCATAATATATCTGTTTCTCCTGCGACAACTCGATCTATAAAAGGTCGTAACTCTTCATAATCGCGAACGGGAACTTTTTCTTGAAAATCTTTATAAGAAGTTATGGAATTAAAAGAATGTGCTTTTCCAAAAGCTGTTGAGCTAGCTGTGCCAATTAAGTATTTGAACACTTTTTCTTGTGCAGCAATAGGTTTACTGGACCATTTTTTGGTTTGTTTGTCTATGATGGCAGCAAAAACTCGAGCTGCAAGAGATTTTATAGACATTACTGGAAGTTGATAAAATTAGTAGGATCTTGAGGATACCCATCGATCCATAATTCAAAATGTAAATGTGGTCCTGTAGTTAATTCTCCCGTATTACCTACTATTCCTATGACCTCGCCAGCCTGGACCTGGCTATTCTGTTTTTTATTTAAAGTTGCCATGTGTTTGTAAACTGTTATCACACCATAGGAATGTTCCATGAGAATAGTGTTTCCAGTATCTGCACTCCAACCTGAAAATATAACAGTTCCATCTGCTGCGGCTTTTACTGGGGAATTTGCTGCAGCTGTGATATCTACCGCATAATGAGATTTATCTGCATTAAAACTATCTGATATGGTTCCTGTTACTGGTGTAAAGAATACAAAGTTAGTACGTGAGGTTGCTCCTTCTATGACATTGTATTTATCCTCACGATCTACTTCTTCTCTCAATAAACTATCTTCTTCAATAGGTTCTGGCAAATCTTGATCTCTAGCAGTTTCTACCTTTGCAATGCTATCTATTCTTGCATACTCTGCAGTGGTAATGTTACCACTTAAGACCATTTGAATGCGATCGTATTTTTGCTGTTGTAGAGCTATTGATGTCAATAATGAGTCGGTTTTATTTTCTAAAACGATAACGTCTTTAGTCAACTTAGTACTCGCATATCCAGGAATAAATTCTCTTAAAGGAGTAAATGCAATAAGTACGGTTGTTAAACCTATCAATATAATGGCCGATAGTACCGTAACTACAAAAACATTGAGCCTGGTCAAGTTTAAAGAAAAGCGTTCTTCAAAGGTGTCGTTATTCAACACGACCATGCGGTAGCGGTGCAACCACTTTTTCTTTAATTTCCCTTTTTCTTTATCCTTTGCCATTGCTTATTATAACGATTCCCAAAGATAAAATAATATAATAGTACGCACGTTATTTCTATGATGTTCAGTTATTGTATCTTTGTACTGTTTTTAAAAGCACATATTATGTTAGCAAATTTTATATTAGGAATGCCAGGTTATGGTAGCATCATATTAATAGCGCTTGTAGTGTTATTGATTTTTGGTGGTAAAAAAATACCAGAATTAATGCGTGGCCTAGGTGGCGGAATTAAAGAATTTAAAGACGCTACTAAAGAAGGAAAAGAAGATAAAGATCAAATAGACTCTACAAAATAGTCTATCTCATATTCCATTAAAAAAGCCGTTTCAATTGATTTGAAACGGCTTTTTTGTGAGGTGATTTTAAAATCCTATTGTTCGTAACAGCAGATTCCGCATCATATGTGGAAATTCAGAAGTTTTAAAGATTGTAGACTTAAAGACTAAAGACTAGCTATTACTTCTTTTCCTCTATAAACTTTACACTCTTTAGAATAGATTCTAGTTCAAAAAGGTAGTTGCGTTGCTTTGCGCTAGGTGCAAAAATATATCCTTCTATAATGAGCCAGTTGTCTTTTTTCTCGTTGTAAATCGCATAGTTTAAGAATGGTCCAGACATGAACTGACCGCTTACTTCCCATAATCCTTTAGTCTCATAAGCAAATTTCCCATCTACTTGACTTTCATTTACATAAGGTGAAAAAGCCTGCTCTGTTATAAAAGCGCCATTATCTACAGGTACTTTTAAAGTCCCTACAGAGTCTCTAACTTTAGTAATACTAGCGACTACATTTGAATCCTGAGGAATTGCTTCTCGTGCTACTTCATAAATCATCACGTCCATAGTTCCTTCCTTAATATTGCGTCGCAACCAGAAAAAGTCTTTATCATTAGGTGCTGCATATCGATAAGCTCTTGGAGCAATTAAATCTATACCAAAACGCTCCTTAATCTGTTCCACGTTCAACGCTGCTTTTTTCATGATACGTTGTTTCTCAACAATTTCTCCATCATTAAAAAGTGTTTTAATTTGGTCAGCATTTGCAACAATTTGATCTATAATTCCTACGGCATTTTTTCCTCTTATCACCACACCAGTCTGCGGATTTGCATACAGACCTTTAGTCACGTTCACGCCAGCTTCTTTATTAGAAACTTCTACTTTCATGTAATTGCGATTCTTCATCAGTCTTCCTTTAAAAGAGTCTGGATCGATCTGGTTCAATGAAAATTGTGGTTCTTCACGTACTAATCCATCCACAGGCGCAGCGAGCACTTGACGGATGGTATCACCTACTGCATTTTCCCATAAATCATTTTCTATGATAAGTAGAATATCATTCATTCTTCCTGCGCTGTCAGTCACTACAACTGGTGCATCATTGCAGCTGGTAAGAGAGATAATAGCTATAAACGTATAAATTAAAGATCTCATAAGAGGATTATTTAAGTTTTAAAGTGGTTCCTGGTTGTAGGTCTTCTGTTTTACCAGAATTCAATTTTCTTATTTGAGCAATAGTTATGCCATAGCGATTTGCTATTTTCCATAAACTATCACCACTTTTCACTTTATAGGTGCTAGGAGTAGTTGTCGCAAGTGATGAGGAACTTGTTACTGGTTTTCTAGGATGAATGTATAATCGCTGTCCTATTTTTAAATTGTTACTGCGCAGGCTGTTCCAGCGCTTGAGTTGGCTTACTTTCACACCATATTTATTGGCTATTTTCCCTAAGTAGTCTCCATTTTTAACGCGATAGACCACGCGAGATTCTGCCTTAACGAGTTCTGGTAAAGGTTTTTCTTTTTTGTCAAATTCCGCTTTCGCGAAAGCGTACACCGCATCCTCATTACTCACAAATTTACTCGCAGCTCTCACTGGCAATCTCAAGTAATAATTACGTCCAGATATGGCTGGAATCACATCTAGTTTATAGCTAGGATTGTGAAATTGAACAGTTTCTATATCTTCATCAGTAAACTGAGCGACGTGCTCGAGTGAGATCATTTTTTTCACGTGAATCGTGTCTGTAGCGATGGTTTTATGAGCTGTTTGTTGTGGTTGAAAACCATGCTCACTGGCATAAGTATATAAATATACCATGGCTTGAAAAGCAGGAACATATCCAGCCGTTTCACGTGGTAAGTAAGGCCTTAAATTCCAGTAATTTTTATAGCCGCCACTGCGTCTTATGGCTTTATTTACATTTCCTGGACCAGAATTATAAGCCGCAAGTGCCAGATCCCAGTCTCCATAAATATTATATAAACTTCTTAAGAACTTACAAGCAGCCTCTGTAGACTTGATAGGATCCATGCGCTCATCTACATAAGAGTTCACCTCAAGGTCAAAATCACGTCCCGTAGCAAACATAAATTGCCACAAACCTGTTGCGCCTACTCGACTTTTTGCTCTTGGGTCAAGTGCACTTTCTACCACCGCTAAGTATTTCATCTCTAGCGGAATATCATATTTATCCAGCGTTGCCTCAAATAGCGGAAAATAATAATCACTCAAGGTCATCAAGCGCTCCATATAAACGCGCTGGTAACTCAGTTTTTTATTAATCAACTGTTCTAAAACTGGATTATAATCAATTTGAAAAGGTGTGCTCTCGTTGATACGTTTCAAACGAGCCTTAAGCGTGTCAGTAGGTAATGATTTTAAAACAGCATCACTGTAATCCATTTGTATGATCTCATCATACATGTAATCATACATATCATTATTGTACAATTCCTGCAGTAGTTTCTCATCAAAATCATCTACTTCTGGAAATTCCTTGAGAACAGGTAATTCAACTGATTGTACTGGAATAGTTATCGCAGTAGTAGGTTCTACAGCAGTTTCCACTATAGTCTCAACCACTTGTTGTACCGTATCTACTACTGTTTCCAATGCAGGTTTTACTGAATCTGTAGGCTTTTTAATGATTACATGAGCAGATTGCTGTTTTTTAAATTGCTCGTAAGAAATCACCTTTCCCTTAGTCTCAGTGGAGTCTTTTTCAGTTTGAGCCGCAAGCGGTAGAAAAAGGAAGGAAAAAAGGGAAAAGAGAATATATTTCATGTAAAAATCTAATAATTAATCTAAAATAGCCGCAATACCAGGAAGCGTTTTTCCTTCTAGCATTTCTAGCATAGCACCACCACCAGTTGAAACGTAACTTACTTGATCTTCAAAACCAAATTGTTTTACAGCTGCAACTGAGTCGCCACCACCTACTAACGAGAATGCACCAGCTGCTGTTGCCTGAGCTACAGACTTTCCTAAAGAAATTGTTCCGTGTGCAAATGGTTCCATTTCAAAAACACCTGCAGGACCATTCCAAAGAATAGTTTTGGCTTGCATTAACACCGTATGAAATTGTGATCTAGATTTTTCACCTATATCTAGTCCCATCCATCCATCTGGAATAGCGTCTATAGGTGCCATATCTCTAGTTGCGTGTTCAGAAAATGAGTCGGCTGTTATAGAATCAACTGGTAGATGAATATTTGTGTTGTGTTTTTTGGCCATTTCTAGAATTTCTAGAGCCAATTCCATTTTATCATCTTCACATAGTGAATCTCCTATTTTGCCACCTTGTGCTTTTATAAAAGTGTAAGCCATTCCACCAGCGAGGATAAGATCATCCACCTTAGAAAGAATATTTTCAATTACCGTAATTTTAGAAGATACTTTTGCACCACCTAATATAGCTACTACTGGTTTTTCTGGAGTTTCCAGCACTTTATTTAAACTTTCAATCTCACGAGTCATCAATTTACCGAAACATTTCTCCTCAAAATATTGTGCGATAACTGCTGTAGAAGCATGAGCTCTGTGTGCTGTTCCAAAGGCATCGTTCACGTACACGTCTGCTAGTTGAGATAACGCTTTCGCGAAAGCGGAATCACCAGCAGTTTCTTCACTATAAAATCTCAAGTTTTCTAGCAACAATACTTCACCAGGTTGCAAGTTTGCAGCAGCCTGCTCAGCCGTTTCACCGATGCAATCGTTCACAAAATTTACTTGAACTCCTAGAATTTCGGTAGCAGTATTTACGATGTGCTGTAATGAAAATTCTTCTTGCTTTCCTTTAGGACGACCTAAATGCGACATTAAAATCACAGCGCCTCCATCTTCTAGAATTTTTATGATGGTATCCTTTGCTGCACGTATGCGAGTCGCATCTGTAACCTCAAAGTTATCATCAAGTGGTACGTTGAAATCTACTCTTATGAGTGCTTTTTTATCCTTAAAATTAATATCGTTGATCGTCTTCATAGTTATTTATAATGTATAGTGACAAATATAGCGGTTATGATAGAACCTCGAGCCTATACTTTTATATTTGCAATATGCGATATCAAGATATCATAGGTCTAGAACATCTTAAGAAACACCTTCAATCTACGGTTGAAAACGGGAGAATTGCTCACGCTCAACTATTTATAGGCGCAACTGGTAGTGGAGTTCTACCGCTTGCTATCTCTTATGCACGTGGAATTTTATGTAAAGATGCTGGAGATCGCTGCGATTCTCAAATTGATCAAGTTGCTCATCCCGATTTGCATTTTGCTTATCCTGTGGCAAATAATGCTCGTGTAAAAGATAAAGCGGTAGCTGACGATTTTATTACTGAATGGCGAGAATTCTTACAAAAACAATCATATGGTAGTCTCGCAGACTGGTATCAAAAGATCGAAATCGAGAAAAAACAAAGTAAAATAGGTGTTCTCGAGGCAAAAAAAATAGTGAGTAAACTGAGTTTGAAATCTTATGAAGGTGGATACAAAGTACTCATCATTTGGGGTGCCGATAAATTAAATACCGAAGCTTCAAACAAATTATTAAAGCTGATAGAGGAACCACCTGCAAAGACCGTTTTCATCCTAATCGCCGAAGATGAAGATCAGATTATTAATACTATTAAGTCTAGATGTCAATTACTGCACATTCCTAAATTATCTAGTGAAGCCATCGCTCAAGGATTAGTAGAGAGACAACAACTGGATTCTACAAGAGCACAACAAATCGCTCGACAATCAAATGGTGATTATAATAAAGCGCTTCAATCCATTAATAATGAATCTGAAGATGTAGATTTTGAACAATGGTTTGTTACTTGGGTGCGCACAGCGTTTGCTGCTCGTGGACGCAAATCTGCTATTAATGACTTGATTGCTTGGGCTGAGATGATTGCTGGAAAAAATCGTGAAACACAGAAGCGTTTTTTATCCTATTGTTTAGAATACTTTAGACAAGCGATGTTACTAAATTACAAAGCTAATAGTGCGGTTTATCTCACGCCTCAAATGGAAAATTTCCAGCTAGAAAAATTTGCTCCTTTTATAGATGGACATCGTATCCAACCTATAAGTGATGAAATAGAGAAAGCTATTTATCATATAGAGCGCAATGGTAATGGAAAAGTAATTCTGACAGATCTTGCAATAGGTCTTACTCGATTGATTCATAAACCTGCATAATTTCGACAAACGGTCGTTAAATTTATAACAAATTAGGTTTTAGTAAGAAAAAGGTATTATTATTACCTTAAGTTAAAGATTCTTATAGTGATTGTATATTCTGGTCCCATATTAATTCTCATTTTCCTACTGCTTACAGTAGTTATATCTGCATACGAGAAATTATTTATGTGGAATAAGACATTACAGGATTATATAGATATGTATAAAGATCATTTACCAGCCGTTATGGTGAAACTATCTTTAATTACTATTTTAGGATTGGAAGTTATAGTTACTTCGTTTCTAACTCTTGGCATTTATGATTTAATCACAGAGCAAGATATTGTACTAAGCGAGCTTGGATTAATCATCACCGGATTTCTATTTGTAATTCTACTTATAGGATTAAGAATTCTTCAAGATTATCGAGGTGCTGGAAGAACGGGAATTTATTTTCTACTTACCGTTTTTGGACTTTATTGGTTACAATCAATATAAATTATCGATTCAGTATAAATAATAAGTTATTTTTATTAAAAACAGCTCAATTCTATGAATCGTGTTGAACTTTTTAAATTTTTAATAGATAAGTGCTGACCAGAAGAAAAACAACAGCTTAAAACAGCTTATTTACGTTTTTTGAGTACATAAACGATTGATGATGGCTCTTTAGAGAAGAGTGCAGCGATATTTGAGATAAGCCCGATTATTATTCCGTAAACAAAGGCTAATTTCTTCTTTTGATATCTAGCAGATAAAATGGAAACGTAGAAACTATCAAACCACATAGGTTTTGTGGAAACGATTTCAAAATCACCTTGAAAGACATTTCTTACAGCTCTTTTATTGAAGTGAAATAGATGTCGTGGAACGTCATATCCAGCCCAATGTTGTTTGAACCATTTTGCGTCAAACGAATTGTAGTTAGGTAATGCTAAAATCAAAACACCATCTTCTTGTAACCAATTTTTAATATCTGCAATTTGCTTGTCATAGTCTGGCACATGTTCCAGAACATGATACATGCTAATTACTTTAATAGAATTTGGCTGAATGGAGTCCGTTTGATCAAGCAATTCAATTCCTTTACGAGCAGCAAAAATTCTAGCTTTTTTACTAGGCTCATATCCTACAGCATCATATCCTGATTTCTTCAATGCTCCAACGACGTCTCCTACTCCAGCGCCAATATCAAGAATTTTACCATCAACAGCATATTTACCAATTAATGATTTTTTACTTTTAAGATTCCAACCTTTGGCATACTGATAACAACGTGCAAAAAAAGAATCTTGAGAGTCGTCATGAGATAAGTAATTTTCACTCTCATAATAGCTTTCTAAATTCTCAGGTTGTGGTGTGGTTTTAAGAACTTCAGTCTGTTCATTTTTATATAGTTCAAATTTCTCCTGAGTCAGGAAATAATCTTGAACAGTTAAAAAATGGGTATAAGTAGGTGCGTTATCTTTCATTGTTTCACGTGAAACTATCTTCCCATGTGTACTAATAATACTGAAATATCACTAGGAGATACTCCCGAAATACGAGAAGCTTGTGAAACAGTAGCAGGCTGAATTGCAGTTAATTTTTCTCGAGCTTCATAGGAAAGTGACTTGATAGATTTAAAATCATAGCCTGCAGGAATCTTTACATTTTCTAGACGATGTAGCTTATCTGCATTACTTTTTTCTTTCTCTATGTAACCACTATACTTTACTTGAACTTCCACTTGTTCTAAGATATCTTCATTCAAGTCATGTTCTTCAATATACGATTTGATTTCAGGAAATTCTCTTATGTCGCTTAAATCAATCTGTGGTCTAGCAAAAACTTTAAAGTATTTATCATGTTGCTTTACGGCAGCAGATTTTTTACTCTCCAGCAAAACGTTCATTTCTTTAAAATCATAACTAGTATTCTTGAGAAACTGAACCATTTTTTCGGTTTCTTCGGACTTGCGTTCTACTCTTTTAATTGCCTCATCAGTAACTAAACCTAGTTCGTGAGCACGTGGAGTTAATCTCAAATCTGCATTATCTTGTCTTAATAAGGTTCGATACTCTGCACGCGAAGTAAACATTCTATATGGTTCTTCAGTTCCTTTGGTGATTAAATCGTCTATAAGAACACCTATATAAGCTTCATCTCTTTTAAGTATAAATGATTCTTCTTCTCTTATTTTGCGTACAGCGTTTATACCAGCCATCAATCCCTGGGAAGCTGCTTCCTCATAACCAGTAGTTCCATTAATCTGACCAGCAAAATAAAGATTCTTTACAATCTTAGTTTCTAGAGTATGCATTAGTTGTGTAGGCGGGAAATAATCATACTCAATGGCATATCCAGGTCTAAAGAATTTTACATTTTCAAAACCAACAACAGATCTCAAAGCTTTAAATTGAACATCTTCTGGCAAGGAAGTACTAAATCCATTCACATAAACCTCACAAGTATCCCAACCTTCTGGCTCAACAAATAGTTGATGACGGTCTTTATCTGCAAAGCGATCGATTTTATCTTCTATAGACGGACAATACCTAGGTCCTATACTTTGAATACGTCCATTAAACATAGGACTTCTATCAAATCCTTCGCGTAACAAATCATGAACTAACGTACTCGTGTATGTCATATGACAATCACGTTGCGTTGTTAACTTACTTGTTAGATTAGTATAACTAAACTTAGAAACTAAATCATCACCTGGTTGTGGAATCATCTTAGAATAATCTAAAGAGCGACCATCAACACGCGGTGGAGTTCCTGTTTTCATCCTTCCAGAGTCAAAACCTAGACTCACTAATTGCTCAGTAATACCAGTTGCGGCTCTTTCACCAGCACGTCCACCACCAAATTGTTTATCTCCAATATGAATTAATCCATTCAAGAAAGTTCCATTAGTTAATACAACAGACTTCCCTTTGACTTGAATTCCTAAACTTGTTCTAACACCAGTTACTTTATCTCCTTCAATAGTTAAACTAGAAACCATGTCTTGGTAAAAATCAAGATGTTCTAGATTTTCTAATTGCATTCTCCATTCTTCTGCAAAACGCATTCTGTCATTCTGGGTTCTTGGAGACCACATTGCAGGACCTTTAGAAAGGTTCAGCATTTTAAATTGAATCGCGCTTTTATCACTTACAATTCCACTCAATCCACCTAAAGCGTCAATCTCACGAACAATTTGTCCTTTTGCGATACCACCCATAGCTGGATTACAAGACATTTGCCCGATTGTTTGAAGATTCATCGTAATCAACAATGTACTCGCTCCCATATTTGCAGCAGCAGCGGCAGCCTCGCTTCCCGCGTGACCAGCACCTACTACAATTACATCATATTCTTTATCAAACATAGCTATTGTTTCACGTGAAACATATTCATTTTTTCATCTTCCTTGGAACGCATAAGCTTACTTTCCTCATCTGTCTTATCTGGATAACCACATAAATGGAGCAACCCATGACTAATAACTCTATGTAACTCTGTATTAAAATCAACTGAAAAAGCACCTGCATTTTCCCTTACACGATCTACACTGATATAAATCTCACCATTCAAGAAATCTTCATCACAGTAATCGAAAGTGATAATATCAGTCAAAGTATCGTGATTCAAATACTCTAAATTTATTTTATGTAAAAAATCATCATCACAGAATACATAAGAAATTTCTCCTATAGACTTAGCTTCGGATAGAGCAACCTCTTCAAGCCATTTTGCATAAGCAACATCATTCTCTAACTTAAAGTCAGTCTGATAATTAAATTCCACCATCGCTTTTAAAGTATTCCTTAACCTTTAATTTATATTGTTGCTGCAAAGGTAATACTTGTCTATTTAAAATCTCTTTGCTGTTAAAGTAGCGAGCAGCATCTGGAATCTTATTTCTTGTGTCGTTATTATAGTCTTTCGAATTGGTAGTTGCTTCACGTTGTTCATCTTTACCTTGTTGCAATCCAGCATCCTTTAACTTTAATAAATCGTGCTGTATTTCCATCATTCTCTCTTCTACTTCCCTATTAAATCCTTGATCTAATAGTTTACGTTCCACGTCTTTCATCTTATCAGTAATATCATTTACAACTCCTTCTAGACCTTCGCGCTGAATCATATCTTCTAGCTGATTACGTAATTCCTGTTGTTGCTTATAAATTTCATAGATACGTTTACTTTCTTCCTCAGATTCTTTATAGCTTTTTTCTCCTTCCTTACCTAGACCATCACCTTCACCTGGACCATCTGCTCCAGTACCTGATTTTCCGTCTGTACCTTTTCCTTCACCATTTTCACCTTGACCATTACCTTGTCCTTGTCCGCCTTGGCCAGATTCACCAGTTGATCCTTCTCCATTTTTACCGCCTTGACCAGTACTTCCACCTTCACCATTCTTTCCACCTTTACCTGAAGATTGTCCTTGATCTCCATTTTCTCCTCCTTGACCTGGAGCACCAGCTTTACCAGGTTTTCCTTCACCTGGCTTTTCTCCTTTTCCTTCACCAGGTTTTTCTCCTTCGCCACCTTTTTTCATTAATGATTCTTGCTTCTTTATAATATCAGGTAATTGAAAACCTCCACTTTGTCCTTCACCAGGTTTTCCTTCACCTTCACCAGGCATGGACATAGCATCATTCATGGCATCCATGGTTTTACTCAACATGTTAGCAAGCGTATTGGCACTTTTTAATGTGAATTGCTGTGAAATCTGACCTTTATTCATCTCAAAATCAGCTAACTGCGTTAAAGATTTGTCTAAATAGTAGTAAACATCTGTTACTTCTCTATTAATATCTATTCCTATCTCAGGATTACGAGAAGCAAGTGCAAATAAACTATCATCCACATGTTTAAAAGCACGTTCTAAATCCTTCTGAATCTTTAATTTTTTACCAAAATTAGGACTGTTACGAGTTAATCCCTTAACACCATCAAGAACCACTTCTTGTTCTATAGAGAAAACAACTAGGTTATCAAGAATTTGACGTAACATATCTGCATCTTCTTTCATTCCTTCACCTTTTGCTGATTGCATTTGAGCAGCCATTTCCATAGCTTGTTGCTTCATTTTATCAGCTGCGCTTTTTTGTTTTTTCTGCGCTTTAGGAGTATCACCACTTTTTAATTCTTCACTTGATTCCTGCTGATCCTTTTTAATAGCATCAGATTCTTGAGGCTCAAAATCCATCTCCATAGGTTTTTTAAGACCTTCATTTTCCTTTTTAAGTTCCTTTAATTCTTCTTCCCATTCCTTGAATTCCTCATTCAATTTTTGCTGATCTTCTTCTTTATTTGCATCGCCTTCTTTCTTAGACTGCTCCTCTTGCTTATTAGCAAGTTCGTCAAGTTTTTTGGCAATTTGCTCATATTTTTGAGCTACATAATAACGTTTAGTAAGTTCTAGTAACTGTTCTAGATTACGTTTTTGTTCCTTTGATTTCTTTTGAGCCTTTTCAAGTTGTTCTTGTAATTCTTCCTTACTTAACTTGTCTTGATATTCTTGAAGTTCCTTGAGCAATTCCTCATTCTTGCGCATTTCTTCTTCACTCTGCTCCATGCGCTCTTCCAGCGCCTTTTTCATAGGGTCTCGTTCCTTACTAGATTTTTCAAGATTGTCCTTCATCTTCTGCATCTGTTGACGCATTTTTTGTTCTTGATCTTGTTGGTTTTTTAAAGCTTGCTCTAGTTTTTTCTTATCATTAAATCCTCGCTGATTTTTCTCCAGCTGCTCTTGAGTGATTTCCTTTAATTCCTCTTGATTCTGCTCTTGTTCTTGCAATGACTTTTCGAGATCTTCTACAGATTTCTTTTGGTCCTGTAACTGTTGTTGCTCTTCTTCTTCTTTAGTTGATTTTCTGAAACCATAAACTTGGCTTTTGGCACTTTTATAATTATTTACATAATCATTATCGATGGCTTCAAAATAGAACTGATAATTCTTTCCACCTTCAAGCGGAAGATTTCCTGGAAAAGTGAATAAAAATTGGTCAAATGTTCCACGATTATTACCTATTTCATAAATCTTTTGTGAACTAGCGTTATCACTTTCATAATACACCACTTGAATCTTACGGATCCCGTAATCATCTGCCACGTTGCCTTGAAAGTACATGATTGCATCGTCCAGACTGTCTTTTTTCATCTCCATAGCGAGTTCTGGATACTCATCTTTGGTGACGTCTATTTTGAAGTTCAGTTCCTCATAATCCTTAGCAAACATATTTGAGGTTGTGATGGAATATTTAAGTGGTTTTAATATCGCTTTCGCGAAAGCGAACTCCTTACCATCTTTCTTAAACTGAGTAATTTCTTCACGAGTTTTAAAGTCAACTTGCTCTGTAGCAGCGGCTTTCAACTTCCAAGTAATCTTAGTTCCCTGTGGAACAAGTGCATTTCCAGTACTTTTAAGCACTTCATCTTTTTTACCAGTGTAAGACGGATAATCCATAACCAGCTCAAACTGATCAATGGTAGGAACGTCATCCACATCGAGCAAAAACTCCTCGCTGCGCACCTCATTTGCCTTGAGATAAAATGGAATATCACTTGCTGGTTTACTGAACACAAAACTGAATCTACCTGGTGATTCTTGAGTCAAATAGTAAGTCTGATTGCCGTAGTGAACACTCGCATTTTCAGGAATGGTCCTTCCTGTAACTTCTACGTTTAATTTAAAGTCTCTTTTTTGTAACGTGTTTAAATCTTCATTCAACACATTAAATTTAAACGGTGCTGGCGGAATGTACTCGTTGTTAAAATCTGCAACGCGCTTGGTGCTTTCAGTAAGGATTTCATTATTTCCAGTGAAAAATAAAGCCGCGATGATCAAGACTGGAATCGCTAGATATTTTAAATAAGCAGCGTTTTTCTTGAAATCAATCGCCAGCGAAAACGGTATAGGTTTCAATTCCTCACTTTTCTGGTTGATACTTGCCCAAGTGAGCTCATCATCTCCTCCATTTTTGTGTAATTGTAGAACATTAATCAACTTGTCAGACACCTCAGGAAAATGTGTTCCTATCATGCTACTGGCATCTCTAAAATCGATACCAGAAAACAGCTTAAATAATCGAGCCACCGGAATTCCTATGAATTTAAATAGCAATCCAGCCTGAACCAACACAAAAAGACCAAATAATATGGTTCTTCCCGTGGAGCTCAACCATAAAAAATGCTCAATGACGGCGGTGAATAAAAAATACAATAAGCCTATCGCAAGAAACAAGATAATACCTCGTATGATCTCATTTGTATAGTATTTTTTAATGAAGCGTTTGAGCTTGTGCTCTATGATTTGAAAATTATCCATTACTCGTTACGTCGTCTTTGTAAGGTAAATATAACGCAATGCATGGTATGTTTATGATATGGTGATGTTAAACGATTAAGGTTATGGGAAAAAACATTCTTAGTTACAGACTTAAGTCCGCACCTATGAATGTGGATAGTACTGAACAAATCATATCTTTGCAGCCTTAAAAAACGGCTATAATGAGTACTTCAGTAAGAGTGAGATTTGCACCTAGTCCTACCGGACCATTACACATAGGTGGCGTGAGAACAGCTTTATTTAATTATCTGTTTGCAAAAAAACATAGTGGTGATTTTATACTGCGTATAGAAGATACTGATCAAAATAGATACGTAGAAGGCGCTGAAGAATACATCATTAACGCATTGAACTGGTGCAAGATACCTTATGACGAAGGTCCAGGGAAAGAAGGCAATTGCGGTCCCTACAGACAGAGCGAGCGCAAAGGAATGTATAAAAAATATGCCCTAGAGCTTATTGAAAAAGGCGCTGCATATTACGCATTTGACACAGCTGAGGAACTTACACAAGCAAGATCCACTGCCGAAGCAAATAAAGAGACTTTTATATACAACCACAACAATCGTGGGCAATTCACAAACTCGTTATCCTTATCTACTAGCGAAGTTGAAGAACGTCTTTCTCGTGGAGATGAATATGTGATCCGTTTTAAACCTGAGTTGAAAACCTTACACATGTTTGATGAAATCCGTAAGGGAATAGAAATCAACACATCACTTCTTGATGATAAAGTCCTTTTTAAAAGCGATGGAATGCCTACTTATCACCTTGCAAACGTGGTAGATGACCATGAAATGGAAATCTCTCATGTAATTCGCGGTGAAGAATGGTTGCCTAGTATGGCGCTGCATGTTTTATTGTATGAAAGTTTTGGCTGGAAGACTCCTAAGTTTGCACATTTACCGTTGATCTTAAAACCTACAGGGAAAGGGAAATTAAGCAAACGTGATGGAGCTAAATTTGGTTTCCCAGTATTCCCTATGGAATGGTTTGATGCCAAAGAAAACGAAACTTTTGCCGGTTATAAAGAAGATGGATATTTACCAGATGCTGTTATTAATATGTTGGCATTTCTAGGTTGGAATCCTGGAACTGAGCAAGAAATATTCAGTCTTGAAGAGTTGATTCAAGCGTTTAGCTTAGATAAAGTAAATAGTTCTGGAGCTAAGTTTGATCCAGAAAAGGCAAAGTGGTTCCAACAACAATGGTACGTGGAACAAGATGATGCTGTTATAGGTGCCGCTTTCGCGAAAGCGTTACAAGAAAAAAATATTGAATACGGTTCACAAGATTATGTCAACTTAGTTTGTGGTCTAGTTAAGGAACGTGCTGTGTTTACAGAAGATCTTTTTGAACTCGCAGGATTCTTTTTTACAGCACCTGATTCTTATGATGAGAAAAATGCTAAAAAAGCCTGGAAAGAAGATACTAATGACATCATGAATAGTGTGATAACGGTAGTTCAAGAATGTGAAGACGACAGCGCAGCTGGATTAAGTGCTGCGATTAAAGGCTGGATCACGAGTCAGGAAATGGGATTTGGTAAAGTGATGATGCCCTTAAGACTTGCTCTAGTAGGTAGCCTTATGGGACCAGATGTATTTGAAATAGCAAGTATGATAGGAAAGAATGAAACGATTTCTCGTATCAAAACAGCTATTGCTCAACTTTCTTAAAAATAAAGACGAACTCCAGCGGTGATATAACTCATATTACCGTTGAGTTCTTCACTTAATGCGTTTTTACCATTCAACACATCTAGAAAGGCATAATGGTAATGCGCAGAAAATCTAATTTGCTCTAATCCACCGCTTAAACCTATAATTCCGTTAATATTTATAGGTGAAGTTTCTTGAAAGGACTTGACCGTAACCGCGCTTGAGCCATCTATTATGCTTTCTTCATATCTACGGTCTGCAACTTTAAATTCTCCATTAAAAGCAAATGCAGGACCTACTTCAAGAGATAAATAATCTCTGTTTGCGATTTTATAAGCCCATAGTAACTTCACCTCAGCACCTATGACGCTCATTTCAATATCGTCCTGAGTTAATGCTTCTTTCACTGAAAACTTATTATTGAACAATTGAATTCCAAAAATCATATTCCAGTAAGGTTTCCAAGCACCTCTAGTTTCTAATCCTGCACTCCATCCTACTTTTCCCTCTACTGCTACGTCGTCTGTTTGTAGATTGAAAAATGTAGCGTCTATTCCTAGTCCTATTCTGTTGTTATAGGAATAATTACGTTGAGCGTGAGCGGTTGAAAGGAATAAAAATGTCGCTATGAGCGGAAGAAATATTTTCATGAATGTAACTTATAGGGCTAAAATAAGACTAATTGTAATGTATCTTTAAACAAACTTAAAAAACACTAACTATGGGACAATTTATAATACCTATTATTCTCGTATTTGCAGCCTTGCTGCTTTTCGGTTCATTTTTTACTGTAAAACAACAAACTGCTGCACTTATTGAGCGTTTTGGAAAATTTACAAGTATGCGTCATTCTGGACTGCAGTTTAAAGTTCCATTGATAGACAAAATTGCAGGACGTATCAATCTTAAAATTCAGCAACTGGATGTAATTGTAGAGACTAAAACTAAAGATGATGTATTTGTACGTCTTAAAATCTCTGTACAATTTCAGGTAAGAAGAGAAAAAGTGTATGATGCTTTCTACAGACTTCAAAATCCGCACGATCAGATAACGTCTTACGTATTTGATGTAGTACGTGCCGAGGTTCCTAAAATGAAACTGGATTACGTTTTTGAGAAGAAAGATGATATCGCAATCGCAGTAAAACGTGAATTGAATGAAGCGATGATGGATTATGGATATGACATCATTAAAACACTTGTAACAGACATAGATCCAGATGTACAGGTAAAGGCAGCAATGAATAGAATTAACGCCGCAGAACGTGAAAAAACAGCTGCAGAGTATGAAGCAGAAGCTGATCGTATCAAGATTGTTGCAAAAGCACGTGCAGAGGCTGAATCTAAACGTTTACAAGGTCAAGGTATCGCAGACCAGCGTCGTGAAATTGCTCGTGGACTAGAAGAAAGTGTAGATGTACTAAATAACGTAGGGATTAATTCTCAAGAAGCAAGTGCGCTGATTGTAGTTACTCAACATTACGACACACTTCAATCTATAGGTGAAGCAACTCAATCTAACTTAATTCTTTTACCTAACTCACCACAAGCTGGTAGTGACATGTTAAATAACATGATTGCAAGTTTTACAGCAAGTGCTCAAATAGGTGAGCAAATGAAGAAAACAAACAAGAATAAAGAGGCTGAGGCTAAAAGGAATGAAGATAATGATGGCTGGCAAGAATAACTAGTCAACTATTTTAATGAAAGCAAAAAAGCGATTCTCATCTGAGAATCGCTTTTTTATTTATAGCAATTTTAGTTTTTACTTTCTGCCGCCTATAAGTTTATTAACTACCTTAAGAACTACAGCTTTCTTAGCTATTGAACTTACTATATTAGTTAAAACAGACACTGCAGAGAAACTTTCTTTCACTTCATTAAGTTCCAATTTCATGGTTTCCTGCTGGATTTGCTGTTGCAATTTAAGATATCTCAAATCGCGATCTATTTCATTAAAACTATTGTAAACTCTCATACTGATCAATTTTTATATCCTCATTTTCATTAAAAAATTGAGCACTTGATTTGCGTAAAATGGTTTTCTCTAAGTATTTCTTTAAAAATAGTGAGAGAACAAACATAAGAATCAAGTATGCACCGCCTACAATTAGATATCCTAACGCGATACTTTCTAATATATCACCTAAATATATTGCAAGTGCAACACTTAAAAATAGAAGTGCAATCAACAGAAAGAATCCTAGTATAAGTTTATAACTACCACTTACCACTCCTTTCATGACCTTTTTAAAAAGGTCTAGCTTGTGGTAGCTTATAGAGGACTCAATGTACTCTTGTGTAGCTGCTGTAAATTCAGTAAAATTTTCTTTGATTGATTTGCTCAAACTAAATGTTTATACGGTTGCTTTTGTCTTCTTCACTAATCCATCTACTGAATTAGGCTTCTGTAATTTTGCGTTTTGAGCACGTAATTGTTCAAGCTTATTTTCTAATGCTACGATAGCATCATCTGCCTTATAACTTGCACTAGACAAAGCTGTTTCAATACGCTCTCCTACATTACCTTTTAATTCAACTGCTTTTGAACTAACTGTGGAAGTTAATTGAGCTGCTTTATCAGAAACTTGAGCATATGTTTTACGAGCTTGAGCATCTATATCTGCTTGAGCTTTTTTTGCCTGTTTCTTTAATTTTTTTCTAGTTTTTTCTCCACTCTCTGGTGCATATAAAACTCCTGCTGCGATTCCTATAGCTGCTCCTGTAAGTAGAGCAAACACTGTATTTGACTTGGACATAATATTTGTTTTAAATTATTGAGTTACAAAGGTATGTCTACATCGCAGTTATTTTGGTTAATTGATAGTTAAGCTTTTAGTATATATTGCTAAATTATTCCCAATTTTATGAAATATTTTATAACAATAGTCAATAAGCAAACATATTCTCAATTATTTAATTAAAAAATATATTATATGATAAGCAAGTTTACAACTCTAAGACGCTGCTATAAAAAAGAAATGGTTAGAGCACGCTTTCGCGAAAGCGCATCCTAACCATCTAAAGACTAAAATCTAATCTTCTAGTTTTGCCCAAGTATCGCGCAAGGTTACTGTACGATTGAAAACCATTTTCTCGTCGGTAGTGTCTGGATCTACACAGAAATATCCCATACGCTGGAATTGAACAATATCTCCTGGATTAAGATTCTTCATTGCAGGCTCAGCCATTGCAGTGATGACCTCTAGAGAATTTGGATTTACAAATTCCATAAAATCTTTTTCCTTATCAGTATCTGGAGACGGCACCGTAAATAATCGATCATAAAGACGTACTTCAACAGGTAAAGCATGTGCAGCACTTACCCAGTGAAGGGTTCCTTTTACTTTGCGCATGCTTGCCTCAGTACCGCTTCCACTTTTAGAGTCTGGATCATAGGTCGCATGGATTTCAGTAATATTCCCGTCGGCATCTTTGAGGCAACCTTCACCTTTAATGATGTAACCGTTCTTGAGACGTACTTCTTTACCATTTTTTAAACGGAAGAATTTCTTGTTTGCCTCTTCTCTATAATCTTCGCGTTCTATATAAAGTTCTTTAGAAAAAGGAACTTCTCTATAGCCACGAGATTCATCTTCCTGACTATTCTCTGCCTCGAGCATTTCCACTTGACCATCAGGATAGTTAGTAATTACAAGTTTTACTGGATCTAGAACGCACATCACACGATCTGCGGTTTTATTCAAGTCATCACGCAGGTGAAACTCTAGATGATTCATGTCTACTAGATTATCACGTTTTGCGATTCCTATAGATTCTGCAAAGTTTCTAAGTGATGCTGGTGTATAACCACGACGTCTCAAACCAGAAATGGTTGTCATACGTGGATCGTCCCAACCGGTTACGTATCCTGCTTCTACGAGTTTTTGTAGTTTACGCTTACTTGTTACGGTATGTGATACGTTTCTACGGGCAAATTCACGTTGTTTAGGACGTATTTTACTAGAATCTGCAACTTGGTCAAGGAACCAGTCATAAAGTTCTCTGTGAGGCTTAAATTCAAGTGTACAGAATGAATGAGAGATTTGCTCTAAGTAATCACTTTCTCCATGCGTCCAGTCATACATAGGATAGATTTTCCAATCTGTTCCTGTTCTATGGTGTGCTTTATCTACTACTCGATACATGATAGGATCACGCATGAGCATATTGTTAGATTGCATATCAATTCTAGCACGTAGGATATGTTCTCCTTCACCGTACTCTCCATTCTTCATTCCTTCAAAAAGCGCTAGATTTTCTTCTACACTTCTGTTGCGATAAGGTCCATCTACTCCAGGTTGTGTAGGAGTTCCTTTTTGAGCTGCCATTTCTTCACTGGATTGTGAATCTACATAAGCTTTCCCGTCCTTAATCATTTGTACTGCCCAGTCATAAAGTTCCTGGAAATAGTCTGATGCGTAGCATAGATTATCCCATTTATAACCTAGCCATTCTACATCTTTTTGAATAGCGGCAACGTATTTTGCTTCTTCCTTTGCAGGATTAGTATCATCAAAACGTAAGTTTACAGGTCTATTATACTTTAATCCTAGCCCAAAATTTAAACATATTGCACTCGCATGACCTATATGTAAAAACCCATTAGGCTCTGGAGGAAAACGGAAACGTAATTTATCTTGAGAAAGACCATTATTTAAATCGTCTTCTATAATGTCTTCTATGAAGTTATTTGGTTTGGTAGATTCGCTCATGGCTCTTTTCAATATTTAGATACACAAATTTACATCTTATTTTACTGCTAGCATTGCAGGTAGTATCTTTACCTCATGCATACAATTATACTTGAAAACGTAAAGGTATTTACTAACCATGGTTGCCTCGATGAAGAAGCAATGATAGGTAGTGAATATAGAGTGGATCTAGAGGTAACCGCTGATCTTTCTAAAAGTGCTCAAACTGATGAGCTCAATGATACCGTAGATTATGTTTCACTGAATAGAATCATCGTTGAAGAAATGGCGATACGTTCTAAATTACTAGAACAAGTTGCTCAACGTATTCTTGATCGTATTTTTAAAGAAGAATCTCTAGTTGAAAAAGCACATGTAAAAGTGGCAAAAATCAATCCTCCTATAGGTGGTGATGTGGCGCGAGTAGTAATTTCTATGAGTCAAAGTCGCTAGTAGTCAATACTAAAGAGTGATTTTGTGTAATAATAGTGATTAAGAGAACTTTTTTGTTATTTTTGCGTGCTCAAAAGGCGTCTTGGCCGAGCGGCTAGGCATGGGTCTGCAAAATCTAGTACAGCGGTTCGAATCCGCTAGACGCCTCTTAAATCCTTCATCTTATGGTGAGGGATTTTTTTTGTTAAATAGAATCATTAACCACTGGACTACTCTTAATTCCTTCCAGCTCTGGAGCGACTGGATCTGGTAGTTCTGGCATGATGTGGAGTTGTTCTTCTATATTTTCTGAGGCGCTAGGAAAAGTTCCTTTTAAAACGAGTACGATTCCACATATCCCTATGATAATCGCAATAATCCTTTTCAACCAGAATATTCTAAAAGGTGTGAGGTAGCGATTGAGACTTTTTGCGGCAACTATTTTTACAAGATCGATTAAGAAATAGATGACCAGAACTGCAATAAAGAAATTTCTAATACGATCCGAATCATTATCTAGTGAAGGACCTATACTTACTATCATCAACAACCAAAAAAGTAGTACTCCTATATTAATGAAATTGAGAAAAAAACCTTTAATAAAGAGTTTAGGATAATTATTTTTTTGCAATATGATTTCCTGCGTATTGACTTCTTTGAGGTATGATTTCTTAGTTTTTATATAAGATATAACACCATAAACACATAATATCGCTCCACCAAAAACAAATAAGGCAGGATCGTCTTTAAGTTTTTCTAGAATTGAGCTCGTTGCAAAATAACCTATGAGGATAAAACAGACGTCAGCGACTATTACTCCTACATCAAGTGCTACTGCTGCTCTAAAACCTTTAATAACACTAGTTTCCAGTAGAGCAAAAAAGACTGCTCCTGGCATAAAGGCTAATAAAAATCCCAGCGGAATGGCACTAAGAATGTCTTCGAGCATAGAAACTATGGTTATTGCTCAAAGGTAAAAATTAATGTTGGGTTTTCTTATAAGCTCGAGAGATGATTGTGGAATTGCTTTCGCGAAAGCGTAATCCAAGAACTCATAGCTTTAAATGGTATATTATTCCATAATTTTAATACGTCCACCTGCAAATGTTTTTTGCTTCACTTCTCTGGGACTACCAAAAACTACCACGTCTCCACCAGCTTGAATACTTATATCTACAGCATTCATGGCATGTACCTCAACCTCGCCACCTGCACGTACTTTTATATTTGTACTCTTAGATTTCAAAGCTCGATTCTCTACAATTCCTCCGGTATTTACTGAGATATTTTGTTGATCTACAGTACCGCTTACTTCAGTAATACCGCCTGAGACTGCTTTTATATCTAAGTTTTCTACTATAACACCAGCTTTTACACGAGCACCTTCTTGAACTCTTATTTCTAGTTGTGGTTGTTCTATGAGCTCATTTGAAGTGATTACCGAGCCTTCATTACCATCTATAGTTTTTAAACTGGTATAATGAACGTGCACAAATGTTTTAGTCCCATCAAACTGTCTATCAAATGCCATGCGCACCTTAAGAGTTCCATTTTTATGTACAAATTCTACATCGCTAGCGTCCTGACCAGAGATGATAATTTTATCCTCTGTGGACTTAACAAGATTTACTGTAATGAGATCATATACTTTAATAGTGTCAAATGATCCTAATTCAACTTCACGAGGATTCTGGGTAAAACCTGTTGCAGTAATAAAAAGTGCTATAAAGAATGGAATGAATTTCATGTGATCTGTTTTTATAAAGATGTGTTCTTTTTTAAATTGTTACAGTTCACAAAAAAAGGTAGCAAATCTTGCGATGAACTACCTTTTTAACTAACCAAAAAAACTTTCCTCTTTAATCAATGTTATAGCATTTAGGGAATACTATATCATTTTAGTGTGCATTACCTTTTTTAGGGAAAAAATGTAATTACTTTTTTAATCCTACTTATCTAATTATGAAATCGAATACAAATTTGCGGCACTTTAGAGAAATGAAGGAAATGGCTGAGAAGAAATACATGCTTATCGATAAATGAAAGTAAAAAACCGATAAAAAACAGTAGTAGTACTAAATTACTGAGATCTTAACAATTGATAATGAATCGGATACCTGTGAAAAGTATGTTCTTTTATGATAAAGAAGGGCTGCAATATGTGTAATAAAAAAATTGTGTAATAAAAAAAGCCTAGTGAAATCACTAGGCTTTTAAATATAAAAATGAATAAACGATTATTCAATAACTAGTTTTTGACTAATTGAAGTTCCTTCATCTGAAGTCATTTTAACTAAGTACAATCCTTGAGTTAATTCTGAAACGTTTAAAGTATTGTTTTGCAATGGTGTATTCATAATTTCCTTTCCTAAGATATCAAATACCTCTACAGTAGCTATGTTCATTCCATTAGTTGTTTCAATAGTTAAAACATCACTAGCAGGATTAGGATACATCTTAACGTTTGCAATAGAAAAATCATCTATAGACGCTGTAGATGCCGTAAGTGAGAAATTGTCGAAAAACACCTCATCTGCTCCTCCTGTAGTGTTTAAGGATCTCAAATAAACTACCGCAAAAGTGTCACTTGCTGTAAAAGAAAAAGTTGCCGTTTCCCAAGTATCTAACGCTGTATTGGTATAGTTTAAAAATCCATCAACCACTGCATCAGAACCTCCATTTGTATTAATACCAACTTCATCAGCTATTTCAGTATTTAAAATATACATTTCTACTGGAGTTCCAGCCGCTTCAGAACGCATCTCAACAGAGAAAGTATATTGTGTCCCTACTGTAAGTCCGTTCACTCTTTGATAAATACGTCTGGAGCAAAGGTTACCAGTAGTATTATTTGCTGTATTTAAATCAGGATTACCATCGTCGTATAATTTTACACCTCTAGACATGTTACCACTACTAGTAGAACCAGGTTGCTCATCTAATGATCCTGGAGCACCTACGTATTGTAATTCTAACCAATCTTCTAGAGCATCATTATCCCAAACCGCTTGATAAGGACTAGGAATATCAGCACCTGTTTCATCCTTAATTGTATTATTAGGTGTCATGTCATAAGAATCTGCATTATCCGTAGTACTTCCTGAAGCTGTACCGTGAAGATCACATGTAGGATTAAGCATAAGATTCTGGCTAAAACCAAAGTTGAAACACAAACAGAATGCTATTATTGCGAATAATGTGTTAGAAGGTTTTTTTGTAAAAAGTAATTTTGTTTTCATAATTTAATTTTTTGAGTATTAATGAGTGATGCCTAAGTTATAATTCAAATTTTATAGAACGTACTCTAAATCATTGGTTTAAATGAATAAAATTGGTTCACCACTTTGGTTAACCAAATATAGCGATATAATTTACATTTCAAAATGTATATTATAGAAATGCTAATTCAGTGCACTATTATTTGACAAATGTGTAATTAATAGACCTTTCCTTGCTATAAACTATAGCTTTAAGGCTATCTCTTTCTATAGAATACTCAATATGAGTAGGAAATTCATTTTTTAAATTAACTGCCGTGAAACTAGTTGATGAAAATTCTATTATTTCAAAAATAGTAGGTGATTCATTAACGCCTATGACCTCTAGAACCCATAAATCATCCACTTTATAAATAGCAAGTGCTTCTTGAAAGACAGTATCTTTATCTTGAAGTGTTAATCCTTTACCTAAGTAGGTACCTTCAGTAGTTCTGTGCCATTCTTCATAAGTGAATCTTCCAGGTTGATCATCTACACGTTGCCAGCTGCCGAGCAACCAACTGAACGTAGGTGTATTAATCTCATTATTTATAACAGGTTGAATATCTGTTTTACAAGAAGTGAGAAAAATGATAACTGCTATTAAGAAAGTATTTTTCATGATTTAATGTCTTTTACCTTTCTTAAAATACTATTCTAAGTTTGAATATTAATCGTTCATTAGGACAACCACATTAACATCTACATGGAATATTTTTCAATAAGACGAACAATAAGATCATTTAAAAATTCAACTTCATAATCTCCCACAGTTGGTTCTATATGATCATTTCCTATTCCACTATCATTAGTTATAAATGTATAAGTTCCATTTGTCAACTGTGCTAATGATCTTGTTAAGAACTCAGTTGATTTATCAATACCACTTGCTGTAACTGGAATAATTTTAATTCCTTTTAAAGCAGCGGTTGCTGTTAAGGAATGAATTTCATCAATAACTTGTGGATCTTCATGAGGTGGCGCATCTAACAAGATAAAAACAATACGTGTAGAAGCATTTGAAGACCACTGAAAATTATTAATTGCCACATCCATTCCAGAATGAACAGCTTCTGGATAATCGCCACCACCACCAGCAAATTGTTGATTGATAAAAGTATTAACCGCATTAACATCTTGAGTGAAAGATAATTCTCTTGTTACATAATCATCTCCTTGGTCTCTATAAAAAACAGTGCTTAACCTTATCTCAGAATTAGGACGTGATTGTTCAATTTGAGACATTATGTCTATAAGGTCTGTTTTTAAAAATTCTAATTCATCACTCATAGAACCTGTAGCATCTACTATAAATGAAAGTTCGATTCTATCATCAACAGGTGTTGAAGTTGATATACTTACATTATTAACACCTGAATTATAAGGTATTACAGGAGTAGTTTGAATATTGTTATTCACTCTTAATTCTAGGTTAGAAAAATCAGTGAGTGTAGTACTTGAATAAGGATCAAACCATACAACAGCTTTCCCAAAATTATCAGTCCTCGAAGTCCATTTTACAACTCCTTGATCTAATAGTTCAATCAGGACATTATTAACAGGTGATCCTTGAGTTGCTGTAACTTCAACATCAAATCGATTTGAATTATAAATTTCCCATTGGTCTGTGAGGCCTTGAAAATCTTCATTTTGACCTAAATTTATCCAGAAATTCCAATTCTCCAAATCATTCCATTCTCCTGCAGTTATTAATCCAGCACTAGGATCATTATTACCACCATTGCCGCCACCGAAAATTCCAGAATCTCCAGACGAACCAGCAGCATCTCCAGGAGCTGAATCACCATCACAAGAAGCAAAAATTAATAGTAAAGCAGAAAATAAGAAATATGATATTTTTTTCATAGCTAAGTAGTTTACATCTAGATGCATTTTCATGAAAAAGGTTGCGTTAATTATTATTTCTCTACCGCTTCTTTACTTCCTATCATCCAGAAATCAAGATGTTTCTTTACAAGATCTGCATTTTTTACTTTTACATAAACCTCGTCGCCTAAACGGTAAGCGTTTTTAGTCTTGCGACCTACCACAGCAAACTCTTCTTCTACAAACTCATAACTATCATCATCCAGATCACCTAGACGTATCATTCCTTCACATTTATTAGATATAATTTCTACATAAATTCCCCAGTCTGTAACTCCAGATATAACTCCTAGGAACTGCTCATCTTCATGATCTTTCATGAACTTTACTTGCATATACTTGATGGAATCACGCTCAGCCTTAGTAGCAAGAATTTCCATATTTGTAGAATGGTGACACTTTTCTTCATAAAGTTCCTCGCTCACGCTTTTTCCTTTATCAAGATAATGTTGTAATAAACGGTGTACCATAACATCTGGATAACGACGTATAGGTGAAGTGAAATGTGAGTAATAATCAAATGCTAGACCGTAGTGACCTATGTTATTTGTAGAATACTCAGCCTTAGACATGGTTCTGATCGCTAGTGTATCTACCATGTTTTGCTCTTTATTTCCTTTTACATCGCTCAATAATTTATTTAACGATTGAGTAATGTGCTTGCGATCTCTTAAATCTAGTTTGTGACCAAATCGCGTTACAATCTTTGCCAGCGCACCTAGTTTTTCATCATTAGGTTCATCGTGAATACGATATACAAACGTATGTTTAGGATCACGTTTTCCTATAAATGCTGCTACTTTTCTATTGGCCAGTAGCATGAATTCTTCTATGAGTTTATTAGCATCTTTAGATGTTTTAAAATATACACCTACCGGTTCACTTTTCTCGTTTAAATTAAATTTCACTTCTGTTTTATCAAAGCTTAATGCACCTTGAACCATGCGTTCATTACGCATTTTCTTTGCAATACTGTCTAAGGTGAGCGTTGCTTCTACTATGGCAGGATCTACTGTAGTTTGCTTTCGCGAAAGCGATATATCACTAGGAATTTCTCCTTTACCAGTTTCTATAATGTGTTGCGCTTCTTCATAAGCAAATCGCTGGTCTGAATGAATGATGGTACGACCGAACCATTGTTTATAAACCTTACCGTTATCATCCATTTCAAAAACAGATGAGAAACATAATTTATCCTCATGTGGATTTAAAGAACAAACTCCGTTAGAAAGTACCTCTGGTAACATAGGAACCACTCGATCCACAAGATAAACAGACGTCGCACGTTCATAAGCTTCATCATCAAGTGGTGTTCCTTCTTTAACGTAGTGGCTCACATCTGCAATGTGGATTCCGATTTCATAGTGACCATTTTCTAATTTTTCAAAAGAAAGTGCATCATCAAAATCCTTAGCATCGGCAGGATCAATGGTATAAGTAAGTGATTCTCGCATATCGCGACGCTTGCTTATTTCTTGAGCCGTGATACTTTTATCTAGATCATTTGCATAATTTTCAACAGCTGCAGGGAACTCATATGGTAATCCATATTGAGCAAGAATAGCATGAATCTCTGTATCGTGCTCTCCAGGTTCTCCTAGGACAGCTTTTACTCTACCGTTAGGTGAGTCTTGTTTATCATTCCATTCTACAAATTCTATAAGAACTACTTGACCATCTTTTGCTCCATTGATCTCACGACCTGGAATAAAGAAATCAGTAGGTATTTTAGGATCTGTCACGTTTACAAAAGCAAACTTTTCAAGAACTTCAATCGTTCCTACAAATTCTGTTTTCTTGCGTTCTATTACTTTAGTAATTTCACCTTCAGGTTGTTGTCCTCTACGTCTATGATAAACGTACACTTCTACTTGATCACCATTTAAGGCTTGACCTAGAGAACGGCGCGGTATCATAATATCTTCTTGCAGTTCTTCAGTAATCACATAACCTGTACCACGTGTACTTATGTCTATTCTACCAGTGTAATAATCAATCGCTTTGATAATTTTAAATTTACCACGATCGAGTTCTTCAATTTGACCTTTAGATTTTAACTGGTGTAATTTTTTAATTACTTGATTGCGACCACTTGAGTCTGTGATAGACAACTTTGAGCAAATCTGTTTATAGTTAAAGCTTTGGTTAGCTTCATTTTTTAATACATTCAGTATAGACTGAGTGAGGTTGGGAAACTTTGTTTTGGCGCTTCCACTTTTCTTCTTCTTCATATTCGTTTTTATACTTCTACAAAGTTAATCTTTTAAATGAGCAAGCGACGATAACTGCTTAATACTTGGATTCTTAACAATTTGATAGTATGCATTTAACAATTAATTAAGAAATTACTGTAACTTTGTTAAATGTTAGTCGTCTTATGACTAACAACACTTCAACAATGGAAACTAGAAAACCTATTAAGGCCACTTTACTATTTACAGGGATCTTTCTTGTAGGGATAATTCTAGTTATTCTATTGGTAAATAAAGCACTGGACACTAATCAGGCTGTAGATATTTATGAAAACGCTACTCCAGTAATTGAAAATACTTCTCAAGCTCGAGTTTAAATATTAAAATTCTTTAAGTTTTTTAGAGTAGAGGTTATATCATTTAGTATAACAAGTATTCATGTATCACATTATTTAAGTGATAGGAAATCTTACTGACTCATAGTTTATAATTAAATCACTGTAAATTATTTTAAAGATTTTGATAAGCAGTTTTTGCATCAAACTCAGTAATTCATTTCCTATAATAACTTGAGTAATCTTAACTCTGAGAAATTCTCTTTTTCAATGTTATCCACATTATAAACAATATCATATTTTCTTTTTAAAAATTTAAATAAAAATTGATGATGGTGATGTAGTGTGAATAGCGGTATATCTTTTCAAGTAAAAATTAGGTAATCGATAACTTATAGACTTATCCCGACTTATACACAGGTTATCCTATTGTTAACTTATTGTTATGTAATATTCTAATCGATAATCGCTCACTTTGTACACAGTTGTTCACAAGTACTATTCACAACAGATTGTATATAAACTCTAGTTCAATTTCATGTTCATGAACGCTGTTTTGTGTCTTAAAACTCGTTTCTAAATTCATGAGTTATATTTTGGTTATGTGGATTTAAAAGTTAGATGGACTATTCAAGCTTCACTTCCTAATACTTTCTTTCAATTGATATCAACAGGTTATCTATTGTTTATGAATGGTGTAAAACCATCGATGTTAATAACCTTAAATTATCAATAACTAACCCTAAATTTGTATTACAAAACTCCACTGTTATGAACATCTCCATAGGAAACGACCACGCTGCACCAGATTATAAACAAGCCATTGTTGAAATGCTTGAAAAACGAGGTTATAAAGTGACTAATCATGGAACAGACACATTTGATAGCGTAGATTATCCAGACTTTGCACACAAGGTAGGGCAAGATGTTGATAACCACACTGCAGATCTAGGAGTAGTTATTTGCGGTAGTGCACAAGGTGTTTCTATGACGGTTAATAAGTATGCTCAGGTACGTGGAGCAGTTTGCTGGTCTAAGGAAATCGCGGGACTTGCTCGTGAACATAATAATGCAAACATCATCTGTATTCCTGCACGTTTCACTTCTAAGCAACAAGCTGTAGGTATGGTTGAAACATTCCTGGATACCGATTTTGCCGGTGGACGTCATGAAAATCGTGTGAATAAGATAGCTTGTTCATAAGTACGCTTTCGCGAAAGCAAAACACAAATGAATCTCAATAAACGACAAGAATATCTCGATCTAGGAAACGCTTTACCTAATCAATATTATCATCTTAAATTTGATAATCACTGTTACTGGCGCATCGCATTAGATAATACCTTATTTGCTAAGTGGAGTGATGTGGTGCCTGCGCCAGCTTATAGAAATATCACCGAAGATCAATTGGATTATGCGATTCATTTATTGAAAAGTTATCAGAAAGACGAACAACTTTTACAAGAACACAATCGTATTTCTTTGATCTATAGAGGTAAGAAATAATGGTATTTTCGTCTTAGTAAAAAAAGTACACTATAATTCTATTTCTTTAGAATTTAATTAATTTAAAATAGGTGTTGGTTTCTCAGAGATTCCCACCTACGTGGGAATTTATGAGAAAAGAAGCTTCTATTATAATACATCAATTAAGAACTGCAGTACATCCTCACAAAAAGCTGATGGAAATATGGCGCGATCTAGAACAATTTGATGAGCATGATCGTGAAGAAACACTTGATGATCTCGATGCGCGACGTCAGGAATTAATGGCAGCCGGCGATGAGGAATTTGGTAACATGCTAGAAAAAATTATTACTGATATAAGAATAGGAGTAAAGCCACCACAACCTAAAGTGGTTCCTAAACAATTCTAGAAATGAAAATTGCTATAAAATCATTTTCGGATTTCAACATTCAAGAGCTTTATGAAACGCTACAATTACGTACCGAAGTTTTTGTGGTAGAACAAGATTGTGTCTATCAAGATATGGACGGAAAAGATCAAAATGCGACACATATTTTAGGTTACGTAGATGATCAAATTGTGGCTTATACCAGGATTTTTAAGCCAGGAGATTATTTTAATCAATCCAGTATAGGTAGAGTAGTGGTAAGTCCTAAAAATCGCGGCGAGGCCTACGGCCAGCAAATCATGCAGGCGAGTATAGATTACTGTAAATCTCAAGGTTTTCCTACTATAAAAATATCTGCGCAATGTTACCTCGATAAATTTTATACTGACTTAGGATTTGTAGCAACTGGTGAAAAATATCTGGAAGATGGAATACCGCATCAAGCGATGGTTTTGGTTTTTTAACAACTGATATTTATCATAAACCAGACTATATTTTTTAACTACTATTGTGCTTCACTTTTAAATGTTATAGATTTTGAAAAAGAACATAGGAACCATCGATAGAATCATCAGAGTGTTACTTGCCGTAGTTGTCTCTGTTTTATTTTTTACAAATGTAATTTCGGGAACCGTAGGTATTGTTTTATTAGCGGTAGGTGGTGTTTTACTTGCTACGAGCTTTATAAATTTTTGCCCGTTGTACAGTATTTTGGGTATTAACACTTGTCCTTTAAAGAAGTGATATTAAATATAAAAGCTCGATGATATTGATTCAATTCCATCATCGAGCTTTTTACTTTTAAACATGTGATTTAATCATCGTGGTGTCCATGACCATGATGACTTTTATTGCCAAATGGCTTTATAATAATCCCAGCACTGAATATAAATCCATCTGTAGGTGCATATATTTCATTAAATGTAGGAACACCTGAAATATCTGTCGTTACAGTAGGAGAGAAGCGGCTCTGCCTGCGATCTGTGAAATTTTCAAAATTAACAAACACATTTCCCCAATCATAGTTTTTCATAACCAGCAATCCCATAGTAAAGAAATCTGTCGTTTCTGTACCGTTGAATAATAGCTGTTTACCAGTATAGTAAGTTTCATAACCTATACGCCATTTTTCATTTTCATACATGATCACACTACCAGCATTATGTTTTGCAGTAAGCGGTTTTTGTGGATTGCCATTCAGGTAATTCAATTGCGTGTCTATATGAGCGTAATTCAAAAACCATTTAAAGTCTTTATAAGAAAACTTCATATTAGTCTCTGCACCACGACTTATAGTAAGATCTGTAGCGTTTGCATACTCAAACATTCCAGGACTGGTAGTACTAGAATTAAGAAGCAACCCATTATCAATAGCAGTGAGATAAAATAGTTGATTGATGGAGAAATTGATTTCATCTGTAATAGAAAAACCGTAATCAAAATCTAGATTCATTCCATAAGAAGTCTCTGCAACGAGCGCATCTTTATCGATGGCCATTACGTTTTGAAAATTCAATCGCTCTGCATCTTCTGTAAATAAATCTGGGATTTTATAACCTAGTCCACCACCTAAACGACTCGTGAAACGACCGTTGTTTTTATAAAGTAAAGAAGCTCTAGGAAGTGCAAAAAAGCCCCAGTCAGCTGCATAATCTGTACGTAAACCGGTTTCCAGAATCCAGTTATCGCTTAAATCTGTGATGTTATTTACAAATCCACCTACGGTGATATCCTTTTGGTCGCGCTCATTAACTACTGCATCTTCATCAAAACTTGAAGAATATAAATTTGCACCTACGATCCAGTCCGTTTTAGTAGAGTTGGTTTTATAATTCACCTCAGTAAAAGTGTTGATTTGATTTCCTTTAAAACTCATATTAGGAATCAATAATTCTCTATTGAAATAGGAAACACTATTTTTAAATTGAAAGCTAGAGTGGTCAGAGAGTCGAGTATCCCAAACTGCTTGTGAACTTATTCTTCTTGAAATATTTTCTTCAGTATAACCAGGACCATCATCATTTATCGCATCTAGATTTCCTCCTTTACGATCATCAAATGTACCGTTGAGACCTAGCCATATGGTTGTGTTTTCACTTGGATAGTAAAAAACCTTAGGGTTTAATGATATAGTTTTTGCTTGAGGTAAGTTGGAGTAATTATCACCATCAGGATCATATTCTTTTTGAGAATTTGCGCTCGCATAAATGGTTGTTCCCCATTTATCTTTACGAGCGCTGTAAAACACGTTTCCTGTGATTCCTAGAGCTTGAGTTCCTACGAGCATTACATCGAGTTCTGTCTCATCATTTGGAGTTTTGGACTGCATATTAACCAGTCCAGCAATTGCTCCACCACCATAAAGTGTAGAAGAACTTCCTTTAATAATCTCAAATTGTGAGATATCAAGCGGCGGCACTTGCATGATACTTAATCCACCAGCAAAACCTCCATAAAGCGGAAATCCATCTTTCAACAATTGAGTATAACGGCCATCTAGACCTTGAATACGTATGGACTGGTTAGCACTGCTTTGAGAAGTTTGTTGCATTTGAATACCAGTACTTTCTCTCAACACCATAGCAATATTTGTGCTATTCATCGCCGTTTTCTCTATCATCTCTTCACCACCTATAAATTCTACGCGAGTAGGCGTGCGTTTAAAACTACGTGATGAGCGTGTTGATTGAATTACGATTTCTTCTAGTTCACCTTCAGCCTCATGGAGTTTAAAGCTGTAATTAAGTTGGTCTGGAATCACTGCGGTAACACTTTGACTTTCATAACCTATAAAAGAAACAGTCAGTTCATAAGTTCCAGCCTCTAGGTTTTGAATCGTTCCTTTACCATTAATATCCATCATTGCGCCTTTTTGGAGGCTTTTAATGGTTGCGTTTGCTCCTAATAATGGTTCGTTGTTTTCTTCAGACATCACAGTAATGTTGATATCGTAAGTTGTTTTAGATTGCACTTTTGTCCCGTTCTTCAACGCGATAAACTTTTGTTTGGAATCCGCTTTCGCGAAAGCGTTACCAAAACAAAAAGCGTAACACAGCAACATCATGCTGCATAAAAATATTTTTTTCATGTAATAAAGTTTAAATAGACTAATAAAATGGAGCGCACTGCTCCTAAGAAAAATTAGCTATTTAACTGTGGCGGCTGTAGAATTGAGCCATCAAATCCATCGTAAATAGGAGTGATGTAAAAAGAAATTTGAGAATTTATTTGAGGTAAAATGGCAAACTCTATGGTTTCCATCTCAAAAGAAATGACATGAATCGAGCAGCAATTACACTGACAGAATGGAGAGCATTCATCTTCATGATCATGGTCGTCATGGTCACCTTTATCTACAGTTTGTTCTACGTCCTCATGGACCTCAATATTTCCATCATTACATGGCATGATATTCAGACCTAGAAAATAAAACGAGAAAAGGAATAGTATAATTTTCACGGTGTAAAGGTAAGCTACATAGAATTATTTCTTAAGTCTAATAATACCTCTTCTTCAACCAAAAGGAAACTCTTACCAGCAATATCAACGCAGGAACTTCTACTAGTGGACCTATCACGCCAGTAAATGCCTGACCAGAATTCAATCCAAAAACTGCAATCGCAACTGCAATGGCAAGTTCAAAATTATTACCAGCTGCAGTGAAGGAAATAGCAGCATTCTCACTGTAAGTCGCACCACGATATTTACTTATAAAAAATCCTATCAAGAACATCACTATAAAGTAAATCATTAATGGTACTGCAATTAACAATACATCAAACGGAATTTCAACGATAAGCTCTCCTTTAAGCGAGAACATTAATACAATAGTTAGTAATAAAGCGACTAAAGTGATAGGTGAGATCGCAGGAATGAAAACATTTTCATACCAGTCTTTACCACGAGCCTTTACTAGAAAATAACGACTCAAGATTCCCATAAGAAATGGAATTCCTAGATAGATTGCGACACTCTCAGCAATCGTAGCAATAGAAATATCTACAATGGCGCCATCAAAGCCAAAATAAGGCGGCAACACCGTGATAAACAACCATGCGTAGAATGAATAACCAAAGACCTGAAAAACGCTATTTAACGCTACTAAACCAGCGCCATATTCTGGAGAACCATCGGCAAGATCGTTCCAGACTAGGACCATGGCAATGCAACGCGCTAGACCTATTAAAATAAGCCCTACCATATACTCAGGATAATCTTGTAAAAAGATTAATGCCAGCGCAAACATTAACACTGGACCTATGATCCAGTTGAGAATTAATGAAATACTGAGGATTTTTGTGTTTTTAAATACAACCGGCAGGAGTTTGTAATCAGCTTTGGCAAGCGGCGGATACATCATCAATATCAATCCTATCGCTATAGGAATATTAGTCGTTCCAGAACTCATAGAGTTGATAGAACTTGAAAGACTAGGAATTGCATAACCTAGTCCTATACCGAGTGCCATGGCAAGAAAAATCCAAAGTGTCAAGTACTGATTAAGAAAAGAGAGCTTTTTCTTCATTATTTATTGAGGTTTCACATTTGAAAATACGTACTTCATTTCAGTTGCGATTTGAAGGCTGCGCTCTTTGTAGATAGCTTTTTGCTCTGGTGTGCCGTCACTAACTTTAGGATCTAGGTAGGTAATTGAAATACGCTTTTCAGCACCTGGGACAATCGGGCAATTTTCTGAGGCGTGATCGCATGTCATTATCGCTGCAAATTCTCTTACAGGATTCACTTCATGATCAAATTGTTTTGAAAAAGCTGGTATAGCTGGAGCTGTATCACTGTATGCTAGCTCATAATTAGGGTTTTCCAGCGGTAAGTTTTGATCAATTCTCAAACCTGCGTCCTCAAGAGTATTAATAATCTGTGGATATACGGCAGTTACTTCTGTCCCACCAGAATAGCAGGAAATATGGTCGATTCCATAATAATTTGCCGCTATTTGTGCCCAAATTTGACATAAATGGCTTCGTCTGGAATTATGCGTACAAATAAAGGTAAGTTGAGCAGCGTCGCGTTCTTGTAGACTATCGTTTATATAATTGGAAAGTTGGTCGAGTTCACGCTTTCGCGAAAGCGGAATCACAGCAACATCTAATTCTTCCAATAAGTTTTTTATGATTAAATACATACTCAATAAATTAACAACATCCAGATCCTGGAGCGCATGTATTTTGGGCCTCAGAAAGTTGAACTTTAGGTTTTTTTAATTGTTCTGGTGGTATACCGCAGGAATCTTTGGCTAGACAATCGGTCAATTTATTAGTAAGTAGAAAGTGTTTACCATTGTAATCGATACCAAATTTACCAATTGTTCCCGCTTGATATTCTACTTCTATTTCTACATCTGGTAGGCCTAATTTATCCTGAGATAGCTCTATAATAGAAACTAATTTTTCTGGATGTAATCGATGATCATAGTCGTTTGCTTCCCATAGTTGAAAATTAACTACAGTTTCTAGACGTTCTGTACCACCACAATCTATAAAGTGTTTTACAACTTTACCTACCTCAGTTACATGAAAGTGTGATGGTACAAGACTACCATCTGGTAATTGAAATGCGATTTGTTCTAATTGTGATAGCTGATTTTTAAATGTGGATAATTTCATAGCTTTTCTTTAATTGTAATATTACGATTAATAAATTCAAATTTTTTTAGCAACAATTTGTTGTTTTATCAGATTCAAGGTTTAATAATGGAGAAAGCAAACTCTTCATTAGATCCCAATTTTCATAGTTTAAACAGTAGCAAGTACTGGTACCTTCTATGTTTCCTTTAATCAACCCTGCGTTTTTAAGTGCTTTAAGATGTTGTGAGATAGTAGGTTGCGCAAGACCTATTTCTGTGACTAGGTCTCCACATATACATGTATCTTGTTGTAATAAGTATTGCACAATAGCTATACGGGCTGGATGACCAAGTGCCTTGGCCATTTGAGCCATTTGGTTTTGTTGTGCAGTAAATATTTCTGTTTTGGTCGTTCCCATATTCATCGCAATATTACGATGAAGTAATTAAATAAAAAAGAATAATTGCTTTTAATTTTTAGGCGGATCAATTTTAGTGATGTAAAGCTCGACTCTGCGGTCCAGTTTATCGATCCCACCTAGTGGTCTAGTTCTCCCATAACCTTTAAACTTCATGCGTGTGTGTTTAACGCCACGACTGCGTAAGGTTTTATAAATAGCTTTGGCTCTATCGTGAGAAAGGTTTGATTTTTTTGTGTCTCGATTATAAGCGTCGGGATAGGATGGGTTGATGCAGCATACATGACCGTGAATTTCAAAATGAATGTCTTCACGTGCGATTAAAATCTCTGCAACGCGATCGAGTAGTGGCTGCGATTCTTCTAGAATGGTAGAACGACCTTTATAGAAAAGAATATTTTCTAATCGTATGACCTGACCAGCTTTTAACTTTTTACTCAATAAAGTCTTGAAAGGTTCTTTAGTATTATCAATAGGTGGATCAAGCTTAGTAGGGATGTCTAGAAATTCATTTTCTACTTCTGCGATTTCTTCAACTTCAATTTTTGCAGCGGTAGGGATGATTTCTTTGCTGGTAGGTTTTTCTTTTATGGCAGCTACTACTTTCTGTTCATAAACAGGAATTTCCTTTGCTTCTTTTTCTGTGAGATCTTTTTTGCGCAGTTTTTTAATGGCGATGCGCTCTGTTTTATCTGCACTGAGAGAAAACTCGACATCTACACGACGGTTTTGAGCACGTATTTCTTCAGTTTCCTCTGCGTCAAGTTCTTCTTCAAGAGCAATCTCTCCTAAGCCTTCTACTTTTTTGGATATATTTTCTAGTTCTATATCATGATTTTCTAGCCATTTAGAAACGGTTTCCACGCGTCTATTAGATAGATCTAGATTATAATCGTGACTACCACGGTCATCACAGTATCCTAAAATCTTAACCGTAAGAATAGGTTTATAAATCAAATCATCAAAAAAGGATGTTAACTGCTTTCCTTCACTAAAACTGAATTCATCTTTATCTAAGTCAAAATACACCGAGTGCGTCACAGTAATTTGCGCACTGGAGCAAATTGCCATAAGAAATACACAGATGTATATGATTTGTTTCATGTTTTATTTAAGGATTCTCTTGTATTTACCTTCATCTTCTAGAACGTTTACGGCTTCTAGAATTTCTGCATTATATTTTAATTGATAGTTATAGAGTCCATCACGATAGAAATATCTTTTCACGATTTCATCAGTAAGCAGGCTCATGATTTCGGCCTTTTTATCTTTAATGTCTTTCTTCTTAGCATTATTGATTGCTGCCTGCATTGCTTTATAACTCGTACTTATATCGTCATCCAGTTCTTCTTTCTCAGCAGTTTTAAAAGCTTGTGCAAACGCAGATTCTGTTTCAGTGTCAAAATCAAAACCTCTTTTTTCAATCCAACTTACAAAATCATTAAAATCACTTTCAGTAAACCTGAAAGAATCCATATCACTTACTTGAGGATGACTGTAGTAATAGTCTGTAGCATAGTCAAATATAGCATTTTCTTTAAGTAATGCTGTTGTGATAGGTGAGTAGGCAGCGCTGGCGAGTTCAATATCTGGTTGAACTCCACCACCATCATAAACAGTACGACCACTGTTTACTGTTTTAAATGCTTTATAATCTTCTTTTTTAGTACGCACTGCATTACCGTCTTCATCACGATTCCAGTAGTCAAGCGCTTGAATACAGCGACCACTAGGCGTGTAATATCTAGATATAGTAATCTTTACTTGTGTTCCATAAGAAAGTGGTTTAGGACGTTGAACCAGTCCTTTTCCAAAACTACGCGCACCGATGACCACACCACGATCGTAATCCTGAATACTACCACTTACTATTTCACTAGCACTCGCACTGCGACCGTTAATCAGTACAGCAACTGGTATGTCTGGATCATATGCAGATCGTTTAGTCAAGTATGTTTTATTATACTGTTCAATTACAGATTTAGTACTGGTAATTAATTTGTCTTTTTCTATAAAAAGGTTAGAAACGGCAACAGCTTCACTTAATAAACCTCCTGGATTTCCTCTTAAATCTAGGATGATTTTAGTAGCTCCTTTTTCTTTAAGTGCAGCAATTGCTTCTTTGGTTTCTCTTGTAGCTTTTGCATTGAACTTAGATAATACTACGTAACCTATTTCAGGAGTAGCCATTTCATAAAATGGAACGGCATTTACTTCTACCGCTTTACGTGTAAGAGTAGCCGTTTTTTCTTTTCCTTGTCTTTTATAAATGATATTCAATTCTGTGTCTGCACTACCTTTAAGTAAATCACCGGCATTTTCTTTATAGTCTGCGAGTTTTACACCATCTATTTCTATGATTTCATCACCAGCTTTAAGTCCAGCTAGATCTGCCGGATGGTCTTTCCATGGCTCTACGATAATCACTTTATCTTTTCTAGTACTCACTACTGCACCTATTCCTGTATAAGCACCGCGTCTATTAATGATTGATTTTTCTACTTCTTGTTCTGTCCAGTACTTAGTATATGGATCGAGATCTGAGAGCATTCCTTCAATGGCGTTATCCATTAAATCTGCTGGATTAGTCTTATCTACATAGTTCATATTGAGTTGTTTATACATTTCTGTAAAAATCTCAATCTGTTTTGCTATTTCAAAAAAGTCGTTTTGAAAACTGGCTGTAGTAAAGAATATAGTAGCTCCTAGAATAGGAAGTAAAATTTGTCTTTTAATATTAATGGTACCTTTCATAAGTGGATCGCTGTTGTGCACGAATTGCAATAAATATATAATAAAAACGATAGATAGCTCATTTTCTTATCATTTACCTTGAGATTCATGCAATTAAAGTGCCATTATATCGATGGCTCTCGATGAATTTTATTTAATTCTGAAATCAACCTTTTTACTAGTTGTTCTGTAAAATCAAAATCGGGCATTTTAGGAGATTGAAAAAGAAACATCATCTCGATATGTTTGTTTTCCAGGTTGACTTGTAAATCATGTTGATTCAAACGATAAGCTTCTCGCAATAATCGCTTCACACGATTACGATCTGGAGCTTTTTTAAAGAACCGCTTGGAAACACTGACACCTATTTTATGAGGCATCTCTCCATCAACGAGTTGAAATACACAACGCACCGGTCCTTTACGGATGGAATTCCCATCTGTAAAAAGCTGTTCAATCGCTTTTTTGCTCTTGAGTTTAGTTTCTTTTCCTAGTGTGAAGCGCATGAGGCAAAGATAAGGTTTCAGTTTTCAGTCTCAGTTTTCAGTAGGTAGTTGTTTTAGTTTTTGAGTTCAGCTGGACAGAATTTAAAAACTCTATAAAAACAAATAGGCAGTAATTCCGCGATAAGAATTACTGCCTACTCACATTTCAAACTTGTTTGAAGTGAACTTGCCTACTGAAAATTACTCTTCCAGTTGCCAAGTGTTATTTTCTTTATCCACATCGGCCATGTTGTTTAATGGATCTATTTCTACTGATCTTATGGACCTTATGTTGATACCTTCTAATTCTAAATCGTAGGTAGGATAAGCCCAAGCCCAATCGCTCAAAACAGTCCAATTATTTGGTACTGCTTTCTCGCCACGCATTTCTTCTAGAGGAATATAGAACCACTTTTCAGTTCCATCATTCATGGTTACTTTGATATCTAGAGGCATTGGCATGAGACCTTTTCGCGTAAGCGAAACCATCGTTTTACCATCCAAACTATTCATGTTTTCAACCGCATAGTCGATCACGTTTGTAGTCATGGTCCAGTCACGTAAATACCATTCCAGGTCAAAACCACTCACACGCTCAGCAACACGCTTGAAATCGTTAGGTTCTGGATGCTTGAATTTCCATGTGTTGTAATATTCTTTAACTACTTCATCACGTTTTTCATCACCTATAATGTAACCCAATTGCGCTAGGAACGTAGCTCCTTTATTATAAGCGCTTGCACCATATGCACCATTATATTCATAACGATCTGCATGGGTAGTTTGTGGTTGTTCTTTACCAGAATTTGCAAGTCCTAGATATCCTCTGTAAGAGCCGCTATTTGCTGTAGCTAGATCTTCACCGTTGATAAATGCCATTGCTTTATTTGAGATAAAAGTGGTGAAACCTTCATCCATCCATTCATGTTTAATTTCATTTGTAGCAAGAACGTGGTTGAACCATGAGTGTGCAAATTCATGCGCAGTCACGCCCATTAAGCTTCCATAACTACGTTCACCCGTGATTAAAGTACACATGGCATATTCCATTCCACCATCGCCACCTTGAATAACGCTGTATTGCTTATATGGATAATCACCTATGTGCTCGTTGAAATACTTCAACATCTCGTTAGTCTTAGGTTGTAAATTTTTCCAATTTTCTTTTATCGCCGCGTTATCTTTATATAAGAAATGAAGTTTTACTCCATTTGCACCGTTATAAATATCATGAACGTAGTCTGGATCTGCAGCCCATGCAAAATCATGAACCATAGGTGCGTTAAAATGCCAAGTCAGTTTACCGTTCTTACCTTTTGCAGGACCAGAATTTGCTTTATCATAACCATGACCTATGTCTTTAGGGTTTTTTAAATATCCAGTTCCACCTACGGTATAATCTTTATCAAGTGTCAATTTCACATCAAAATTTCCCCAAACTCCATGAAATTCACGTCCTATATATGGACTTGTGTTCCATCCTGTAGCGTCAAACTCGGCCATTTTAGGGAACCACTGAGTCATAGAAAGTGCTACGCCTTCTTTATTATTACGACCACTTCTACGTATTTGAACAGGTACTTGTCCTGCAAAGTCTAATTTTAATGTAGTCGATTGTCCTGGTTGTAGTGCTTTAGCAAGTTTTACTACGAGAACAGTTCCTTCTTCTTGAGGCTGGATGGATTTACCATCTTGAGTCATATTAGAAACATGTAAGTAACCTACCTCATTAGGTTCTAGTGCTGCGATACGTGAACCTACGCGACGATCTGGATCTGCGATGGTGCGAGAACGCACATCCATTTCACTTCCTGGTTGAAAAGCATTAAAAAACAAATGATAATAGACTCTATCCAGTGTTTCTGGAGAATTGTTTGTGTAAACTAAGGTCTGTTTTCCCGTGTATTGATAACGGTCCACATCCATATCTACGTCCATTTTATAGTCCACTGCTTGCTGCCAGTATCCATTGGGGCTAGAGCTTTGTTGTGCCACTGCATCTTTAGAAGAGCCACAACTTGCTAGAATAACTGCTGTGGTGAGAAGTAAAATGATTTTTTTCATTGATAATTCTTGTTGAGAAATTAGAGGATAAATATACCGCTTTCGGGACGTTTTACAATTTGATAGAATTTTTGAATTACGCTTTCGCGAAAGCGTACAAAAAAAGCCTGTCGTGAACTGGACAGGCTTTTCAATAATACATTAAATGAGAACTTACATCTTAGACGCCATAATCAAGGCGTTATAAAGATTTGCCATTTTTCCTGAAACAGTAATGTCTTGGAATGGTTTAGTTTCTTCACTACCACCTACATTCACACGTGCAGCAGTAGTTAAACCACTATCCATAATGATATGTTTTACCTGACTAGCAGATAATTTAGGGAACTGTGAACGGATCACAGCCGCAACACCAGCTACTGCAGGAGAAGCCATAGATGTTCCACTTGCATTGCGATATTCATTTAATGGGCCAGTAGAATAAATCTGTACTCCAGGACCAAAAACGTCAACCGTCGCCTTACCATAGTTTGAGAAATTTGCAATCATGTCTGAACCGTAAGATGGAGCAAGTGCACCTACTGTAAGGAAATTATCAGAAATCTCAGAACCTGCAAGTTCTTGATCTTGTGGATATACTTGAGTAAAATCTGTATCTATACCTTCATTTCCAGCAGCGTTCACAAAAAGCACATCTTTACTTTCTGCATATTTAATAGCATCCCATACAAACTCTGGGTTTGAAGAGTGGTATTTACCGAAACTACCATTAATTACTTTTGCACCATTATCTGCCGCATATCTTATAGCAGCTGCGATGTCTTTATCATACTCATCACCCATAGATACCGCTCTTAGTACCATGATTTTTACATTATTTGCAACTCCATTTACACCTAGACCGTTATCACGCTCTGCAGCGATAATACCAGCAACGTGCGTTCCGTGAAAAGCATCGGCTTTTTCTGGATCTGGACCACTGTATTGATTGTCACCCCAAACTTCACCTACAACATATGAATAAGGACTGTTTCCAGGCATAGCGTCTTCACGGTAGTTTGTTTTAAGTTTAGCGCCGTTTAATAGATCTGCAGCGTCTGTGATAAGACCAGTTATGGTCTCCTTAGCATCTTTAGTACTAGGTAAACCTCTTACATAGAAAAAGTTTAAATCAGATTTTGCTTTAACAATTGCTTCATCTTCAGATTTTATAGCTGCTACTTCTTCTGCAGTGTAGTCTGACTTTCCTAAATGAGCAGTTATTACTTTATCTGCACTTACAATTTGTTGCAGTAATTCCTCATAACGTTGTTTAGCTTGAGAAGCTTGAGCAAGTTCACCGTCATATTCTTTTTGAGCTTTGGCAACGATAGCTGCTGGTAACATAGCTTTATCTCTTATAATACGCTCATATTCTAGATTCTCTGCAACAATATTACCCATGAAATTCCATCCATGTACATCATCGATGTATCCATTCTTATCGTCATCGATTCCGTTTCCTGCGATTTCACCTGGATTAGTCCAGATGACACCATCAAGATCTTCATGCTCAATATCAATTCCAGAGTCTATTACAGCAACTACAGTAGTAGTTCCCATACGACCTTTAATAATTTCAGTATAAGCTTTATTGACACTCATTCCAGGAATTGTGTCTGTTTGTAAATCTAGATCTTTCCAGTTTTTTGCCTCAACATCTGTTAATTCTGTTGTTTTAATAGGCGTTGAGTCTATGTTTTCAATAGGTGGAGATACAATATTGAATCCACTACCACAACTAGCTAGCATTCCTGCAGCTGCTACGGTTAACATTGTGTTTTTAATAAAAGAGTAATTCATAGTTTTTAATTAAATAAGTCGTTAAAAGTAAGGGATTTATCGAGACGCACACCTTTTTCTGTGTGTTTCACTGTAATTATTTCATTATTAGGATCGTGTTCTAGGATGAGGTAATAGCCTTTAGTGGCAGCCTCATTTAGAAATTTTGCTTTTTCGTCGAGTGTTAATAAAGGTCTTGTATCATATCCCATTACATAAGGAATAGGAATGTGACCTGCGGTAGGTAATAGGTCTGCCATGTAAACAAAGGTCTTATCTCCTATAGTAATATGTGGAATCATCATCTTCTCGGTATGACCATCTACAAATAGAATATCAAAATCCATCTCATTTTTGGTTTCAAAAGAACCGTTTTGTGAGATGAAATTTAACTGACCACTTTCTTGAATTGGCTTGATGTTTTCTGTTAGAAAAGACGCTTTCTCTCTTGCGTTAGGTTCTACAGCCCATTTCCAGTGCTCAGAGTTGGTCCAGAATTTCGCTTTCGCGAAAGCAGGTTCATAAAAGTCTTTTTCCTTCTTTTCAATCACGCCACCACAATGGTCAAAGTGCAAGTGCGTTAAAAACACATCAGTAATATCATCACGAGAGAAACCAGCTTTTTTAAGCGAGCTATCCAGATTATGAACGTGATCCATGTAGTAATAGCCGAAGAATTTCTCCGACTGCTTATTTCCCATTCCGGTATCAATGAGTGTCAATCGGTCACCATTTTCAACAAGTAAACAGCGCGCTGCCATGTCGATCATGTTATTAGAGTCTGCTGGATTAGTGCGTTGCCACAAAGACTTAGGTACGACACCAAACATGGCGCCACCGTCAAGCTTAAAATCTCCAGCTTCTATAGGATGTATTATCATAGTCGATGCAAAATACAAAATCCGCTAGATTACTGGAATAGCTTTAAGAATTATTAAAGAATTGCAGGCTCTAAAACAGGAGTTTTAAGTACGATTTTTCTCAGCCTGTTACCAAAATCAATCAATTTCTTGATTTCCTTAACACCTGCCGTACGTTGTGATCTAAATACAAGCAATGATGTCCCGTCAGATTCTACATGATAATAGGAGTTACTTTCAAAGAAGATGACTAGATCATCATTAAAGTAGTCTTGAACCATTTGAGATTCATCTCCTAAGAGATAGAAACGCTTAGAAAAATCAGAATGATTATCTATAGGAATATCATCATAACCTGCGATAGCATAGACACGTTCTAGAAAACCTTCTCTATCGAGTGTAAATTCTGGAATGCTGTGATCTAATTTTATGTGGAGCATTGTGGTACGCACATCTTCTTTGGCAATAAATTCACCTTCAGAATAATGAATATCAAATACTGAGAAAGAATCATCTTCATTGAACAATCGATTATAGATTTTTTCAATTCTCTTAGTTCTGAAATATCTAAAATCATCCAGCACCTCAGTATCTTCTTTTACGTCTGCTTCATAGTTGAGGTGATAGTCTCTTGATATTTCTTGAAGTGTCGATTGTCTTTTGGTAAGACTGTCTGTTAAATAAGGAATTCCTGGAATTAACCTATGCATTGCAAATGGATGCTCAGATTCTGTTCCATGCAAGTCTAGACCTATTAATTCAAGGTGTCCACCTCTTTTATGAAAAACCTCTTGATAAACGCTCAAGTTTTCCATTACTGTATGATCCACAAAATCGCAAAGTGATAAATCCACCACCACATCTTCAGTTTCTGGAATAGCGTTTAATTTTTCTTTGAGCTTATAGAAGTTTAAAAAAGTACAAAAATGCTTTACATGAATATAATAATGCTGATTTCCTTTCCTTTCTTTAAACATCAACACATTAGGTTTGCGCCAGTTCTTAACAAATAACTCTAAGTTTTTATTTAGAATCACATGAATGATAAACGTCATTACAACTCCAGCTAGAATTCCTGAAATCAATCCTACGAATAGAGTTACTAACAATGTGGTCAAGAAAATGATAAGTTGCTCTTTACCTATTTTAAAAATCTTTGCCACTTTTCCAGGAGCTGCCAGCTTATAACCTGTATAAACTAGAATAGCCATAAGTGCTGGTAAAGGAATACGCGTCAATTGAGTGCTGAAAAGCAAAATGAAAATTACCAAAAACGTGGCGTGAGCAAAATTTGAAGATCGATTAGTACCACCATTATTTACGTTTACAGAACTACGTGCAATCACCGTGACTACATTTAGTCCACCTAAAAATCCACTTCCTATAGTAGCAAGACCTAGTGCTTTTAAATCGCGATTTACGTTTGATCTGCGTTTTTCGGGATCTAATTGATCCACCGCTTTAATGCTTAATAAAGATTCTATACTTGCGATTAAAGTTATTGCTAGTACACTTCCCCAAAATTTAAAAGTTCCCAACAGTCCAAAATCAGGCGTAGGAATATCTGAAATGATTTGAGCTCCAGTAGGAATTCCAGAAATCATGTAGGCAGGATCTACAGGATGAGGTTGTTTTAAAACCAACTCATAGAAATAGCTCACACCTATTGAAATCAATACAATCCACATGGGCGCAGGAACCAGATGAAAGTACTTATTCCTTATTCTAGGATAAAAAACCATAATCGCTAGAGCGAGAACTCCAGCAACCGCAGCATATGTAAGTCCTGAGTTTTCATAAGAAAAAGCACCTATAATAGTAGAAGGTATAGTGATTAAATAATCAATGCTACCATCTAATTTTATCTCATTTCCCATCATAATATGGAATTGCTTTCCTAGAATGATAAGACCTATCGCAGCTAGCATACCTTGAATAGCACTGGATGGAAAGAAATCTGCTAGTTTCCCCATTCTCAAGAAACCTAATATCATAATTAATGCACCAGAGCATATAATTGCCGCATAAGTTCCATTAATTCCTAGCGCTGCAACGGCAACTAGAATCACTCCTACCAGTCCATTTCCAGGACCAGAAATAGTCACATGACTACCGCCTAAAATGGATACTAAAATCCCGCCTATAACCGCTGCAATCACACCAGCTATAGGTGGTGCTTCACTTGCCATTGCAAGACCTAGACCTAGAGGTAAAGCAATAAGACTTACTACAAAACCACTAAATATATTTTTGGGCAGTGATTTGAAAAACCCTTTGATGTCTGTTTTTTTCTGCATTATCTTACTATTAGTACATCAGTAGGTAATTCATTTAAAATGTGCTCCAGATCATGCGGAAAAAAACGATCTAGAAAAGTAGATTTTTTAGGAGCGTTCATAACGAGTAAATCGGCACGTACAATTTGTGCATAGTGACCTATGGAGTAACCTCGCTGGCCAAAAATGGGTTGAGTATCTATATGAATGTTTGTTTTTTGTTCCTCGGGAATATGACTTAAAATTTCCCTCACACGGGTTTCTTCTTGTCTTTTAAGTTTTTCTTTAAGCAAGTTTGCTTTACGCAAACTCTGATCGTCATCAATTTTAATGGAAATCTTATCCTGTTCAATTTCCTCCACAATCGTGAGTTGATTACTTCCTAAATTATAAGCCACATGAAATGCAGTCGCTATGGTGCGCTCGGTATGCTTGTCCTTTAATCCGTTAACAACCAAGTGTTTACAAGGTTTTTTAATGATGCTAGGATTAGTCATCATGAGTACAGAGCAGTTTGCAAACCTTGTTAATTTACGAGCGATAGAACCAAGGTAAAAATTGACAAAATTTTCTTGCTTTAAGGCACCTAATAATAAGAGGTCTATATCTCTTTTACGTACGATTTCCAGAATAACGGCTACTGGATCACCTTCCATAAAAATCAGCTCGTAGGATAATTGTGTTTCACCACAATTTTTTATGTAATCATCAATCTGTTGCTTTTTTTCTTGATTTTCTTTACCTACATGAATGAGCGATAATTTTGCTCCCATTCTACAAGTTAATCGAGCTGCTTCACTCACGTTTGCCTCGAGAGTAGGCGAGAATGCTACTCCTATGGCTATGTTTTTAAAGGGTTGGGAATTCAATAGGGCTATTTAGATTTTATAGATATCGTTAATTTATTGCTTAATTACGCTTTCGCGAAAGCGAGATAAAACAACATTAATGATTTAAAGGCTCAATGTAATAAAAATATAATCAGTAGGCCCATTATTCAAGAGTTGAATACAGTCACCATAGAAACTCCATAGTTTTCATTAACTTAGAAGTTCAAAACCACCATTTAGCAGTTTGATAAAAAGTGCATTTGTGATTAGATGATATTTGTTTTAATTATTTTAAAATGCATATGAGACTTAGCTTATTCATACTTATTTTTTTTGCTTCCATTCAATGGAGTCATTCTCAAGAAAAAGAAATAGATAGCCTTGAAACATTTTTTTCTTCAATAGAAAATGACAGTTTATTGTTTGTAAATTTTAACAAAAGTGCAACTCAGTATAGAAAAAAGGATTCAAAAGTGCATTTCTATATCATTAACAAAGGGTTAATGCATGCAACTAAAGTAAAAAGTGCTAGACAAGAAGCGATTTTCACTCGAGAACTAGGTATTTATTATCGTAAAAAAGGCGCTTTAGATTCGGCAATTATTAGCTATAATAATGCCATTGATAAATTTGCTTCAACAAATGATAGTATATCTGTTTTTATTTCAAAAAGCTCTTTAGCAAATGTTTATAAAGCAAAAGCTGATTATCCTAAAGCAATACAAACCTTTAAAGAGACTATTTCATTTTTTGAAAGCCAAGGGAAAAAAGGTAAAATGCAAGCCTTAGTAACTACCTTTAATTTAGGTGGTGTATATCAAGAAATGTTAGAATGGGAATCTGCAGATCGCCAATTTGAGGCAATTTATAACGATTCACTAGCTCAAAGCAATAAAGCTTTAATAAGAAGTGTATGCATAAATCTTTCAGCAACTAAGCAAAGAGTAAATCAGTTAGATAAAGCACTAGAGTATGCTGAAATTGCAGAGAAAATTGAAACAAGACCAAGGAGTCTAGCTAACCTTTATATAAATATAGGATCGATATATGAAAAGAAGGAAAACTATCAAAAAGCAAACGATTATTACTTAAAAAGCTTAAATATCTTTACTGAATTAAATAGTAATAATGGTATCCAGGTGGCTTATAATAATCTAGGCAACAATGCTACCATGTGGAAGAAGTATGCACTAGCCGAAAATTATCTTTTAAAATCCAAAACCCTTTTAGAAAACGGCGATAATTTAAAGTCTCTTCAACATAATTATAGTATGTTATCTACTTTATATGAAAATAAAGGAGAATTTGAAAGTTCATTAGAGTATCAAAAAAAGTATATGGTCCTTAGAGATTCTGTCTTAGGTATTGAGAAGCAAAACGCAATTGCAGACTATGAGGTTAAATACGAAACTGAAAAAGCAATCAGTGAAAAAGAACTTGCCCAGAGAGAAACAGATATTGCACGTTTAGAAAGTCAAAAGAACAGAGATTTGTTTATCGGTGCTTTAGTGATAGTTGGTTTATTGTTATTGGTTTCACTTGTTTATTACAGCAGGTTGAAAGCCAAAAAGAAAGCTGAATTAATTGCCATAGAACTTAAAGAAACGCAAAAAAGATTGGCAATAGAAAAGCAGTACAGAGATTCAGAATTAAAAGCTTTAAAAGCACAAATGAATCCACATTTTATATTTAATGCACTTAATTCTATTCAAGATTACATTGTATTAAATCAGAAAAATTTAGCAAGCGATTATTTAGGGAAGTTTGCCGACTTGATCCGTAATTATCTTCACTTTAGTGATACAGGATTTATTTCAATTCCAGATGAAGTATATAACTTAAACTTATATCTAGAGTTAGAAAAATTGCGCTTTGAGGAACAGTTAGATTATTCTTTTCATGTGTCAGAAAACGCAAATTCTGATGCCATAAATATTCCAACCATGCTTATTCAACCTTATGTTGAAAATGCATTAAAGCATGGATTATTGCATAAAAAAGATAAAAGAAAATTGAGTATCACGATTTCTAAAGTTTCAGATAAAATAGTGGAATGCACTGTTGAGGATAATGGTATAGGAAGAGCAAAATCAAAAGAAATTAATGCAAAACGCGAGACGCAACATAAATCATTTGCTTTAAAAGCAACTACAGAGCGTTTAGACTTATTAAATTATGGTAAGGAAAAGAAAATAGGAGTAGAGATAATTGACTTAAATGATAATGGTAACGCTATAGGAACAAAAGTCATTTTAAAAATTCCAATTCAAAAACAATAACATGAAGGCTTTAATCATAGACGACGAAAAAAAAGCAAGACAAGTTCTAGAGGTCTTGATTGAGGAAAATTGTCCAAAAATCACTAAAATATTAGAAGCCAGTGATTTACTATCTGGTGTGGAGCTTATAAAACAAGAGCAGCCAAGTATAGTATTTTTAGATATTGAAATGCCGGAGCACTCTGGTCTAGAGATTCTAAATTTTATAGAAAAAGAAGTTCATAATTTTGAAATCATTTTTACTACAGCTTATAGTGAATATGCGATTCAAGCGTTTCAACTCTCAGCTATTGATTATTTATTAAAACCAGTAAGACCTAGTCAGGTTAAAGAAGCAGTAGATAAAGCCATTGCTTTTCTAGGAAATTCTCAAATTAATAAACGCCTTACAGAGTTAAGGTCTAGCTTACAGGAATCTAACTTTAAAAAAATAGGACTGCCTTACAGTGAAGGAATCAAGTTTGTAAACTTTAACGACATCATTTTATTAAAAGCAGATGGTATGTATACAAACGTTTCTACGATAGATAATAAGACTATATTAGTTAGTAAACCGCTGCGATTTTTTGTTGATATACTTCATAATATAAAAACGTTCTATCGCCCACATAGATCATATCTCATCAATCTCACCTACATAAAAGAGTATATTAAGAGAGATGGAGGCTATATTGTAATGGAAAACGATAAAGAAGTGTCAATTTCAAACGACAAAAAAGAGGAGTTTTTAACCATTGTACAAAACATCTAGTGGACTTAAAAACCCAAAACCCTATTTCAGAAACGCATTAGCATTTACACCAGTTTTTCGTAGCAAATTTGTTGTGTACTAACACATTAAACAATTTATTATGAAAACTAAATTACTTTTAATTATTCTACTTTGGGGTAGTTTTACACTAGCTCAAATCCCAACAGATCAAATCGCTCATTACACATTTACAAATGGTGATTTAACAAATATCGCAGATCCTGGAAACGGAAATTTATCTGGCGGAGCGGTTCCTTCAAATTTATTGAGAGTAGACCGATTCGGTGCAACAGATGCTGCTATTAGGGCAAATGCAATTTTAAGAAACGGCTATCAATTTACAGGAACAAATAATGAGATGAGCATCAGTTTTTGGGTTGCTGGATCAGCACCTACTAGTGGTGATCAACGCATATTTGACGTTTTTGATGCTTCTGGTGATGGATTTTCTATGAGAACCGCATCTGGAAATAGATTAATTTCTAGATTTAAAAATAATCCTCATGATAAAGTATCAAATGTAGCTGTATCAATTTATGATGGCTTATGGCATCATATTGCTTTTACAATTGAGCCAACCGCTAGTGGCTATGAAAATAGTGTTTATATTGATGGTTCCTTAAACGCATCGCTTTCAAATATAGATTCAAATAACGTAATAGATTTTTTAACTTCTACCGCTACTTTTAGAATTTCTCCGGTTAATTATTTTGGAAACATTGATGATGTTGAGATTTTTGATAGAGCCATAACGGCAGCAGAAGTACTGGATATTTACAATCATGTTCCAGTTCCTGATATAATCTTTGTGGATGCAACTGCTATTGGAAATAATGATGGAACTAGTTGGGCAGATGCTTATGTGAGTCTACAAGACGCGTTAAGTATTGCTGATTTATCTGATCAAGTATGGGTTGCAAAAGGAACTTATAAACCTCATCTTACTGATAGAAACGCGAGTTTTTTAGTAAATACTAATTTATATGGTGGCTTTGCAGGTACTGAAGTAACATTGTCTGATAGAGATATGAGCTTAATTCACACGACAAACGAATCTATTTTAAGCGGTGATTTATTAGGTGATGATAATACGACATTATCTTTTGGAAATACAACTCGAGATGATAACAGCTATCACGTTGTAGAAGTTTTAACTGAGAACGTTTACCTTGATGGGTTGACTGTTCAAGATGGAAATGCAGATGCAACAAGTGGTGATGACCGTTTTGGAGGTGGAGTTTTTAAAGCAACTAACTTATCTAGTTTTACTATTAAGAATAGTGTTGTTAAGAACAATTCAGCATTTACTGGAGCTGGATTAGCATTAACAACCACGTCGTCTGATTCAAACATGGTCATAGACGCTTGTATTATTGAAAACAATTTAGCAAACGCAGCAGCAGGAATTGATTATCATCGTTCAGGTTCTACAGGGACTATGAATATTTCAATAACCAACTCATTATTTAATGCTAACAAGACTGAAGACGATCCTTCAAAAAGCAGAACAGGTTCTGGAGCAGCAGCAATGCGTTTAAGAGCCTTTTTCACCAATGTTGTACTTAACGCTCAGGTTGTAAATAATACTTTTGTGAATAATACAAATAATGGAACATCAACAACAAGTACAGATTATCCAGTTGTAGATATATCAAGAAATAATGGTCTCTGGGGAAATATAACCGTAGCAAATAATATCTTTTGGGATAATACGCAAAATGGAGCAGTACTAGCAAAAGCAGTAGGTAGGTCTGGGAACTCAACAAGATTTGGGAGCACTAATGCGACTAGAATTGTAAAAAATAATACTGATGAAGATGGTCTTTCTTTAATTACTGGTACCACAGCAACGAGCGCAATTAATCCTAATTTGAATACCAGTTTTAATTTAACTACGGGCTCTACTGCTATTGACTCTGGAGATAATAGTCTAGTTCCAGCAGGAATAACTACAGATTTGTTAGGCAATCAACGTATCTTAAATGTAACGGTTGATAGAGGTGCTTATGAATTTGACTCTACATTAGGAATTGAATCTAGAGATAAAGAAATTGATTTCTCTATTTATCCTAATCCTACTTCAAGTATTCTAAATATTAAGATGGATGAAGAAATTAAAAGTGTAACCGTTTTTAATATGCAAGGACAACAAGTTTTAACTAGTACGGCGCAAAAACTGGATGTTTCTAATCTTAATAGTGGAATTTACATTATTACCATTGAGAACAATTTAGGCAGCATAGCTGCTAAGCGATTTATAAAAAGATAAATATCTATCAAGGAGTATTAATTTAAGGTAAGGCTGTCTCAATTTGTTTGAGGCAGCCTTTTAAATTATTGAAAATTAAGGATATAGTTAAATACATGTAGAATTACGCTTTCGCGAAAGCGTAAACAACAACATCGTTAAAGAAAAGTCGTAATTTTCCACCAAAATATATTAAGATGCTGGAACTAGCTGGAATTATAATACTGGGAATACTTGCGCAATGGATGGCGTGGCGATTTAAAATCCCTGCCATTTTACCTTTAATTATCATAGGTCTCCTAGTAGGACCTCTTGCCACACTTTACACAGAAGATGCTGCAAAATTAATCGAACCCATGTGGAATGGTGAGAAAGGCTTATTTCCTGGAGATAGTCTGTTTTATTTTGTTTCACTTGCTATAAGTATTATCCTATTTGAAGGTGGATTGACTCTTAAAAGGGAAGAAATTTTAAATACAGGACCCGTGATAGGGAAGCTCATATCAGTGGCAGTGATTATCACATTTGCTGGAGCTGGTGTGGCTGCACATTACATATTTGATTTGAGCTGGGAAATATCACTATTATTTTCGGCTTTAATTATTGTCACTGGACCTACTGTGATTACACCTATTTTAAGGAATATACCGCTTAAGAAAGACGTGAGTTCTATTTTGAAATGGGAAGGGATTCTTATTGATCCTATCGGAGCATTATTTGCCGTTTTAGTATTTGAATTCATTAGTGCAAACGCTGGTGGAGAATTTACTTTAGTAGCACTTGAAGAATTTGGTAAAATTGTCCTTTTTGGATTTACGTTTGGATTCTCCTTTGCTCACGCTCTTGCCTTTTCAATAAAGAAAAAATTAATTCCGCATTATCTATTGAATGTATTTACTCTTGCTGCAGTATTAGGAGTGTTTGTATTAAGTGATAGTTTTGCTCATGAATCAGGATTACTCGCTGTAGTAGTTATGGGTATGGTGCTAGGAAACATCAATTTACCTAACCTTAAGGAATTATTATATTTCAAAGAATCGTTGAGTGTTCTACTGATTTCTATATTATTCATATTACTTGCAGCAAATATTAATATGGAAGATCTATACCTTATATATAGATGGGAAACCGCTGTATTATTTGCCATAGTTGCTTTTATTATTCGTCCGCTAGGTGTATTTGCAAGTTCTACAAATAGTGGTTTAAAACTGAATGAGAAATTATTTATCTCATGGGTAGGACCGCGTGGTATAGTTGCGGCAGGAATTGCTTCACTATTTGGTTCCAAGTTAGTAGCTCAAGGAATCGAAGGAGCTGAGTATATTACACCGCTGGTATTTATGATCGTGCTAGGAACGGTTTTATTAAATGCAACTACGGCAAGATTGTTTGCAAAAATAGTAGGTGTGTTCTTAAAACAGTCTGACGGAATCATGATTGTAGGAGCTTCTAAATTCTCAAGGCTTATCGCTACCTACTTAAAGAAACATGGACGCAGTGTCGTTCTGGTAGATACAAATACTAATAACATACGTATCGCAAAAGAAAAAGGTCTAGACGCCGTAGCTGCCGATATTTATAGTGATGCTATAACCGATGATATTGAGTTCAATAACATAGGATTCTTAATGGCACTTACAGGTAATTCACAAATTAACGATTATGCGATTGAACGTTTTGCAGCGAGATTTGGTGAAAATGGAGCTTATCGTTTAGTTCACTCTACTGAAGTCAGCAATCCTGATCAAAACCCTACTCATGGACTTTTCTCATCTACAGATGATTATGTAAACATGATGGAAGTAGCACGTTATTATGGAGAGATTCATGAAATCGCTATTAAATCTCAAGAACATTATGAAGGATTGATCGAGATCACAAAGACTGACGAGAATATTATCCCATTATTCATTAGAAAAAAGGATGACATAGACATCATTCCATCTACATCACTAGATATGGAAGTAGAAGAAGACAGCCAGCTGGTTTATCTAGGTAAAAAGATAGTAGTACAAGCAAGTGGTGAGGTTGTGATGGAGTAACAATTAATCCAGTCTTCGAGAACCTCAGACTTCGCATTATCGATTTAGCGAGCATTGAGGTGGTCACTGAGCTTGTCGAAGTGCTCTCGAAATGCGCTTCTATAGTATATTAATGCGGTCTTCCAGTACCTAAGACCTCGCTCACGTGTTTAATACCAGTATGGTTTTAATCTATATCCAGTCTTCGAGAACCTCAGACTTCGCATTATCGATGTAGCGAGCATTGAGGTGGTCACTGAGCTTGTCGAAGTGCTCTCGAAATGCGGCATAAATATCACCGTATCTTTTTATAATCTTCAATATCACGATATGCTTTAGCTAGTTCAGGTAGATCATTAAATTTCCCTTCAATCAAAGCTTCTTTTTTTCTTCTGCTCCAGCCTTGAATTTGTTTTTCCCTGTAAAAGGCTAAATCTATTCGATGATACTGCTCAAAATAGAGCAATTTTATAGGTAGTCTTTTTTTGGTGTGGTTTGCTCCATTTCCTTCTTGATGTTGAGCTACCCTTAATTCAATATCTACGGTACTACCAGTATAATAAGAACCGTCGCTACATTCTAAAAGATAAGTAAAGCCAACTTTAAACGCCATTTTTAAAAGTTTTTAAAATCACGTTGAATGTAATAATAGTTTTTTATACGGCTTCCAGAAACTTTAAGCGAGCATTGAGGTTCTCGAAATGCGGTTTTTGAGAATCGTCATGATTTTACTTAACTCAATTTGAATATTGCGTTTTATTTTAAATGCGGTCTTCCTGTACCTAAGACCTCGCTCACGCGTTTAATGTGAGTATTGCATTTTCTATATCCAGTCTTCGAAAGCCTCAGACCTCGCATATGCGATAAAGCGAGCATTGAGGTGGTCGCTGAGCTTGCCGAAGTGCTCTCGAAATGCGGTTTTTGAATAATCAATTAATCATTCAATTTCAATACCGCCATAAATGCTTGTTGAGGAATCTCTACGTTACCTACCTGACGCATGCGTTTCTTACCTTTCTTTTGCTTTTCAAGTAGCTTACGTTTACGGGAGATATCACCACCATAACATTTTGCAGTAACATCTTTACGTAATGCTTTAATCGTTTCACGAGCAATGATTTTTGCACCTATCGCTGCTTGAACTGGAATATCAAACTGCTGTCTTGGGATTAATTCGCGTAGCTTTTCAACCATCTTTTTACCTATGGTGTAAGCATTATCAAAGTGAATTAAGGCGCTTAATGCATCTACTGTTTGTGCGTTTAATAAAATATCCACACGTACCAGTTTAGACTCGCGCATTCCTATAGGTGCGTAGTCAAATGAAGCATAACCTTTTGAAACCGTTTTTAAACGATCGTAGAAGTCAAAAACAATCTCTGCCAGTGGCATGTCAAAGGTCATTTCAACACGCTCAGTCGTTAGATATGTTTGATTAGTGACTATTCCACGCTTTTCAATACACAAAGACATTACATTACCTACAAAATCAGATTTTGTAATGATGGTTGCTTTTATATAGGGCTCTTCAACTCTATTCAAGCTAGAAGGTTCTGGAAGATCACTTGGATTATTTACGATAAGTATCTCATCTGGATTCTTATTAGTATATGCATGATAAGATACGTTAGGTACCGTGGTAATTACGGTCATGTCAAACTCACGTTCTAGACGTTCTTGAATGATTTCTAGGTGCAACATTCCTAAGAATCCACAACGGAAACCAAAACCTAATGCCGCACTACTTTCTGCTTGAAATACTAGAGACGCATCATTCAACTGGAGTTTCTCCATACTGGAGCGTAAATCCTCATAATCTTCAGTATCCACAGGATAAATACCCGCAAATACCATAGGCTTTACATCTTCAAATCCACCGATTGGGTTGGTCGTAGGATTTGCATGATCTGTAATCGTGTCACCTACTTTAACTTCTTTGGCCTCTTTAATTCCTGTGATGAGGTAACCTACATCACCAGCTTTTATTTCTTTTTTAGGAACTTGATTGAGTTTCAAAGTTCCTACTTCGTCTGCAAAATAGCTCTCGCCGGTAGCGACAAATTTTATTTTCTGTCCTTTTTTAATAGAACCGTTTATAACTCTAAAAATTGTTTCCACACCACGGAACTGGTTGTACTGTGAATCAAAAACAAGTGCCTGCAACGGCTCGTCTGGATTACCCTTAGGAGCAGGAACACGTTCTACAATCGCATCTAGAATTTCTTGAATTCCTAGACCTGTTTTTGCACTCGCAGGAATCACCTCGGTAGGATCACAACCTAGTAAATCAACGATATCATCTGTTACTTCTTCTGGATTTGCACTAGGTAAATCCACTTTGTTCAATACAGGAATAATCTCAAGATCATTCTCCAGAGCTAGGTAAAGATTTGAAATGGTTTGTGCTTGAATACTTTGTGCAGCATCTACTATTAAAAGAGCACCTTCACAAGCCGCGATCGAGCGTGATACTTCATAAGAGAAGTCTACGTGTCCTGGTGTGTCAATTAAGTTTAATATGTATTGCTCACCATCTGGAGCTGTGTAATCCATTTGAATCGCATGGGATTTTATCGTTATTCCGCGCTCACGTTCTAGATCCATGCTGTCTAGTAATTGTGCTTGAGATTCACGTTTAGTAACCGTGTGAGTTGCGTCTAACAGTCTGTCTGCCAGCGTGCTTTTCCCATGGTCGATGTGTGCGATGATACAAAAATTGCGTATGTTCTTCATAGTCCGTTGATACTGCTGCAAATATAATCTAATTCCTTGCCCGATTTTTAGGAGAGCTTTCCTAATTTAGAGGCATAATTATTACTGAATGAAACTAATTACATTTTTATCATTATTCTTCTCTTTAAGTACGCTAGCACAAGTTAATCTTACAGGAAACATAATAGATAGCGATGGAGCGCCAGTCGCATTTGCAAACGTTGTACTTCTTGATGTGGAAGAAGGAACTTTTAAATTCGGGACTTCCACAGACGAGTCTGGAGAGTTTTCTATCTCAAATGTTACTGCAGGCGATTATGATTTAAAGGCGTCGTTTGTGGGTTATGTTACGCTTTCGCGAAAGCTGACTCTACAAAAAGATACTGCTCTCAATAATCTAGTGTTAGAAACAGATGCTGCACAGCTCGATGCAATAACTGTAACTGCCAAAAAACCAACGATCGAACGCAAAGCAGATCGCATTATTTTTAATGTTGAGAACACTTCACTAAGTACAGGAAATGCCTCTCAAATTTTAGAGTCTACACCAGGAGTTTTTGAAATGAATGGAAGTTATACTGTTAAAGGTAGCACCGCTCAAGTGTATATTAATAATAAACGAGTTTTTCTAAGCGATGAAGAATTACAACAATTACTAAGAGGTTATAATGGTGATAATGTAAAGAGTGTTGAGGTTATTTATAATCCACCGGCGCGATATGATGCTGATGGTGGTGCGGTCATCAATATTATAACTAGTAAAAACGTATCACTAGGTTATAAAGGATCTGTAACAGGAAATTATGAGATTGACACCTATGCAAAATATCAAATAGGAACCAGCCAGTTTTATAAAAACGATTGGTTAAATGTGTATGCAAACTACAACTATAATCCTCGTAAGGATTTGACGCTTCAAGAGTCTCAGGTAGGTTTTTTTAATAGTGATGGTACGAGAAATTCGCGCTGGTTTACAGATGTAAACACAGTAAATAGAAGCGATGCACATGCTTTAAATAGTATTATAGATATTACGTTAAATGAAAAAAACAGCTTATCCTTTATGGGATATTTGGGATTAAATAATGGCAGGGAACTGGATAGCCAGGTAAAGACATCTATTTTACCACAAGGTGGCACTTCATTCAGTGGTTTTGATACTAGCTCTGATGTAGGTCAGGATTATGCTAGTGGCCACGCAAATCTAGCATGGAACAGTGTTCTTAATGATAATGGTGGGAATTTAAATGTAGAAGGAACCTATATCTTTACAGATAACGACAATACTCAAGACTTTTCAAGCCGCTTTTTTGACAACACGCAAACTACTACAGGAACTAATAGCTTTAGAACTACAGGATTCCAAAAGGCTAACATTTTTACTGGAAAAGTAGATTATGAAGACCTTTTTGGCTCTTATACCTTTTCATCGGGATTGAAGTATACAAACATATCTAATAAGAGTAATCAAGATTATTTTGATACTAACATGGGAGCTGTTTTAGATCCATCGCTATCAGACGTTTTTGATTATGATGAACGCATTTATGCGGCTTACACGCAAGTGTCAAGAGATTGGGAAAAGTGGTCTCTTACTGGTGGATTGCGACTAGAACAAACTCAAGTAGAAGGCGATAGTAAGTCACTAGGTCTTGTAAATGAACAAGATTATTTAGGTTTTTTCCCTAACCTAGCATTAGGTCACACTTTAAACGATAATAACGATTTAAGCTTGAGTTACAAGCGATCCATAGATCGTCCTGGCTCAGGAGATTTGAATCCGTTTAATAACTTTATTAATGATAATAACGTGAGTACTGGAACTCCAGGTTTAGTTCCTGCTTTTACTAATAAAATCAACTTGGGCTGGAATTATAAAAATGAGCTTTTTGTTGATGCTTATTATCTCCATACTAGTGATATGATTAATAGCGTGGCTTTCCAAAATAATGATACTAATGTACTAGTTCAACAGTCAGTCAACCTGAATTATGAATTTCAATATAGTGTAGATGCAACTATTTATAAGATGCTAAATGAGAGTTGGCTTACTTATACAAGCATTAGTGCCTTTTATATGGAAAATGAAATTGATGCGTTGCAGTCTCCTATAAGTCTTCAAAAATCGAGTACCACAGGATTTTATTTGGATTCTCAAAACCTTTTTGACATATCTAAAGACGGTAGTTTAAAAATGAATATTAATGCATCATATGTCTCTAGTATTCTTTTTGGTACTTATCGATATGAAAACATGCTAACTAGTGAAATAGGTTTTTCAAAAAGTTTATGGAATAATAGAGCCATACTAACTGCGAGTTATAGTGACATTTTCCTGTCGGCAAATCAGCCTTTTGTAACGCGTTACCAAAATCAAGATAATAGAGAACTAACCTTACCCGAAACTCAATTATTTAGTTTAGGATTCACCTATAAATTTGGAAACTTCAGGCTAGAAAATCGCGATACTGAGGAGCCAGAAGATCAAAAACGTACTGGTAAGACTTCAAAGGGTTTTTAAAATATGGAAGTTCTAGGGTACGGAATTTAGATTATACCTTATTTTTGCAGCATGCCTAAAATAGGAGATATACAATTACCCGATTTCCCACTACTACTTGCACCTATGGAAGATGTGAGTGATCCACCTTTCCGTGCACTCTGCAAAGAAAATGGAGCAGACGTGGTTTACACAGAATTCATATCTAGTGAAGGATTGATACGTGATGCCGCAAAAAGTACCATGAAACTAGACATCTATGAGGCTGAGCGTCCTGTAGGAATCCAAATCTTTGGAGCAAATCTAGACTCGATGCTGCAGTCTGTAGAAATCGTGGAACGTACTAAGCCCGATATTATAGATATCAACTTCGGTTGTCCCGTAAAAAAAGTTGTTTCACGTGGAGCTGGAGCTGGGATATTAAAAGATATCGACCTTATGGTATCTCTTACAGCAGCCATGGTAAAACATACAGATTTACCTATTACAGTGAAAACCCGACTAGGTTGGGATGATGATTCTATAAAAATAGTTGAGGTTGCAGAGCGTTTACAAGACGTAGGTATTAAAGCTATTTCTATTCACGGTCGCACACGTGCTCAAATGTATAAAGGAAACGCAAACTGGAAACCCATTGCCGATGTTAAGAACAATCCACGCATGCACATTCCGGTTTTTGGAAATGGTGATGTAAATACTCCAGAGCTTGCCATGAAAATGCGCGACGAGTATGGACTTGATGGTGCTATGATAGGTCGTGCAAGTATAGGATATCCTTGGTTTTTTAGAGAAGTGAAACATTTTTTTGAAACAGGAGAACACATGGCAAAACCTACAATGCAAGAACGTGTAGAAGTAGCTAGACGTCATCTTGAAATGTCCATTGCTTGGAAAGGTGAAATCTTAGGAGTTTTTGAAACTAGACGTCATTATACTAATTACTTTAAAGGAATTCCTAACTTCAAGGAATACCGCATGAAAATGGTCACAAGTGATGATTCACAAGGTGTTTTTGACGCTTTTGATGAGGTACTAGAAAAATTTGGTGATCATAACTTTGCCTGAGAAAGCAACTCTTCATTAATACGTCTGGAAGCCACATAACTGGCTATAATTCCTAACACTGCAATTGTTCCCAGGGCTAAAAATACATTTCCTAATCTCATCGCAAACGGGTAAGGAATCTCTGGTGCGATGTAAAGCAACTGGAATTCTATCTGTAAATAGACAAAGGCCATTCCTATAAAAAGCCCAATCAGTCCACCAGCCAGAGTCATTAAAGTCCCTTGAACAAAAAATATAGAGCGTAGAGAAGTTACACTTGCACCTAAATCTAAGAGTGTTTTTAAATTCCTTTTCTTGTCTAGAATCATCATTATGATAGAACCTATCACATTGAATAAAGCAATAATAAGTACCAACGTAAAAATAAGATACACCGCAAGATTCTCAGAATTAAGCATTTTATAAAGCCCATCATTCATTTGTAATCTGTTTTTAATAACTACTGGAACGTCAAATAAAGCTTGAATTTCTTCACGCAGTTCATCTTCATTTGCTTCAGGTGAAAGTTTGAATTCTAGGCTACTCGATTGATCTGCGCTATAATTTAATAACTTTCTTGCCGCTGTAATTGTGGTGAAAATGAACTTGCTGTCTAGGTTTTCATTAACACTAAATACACCGGTTGCCACCACATCCAGCTGACTAAATGAATCTCGATAATTCATTGCGTTTATAGCATTTTTACCAGGTTTAGGGACCATGATTTGAAGAAAACGTCCGTAATTATCGACTTGTAGTGATAACTCGTCGGCAATTGCGGCACCAGCGACTACTTGTAAATCACTATCTCCTAACCAGCTGCCATAGAGCAATATCGTGTCTGTTTTGATGATTTGTTCATAGCTGGATTCTACACCTTTAATGTAAGCGATATCATTCTTGCCATCATAGTGTAAAAAGGCTTTTTCTTCAATAGTAGCACTTATTATTTCTACGCCTGAGAGCTTGTTAAGTTCACGCTTTCGCGAAAGCGGAACCTCCAAAACTTTACCATTTAAAGGACTTACTTTGAGGTCTGGATCAAAATAACTACTAAATTCTGTACTGAAATCTTTCAACCCAGAGAACCCAGAAAGTACAATGAATAACGCTGCTGTACCTACAACTGTAATAATAAAACTGAGTATATTAATGATATTAATGGCGTTTTTACCATTTTTAGAGACTAGATATCGCTTAGCGATGTAGTAAGAAAAGTTCACTAAGATTTTTTTCTACGCGGCAGTATATCTGGATTATCAATAGGGTTATTGAGTCCTTTTAATTCTCGATCGATTTGATCCATGTATTCTAGTGAATCATCATTGAAAAACTGAAGTTCGGGCATGCGTCGCAATTGATGGCGCACCTTTGCCGCAACTTGATGTCTTAATTGTGGTCCTATCTCTACGATTTCGTTTACGACAGCCTGAGCCTTATCTGCTGGAAAAACAGAAAGATACGCTTTAGCATATCCCAGATCTGGCGTTACCGTTACTTTAGTCACAGATACGAGTAAATTTTTAACGGTGTTTTTTCTCAAATAATCCTGTATAACAGAGGAGATATCCTCTTGAAGGATACCACTAATTTTTTTCTGTCTATTACTTTCTTCCATGGGACAAAGGTACGCAATTGGATTTGTGATATTTTTGAAAAATAAATAAAGAGTCATGTTTGGAAAAATTGAGCATTTAGGAATAGCAGTTAAGGATCTTGATCTAGCAAATGAAACCTATGAGAAGTTACTAGGAAGAAAGCCTTATAAAAGTGAAGCTGTGGATAGCGAACACGTGATTACTTCATTTTTTAAAGCTGGAAAGAATAAGATCGAGTTGCTCGCAGCGACCCATGAAGACAGTGCTATTGCAAAATATATTGAGAAACGAGGAGAAGGAATTCATCATGTTGCTTTTAAGGTAAAAGATATTAAAGCAGAATTGTTGCGACTAGAAAAAGAAGGTTTTACTATTCTTAATAAAGAACCTAAGAAAGGCGCTGATAATAAATGGGTTGCGTTTGTACATCCTAAAACAACTAATGGTGTTCTTGTCGAGTTATGTCAGGAAATTGAAGAATAGTTTGTACAAGAGCAATTATAGTTTAAATTTGCAGACTTTTTAAGACATACTATTCTTAAAAGATAGATGTCGGGCCTATAACTCAGCTGGTTAGAGTATCTGACTCATAATCAGAAAGTCCCTGGTTCGAGCCCAGGTGGGCCCACAAAAGCTTCAGTTAACGCTGGAGCTTTTTTTATTTCTTTGATTTTATTATTAAAATATCTTTTATCACATGGG